>JAQWNG010000022.1 GCA_029246385.1 Halioglobus sp.
CACCGCCGCAGTGTACCCGACCAAGGGCTATCTGCAATTCACAACCTAGATAGCGCGCCATCGATTAACGAACTGAGTGTACCCGACCAAGGGCTATCTGCAATTCACAACCAACCCTGCGAGGTTCGTCTGCGCGAATGAGTGTACCCGACCAAGGGCTATCTGCAATTCACAACAAAGGTGGGCAACGATGAGCGATTTCGATGTGTGTGCCCGATCAAGGCAATTTACTGTTTTGCAATAGTCTAGGCTGGATCAGTGAATACATAGGGTGTTGCGCGAGTAAAAAAAGCTTAGACTAAGAAAACGCGAGACTCTATTTCGCTAGAAAACCTGAGGGTATACGGTAGGGTATATAGCTCGTTTTATTACCCTACTGTAACTAAACGTTTAATCTCAAATAACAGTTCTAAAAGTTTTTATTGCCATCAGACTTAAAATCTGACGGCTTAACGGCTATGCGGGTTCAAGTCCCGCCACTCGCACCATTAATTTTTTTATCAGATGCTTACACGGGTTTTGCTACAACAAGGACACTTTAAGGACACATCAGCCAGATTGTCCATGCTCTCAGTCGAGTATTCCTCAATATAGCCTTGTAACTGTGTGAACCATGAATCCAAATATGATGGTTATGTGACAAACGACTTAACACAATTATCCAGAGCAGGTTGGCTACTTTTCAATGCACTATGGCTTGTGCGCATTCAAGGTCGAGGTGATGCAGTTTAGCAGGGTTTCAATACTCACAGGTTTTCTTAAAAAGGGATAAGATGCGATATCTATGCCATTGCCCTCGACTCTTGGACTGGCATGTCCTGACATGACGACAAATTGTATGTTTGGATCAAACTGTTCTTCAACGATCTTGATCAGGTCTGCCCCCGTTTGCATCGGCATTTTCAAGTCTGTGAGAATAAGCCTAATGTCAGGTGTAATGCTAACGATTTCAATTGCGGCAGCAACGCTGCTTGCGGTAAAGCACTCGTAGCCTTCATCCGTTAATGTTTCGGATATTAGTTGCACAATCAACTTTTCGTCATCAACAACAAGAATCTTGATTGCGATAGTCCGTCTCCTAACTAAAAGTAACCATAATTGGTATGAGGAAGTGTGATAGTGAAGCAAGCACCGTTGCTTGTATTGACAGCAGTGATAGTCCCTTTCATGTCACGGATAATACCATAGCTGACTGAGAGGCCTAAACCGGTTCCGCTGCCTATTTCTTTTGTGGTGAAAAAAGGCTCAAAAATTCGCGGCAGAACATTTGCCGGAATCCCTGAGCCCGAGTCTTCAGATTCAATATAGACGTGATTTTTGCCTGCAAATATTCGCAGTATAACCTTTGAAAGGCCACTGCTCCCATGCATGGCGTCTCTCGCATTAGTGAGAAGGTTTATGATCACTTGTTCCATTTGTATGGTGTGGCCAAGAATAGGTGGGCAGTTTTTACTAAAATCTGTCTCAACCTCAACGCCATCCAATCGTAATTGCTCTCCCATCAACGCAAGCGCATTCTTCACCACATCTCGTGGATCGATGAGTTCTGGCTCCTCAGTTGCCTCTCGCCCAAACATTCTCATGTGTTCAATGATTGCAGCCGCTCGTGCAGTCTGGTCTTCAATGTATTGTAGTTTATCCTCCAGAAATTCGCCGGTAATGGTGCCTTTGACTATCTTGCGGCGGATGCTCTCTGCTGACATTCGAGCGATGCTTAGCGGTTGATTTAATTCATGCGCGACCGATGTTGCCATTTCACCTAGTGTTGCCAATTTGGAGGCTTGAATGATTTGTGCAGAGGCTTCTTTGCGCTCTCTTTCCTGCTCGAGCCGGACCTTATTCAGTTCTGTTATATCCTGCCCGACACCAAGCGCGCCAATGATAGTTCCGCTGTCGTCACGCCTTATGGTCGAACTAAGCAAGACATCGACCTGATGCCCATATCTGGTCAGCAACGGAAATTCAAAGTTTGCAGTTTCTATGCCGTCAAGTGCATTGAGTAGAACGTGCTCTACGGCTGCCTTATGCTCATCTGCGATAAAATTTGTAGACAGATGCAGACCGACGGCTCGTGACTTTGAATAGCCTGTTATCTTCTCTGATTGCTGATTCCACTCGTTAACGTTGCCGTCTAAATCTATACCGAAAATAGGAGCGTTAGCAGTGTGAATTAAATGGGTAAGTTCATCTGCAGTTTTTTGGAGTTGAGTAGTTCGAGCCGATATAAACGGGCGTATTGCCCAAACAAAAACTAGGGGCACAGAAATGAGCGTCGCGACCATGGCATCTAGGGTAATCACGAGCGGCAGGGCGAGAGTGCTTGAGAGATTGAATACGAAAGGGAAAGCTGAATACGCCCAAAAAAGCGTTGCCTCTACCGCCAATATACAAATATAAATTCTCAACACAAAAGACGTGTTTGACATTAGTATGTGAACCTTAAAGATTTTGATTGAGCTCAGTGCAGCCGGCCATCGCTGGGCACACTGACCTTCGCACGTAAATGCGAAATATTCTCATTATAGCAGCGATGTGTGGATGCGCGAGCAGGCGATCAACCTTTTTCTTTCTCCAGAGTATCCGTAGGGTATGCATGACGGTCTATCGCTCCGACATCAAGCACGGGGGAGGCGTCGATATGCTCAGCGTCCATCATTTTTGCTACCCGCTGCAGCGAGGAGATGATCATGGTTTGCTCCCATTCGTCCAGAACATTGAATCGCGTCGAAAAATTTTGCTGCAGGGGGATCGGCGCCTGCTCAAGGATTTTGCTAGCTTCAACGGTGAGCTGTGCATGGACTTTACGTTTGTCGACTGTAGACCGCTGTCGCGTCACTAAGTGCCGCTTTTCGAGGCGGTCCATGACCGTAGTAACGGTGGCTTGACTTAGACTCATGGCGGTGGCGAGTTCACCAATGGTCAACTCGCCTTTAGTCCGAATAATTTGCAATAAAAGCATCTGGGGCGCGGTCAGACCAGTGGTCTTCGCCAGCTTCTTTGAGTATATATCCGTCGCCCGAATGACTCGGCGCAACGCTACTAAAACTTCCTCGACACTATTCACTGTTGAATCATCCGACGGTAAATTAACATGGTTCTGCTGCAGCTTTTAGCCGCATCACTGAATTAGTAAACAGCCTAAATCTACTATAGCAGCAAATCATCCACCCTTTAATCCTTTGTAAAGACTGATACACATGAATAACAGCACAATCGTAAAGGGCACGCCTGTAGCGACGGCGCCCGCTTGCAGAGCGCTTAGCGCTTCCTTTCCGCCTCCAAATAACAAAGCGCCGGCGATTAAGCCCTGCATGACGGCCCAAAAAGCACGCTGCGTCACGGGTGCATCGATCTTGCCTCCGGCGGTAATACTATCTATTACCAAAGAGCCCGAGTCTGAAGAGGTCACGAAGAACACTAAAACCAGTAAAATGCCAAGCCCTGTTGTGATTTGAGCAAAGGGGAGATTCTCAAGCATTTGGAACGTCGCTAGATTGACGGAACTGGCTCCCTGCGCCAAAGCGCCGATTCCGTTCTGTGCCTGCTCAAGCGCACTCAGGCCAAACGTACTCATCCATATAAGTGTGACGACCGCAGGGACCATTAAAACCGCAATGATCAATTCGCGAATAGTGCGCCCGCGAGAAATTCTAGCGACAAACATGCCGACGAAAGGGGACCAGCTGACCCACCAGGCCCAATAAAAAATCGTCCAGTCCTGCATCCAAGTCGTATCATTGCGTCCTACCCAGTTGCTAAGCGGAAGCAAGTCTCTCAAATAGTTTATGGCAGTCGTGCCAAATCCCTTAGTGATAATCAAAGTGGGGCCCGCGATAAACACAAACAGAAGCAGTAATCCTGCAACCACCATATTGATATTGCTGAGCACCTTTACGCCGCCGTCTAGGCCCCGGACAACGGAAATGACCGCAATGAAACTTACGCCAACGACAATAGCAATTCTTGTGTTGATTTCATCAGGTATGCCAAACAAGAAGTATAGCCCCCCCGATGCTTGCGCAGCGCCTAGGCCTAGCGTAGTCGCCAAACCGAAGATCGTGGCCAGCACCGCCACGATATCAATGAAGTGACCGCTCCAACCCCAGATTCGATCGCCGATAAGTGGGTAAAAGGCTGACCGTATTGTCAGAGGCATGCCTTTGTTATGATAAAAGAATGCCAGCGACAGCCCGACAATAGCGTAAATGGCCCAACCATGTAGGCCCCAGTGAAACATTGTCGCCGACATCGCCATATCCGCGGCATGCGGCGTCAGCGGTTCTGCGCCCAGTGGCGTGCCGCTGTTGCCGTTGTAATACACCATGGGTTCTGCAACTCCCCAAAACATCAGGCCTATCCCCATGCCGGCAGCAAATAACATAGAAAACCAAGAGGCCCTTGAGAAGTCTGGGGTGGCGTCTGCCCCGCCAAGCCTAATGCGCGCCAAAGGAAGGACGCAAAGCACAAGGCAAAAAATCAGGATGGCGTTAACGGAGGCCATTAGGAACCAGTCAAAGGTGGTTAAAAACCAGCTTTTAACATCGCTCAATGCCTCATTGACGCCAGCTGGGAACAAGATTGTCGTAGTAACGAACAGTATGATCAGTAGCGCACTCGTGATGAATACGGGGTTATGCACGTCCATACCGAGCACGTCGATGTTGTCCTGCCCTATTTCATGCTTGGTTTCGTAGTGTTCATAGCTGGATTCGTTCATACGTGCTCAATATGGGGGTTTATACAACATAATACTTAGACATCAAATCTAACGGGCAAATATTAGCACTAACACGGCTAAAAGCAGCAGACAAATTATTGATGTCGATGTTTTTTTTGTGCTGTTTTTTTTGCGCAAAAATCACTTAAACCGCTAAATAATGGTGAACACCGTGACTAAATATGTTTATATGCGTATCGAAGTCGATAGAACACAAAATAATTACAATTATATGCAGATTATCCGCACAATTTGCGATTTTTCATAAATATAGAGGAAATAAGCGTGTTGAAACGAAAATTGTTAGCCACTGCCGTTGTCGCAGCGAGCGTATCGGGTACTGCCCATGCGCAGTTGGAAGAAGTTCTCGTCACTGCAACCAAGCGTACTGCAAGTGTTCAGGACATCCCGATCGCGGTAAGTGTGTTGGGACAAAAAACAATTGAAGAACTGGGCATTACAGATTTTACAGATTATGTAATTCAGTTGCCTGCGGTGACATCTGGAGGAAGCGGGCCTGGCCAAAACACGATTTACATTCGTGGCGTGGCGTCTACTACGCCAACACTAACAACGTCCGGCGTGGCAGGTTTGTCGCCGAACGTTGCGCTTTACCTCGACGAGCAACCCCTGTCGCAGCCCGGTCGAAACTTAGATATTTACGTTGCCGATATCAACCGCGTCGAGGTGTTGAAGGGGCCACAGGGCACGTTGTTTGGTGCCAGTTCACAGGCGGGCACTGTGCGTTTAATCACTAACAAGCCTGATCCTTCAGGATTCTCCGGAAATGCCCGATTTAGCGCTGCACAAACCAGTGATGGTGACCCCAGTTACAGTGGCGAAGGCATGATCAATATACCCCTCAGCGATAATTTCACGGCGCGTGCAGTGGTGTATGCCGATCAACAGGGCGGCTATATTGATAATGTTGCCGGCAGCGTTGATGCCTCGTCAAGTGCACGTTTTCGACCTGCTGGCACGGTGCGAGCAAATGGCGTACCGGTTAGTGTCGCTCGCGACGGTATTCAAGCTGGAGCTGACTTATCGGGTGTAAACTTCCTGAGCGCAAACAATAGTGATCGAACGGAAGATAACTTTAACGGTACTACCTACGCAGGGGGTCGGCTCAGCGGCTTATGGAATATCAATGATGACTGGGATTTATTAGTCGGCGTAGCCAACCAGTCTGTCGATACTGACGGTGTATTTTTTGTTGATCCGGAATTAGGCGACTTGAAAGTCCAGCGTTACGAAAAGGATTCCCTTAGTGACGATTTTGACAACTATAATTGGACATTGACAGGTCGTGTATCAGACCTGCAGTTGCTGTACACCGGGGCCTACACCGATCGTAAAACGGATCAGTTCGTGGATTACACTGATTATTTATTTGTGGGGCAGTATCTGCCTTATTACATCTGCGACTACTCCGTGACGTACAACCAATATGTGCCTTTGCCTAACCCGGCCGGCACTTGCCAAGCGCCCGGCATTTTTGTCAAAAGTGAAACAAAGACAACGGTGCAAACACATGAGTTCCGTGTGTCTAGTAGCGATGAGGACCGCTTTCGCTACACAGTAGGTGCGTTTTATAGCGAGATGGACCTGCGTGAATTGAATGATTTTACCTACCCTGGCTCAGAGAGCGCCATTGCCGCCAATGGCGTGGTGGGCTTTGGTCCGAATTTTTCAGCCGAGCCCTCCTCTGCCAAAGACAAGGGGCAGTGGCCTGAAGGTGTTATTTTCCGTAATGATGTAAAGCGGACTGATGAGCAAATGGCGGCATTTGCTTCCTTAGATTTTGACATTACCGATCAGCTGACAATAACCGGTGGTGCACGCTACTACGATGTGCAGGTCGACCTTCTCGGCAGTGCACGAGGCTCATTTGGTAACTTTGGGGCTTCGCAAAATAACGATAGCGGCGCAAACAATCTCAACCAGATCTTCAGTGGCGACAATGACAAAGCCGAGACCGACGGAGTCATTGGCCGGGTTAGTTTGGCTTGGACGCCGGCTGATGACCAAATGTATTACGCAACGTGGTCACAAGGCTTCCGCCCTGGTCTTTTGAATCGCCCTGGCGGCAAAGGTCCGGGTGACTGTCCGAACAACGCCAACCCAGGTGGAATCCCAGGCGGATATTGTGTCCCGTTTGCACTCGATACCGATACCGTTGACAACTATGAACTGGGCTGGAAAGTCGACTTACTCGACGGGCGCTTACGTTTTAACGGCAGTGCGTTTTACATTGAAATCGAAGACCTGCAAACCGGTATATTCGATCCCAGTATCTCCAATCTATTCTTCACAGATAACGCAGCTAATGCCGAGGTTAAGGGATTGGAGGGAGAGTTAACATGGGCGCCTGAAAGTGTGGAAGGCTTGACGCTAAGCGGTGCGGTCTCTTTCCTTGATACCGAAATCACCGAAGTGCTTATCCCGACCGGTGATGTCATTAAGGGTGATGAGTTAGCGTTTGCGCCCGAGTTTAAGGGCAATGTGCAAGCTCGCTATCAGTGGGATCTAAGCAATGGCATGCAGGCGCATGTGATGGGCAATGCGGCTTATTCGGACAAGTCGTATACCGACATCATCACCATCAATCGGATCGAACTGGATAGCTGGTTCCTCTTAGGGGCAACGGCTGGCGTCAGTACGGAGGAGTGGACAGCAGAAGTCTATGCTGACAACCTTACTGATGAGACCGCAGAGCTGTCAGGCAGCTTCGGCTATGACGTCAAGCGTATCACAGTGGCGCGTCCTTTAACGGTTGGGGTGCGTTTCTCGTTGAACTTCTAAGTTAGGTCGATGCTAAAAACGCCCCTCTGGGGCGTTTTTTTTGACTGAGAATTAGACTGGCCGGTTCGCTCCATGCGCATTACTTCAGTACAATAGAACGCGAAAATAATCGTAATCGAGGTACCGGGTGACCGCTAACGAAACCGCTCAGCAACTGCAATCTATCCAGCAACTCGTCGCAAGTGAGCAGTTCGCGCCTGCACTGGAGCAACTTAAATCACTGCTGGACGAGGATGTTGACCAACCGGATGCGCTGTACATGGCGGCGGTGTGTTATCGCTACCTGCGACAATGGCAGAGTGCGCAGTCTTATCTCGACCACTTGCTGCAATTGGCGCCCGAGCACGGGCGCGGCCATCAGGAGCGGGGTCACCTGTTCCGTGCCCAACAAATGCCAGGCGCGGCACTGCGCAGTTACCAGCGCGCCTGCCAGATTAATCCTGCACTGGAGGCCAGTTGGCGCGGCCAACTAGAGATGGCGCTTCAGATGAATGATGAGGTGCAGGCAAACCAAGCTAGACACCAACTGCAGCGTTTGCAGGCATTGCCTAAACCGTTGGTTGCAGTGACTGACTTGCTTGCACAGCGGAAACTCGTCAAAGCCGAAAATCTCTGCCGCCAATTCTTGCAACAGGCACCGCGGCACGTTGAAGCAATGCGGTTGCTGTCTGACATTGGGGTCCGTTTGGGGGCGATGGATGATGCGGAGTTCTTGCTTGAAAGCGCAGTTTTATTTGAACCTGACAACCAGCAGGTGCGGATTGACTATGTACAGGTCTTACGCAAGCGTCAAAAGTTTACTGATGCGCTGTCGCAAGCCAAGCTGTTGCTCGATAGCAATCAAGACAATCCCCAGTTTCAGTCATTATACGCCATTGAGTTGATGCAGACTGGCGATTACACCGGTGCACTGGTCTATTTTGATAAGGTGCTGGCGCGGTTGCCTGGTGATGCGGTGACGCTGACATCGCGCGGTCATGCACTTAAAACCTCTGGTCAGCAGGAAGAGGCGGTCGAATCTTATCGTATGGCACTGAATGGCCACCCCGATCACGGCGAGGCGTATTACTCTCTGGCCAATCTAAAGACCTATCGGTTTACAGCGGCCGAAGTTAATCGCATGCGGCAACAGGAGGGCAGCGTTTCCGCCAATCAGATGTCGCAGGTGTACCTGATGTTTGCGTTGGGCAAGGCACATGAAGATTTGGGTGAATACTCAACGGCGTTTGATTATTACCGGCAGGGAAATGACCTAAAGCGTGCCCAAAGTGGATACGACGCGCAGAAGATGGGTGTCGAACTGCAAGCGCAGGCCGCGTTTTTCAGTGCCGACGTATTCAAGTCTCGTCAGCATAGCGGTGACCCCGCCGCAGATCCTATTTTTATTGTCGGTCTGCCACGCGCAGGATCAACGCTGTTGGAGCAGATTTTGGCGTCGCATAGTCTAGTCGACGGCACGCTCGAGTTACCCAATATTCTTTCTATTGCCCAGTCATTACGGCGCCGCGGTCAGGAGGAGGGTAACGCCGAATACCCTACGATTATCGCCGATATGTCGGCGCTAGAGTTGCGTGAGTTAGGTGAAAAGTATCTAGCAGAAACAGCCATTCACCGTCAGGGTGCGCCGTATTTTATTGACAAGATGCCTAATAACTTCAGGCATGTCGGCCTAATTAAGTTAATCCTGCCCAACGCAAAAATCATCGATGCACGCCGCCATCCGATGGCCTGCTGTTTTAGTGGCTATAAACAGTTGTTCGCTGAGGGGCAAGAGTTTAGTTATGACCTTGACGACCTAGGCAGTTACTACCGCGATTATGTGCAGTTGATGGATCACTGGCAGGCCGTGTTACCCGGCGATATTTTACAGGTGAACTATGAGCAGGTTGTTGCTGATCTGGACGGGCAGGTGCGTCGTCTGCTTGATTACTGCGGTCTGCCCTTTGAGCCACAGGCGCTTGAATTTCACGATACCGAGCGCTCAGTCCGCACGGCGAGTTCAGAGCAGGTGCGTCAGCCATTGTATCGCGACGGTCTCGATCAGTGGCGAAATTTTGAGACCGAACTGCAGCCGCTAGAGGCGCAACTGGGTGAGGTTATTCAGCGCCATGAAAAGTCCTTAGCTTGAGGCACGTAATTTTTTTAACTCTTTGAGGTCTCGCACTATGGCAACGTTACTCTGTCACATCGAAATAAATCCAGGAAGAGAATTAGAGTTCGAGGCCGTTATGAAGGAGATGTACCGCAGAACGCATGCGGAGGAACCTGATTGTATACGCTATGAATATTATCGAGGCGCGCAACCTGGCAAATACTACAGCCTACTGAGCTTTACCGACAGCGCGGCGTTTTGGGTTCACCAGGTCAGTGATTATCACGAGGGCTTCGATTTCGCAGGAATGATAAAGTCTCTTGATATGGAGTGGGTTGACCCAGTGAAGGAGGCCAGCCCGCTGCACGAGACCGCCTCCACGGACCCCTTGGACAGTGCCAGTGATGTCATTAAGACGGCTGCACAGGCCTATCCCATCGAGGTGCAGTCGTGGTGGAAACAGTACCGATGACACTAGGTGTGCGCTGTGAGCGTATTCAGTGATGCCCGTCGTCACGCCGGTCAATTTATTCGATCCTGAGGTGCAGGAAAACTGGTACCCGTCCTATGCTCTGCTGCAGCAAGAAGCGCCCATCTGTTTCTTGCCTGAGCAGAACATGTACGTTGTAACCCGGTACGAGGATAT
>JAQWNG010000030.1 GCA_029246385.1 Halioglobus sp.
CAACATGGACATTATTACCATGGCACTGAACTTGTACAGCCAGGGCGTTGACCCGCAGCTGCAGTTGGGCCACATGGACGAAATTATCCAGACGACCAAGGAATGCACGCAGCTGCCGGTGCACCCGCGTCACCCCTATGCAGGCGAGCTGGTGTTTACGGCGTTTTCTGGCAGCCACCAGGATGCCATTAAGAAGTGTTTGGCGAAGCGTGATGACGAGGCGGCTTGGGAGGTGGCATACCTGCCAATTGACCCTCAGGATATTGGCCGCTCTTATCAGGAAGTTATTCGCATTAACAGTCAGTCGGGCAAGGGCGGCATTGCCTTTGTGTTGCAGCGTGACCACGGCTTGGACCTGCCGCGCTGGCTGCAGATTGATTTCAGTGGCGCAGTGCAGGCCTACGCCGAGGAGCACGAGGCAGAGGTCGGATCGTCGGAGGTGTATCGTATTTTTCAGCAGCGATATCTTGCCCCCAAGGGGCGCTGGAGTCTGGGCAACTATCAGGTGAGCCGTCAGGACGGGGTGGACAAGTTGGAGGCGCAGCTGCATGAGGGGTCCACTGTGCACGCGTTGTCGGGAACGGGTAATGGCGTGGTCGCCTCGTTTGTGGAGGCGATGCAGCGCTTTACCGGCAAGCATATTGTGTTGGTGGAGTATAACGAGCACGCGCTGAGTCAAAGCGCGGAGGCTGAGGCCATCTGCTATATACAGCTTAATATTGATGGGGAGCGTTACTGCGGCGTTGGCTGCAGTTCGGATATCGTGCAGGCCTCACTCGATGGCATACTCGGTGCGATCAATGCGGCTAGCGCAAAAGGACAGAACGTCGCAGCATGATGCGCCCGTCACGCTGACCCGGTTTTACCGCGAGCATGATTGCGCAAATTACATGTTAGTCTTACCTTCTGCCCAGTCTAAGGTGAAGCATAGGGGATGCTAGAGGTGATTGACGTGTTATTTCGGTGGACAAGGTTGTGGCTTGTAATCGCGATTTTTTCGGTCAGCGCCTGCTCCAGCAGCACCTATGTTTACAACCGACTAGACTTTCTGTTGCCCTGGTATATGGACGATTATGTCGACCTGAATGCGGAACAGGAAGCCTACCTCGATGAGCTGTTGGTGCCCTTTTTGGCCTGGCACCGCGCACAGGAACTGCCGGTATATCTAACCGCCTTGAACCGCATCGAAGATAGCCTAAACGAACCGCTAACGCCTGCGGGTGTCGGGGCGCTTGTCACTGATTTTGAGTCGGTCTGGCTGCGGCTGCAGGGTGAGGGGTTGACGCAGCTGTTGAATCTGGGTGCCCGCCTGTCCGATGAGCAAATAGCGGCGTTTTTAGAGGCGCTGTGGGAACAACAGCGCGAGTTCGAAGAGGAGTATTTGGAGCGCACTGAGGCGGAATTTTACCAGGACAACTATGACAATACGCTGGACACGTTTCAGGATTATATAGGTAGATTGTCCGACGTTCAGCGACAATGGGTGCGGGACAGCAGCCGCCAATTGCTGCGCTCTGATCAGGTGTGGCTGCAGGAGCGGGCACTGTGGCTGACCCAGCTGGCTGTTTTGTTAGAGCGCAAACCGGGCTGGCAGCAGCGTGTCAGGGCTGCTATTAGCGCGCGCAATGACACTGTATCGGCTGACTATCAGCGTGTGTATGAGCACAATATGGACGCTATTTATCAACTGACTGCGCAGGTATTGAACGCCCGTAGCGAGCGGCAGAGCCGACATTTAAAAGATAAACTCGCCGATATTCGCCAAGACCTAGAAGCACTAATCGCACAGGGCAAAACGGATACCGCTGCGCGCTCAGACTAAACTCGTAACAACAGACTGTAAGGCCCGCTCAACACTTAAAGGTTTTTGACAAACACTTTTGAATTTCGCTGCAGGTTGTAAAGCGATTGTTTTGCGCCGGGCAGCCTATCCTGATTCGCTTCCACGAAGCCCTGCTCTATAAACCAGTGGGCTGTCTGCGTGGTAAGGACAAATACCCGCTCGAGGCCCAGTTTGCGCGCCTCCTGCTCTAGCGCTTTTAACAATCGCTGTCCGCGTTTGCCGCCACGATAGTCCGGATGCGAGACGATGCAGGCAATTTCTCCGCAGCCATCGTCAGGAAACGGATAGAGCGCAGCGCAGGCAATGATGCGCCCGTCGCGCACCAACAGACGAAACTGACGAATCTCCGTCTCCAGTAATTCTCGCGAGCGCTTGACGAGTGCACCCTCTCGCTCCAAGGGCTCGATCAGCTCGAGTATTCCGCCGACGTCATCGATACTCGCTTCGCACGACACCTCATATTCATCATTGGCCACCAGCGTGCCGCAGCCATCGTGCGTGAACAGCTCCTGTAATAGGGCGCAGTCGTCGGCATAACTGATAATGTGGCAGCGGTCTACGTCAGCAAGGCAGGCCCGCTTGGCACTCTGTAGCAGCGAGGCCTGCTGTGGTTCGGCAACGGCAAGCGCATCTATTTCGCCCGCCGCACACTGGCGAATCAATGCGCCGTTGTCATTGAGTGCGCCCGCCTCGCTGCCAAACAACACCAGCTTGTCGGCGCCGATTGCGGCGGCGCATTGCACCGCAATGTCTTCCAATGCCAGGTTGAATATTTCGCCTGTAGGGGAATAGCCCAGTGGTGACAGCAGTACGATGGAGCCGTCCGCCAGTTGCTGGTTTATTCCATCGGCGTCCACGCGGCGCACTTTCCCAGTGTGGTGAAAGTCAATGCCACTGACAACACCAATAGGCCGGGCCGTGACAAAATTGCCCGAGCACACTCGTATGCGCGACCCCTGCATGGGTGAGTTGGGTAAACCCATGGATAGCAGTGCCTCGATTTGTGCGCGCAATGAGCCAGCAGCATCCTTGACGTGCTCCATTGCCGCATTGTCTGTGATGCGCAGGCCTCCATGGAACACACTTTCCAGCCCCGCGTGCGTTAGACGCTCGTCAACTTGCAGGCGCGAGCCGTGGATAAGCACCAGACGCACACCGAGACTGTTCAGTAATGCGATATCATGGATGATGTTGGGGAAGTTTTTATGTTGCGCGACGGCGCCCCCCAGCATCAGCACAAAGGTCTTGCCCCGATGCGCGTTGATGTAGGGTGCAGTGTTTCTTAGCCAGCGTATATGCTCCGGCGCCGATGTTGTCACGTCATCATCCAAGCTATTGATAAATTAAAAGTTATTAAGGATACCGACGGGCGCACCGATTACCTAATGGCAATATTGCACAGTGTTCAGAGGCAGTAGTGGCGAATACATTGCTGCAGGAGGGTGATGCAAGGTTGAATCTGATCCAGCTCCAGATATTCGTCGGGTTGGTGCGCGCGGTCTATTGAACCTGGCCCCATCACAATGGTTTCCATGCCTAGCTGTTGCAGAAAGGGGGCCTCAGTAGCGAACGCGACGGACTCTGCGCTGTGCCCCGTCAGTCTCTCTGCTAGCTGCACCAGTTCGCTGTGCGCGGACTGCTCAAAAGGCGCGATATCATCAATCAACGGGCGTAGATTAATATCCAAGTGATGCTGATCTGCCAGCACATGCATGCGTTGTTCGATTTCAGCGCGCACAGTAGAGTTATCTCCTCCGGGCGTCATGCGGAGGTCAAAATGTAATTCTGTTTTGCCGCAAATCCGGTTGGGGCTGTCGCCACCGTGGATACACCCTAAGTTGAGTGTAGGCACAGCAATGTTAAAAAAAGGGTGATGGTAGCGTGCGCCGAGCTCTTTTCGGTATGCGATTAAGTCCCCGATCACAGCGTGCATGCCTTCTAGGGCGCTGTTCCCCAGCGCTGGATCAGAAGAGTGACCGGCTTGTCCGGTGACCCTTACGGCCTCCATCATAATGCCTTTATGCATCCGCACAGGCACCAGTGACGTCGGTTCCCCGATAATAGCCGCACGGGCTTTGGGGTGCCCCGCCGCAGCTAGCTGACGCGCGCCGTTCATGGAGCTTTCTTCGTCGGCGGTTGCGAGCAAGATCAATGGTTGCTTGAGTGAACGCGCGCTAAAGGCACTGGCGGCCGCTATGGCCAGAGGGAAGAAGCCTTTCATGTCGGTGCTGCCAAGACCGTAAAGGCGGTTGTCGCGTTCGGTCAGCGTCAACGGATTGCTTTGCCAGCGGCCTTCATCAAAAGGCACTGTATCGGTATGCCCAGCGAGCACTAGGCCACCCGGTCCTCTACCCAGCGTGGCAATCAGGTTTGCCTTGTCGCCGTCGGCGGTTACCGCCTGTATTTCAGTGGCAAACCCAAGGTCGCTGAGCCAACTGGCTAGGAGGTCAATGACCGCACGATTGCCCTGGTCCCAGCGGGAATCTGTGGAACTGACAGACGGCGTTTCTATCAGTTGCTGCAGCTGGCTATAGACATGTTTATGGGACGTGGACATCGAGGTGAGACCTCTCGGTTCAGTGGCGCCGGCGGGAATCTTAGGCCAGTCTAGACAATCGAACACCGCCCGCCAAGTCGGCGCTTATGTTAGCCACCGAAGATCGCTTTGAATAAAAAGAAAAACAGGATTGCAAGGCCTGCTCCTGCCGGCAGCGTGACTAACCACGACGCAAATATAGTGCCGATTACGCGCAAATTAAGTGCTCCAATGCCACGTGCGAAACCAACGCCCAGCACCGCCCCGACGAGAGTGTGTGTGGTTGAGATGGGAAGGCCTGTACCCGATGCGATGACCACCGTGGCAGACGCGCCCAGCTCCGCCGCAAAACCTCTGCTTGGGGTCAGCTCAGTGATTTTACTCCCCACGGTGAGAATGACACGCCAGCCATAGGTGGCTAAACCGATGACAATGCCTAACGCGCCTACCATCAATATCCACCACGGCACCGCTGATTTGGCAACGATCTCTCCGCCAGACTGCACGGTACTGGCAATCGCGGCGAGTGGCCCTACTGCATTGGCGACATCGTTAGAGCCATGTGCAAAGGCCATGGCGCAGGCGGTGAAAATCATGAGGACGCCAAAAACGCGCTCTACCGAGGCAAAGCGGTTTACTTCATCCGGTGTGTCCTTGATGCCCCGCATAAGCATCATGCCAAGGCCAGCCACCAGAAGGCCGACGGCAAACGAGATGGGTATGGCATTTGCAAACTCGCTGCCCAAACCTAGGTCCAGATCCAAGTCAACGTGTTTCAGACCCTTTAAAAGTGTGACCATGGATATCATGAAGCCAACCATCCACATGTAAATGGGAATGTATTTTTTTGCCCGATGAAACGGGTCCTCTGAATCGAGAATGATAGTTTTGACACTAATAAACAGGCCGAAGGAAATGCTGCCGGCAAGCACGGGAGAAACCACCCAGCTAGCGACAATCGTGCCCACCTTACCCCAATGCACAGCATCAACCGAGATGCCTACTGCTGCGAAGCCGACGATGGCACCGACAATGGAATGGGTTGTTGAGACAGGCCAGCCATTGACGCTCGCAATCATAAGCCAGGTTCCTGCGGCGAGGAGTGCAGACAGCATACCGTAGACCATTAACTGCGGTTCACCGCTCATCACATCAGGGTCAATAATGCCTTTGCGAATGGTGGCGGTAACCTCTCCACCTGCCAGATAGGCACCGAGAAACTCAAATATCATCGCGACCAAAATCGCTTGCTTAAGCGTTAATGCTCTGGCACCGACCGATGTCCCCATGGCATTGGCAACATCATTGGCGCCGATTCCCCAGGCCATGAAGAAACCAAATAAGCAGGCCATTATCAGAAATATACTGCCATATTCCGCAATGATTTCCATGGTGACTCCTTACTTCGCCATTAAAATTTGTAGTCGGTCGCCCACGCTTTCTGCATCATCTGCAACCGTGCATATCAGAGTAACGATTTGGTACAAAAACATCACTTCGACGGGTGGCAGGTCGCTCTCTATTTTAAAAAGCTTTTTACGCAGTTTAATAGCCATTTTGTCGGTGGTACCCTCGAGCTTATCGAGGGTTTTGAGCATGGCCTCCACTCGGCGGACTTCTTCGCGGCCAGTAAATCCGACCTCTAAAAGTTCGTCCAGTCCCTGCACAGCATTGAGTGCTTGGTGTGATGTCGCAGCGCTGGCAGTTGCGAGTTCTATCGCCGCATCCTGCAGCTTCTCGGGGAAACGGATACTGCGACCTATGATGAGTCCGGCAATATCTTTGGCGGTATTAGCAACGTGATCTTGAACCCCGACTAGGGTAAGCAAATCACTGCGTGGCACTGGGAGGAAGAGGCTATTAGGGAGGTTTCGGCGCACGGAGTATTTGAGCTTGTCTGCAGCCGCTTCGGCCGCCACAATGTCTTTGTGTACCTGGTTGGCTTTCTCCCAATCCTCCGCTGCGGTTGCTCGAAGCAAGTCCGGAACGAGTTGTGCGGCGCGATCTGCCAGCACCATGTGGTCTTGTATAGGCCCGATGGGTGAGCGTCCAAACAGAGTGCCTAGGGGGCTGAGAATTGCCATGGTCTTAAATCCTTTTAGCAGTCGGTCGCAAGTATAATAGTGAATTTTTCAGCTGTCATAAAAAACTGTCCCACCAACAGATGTATCATCATATGGGGTGCCTGTGGGGAAGCGTGAAAGCGTGAGAATACGGAACACTGTGTTAGCATACTTAGAGTTATAAATCCGCGCCTCAAACTGGGCTTGTAGTGAATATGACCAACACCTTTAGCGAGCAATTGTTGGAGCACCGCCTGAGTCTGTCTGACTTGGTGCAAGACTTGAAGGCGGATGGACATCTGACAGATGCAGATTCTATCCGTATCGGTCTTTCAAGCAAAGCAAAAATACACCCGCTAATTTTTTTGGCCGATCAAAACCTGCGCGATGCAGCGGCGCCTGGCGCCTACTTGACGATGGACCGCTTGCTGGCGTGGCTCGGTAAGAAGGTGGGTCAGCCGGTTCATCGCATAGACCCGTTGAAAATAAACGTGACGGTGGTGTCAGAGGTGATGTCTAAGGCGTTTGCCGAGCGCCATCATATTCTCGCGCTGGAGGTCAATGTCGATGACGTTGTCATTGCCAGTGCCGAACCGTTTATGCGCTCGTGGGAGGCCAATCTGGAGCATGTGCTACGCAAGCCGATACGACGTGTGCTCGCAGACCCGCGGGAGATACTTCGCCACACGGCTGACTTTTACAGCATGGCGGTCTCCGTGCGCGGTGCGCGCACTGCTGATCGACCTGCTGGTCCGGGGGGGCTTGGTAACCTAGAACAGATGCTTGAGATTGGCTCCAAGAATGAGCCTGATGCCAACGATCAGCACATCGTAAACATTGTTGACTGGTTGCTACAATATGCCTTTGAGCAGCGCGCCAGTGATATTCATATTGAACCTCGGCGTGATGTGGGTAATGTACGTTTTCGTATTGATGGTGTGCTGCACTCAGTGTATGAGTTGCCAGCGCAGGTCTGTGCGGCAGTCAGTAGTCGCGTCAAAATTCTTGGCCGTATGGATGTGGCAGAAAAGCGCCGCCCTCAGGATGGTAGGATTAAGACGCGAACCACTAATGGTGGCGAGGTTGAGTTACGTCTGTCCACATTGCCGACGGCGTTCGGCGAAAAACTGGTCATGCGTATTTTCGATCCGGATCTTATGCAGCGCAGTTTTGAGCAGTTAGGTCTGGCAGACCTTGATCTACAACACTGGTATGACATGGTTTCATATGGTCACGGCATTGTACTGGTGACCGGACCTACAGGGTCCGGGAAGACTACGACGTTGTATTCGACGCTGCGTCAGTTAGCAAAACCGGAAGTCAATGTCTGTACCATCGAAGATCCGATCGAGATGGTGGAGGGCGCGTTCAATCAGATGCAGGTGAACCACGGCATCAATTTGGATTTCTCGACGGGGGTAAGAGCCCTCATGCGGCAGGATCCTGACATCATCATGGTGGGGGAGATACGCGATCTCGAAACCGCCAATATGGCAATACAGGCGGCTTTAACAGGGCATCTAGTGCTGTCCACTTTACACACCAACGATTCGCCCAGCGCTATCTCGAGGCTGTTAGAGTTGGGCGCGCCAGCCTACCTGATCCGCGCCACGGTGAGGGGCATTATGTCGCAGCGCCTAGTACGAATTTTATGTCCGCACTGCAAGGCGTTTGGCGCGCTGGATTTTGATGCTTGGCAGCAATTGACACAGCCTTGGGATGTGACGCCTCCGGCGCAGATCGCTCGTCCGGTAGGGTGCGATCAGTGTCGCGAAACGGGTTACCAAGGGCGCCAAGGAATCTATGAAGTCCTGGTGAATAGCCGGTCGGTGCAGGCGCATATAGCGCCGCAGCTCGACACCCAGCACATTCGCGCGGCTGCGATGGCTGAGGGTATGCAAACCCTGCGCCTCAGTGGCGCCGCTCGTGTCGCGCGGGGTGAGACTACTATCGAGGAAGTGATGCGAGTCGCACCACAGATGGACACCTGAGTTGCCGTCGTTGGAACGCTGAGTACAGATGAATATATTGACCACAGGGCTGCCGGCAGTGCTCGCGCAAGAGGCCCAACGCGTATGGCAGCATATTTTGGAGTCTGCAGGCGAGACGCTGGCCGGCAGGCTAACCGAGGTGTTGGCTGCGGGCCCCGAGGCGCTGCAACTGCCGCGCGTCTTGGCCTGCAGCCCCTTCGTTGCTGATCTGCTGCGCCGCAAGCCCAAATTATTACTGGATCTGATTATCAGTGGCCAGTTGCAACGATCTCTAGGTGACCTTGAGTTTAGTGATGAGTTACATCGCTTGTTGAGCCCTGATGACGCTGAGCTTTTGCCGCTTCTAAGACAATACCGTGCGCGACATATGTTGCGAATTGTGTGGCGAGACTTCAGTCGTCTGGCCGATACCTTGGAGACGATGCGAGAGACTTCGCGGCTAGCCGAGGCGACTATTACAGAGGCCGTGACGGTGGCTGAGGCCGAACTGGAGAGCCTGTATGGTGCGCCCATAGGGCGACACAGTGGTGAAGTGCAGCAATTGATTGTGTTGGCTATGGGAAAACTAGGAGCACAAGAGCTGAACGTCTCGTCTGATATTGACTTGATATTTGTATACCCAGAGGGCGGCAACACAAGCAGTGTAGAACATTCTATTAGCAATGAGGAATTTTTTACTAAGGTGGGGCGTGCAGTGATCAGTGCGCTCGATCAGGTAACGGCTGAGGGTTTTGTGTTTCGGGTGGATATGCGCCTGCGCCCCTACGGTGAGAGCGGCGCCTTAGTGCATAATTTCGCAGCACTTGAAGATTATTATCAGCATCAGGGACGGGACTGGGAACGCTATGCCATGATTAAGGCGCGGCCTGTTACTGGCAGCGCCCAGCGGGCCGCGGATTTGATGGATTTGCTGCGCCCATTCATTTACCGCCGCTACGTGGACTTTGGTGCTATAGAAAGTTTGCGCGGTATGAAGCAGATGATTAGCACTGAAGTCCGTCGCAGAAGTTTGCAGGATAATGTAAAGCTGGGACACGGCGGCATCCGTGAGGTCGAGTTTATCGCGCAGTGTTTTCAGTTAATCCGCGGCGGACGTGACCGCGGTCTGCAGCAGCGTGAATTGCTTCCGGTGCTGGACGAATGCGCCACCTTGGGCTGCCTGCCGCTAACGGTCGCGGCGGAATTACGGACCTCCTACCTGTTTCTGCGCGACAGTGAGCACGCTATTCAGGGCTATCAGGATAAGCAGAGTCAAGATTTGCCGCAGTTGGCACTGCCGCGGGCTGCGCTGGCAGAAGTGATGGGGTACGTTTCATGGGCAGAGTACAAAACAGCTCTGGCGTTGTGTCGTCAGGTGGTGGCCGGACATTTTGCAGCCCTGATTGCAGATCCTGAGCTGGACGCCGATGAGGAAGACGGCGCGTTATCGCTGTGGGGCGCAGGCCCGAGTGAGCAGACGCTATCCGATTTGGGCTACCGTCAGGAGTCTGAAACCTACCAGGCATTGCAGGTGTTGCAGCAGAGCCCCCGTGTGGCAACACTGCAAATTCAGGGTCGAAATCGCTTGCAGCAGTTTATGCCTCAATTATTGCGCGCCTGCGCCGAGATGGCGGACCCAGATTTAGCGTTGCAAAGGGTTCTCCCTTTGGTCAACGCGGTCATGCGTCGCAGTGTCTACCTTGCAATGCTGCTTGAAAATCCGCCTGCGCTTGTTGATCTTGTGACACTGTGCGGCGCCAGCCCTTGGATTGCCGAGCAAATAGCACAAACCCCAGTATTGCTTGATGAACTGCTGGATAGGGCGAGCCTTTATACGGCACCTGACAAAGAACTGTTGCGCGATGAGCTGCGTCAACAGGTTGCGCGTCTGGCGGTGGACGACCTAGAAGCGCAGATGAACGCACTGCGCTATTTCAAGGCGTCGCATGTGTTGCGGGTAGCAGCGAGCGAGCTGGTAGGCCGTTTGCCGCTGATGCAGGTCAGCGACAAGTTGACTTGGATTGCTGAAGTAATATTAGAGGAAGTCTTGGCCGTTGCTTGGGCGGGTTTGACGCAGAAGTATGGGCAGCCCTGCCGCGATCACGCTGGCCTGGGGTTCGCGGTTTTTGGCTATGGCAAATTAGGCGGCGTTGAGCTGGGTTATGGCTCGGACCTAGATCTGGTGTTTATTTACGATGCCGCCAAAGGCGGGGCAACAAATGGAGAAAACAGTATCGATAATGCGGTGTTTTATACGCGCCTAGGGCAGCGCATGATTCAGATTATCGAGACGCAGATGACCATGGGGCAGCTGTATGAAGTAGACATGCGACTGCGGCCTTCCGGTGATTCCGGCATGTTGGTATCTACAGTACAGAGCTTCAGCCGCTACCAGCAGGATTCTGCTTGGACCTGGGAGCATCAGGCTTTGGTGCGGGCGCGTTTTGTCGCGGGCGACTCGAAGGTGGCGTCGGAGGTTGATACCTTGCGCCGGGCAATTTTATCCGAGCCTCGCGATGAGGCTTTTCTGGCACGAGAAGTGTATGCGATGCGCGAAAAGATGCGTGAGCACTCACTATCAAATGAGCACCTGAAAGATGGGGAATTTCACCTAAAACAGGGTGTAGGAGGTATCGTTGATATTGAATTTATGGTGCAATACGCAGTCTTGGCTTGGGCTCATCGCGTCCCAATACTGACGCGATGGTCTGACAATGTGCGCATACTGGAGGCCTTGGGGCAAGAAGGTTTGTTTGAGCAGCAAGAGTGTGAAGCGCTTATCCAGGCCTATCTGAGTTATCGCTCCGCTGCCCATCAACTCGCCTTACAACAACAACTAGGAGTCTCTGCTGCGGACAGCTTTATGCAAGAGCGAACTGCAGTCAGCTCCAAGTGGCAGAAACTATTTGCGTCATATGTAAATGGGGTAACGTAAAAAATTAACAGGAGTGATGCGATGAGTTTGGCCGATCGTGATGGTCTTATCTGGATGGATGGAGAGATGGTTCCTTGGCGTGAGGCCAAGGTGCATGTGCTAACCCACACGTTCCACTATGGTCTAGGTGTTTTCGAAGGGGTGCGAGCTTATAAGACAAAGGCCCAGGGTACCTGCATATTTCGTTTGCAGGAGCATACTGATCGGTTATTTAACTCGGCGCATATTCTGCGCATGGCGATGCCATTTGATAAGGAAACGCTGCTTCAAGCGCAGAAAGACGTGGTGCGATTGAATGGGCTTGAAGAAGGCTACCTGCGCCCCATGTGTTTTTATGGCTCCGAGGGTATGGGGCTGCGCGCAGACACGCTGGAGACACATGTGATGATTGCCGCTTGGGAGTGGCCCTCTTATATGGATCCTGAGGCTAGAGATCGTGGTATCAAGGTGCGCACGTCGTCTTTCACGCGGCATCACGTCAACATATCAATGTGCAAGGCCAAGGCCAACGGCAATTACATTAACTCTATGCTAGCGCTGCGCGAGGCCCTCGACAGTGGTGCAGAAGAGGCACTGCTACTGGATAATGAAGGCTATGTTGCCGAGGGCAGCGGGGAAAACTTCTTTCTTGTGCGCGGTGATAAGATTTACACACCAGAGCTGACCTCTTGTCTGGAAGGGATTACCCGGGATGCCATATTTGTATTGGCCGCGGAGATGGGCTACCAAGTGTGCGAAAAACGTATCACCCGAGACGAGGTTTACGTTGCCGACGAGGCCTTCTTTACCGGAACGGCCGCTGAAGTGGTTCCCATCCGTGAACTCGATGGCCGCACTATTGGTAATGGCGGCCGTGGTCCTTTGACAGAGAAACTACAGGCTATGTATTTTGATTCGGTGCGAGGCAATCGAAGCGAAAATCGCCATTGGCTGGCGCCGGTGGCCTGATTTTGGGCGTGCTGTGTTCGATACTTGTTGGTACAGGGTTGCCTCTGCAGATAGAGAGTAAAGCGTGACGCAAAAAGTACTGGTGGTCGGCGCTGGCGGGCAGTTAGGGCAAGAACTGCAGCGCACCTCAGGCCCGGCTATCGAATGCCTGCCGCGGACACGAACGCAGCTTGATATAACCGATCGGACCGCTGTGGCGCAGTGCTTTGCGTCTGTCGAGCCGCACCTAGTGATTAATGGCGCCGCCTATACCGCAGTCGATAAGGCTGAATCGGATGCTGATGCCGCCCAATGCGGAAACGTTGTAGGGCCTCTCGCCTTGGCGCAGGCATGCGCTCAGCAGGGGGTGAAGTTAATCCACCTGTCTACCGACTTCGTCTTCGATGGGCGTGCGTCTCAGCCTTATAAGCCTGACGCGCCGACCAGTCCATTGGGCGAGTATGGACGCAGCAAGCGAGCTGGAGAGCTTGCGGTGCAAAGCGCACTGCCTCAGGCTGTTATTCTTCGCACTGGCTGGGTGTATTCAAGTTATGGCAGCAATTTCGTCAAAACCATGCTGCGCCTGATGCAGGAAAAAGATGATCTTGCTGTGGTGGCTGATCAGATCGGCACGCCAACTTGGGCGCAGGGGCTGGCCGAAGCCGTCTGGGGTTTCGCTGCTCGGCCTCAATTATCGGGCATCTATCATTGGAGCGATGTTGGTGTTTGCAGTTGGTATGACTTTGCTGTCGCTGTCTGTGAGGAGGCACTTGCACTAGGGTTGCTGGTGAGGCCGGTCAATATTCGGCCTATCTTGGCAACAGAGTATCCCACGCCAGCGCCTCGTCCCGCTTATAGTGTGCTGGATAAGACCAGTAGCTGGCGCGATCTTGCCGTGGCAGGTGTCCACTGGCGGCAACAATTGCGGGCGATGCTCGAAGACTATAAAGGGCTACAACATGGATAAATCTCTATTGGTGACGGGGGCTGCAGGATTTATTGGGGCTAACTTTGTCCACCACTGGATGCGTAATCACCCCGAGGACAGCGTGGTCGCCTATGATGCCCTTACCTATGCCGGTAATCAGGCTAACCTTGATGGGTTGCGGGATAACAGGAAGTTCAGTTTTGTACACGCAGATATCTGCGACGATGATCGAGTGTTGCAAACGCTGCGCGCGCACAATATTGATACTTTGGTGCATTTTGCTGCTGAGAGCCATGTGGACCGATCGATCACTGGGCCTGATGCGTTTATTGAAACCAATGTCATCGGCACGCATTGCCTGCTCAAGGCCGCGCGCGAACACTGGCTGACCGCGGGCGAGTCGCGGCCGCACCGTTTCCACCATGTGTCCACAGATGAGGTCTATGGCTCACTCAATGCTGACGCACCGGGTTTTCACGAACACCAAAAATACGAGCCTAATTCACCTTATTCAGCGAGTAAAGCGGCTTCCGATCATCTCGTGCGAGCTTACCATCACACCTACGGACTGCAGGTTAGTACCAGCAACTGTTCCAATAACTATGGCCCTTACCATTTTCCGGAAAAGTTGATTCCTCTGTGCATTACAAACATTCTGCGCGGGCGGCCACTGCCGGTTTACGGTGACGGCAGTAACATCCGTGACTGGTTGTATGTCGAGGATCACTGTCGCGGCATAGAGCTGGTACTGCAACGTGGTCAGGTCGGTGAGACCTACAATATTGGCGGCAATAATGAGTGGAATAACCTAGATATCGTGCACTTACTGTGTGATCAGATGGATGCGCGCTTTGTTACAGATCCGTCATTGGCGCAACATTTTCCTGACGCACCAGGTGCCAATAGCAGCAGTGCGCGTGAATTGATTGTATTCGTAGAAGACAGGGCGGGTCATGATTGGCGCTACGCTATTGATGCGGGCAGAATCAGTCGAGAGCTGGGGTATGTGCCTCATGAAAGTTTTGAAACCGGTTTACAGCGCACGTTAGACTGGTATCTGTCCAATGAGTCTTGGTGGACGCCCCTGCTTGCTGTCTGAGCGGTGAACCTGTCGGTGACTCTCTGGCTTACTATGACGCAGCACACGCGTTAAGTCGCGATGCAATAATCGTTAGCTGAAAAGGGGTGTATTGTTCCAGCTGAGTCCCTTGTCATCCTTGGCTGATAATTGCGGCATCTCTTTGGCTGGTAACGGCCACTGGACGCCCACCGTGGGATCATCCCAGGCCAAAACCTGCTCACTAGCAGGATGGTAAATATCGGTGCATTTGTACATAAAATCGGCGTACTTTGAGGTGACATAGAAGCCATGGGCAAACCCCGGTGGAACCCAGAGCATTTGCGGATTTTCTGCGTTGAGGCTCGCCCCGAACCACTGCCCAAGCGTAGTGGAACTGCTTCTGAGGTCTACGACGACATCGAATATCTCACCGGATGTCACGCGCACTAGTTTGCCTTGGGTATGTTCAGTCTGAAAGTGCAGACCTCTTAAGGTGCCATAAACTGAACGGCTGTGGTTATCTTGCATAAAATTGAAGTCGAATCCGGCCTCGCGGAACGTCTCAACATTCCATGTTTCCATAAAAAATCCCCGTTGGTCGCCAAAGACCGTCGGCTCGATTAGGTAGACGTCCTGCAGCGGTGTTTTAACAAAATTCATACGAAGACGGTTCCATTTTCCTTGGTAAGACCTTTTAGATAGAGGCCATAGCCACTTTTTTCCAGTGGTTTGGCCAGCGCTAGCAGTTGGTCTGCGCTGATATATCCTTTGCGATAAGCCACTTCTTCGGGGCAGGAAATCTTCAACCCTTGACGCTCTTCAACCACACGGATGAAGTTGGCGGCATCGAGAAGGGAGTTATGCGTGCCGGTATCGAGCCAGGCGGTACCGCGGCTCATGACTTCTACCCGCAGGTCGCCACGTTTGAGATAAGCGCTATTGATATCGGTAATTTCTAGTTCACCTCGAGGTGAAGGGCGCACGTTTTTGGCGATATCGACGACATCGTTATCGTAGAAGTACAGGCCTGTTACAGCGTAATGTGACTGTGGGTTGGTTGGTTTTTCTTCAATACTTTGGGCCACGCCATTGGCGTCAAAACTGACGACGCCATAACGCTCTGGGTCTTGCACATAATAAGCGAATACGGAAGCCCCAGTGTCCCGGTTCGCAGCATGGCTCAATGTTTGAGAGAAGCCTCCACCGTAGAAGATATTGTCACCAAGCACCAAGCTCGCTGGTGACTTGCCAATAAAGGTCTCTCCTAGAATAAATGCTTGGGCCAATCCGTCTGGGCTGGGCTGCACCGCGTAGTTGATATTGATTCCCCAGCTGGCGCCATCGCCAAGCAGTTCGCTGAAGGCCAACTGGTCTCGTGGTGTCGTTATGATCAGAATATCACGGATGCCTGCCAGCATCAGGGTAGCTAGGGGGTAGTAAATCATGGGTTTGTCGTAGATAGGCATCAGTTGCTTGCTGACGGTGCTCGTCAACGGTTGCAGCCGAGTACCTGACCCGCCCGCGAGAATGATGCCTTTATAAGGCAAAGTTGCCATTGATTGGGTTCCTACTACAGAAAATCGCGCATTATAGGCGTAAAACCGGGTCGCTGGCCAATGCTAGGGGCCTTAAGGCGGTGCTTCGGTGCATCAGGGCTGGATTTTTAACCAGTAGGTGATTAAAATCTAGCCCCTTTTTGGGGGGCTTCTGGAAAATTAGCGTCATTACCGGGTACTGGCGTTCTCAAGCCACCGAAGATGCTCGCGTAGTCACGGTCGCTTTAACTCGTCATCATAATGAGGACGCCATTATCTGGCATCAAGGTACAGAGCCGGCAGGCATAGCAATTGCCGATGGAGCAACGGTTCCCGCGAAAGCGACGGGGCTGGGCGGCCCATTGCGTATCGCGCTGCTTGGTTATCGGAGTCAGCCTCATGCAGGTGGGCAAGGCGTGTATATGCGCTACCTGAGCAAGGCGCTGGTTGAAGCAGGTCATACCGTTGACGTCATTTCTGGCCCGCCCTACCCCCATTTGGATCCGCGCGTTCGCCTGATAAAACTTCCCAGTCTAGACTTGTTCGAAAATGGACTCACGTCTTTGCGTCCGCATCATCTGAAGTCTATGAGTAATATTATCGAGTGGCTTAGTCAATTGACCGGGGGCTTTGCTGAGCCGCAAACGTTTGGGCGCCGCGCGGCAAAATATTTGCGTCAGCACGGCTATCATTACGATCTGATTCACGATAATCAGAGCCTGAGCTACGGCATGCTGCAAATTCAAGATATGGGCCTGCCGTTGGTGACCACGGTGCACCACCCCATTACTAGCGATTTACGTATAGCGCTGGCTGCCGCTCGCGGATTTAGAGAGCGACTATTTATTCGGCGCTGGCACTTTTTTTTGAATATGCAGCAAAAAGTGATTAAGCAGTTACATAATATTGTGACGGTGTCAGATTGCTCGCGCCAGGATATCGCCCGAGATTTTGGTTTACAGCCGGCGGGCATTAGCCTTGCGTACAATGGTATTGATATCGACACATTCAAACCTTTGCCGGATGTGGTGCGTAATCCGTTGCGCCTGATGGCGACTTGCTCTGCAGATGCTCCACTCAAGGGCCTGCGTTATTTACTGCACGCCTATGCCAAGCTGCTTGAGCGGTATCCCGATCTAGAGTTGCTGCTGGTGAGCAAGCCCAACCCTGGTGGCCAGACGGAAAGATTGGTTCACCGTTTGGGCCTGGCGGACAAGGTGCAATTTGTTAAAGGCATTAGCACTGAGCAAATGGTGCATTATTATGCTGAGGCTGCGATTGCAATAGTGCCGTCAGTCTATGAGGGCTTTGGTCTGCCCGCAGGTGAGGCTATGGCGTGCGGTGTCCCGGTGGTGTCGACTGATGGTGGCGCGTTACCGGAAGTGGTAGGCGATGCCGGCGTTATCGTGCCAGTAAAAAATGTCGATGCTCTGGTCGCAGCAATCGATACCTTACTACAGGACCCGAAGGCCCGCGCTGAGTTGGGTGCCCGAGGCAAGCAGCGCATTGAGGAGAATTTTTGCTGGCAGGTCTGTGCCAGGCAGATGACAGACTATTACAACGAGGTATTGGCCCGTGAAGACGGTTGACTTCGTTCGCCTGCCCCTCAAGCCGAACGATATCGTTCTAGATCTCGGGTGTGGCGAGGGTCGTCATGTTATATCCGCTTACCTCGAGGCCGATGTGCAGTCCGTCGGCGTGGATCTGTCCCTAGATGATCTGAAGATAACCCGTGAACGGTTTGTCGCCTTTGATGAGCCTGAAAATGGCGCTAAATCTTTTGGTCTGTCTTCTGCAAGCGCACTAGAGTTGCCCTTCACCGACAATACCTTTGACAAAATTATTTGTAGCGAGGTGTTAGA
Source organism: Halioglobus sp. (assembly GCA_029246385.1). Lineage (GTDB taxonomy): Bacteria > Pseudomonadota > Gammaproteobacteria > Pseudomonadales > Halieaceae > Marimicrobium. Next base: position 17,660 of record JAQWNG010000030.1, read on the forward strand.
GCACATCCCAGATTATCACCGTGCACTGGTTGAAATAGAGCGGGTGCTTAAGCCCGGTGGCCTTTTTTGCGCCAGCGTTCCACGCCGGTGGCCGGAGCAGATTTGTTGGGCGCTCAGTGAGGGCTACTATAATGTGCCTGGTGGTCATCTGCGTATTTTTCGCAGTAACGAACTGCGAGAGGAAATTGAACAACTAGGGTTCAAACATTATCACCACCATTGGGCGCATGCGTTGCACGTGCCCTTGTGGTGGCTAAAGTGCCTGTTTTGGGAAAACAGGGATACAAACTGGCTGGTCACTCAATACCATCGTTTTTTGGTATGGGACTTAATGGAAAATCCAGCGCTAACTCGGATACTGGAGAAATGCATGAACCCGTTTATGGGTAAAAGTGTCGTGATGTATTTTCGCAAGGATGCCAAATCATGAGCGGCTTATATCTCAGCCCGGGCTTATTTCCCGAGGAGTTTCTGCGCCCAACAGTGGATTTTATTCTTGGCTGCCAACGCGACAGCGGCGAAATTCCTTGGTTTGAGGGCGGTTACACCGATCCTTGGGACCATGTGGAATCCGCAATGGGCCTGTCTATCGGAGGAGAGCTGGACGCTGCGTATAAAGCTTATCAATGGTTAGCGGAAATGCAATTAGAAGACGGCAGCTGGTGGGCCTCCTATCGCGGACAAGAAATTGACAATGCCGGTCGGCGTGAGTCCAACTTTGTTGCCTACATCGCGACCGGCGTCTGGCATCATTATTTAATCAGTGCGGACGACGATTTTCTGCAGGCGATGTGGCCAATGGTCGATAAATCGATTGGCTTCGTGCTGTCTCTGCAGTCCGAATATGGAGAAATTGATTGGGCCGTGGATGGCGCCGGAAAGCCAAAGGGCGACGCTTTGGTGACCGGGTGTAGTTCGATCTACAAAAGCTTGGAATGCGCACACAACATCGCGCTCACGCTGGGTGAAGGACGGAGCCACTGGTTGGTCGCGCGCGATAGGTTAGGCAAGGCCTTGCGTAACAAGCCAGAGCGATTTGATCGCACGTGGGAAACTAAGTCACGCTATTCGATGGACTGGTTTTATCCGGTGTTGACGGGCGTATATACCGGAGCAGAAGCTCGTGCGCGTCTGGCGTCGCGCTGGGATGAGTTCGTTGAGGACAAGCTTGGCTGTCGCTGTGAGACCCAAGAGCCGTGGGTGACTGTTGCTGAAACGTGCGAGTTGGTTATGGCTTTACTGGCTGCTGGGGATCATGCGCGTGCTGTTGAAATATACAGCTGGCTGCAGCAGTGGCGCGCTAATGATGGCTCTTATTGGACGGGCTATCAACTGGTTGAGGATTTGTTGTGGCCTGATGAAAGGCCCACGTGGACGGCCGGGGCTATTTTGTTAGCAGCGGACGCGCTGACCAAACATACACTAGCCTCGGGGCTGTTTTGCAGTGTGCGCTTGTTGGATCGGCCCACTGATGATGCGCACGAGCGTCGAATTCTAGTGGATTAAAGCAGGGCTGAACGCCCTGCTACAGGCGCAGTAAAAGGCCTAAACTATTCACTTGCTCTAGGCGTTTAAACAGGCCAGACGCCAGTGCCATACGATAGACCGCGTAAGGCGCTTGGCCTCCTTTGTGTGGGTCGTCGAACAAATCATGTATCGCCAGCACGCCGCCACGCATAAGGTGCGGCATCCAGCACCGGTAGTCTGTGAGTGCCGCGTCGAGACTGTGCCCTCCATCGATAAAGACCATTGCCAGTGGCGTCTGCCAATGTCTGGCTGCCGCCTCTGAGCCTGCTACAACTGGCACGACCCATTCGTCCAGTCCCGCACGGCCGACATTGCGACGAAACTCTCGAAACGTGTCCATGACGCCTTCGCCGGCGTCGTAGAGATCGGGGTCGTGAAAAAATTCACCTTGCTGATGTTCTTCCGAGCCGCGGTGGTGGTCTAGTGCAAACACTGTACTGTTGTGAGTACGACAGGCTAGTCCCAGATAAATGGTGGATTTGCCACAGTAGCTGCCGATTTCCAATACCGGCCCCATTGCACTAGCGCGACGGGCCTGTTCAAACAGTGCCTGTGCCTCATCTGCGGCAAGGAACCCCTTAATCTGGTCGATGTCAGCGGGCAGGTCGGGAATCATATGAAGCGGCTTCCTTTTCTACGGCGATCCAATAACGGATTTAGCCGATGGCGAGGCTGGAGGCACAAGAAAGGCGTCCAGTTTGAGAATATCTGCCGGGCTGAGTAGCCCGGCATTTTCATTCAGACGCATCAGATTAAGAATATAATCGTAACGGCTGTTCGCGTAATCTCGTTCCGCTCGGAATAGCGTATTCTGAGCATTGAGCACATCAACCACATTGCGTGTTCCCACTTCGTAGCCGGCCTGCGTTGCGTCTACAGAACTTTTTGAAGAAATTATACTTTGCTTGCGTGCCGCGATGCGCGATACGTCACTGAGCACCGTCATATGCAAGGAACGGGTGTTGGTGACTGTATTGCGGGAGAGATTGATGCGCTGTTCCCGAGCGGCGCTGAACTCTTGAGCTGCACGTCGTCGGTTGGCGCTGATCGCACCGCCGCTGTATAGCGGAACGCTGAGCGTCACCCGCCATATATGCTCTTTGAGGTTGCTATCGGGGGGGCTGTTGATGCCGGTATCGGGTGTGACGGTGATGTCCCCGTCAACGTCAAAGTCAGAATATTCATAGCCGCCGTTAATCTTGGGGGCGTGTTCCATTTTGTTTGCTTTGGCAGTCTGGCGCGCAGCCTCTTCTCTGTAAGTGGCGGCTAGAAGTTCAAAGTTATTTTGCAGAGCAAAATCTACCCACGCAGCGCGATCAATAGGGTTTGGTGGAAGAATTTTGAAGTCGTCGATCAAAACGTTAAGGTTACTTTGTTTCTGGCCTGTCAATATCGACAGCCGCTCCAATGCAACAGACACATCATTTTCATCCACGATGCGCTCTACCTGAGCGAGGTCTCTAGCGGCCTGCGCTTCATAGACGTCGGTGATGGCGATGAGGCCGACCTCAAAACGTTGCTGAGTCTGCTCTAACTGGCGCTCGAATGCTCGCTCTTGAGCCTGTGAGGCGGCCAAATTGTCCTGTGCGCGCAAGACTAGTAGATAGGCTTCTACCACTCTGACGATCAGATTTTGCTGATTCGCGGCAAAGGTGGCCTCCGCTTCTTTAGTGACCTGCTTGCCCGATTGAAAGCTGAACCATGCTGATAGGTCGAATAATGCCTGATTAAGAGAAATCACGTACCCCTCGGTACTGATGTCGCGATTGGTCAGCGTATTGTCAATGACAATACCTTCCTCACTAAAAATGGGGCCAAGGCCATCTGTGTCACCGTCGGAGTTTTGATAGGAATAACTTGCGCTCACTTGCGGCAGTAGTGCAGAGCGGCTGAGCTTTTCGGTCTCCCGCCTTGCAAGATAGATTGCTTCTTCTGATTTCAGTTGAGCGTCATTATTTAGCGCCAATTGATAGATATCACTGAGTGAGTCCGCTCGTAAGGTGATAGATGAGAAAAAGAGTCCGAATGACGCAAGCGCAATAATTAGATTTTTCATGCAATAATTCCCGAGCGAAAATTAACTATTTTTCAACCCTTGATTGTACCAGCCTCTCGTAGACTCTGCATACATTGAAACTGTCATGCAAAGGGTGCAGTTCGCGGTAGTTTGTGCCATCTTAGGAGCAGCTCTGCGACTATTGATGCGTTATCATTCTGTATGAGGTTGCAGGTTTCATTTATTTACAAGGGCTGAACGCCTAGGCAAAGTTTTGCAAAATTCGACTAGACGACTATTTAAACTTGATTTAACGGAGCTGCACGCGATCTGTGATGCCAATTATTTGCGCCTGAAACGCCTATTCCCTGATTATGAGAACTGCAATTCTCGCGATTTATTAGTAGGCGCCGCCAAAGTCCGACTGAGCATTCTAGAGCGTTGTCGTTACACCACTATTTTTCATATTCACCAGCAATCGACAGAATCCCATTGGTTGGGTCTATTAAATGTGGAAGTGAGGGCCTACCATGACGCGCGCATGTTGGAGGTCGTATCTTTTCAGTCTTATCGTCAGGTATCGGCCCGATATCGCTATCCTAACGAGCAAATGTTCGCGCAGGATGAAAAGTCCCAGCAGAATCGATTTTTGGCAGACTGGCTGGAACACTGCCTGCAAAACGGACGTGCCGCGCTTGATGTTGTCGCTACGACCGTGACCTAACGCGGCGGCACAATGTCCCAAACTCCAGACTCAATCGAAACCGTCGGTACTCAGGGTGAGACGGCCCAGCTTGTGCAGTTAACCGATACGCACCTTTGCCACTCGCGCGGAGGCACTTTGCTGGGAATGGATACCGACCATTCGTTGCAGTCTGTCATTAATCTGGTTCAAAAAGAGCGACCTGTGATTGATCTGTTGCTAGGAACTGGAGACCTGTCTGACGGTGGGGCAGGCCCTGCTTATGAGCGATTGCAGGACTATTTTGATCAGCTGACACACGTCCACTACTGGTTGCCGGGCAATCACGATGATCGAGCGGTGATGGCGGCTGTTGCTGCTACTCCTGCGCGTATGTGCAGAGAGGTTAGGCTGGCCCGCTGGCAGGTCCTGCTTCTAGATTCGCAAATTATTGGGCATGTGGAAGGGCAATTAGGCAAAGCGGAGCTGGCGCTATTGGAACGGTCGCTGACCGCCGCAAAAGAGGAGGGCCGGCACACGTTGGTCTGCCTGCACCATCAACCGGTAGCCATTGGCTGTGAGTGGCTGGACCAACAGATGGTCGCTGATGCCGACGCATTTTTTAACGTACTCGACCGGTACCCCGGAGTCAAAGCGGTTCTGTGGGGTCACGTTCATCAGGAAATAGACCGTACTCGCAATGGCGTGCGATTACTGGCGTCGCCCTCTACCTGTGTGCAATTCGCGCCTGGCAGTGAACATTTTAAAGCCGATGATCAGCCGCCCGGTTATCGGTGGCTGGAATTGCACCATGATGGTCGCGTTGAAACGGGAATATCCCGAGTGTGGGACACCCCATTTTCGGTTGATCTGAATACAGGGGGTTACTTATAGCTCGCACTAAGCGAGGCTGACTGTACAATGCTGATCTGACCAAACTTTCCAATAACGCATGATAAGTTATAGCAATGAGCCAATATACCGCTGAAGATATAGAAGTCCTGACTGGATTAGAGCCGGTGCGTAAACGCCCTGGTATGTATACGGACACCACCCGGCCCAATCATCTTGCGCAGGAAGTCATCGACAACAGCGTTGATGAGGCGCTGGGTGGTTTCGCCAGCGAGATCGATGTTTGTTTGAACAAGGATGGTTCAGTCACGGTCGCTGACGACGGTCGTGGTATGCCTGTCGATCTGCATCCCGGAGAAAAAAAGCCTGGGGTAGAAGTTATTCTCAGCACGCTGCATGCCGGCGGCAAGTTTTCGGATAAAAACTATCAGTTCAGTGGCGGGCTGCACGGCGTCGGCGTATCGGTGGTCAATGCGCTGTCCAGCGCTCTGGAAGTGGTGATCCGCCGCGACGGCAATATTTACAGTATGAGCTTTGCGGGCGGACAAAAGAAAACGGAATTGGTGGTTGCCGGCAGCTGTGGCAAACGCAACACCGGCACCACGCTCACGTTTATGCCCGATCCCAACTATTTCGATTCGGTTAACTTTTCGGTATCACGGCTGCGGCATGTATTGCGGGCTAAGGCGGTGTTGTGCCCAGGACTGCGAGTCAAGTTCAAGGACGAGAAGAAAGGTGAGACTAAAGAGTGGTATTTCGAAGATGGACTCAAGGACTATCTGGCGGATGCCACGATTGACTTTCCGGTCATTCCCGAAGAGCCCTTTGTAGGCAGCTTCAGTGGCAGTAATGAGGGCGTAGATTGGGCCGTGCAGTGGCTGCTAGAGGGCGGGGACATTACTGCCGAGTCCTACGTTAACCTAATCCCCACGATTCAGGGCGGAACTCATGTCAACGGTATGCGGACTGGGCTGTTAGATGCGATGCGTGAATTTTGTGAACTGCGCAGCCTGTTGCCTCGTGGCGTTAAGTTGGCGCCGGACGACATCTGGGAGCGATGCTGCTATGTGCTCTCTTCCAAAATAGGTGATCCGCAGTTCTCCGGGCAGACCAAAGAGCGGCTTTCGTCGCGGGAGGCTGCAGCGTTTGTGTCCGGCATTGTCAAAGATGCGTTTAGTTTGTGGCTCAATCAGCATACAGAAGAAGCAGAGAAACTAGCCGAGCTGTGCATCGCCAATGCACAAGGACGATTGCGTCTCGCTAAACAGGTGACGCGCAAAAAAGTCACTGCCGGTCCAGCGCTGCCGGGCAAGCTCGCCGACTGTTCAGGGGGTGACCCGTCACGGGCCGAGCTGTTTTTGGTGGAGGGAGATTCCGCCGGTGGTTCTGCGAAGCAGGCGCGTAGCCGAGAATTTCAGGCCATCTTGCCGCTGCGCGGCAAAATATTAAATACTTGGGAAGTCGACTCGCAGGAGATACTCGCCTCTCAGGAGGTGCACAATATTTCAATCGCCCTTGGCGTGGATCCAGCCAGCGATGATCTCTCCGGCCTGCGCTATCACAAAGTCTGTATTTTAGCAGACGCCGATTCTGACGGTCTGCACATTGCCACGCTAATTTGTGCCTTATTTGTGCGACACTTTCGGCCGCTGGTAGCGGCCGGCCATGTTTATGTGGCGATGCCGCCATTGTTTCGCGTCGATGTTGGGAAGGAAGTGTTTTATGCCCTGGATGAAGCCGAGAGGCAGGGCATTTTGGATCGGATTGAGGCGGAGAAGAAAAAGGGCAAAGTCAATGTTCAGCGCTTCAAAGGTCTTGGAGAAATGAATCCGTTACAATTGCGTGAAACTACCATGGACCCCGACACCCGACGTCTTGTGCGCCTGGTGCTCGATGCTGGCGATGGCACCAATCAGATGATGGATATGCTGTTGGCGAAAAAACGTGCATCGGATCGCAAAGCTTGGTTGGAGGAGAAGGGGGGTATTGCCGAGGCGGCACTGTGAAGATCGAAGTAACAGCGTTGTCTGAGGAAAACATCAGCTGTTCAAATTGCAGATGCAAACCGGAAACAGCTGCATACCCTTGAAGCGAACGGCCAGACGATTTAGATAAGGCCTGCGATATGTTTGCAAGTGCAAACCTTTAGTATAAGCCGCTGCCTTTGTATTGGGTATTTTGCTAAAAAATTATGAGTAACGTGAAGGGAGAAAGGTATTGCTAAGGGCCAGGATTAAAAAAAACCGTTAAAAAGAAGCTTGAAAAACGATGAAAGAAAAGCGCAATGAAAAGAAGGAAAAGAAGGCTAATAGGAAGTAGGTGAATATTTCAGGTCTAGCGATGGCCGGTGGGAGCGAGATTATTATGAGCAACGCACAATATTGTCAGCGGTGGTTACTGACCATGGTGTTAATGATTCCTTTCGGCCCTGCTTGGGCTGATTGGGAGTTGGACAACGCGCAATCAGCGATCAATTTTATCTCGATAAAAAACAATAGCGCAGGCGAAGTGCATGGCTTCACTTCTTTGTCTGGATTTATTGCCGCAACGGGCAAAGTTCAAATAGCGATCAATCTCAATAGTGTCCAGACGCTAGTGGAGGTGCGCAACGAGCGCATGCGCGAACTGTTATTTGAGACGGTCGCATTTCCGGCCGCCCAGATAACAGCCAACGTTGACCCGGCGATGCTGGCCGCAGCAGTCGATAGCGGCGTTATAGCCGCCAGCGTGCCCGTCACACTAGCACTGCACGGTCACGAAAAAACAATGACCATTGCAGTGGTGGCAGTCGGAAGCGGTGATGGCAGTTTACGTGTTTTCACAAAGCGCCCCGTTATTGTGAGCGCGGCTGATTTTGCCTTGGACAAAGGGGTATCGATGTTAAAAACTATCGCTGGCCTGCAGTCTATTAGTAATGCCATTCCGGTTACCTTCGATTTGCAGTTTGTGCCAACACAGTAATAAGGGGTTTTGCGGGTCGTTGCATGCGCAGGTGCAGTCCGTAATGCCAAATCATGGTTAATCGATGCAGTACGATCGCGATAGGCGCTTCGGCACTGACGATATGAAAAGCCATGCGGCAGCGGGGAGCGGTAAGGGTAAGACGCGATCAGTTCCGATATTGGAGCCATCGAGACCCTAATCAAGCGTCCACGCCGTTGCGCTCGGCCATACTCTATGGGGGTGTGGTTGTTGCTGTCGCCTTGGAAAGGTCTTGGTAAAGTGTCTGGTAACTGCGATTTCCCGGTGCGATTTGTGTCAACATTTTGGCGTAGCCGAGTGCCTTGCCGTGCTGACCGAGTTCAGCGCTGTAGTTGGTCAGCGCAAGCAGGACTTCAGTGCTTTGCGGCACACTGCGTAACAGCGCTTGTAACTGTGTGATCGCCGCGGCAGGTTGCCCTAGGTCATGCAGCGCAATGGCGTAGATAAAGCGGTGACGTGTGCCTTGAGTCTCTAGCTCGGCGGCTTGCTCTAGGTAAGTGAGTGCGGCGTCGGGCTGTCCGCTGCGAGTTTCCAGTAATCCTAGCGCATGCAGAGTCGGGCCGTTGTCTGGGAAGATCGCCAAGGCCTGAAGCAATACCTCTCGTGCCGCGGGGTCTTTAGATTGACTGCGCAACAGGTCCGCAAGGTTGAGATAAGCGGGAATCAGCTGTGCGTTCAGGTACAAGGCTTCCCGGTAAGCCGCCTCCGCTGCTTTTTCGTCGCCCTGTGTAATATAAAAAACACCCAGCTGTAATTGTGTGCCGGGCATGTCGGCATTCTGTTGCAAATTGCTGAGGTATTCATCGAACAATACGCTCAGCTGTGCGGCTTGTTCAGGCGACACCTGATTCAGAGGGACCCCTGCAAGAGAAGCGGCAACCGCCATGCGCACAGCCGTTACGTCATCCGCTATCAGTGGCTGCATCAGTTGGTAGCGTTGGTTCAGTGGTAGGAAGTCAAGTGCACGAACGGTACTGGCACGCAGCAGCGCGTTGTCGTCATACAGCAGCTGAGTCGCGGTTTGCAACGCGTCGCGTCCACCGACCTGACCCAGCGCGTCCATCGCCGTGGCGCGCCAGATCGCAGCGGTGTCTGGGTCGCTTGCAAGCCTAACGAGCTGCGGCACCGCGCGGGCGTCACCCATCGCGAGCTGCTGAAAAGCGCGTGCGGGGTGACTGCCGGTGTCGCGAAACTGCACGCCCCATTCGCGCAAAGCCGCCAAGGCCCAAGGCGCGTCCTCATCCTCGTGGCACTGGTTGCAAGCGTTGGGTGTGCCCATGACCACGCTGAGGTCAGGCCGCGGGATACGCATGCTGTGATCACGCCGCTCATCAACCCCCATATAAGTTGTCTCCGGCATGTGGCAGTTAACGCACAGGGCGCCGGTTGAGTTGATCGGGTGATGATGGTGTTTCGCGCTATCGTAATGTGCCGGCCCATGGCACTGAGCGCATACGCCATTGTTGGGGGCTCGTAATTTCAGGCTGTGAGGATTATGGCAATTACTGCAGACCGCGCCGGCCTGATGCATTTTGCTTTGCACCCACGAGCCGTGCACATAGTCCTCATCGCGGACTTGGCCATCTGGATAATACAATGGCCATTGCGGCAATACGGGCTCGTGTGTATCGAGTAACTCGGCACCGTAGTGATAATCGCCTAGCGTGGCGCGTCGGGAATGACAGCGAGCACAGCTGTCTATTTGGGCGCTAGATGTCAAGGGTTGCGTCCGCTCGGCAATGATGGCATCCGACGGAAACGCCCATTGGCCGCGTTGCGCCAACGCTGTTGGGAAGCCGCCGTTGGGTAGGTCTTGCAATGTGTTTGCGGTAGCGAGCGCCTGATGCTGTTCGCCGGGGCCATGGCAAGCCTCGCAGCCGACATTTAATTCCGTAAACTGTGTATCGAAGGAGCGGTCGAGTGCATTATAGTTTTTCTTCAGATCCGTGCTATGACATTCTGCACAGCTTGTATTCCAGTTTTGGTAGGTGCCGGTCCAGTGCAGTGGATCTTTATAATCGATTTTTTCGTCGGGATAAAGATGGTACCAGCGCTGACCGCCTTCCGCTTTCGCCCGCGCATCCCAAGCGATACTTAGCGCCTGCAGCCGACCACGGGACAGTGGCAGTAGATACTGCTGCAGAGGGCTAACACCGAAGACATAGGACACTTCAAAGTCTTGTGTTTTACCGTCTTCACCGTCAGTGTTCACGATGAATTTCTCACCGTCGCGAAAGAATCGGGTCGTGACGTTGTTATACGTGAAGGAGGCATTGTTGAAGTTCCCCAGCACGGTCTCGGAGGACGGCAGTTGCATGGCAAGATCATGATGTGAGCCACGCCATTGCGCGTGCTCTTCCGCATGGCAGCCCTGGCATGCGGAAGAGCCGATGAATGCGCTAACGTCGATAGCCCATAACGCTAGTGCGGTAAAAAGAATTTTTATAAGCAGCACGTCGCAGTAACCTAATCTGTATTCTTAGATGGAGGCCCCCATGATCAGCCATTTAAAGGGTATGGACAGGGTCGAGAGCGCTACTTATTATAAGCGAGTTTTGAAGCAGTGGGAGCCAAAAATATGGTCGTTATTGAAGGTTGGTGATGAAGCTAGGGATTTTAAGGACAGATGCGGTTCGTCCGGAGCTGGCGCCCGCATTCGGACAATATCCAGACATGTTCAGCGCGCTGCTGCGGCATGCGGACCCCGATCTTGAGTTTGTAGTCTACGATGTAGAGAGTGGGGAGTACCCCATCGATATTGATGAGGTCGATGCGTATCTGATTACCGGCAGCAAATCCAGTGTATACGAAGATCAACATTGGATTATCGCGCTTATGGCGTTTACACGGGCGTTAAACGCGCGACAAAAAAAATTGCTGGGGATTTGTTTCGGTCATCAGCTGGTCGCTCAGGCGCTGGGTGGCAAAACCGAGAAGTCAGCCAAGGGCTGGGGCGTGGGATTGCATACGCATCGATTTACCACCGTGCCCTCTTGGCATGATCACGGTGATTTGAATTTAAATATTCTGGTCAGTCACCAAGATCAGGTCGTCTCTGTGCCTGACAGTGCGCGCGTGTTGGCTGGAAGCGAGTTCTGCGAGAACGCAGTGTGTCAGATTGGCAATCACATACTGACTTTTCAGGGCCACCCAGAGTTTGTGCCAGACTACTCGCGTGAGCTGCTGTCTATCCGGCGAGAGCGAATTGGCGAGGCTGCTTATGCTGCGGGGGTGGCTTCGCTGAGCGGTGTTCACGAGGGTCAACGCGTGGCCCGCTGGATGCTCAACTTTTTGAACACATAGCGCAACCGCGGATACGGTCTCCTGCGTCCTGTGTTCGTTCTTGTGCGCGGTAGGTGGAAGAGAAAGCCTAACCGGAAGTCACTTACCAGTCGCCGATATTTTTCATGGATGCCCAGGGTTCTTGCGGAGGCAGCGACGCTCCGGCCTGCAGCAACTCAACGGAGATACCATCAGGAGAGCGCACAAAAGCCATATGTCCGTCCCGCGGTGGACGATTGATAACCACACCCTTATCCATCAGTTGCTGGCATAGCGCGTAGATATTCTCCACGCGGTAGGCTAAGTGACCAAAATTGCGGCCGCCTTCATAGTCTTGTGTGTCCCAGTTCCAGGTGATCTCCACCAGCGGGCTCTGGCCCTTTTCAGCGCTTCCAATATCGTCTGGTGCCGCTAGGAACACCAGCGTAAATCGACCTGCTTCGCTGGTATAGCGATTGACTTCAACCAGCCCCAGTTGGTCACAGAAAAAAATCAGTGTGGCATCAAGATTTTTGGCGCGTACCATCGTGTGCAGAAACTTCATCAGTGTGTCCTCGTGGCTGCTTGCTTGCCCGCCAAGCGGCCGGAGAATGAGGCATCCCCCACCGACATGCCACTGCTATAGCCTTCTGCTCTGCGCACGACACCGCATGCCGTGCGGCCCGCGGCGTATAAACCTGGGATTACATCGCGCTGCGGATCAACCACTTCACCGGTAGGGAGGGTGTCCAGTCCCCCTAACGTGAAAAAGGGTAAAAAGGATCCCCGTCCCGGGGTAATGTCCAGTGCAACCAGCGGCGGCACCAGTGGCTCCAGCCACTCAGCCGCTTTGTGGCACTGGGTGTCCTTCCCGCTGACACAGTCTTCATTATAAACTTTAATCGTCTGTTGCAGTGTGCCCTCGCGCAACTCCAGTTCCTGCTCCAGCTCTTGCACGGTTTCTCCGGTACCGGCGACCTCGGAGCCCATGTAGCTGACCCGTTCATAGTCACCGTATTGTTCTACCGAGAGAATGAAGTAGACGCGCTCCGATTGTTGGCGCACGACGAATGCCCCAAGGCGGCCGTGATACACGTCTTCGTTAATGAAGCGCTGCCCTTGATCATTGATGACGATACCCTTGGTCATGCTGGCCGGAGGATAATAAGGCAATGTGATAAAGCCCTCATGCATATTAATTGCGGCGCCGCCTACGGCCATACCCATCAGTATGCCGGTGCCGGTGTCACCGGGGTTGCCGATGGGCGTGTTACCCGCGGTAAGCATGGGCGCATATTTGCGAATCATCTCTTCGTTCATAACGAAGCCCCCGGCGCACAAAATGACACCCTGATGAGCACGCACATTTAGTTCCTGCTGGTTTTGGCGTATCACTAGTCCAACAACCGCATCGTCTTCATCCACGATCAGCGTTAGTACACGTGTTTCGTATGCGACGGTGATGGCTTCGCGCTTGCTGACATTTTCCGCGACGATTTTCATAAACAGCGGGCCACCGTTGTCACCTTCAACATGCAGGTTGTGACCGCGCGGACAGGGGTTGGCCTGTTGCGCGAAGGGGTAGGCTTTCTCGCTGCCGGTATACAGCAAGCCGTCATCCGTCAGGCACATAATGGCCCGTTCTTGATGAAAGCTGTCTTTGAACGGAACGCCGATATCCACCAGCCACTGAAAGTGTTCAGTGCTGTTTTCACAGTAATTGCGAATTTTCGCCTCATCTGCCTGCGGCCCTGCCGACATCATCATGTAGGTGACCATGTCCTCGGTACTATCTTCGAAACCGCATGCTTGTTGTACGCGGGTACCGCCGTTGCCGCCCATATAGATTTCTGCGCTGGACATTGCCGTCGAACCTCCATTGTCGCTGGCAACCTCGAAGATGGTGACGCTAGAACCCGCATCTGCCGCCTCGATAGCAGCACAGCCACCCGCGCCGCCAAATCCGACGACGACCACATCCGTTTCCAGATCCCATTGCGCGACATCACGAATTTTGCGCGCTTTAGAGGGGTTTGTTTTTGCTTTGTCGGACATCTATTTACACCTCGGTGGTGGGCGCGAGTAAAAGGCACCCAGATCAGTCTCGCTATGATACGGGATTAAAGCGGTTTCATCGCGCGCTTACAACGGCGCATGTCGCTGTTGAGGTTAAGAAATTGTACGCGGCGCGGCTTTCTGCCCCAGCATCGTGTAGATTATCGCCAGCGACCGCTTCTGATACATGCGCACTGTTAATGCACGGCCGCTGCGGTACAATCTTCGGTTTTTACGAGAGGCAGTCCTTCCCCATGTGGTTCAAGAATATTCGAGCATACCGTCTGACCAAGCCTTTTGACCTTTCCCCTGAGCAGCTGGGGCAAAAACTCGCTGCACGCGGCTTTGAGCCTTGCGGGAAAGTGCAGGCTGTGTCCTTGGGTTGGGTGCCGCCGCTGGGCGAGGAGTCTGAGGCTTTAGTGCACGCTGCGGCTGGCCGCATGCTGTTGAAGTTAAAGAGAGAGGAGAAGTTGCTGCCAGCCACTGTCGTGCGCGAGCAGGTGGACGAGAAAGTTGCCATTATTGAGTCCGAGCAGGGGCGAAAGGTCTATCGTAAGGAACGGTTGAACCTGAAGGATGAAATTGTTCAGGATTGCCTGCCCCGCGCATTTACTCGTTCTACCCACGTGTATGCTTATATCGACGTGACGGCAAACTGGATTTTTGTGGATGCGGCCAGTGCCGTGCGGGCAGAAGAGCTACTCAATCTGCTGCGCGAATGTGTTGCCAGCTTTCCCGTACTGCTGCCGCAGGTTAACAACGCGCCGTGCACGGTGATGACCGCTTGGCTGCTGCATCGTAATTTGCCCGATGATTTTGAGCTCGGGCTGGAGTGCGAGCTGCGTGAACTAGGTGAAGAGGGCGGCGTCGTGCGCTGTCGCGGCGTTGATTTGTTGAGTGAAGAGGTGGAAACTCATCTGCACGCGGGTAAACAGGTCTCGCGTCTGTCACTGAGCTGGGATGAAAGACTGTCTTTGGTGCTGGCAGAGGACCTATGCTTGCGTCGGCTGAAATTTGCGGAAGAACTGATGAAGGAGAACGAAGAGATCCCGGAAGCCGATCAGGCCGCTCGGCTGGATGCTGATTTTGCACTGATGGCCGATGCTGTGACCCGTCTGCAGGAGCGAGTGATGACGTTATTTGGCGGCGAGGTCGCGTAACGGCGCCTATGTCTGAGCGCCCCGACACAGCAGATTATCGCGCGCTTTTCCTCAGCCCAACACCAATGATGGATATGCGCGCACCGGCAGAGTTTGCGCGCGGTGCGTTTGCTTCAGCGTTAAGCCTGCCTTTGATGAACGATGGTGAGCGTGCACAGGTAGGAATTTGCTATAAGCAGCAGGGTCAGGCCGCGGCGATCACCCTTGGGCATCAGTTGGTGAGCGGTGAGGTAAAAGCGCAACGCCTGGAACAATGGAAGGCCTTCACGCAGCAACATCCCCAGGGTTATCTCTACTGCTTCCGCGGTGGCCTGCGGTCGCAAACCGTGCAGCAGTGGTTGCGTGACGAGGGCATTGATTACCCTCTGGTCACTGGCGGCTACAAAGCCATGCGGCAGTTCCTGTTAGAGGAGTTGCAGCGCGCCGTCGCCAGTGCTGCTTTTGTGCTGATCAGCGGCAGGACCGGCAGCGGCAAGACCCGTGTGATGACCCGTTTAGCGCGAGGCGTCGATCTTGAGGGGCTTGCCAACCACCGCGGTTCTAGCTTTGGACAGATGACCACCCCCCAGCCTAGCCAAATCGATTTTGAAAATGCCATCGCTATTGCCCTGATGAGATTGCTGGCGACGGGCGAGCAGCGTATCTTTTTGGAGGATGAGGGGCGGCTCATTGGCGCCCTGTCTCTGCCGAGCGCATTGCGTGAGAAAATGGTGGAGGCCCCTATGGCGGTGGTTGAGGAGACGCTAGCGGACCGTATTGATGTCGTTCTTGAAGACTATGTACTGGACCTGGGCGGACGTTACGTCCAATTGTACGGCGAAGAAGGTCAGCGCCTGCACGCTGAAAGGCTGCAGAATGACCTTCTTAGAATACGCAAGCGCCTTGGAGGGCAGCTGCAGCAAAACGTGAGTGCTCTGATGGCAGAGGCTTTCACACAGCAGTGGCAGCACGCCGACCTCGGCGCACATCGGCAGTGGATCGCTGTTTTGCTGGAATACTATTACGATCCTATGTATGAATACCAGTTGTCAAAGCGCACTGGTAAGCAAGTGTTTAGCGGTGATCGTCAGGCGGTGATCGCTTGGGCGCAGTAGGGCATCTCGCATGAAGGCGGTCGCTGAGCTGTGTCGTGATCTGGTGCTGGTCGGTGGCGGTCACAGTCATGTTTTGGCGTTGCGAATGCTGGCAATGACGCCCATCGAAGGGTTGCGAATAACGCTGGTCTCGCCTGCAAGTCACTCGCCCTATTCTGGCATGCTCCCTGGCTTGATCGCAGGTCACTATAGCTTCGAGCAGACGCATATCGATTTGGCGCGTTTGTGCCAGTGGGCGGGCGCGCGTTTTGTTGCGGCTGCAGTGATCGCGCTTGATCCCTGTAATCGACGCCTGTCTTTAGCGGGTCGCCCTCCTTTGAGCTATGACGTAGTAAGCATCGATATTGGCGCTCAGCCAGAGCTCGATTCAGTGCAAGGCGCCAGAGAGCACGCGACGGCGGTGAAGCCTGTGTCGGGCTTATGGCAGCGTTGGCTTGCATCGCAGCAAAGAGTCAACGAACACAGTGGGCCTGAGAAATACTGCATCGCCATCGTCGGTGGCGGCGCCGGCAGCGTAGAGTTAGCGCTTGCTATAGCATGCCGTCTGGAGGGCAAGGCGTTGGTCGTGGATCTATGGTGCGGTGCGCCGATGATGTTACCGCATTATAATGCTCGCGCCAGGCGGGAGGTTATGGTGGCACTGCACCGCCGCGGTATCCGCGTGCATCTCAACGCTCGGGTAGCAGAGGTTGCAACGCATGCACTGTTTTTTACTGATGGAACGCGCGCAGCGTATGACGAATTGTTCTGGTGTACGGGCGCTTCTGCCGCGCCTTGGATTGCCGCAAGCGGGCTTGCCACTGATGAGCATGGGTTTCTCGCAGTGCGCGATACACTCCAGGCTCTTGATCATGACGCCATATTCGGCGCCGGTGATATCGCGACTCAGATTAACCATTCAAGGCCCAAGGCGGGGGTCTATGCCGTGCGTCAGGCGCCGGTGTTAACGCACAATTTGCGCGCGGTCTTAATGAATACTTCCCTGCGTCGGCATCGGCCACAGCGGCGGTTTCTTTCCCTGATAGCCTTAGGTGATAAGCGTGCGACGGCTGAACGTGGGCCGTTCTGTGCTTCCGGCAGTTGGACCTGGCGCTGGAAGGATCGGATTGATCGAGCTTTTATGGCGCGTTTCGAAAGGCTGCCGGTGAATATGCCGCTTACACCGCGCGATCGCCTGCCTGTGTTGGATTCTGCATCGTTGCAGGCTGCCTGCGGTGGCTGTGGTGCAAAGGTCGGCGCAGATGCCTTGAGTGGCGCATTGGCGCAGGTGCGGCTGGATTATCCGCAGCACTGTTGCGGTGCTGATGATGATGCGGTGGTGGTGCCTGCGCCTGCAGGAGCACGAGTGCTGCAAAGCGTCGATGTATTGCGCCAGATGGTGTCTGATCCCTGGTTGATGGGGCGCATTGCGGCTAATCATGCGCTCAGTGATTTGTATGCCTGTGGTGTGCGGCCGTTATCTGCGCTGGCCGCAGTGATACTGCCTTATGCCAGTAGCACGCTGTTGCAGCGGGAACTGCAACAGCTGTTGGGCGGCGCTTTGTATGAGTTTGCCGCTGTGGGCTGTCAATTGAATGGCGGGCACAGCATGCAGGGGCCGGAGCTAAGTCTTGGCTTTACCGTAAACGGAGTGCCAATGGCTTCTGACGGGTCGCTATTGATGAAGACGGGCGCTGCGCCGGGTGACCAGCTGATATTGACCAAGCCTCTCGGCACGGGGGTGTTGTTTGCGGGGCACATGCAGCTGACTGCAGACGGGCGTGATGTGAGTGCGGCGATAGCCTCCATGCTGCAGGGCAATGGCGCGGCGGCGGAATTGGCACTGGCGCAGGGCGCTAGCGCTTGCACCGATATTACTGGGTTCGGGTTGCTGGGACATTTATTGGAAATGCTGGCGCAGACGCATGCTGCGCGTTTGGATTTGTCAGCGCTGCCACTGCTTAATGGCGCGCTGGAGCAGATTCAGGCTGGGACTGTGAGCACTATGCACGCATCGAATGTGCGCGCCCATGAGCATTTCTTGGCGAATACCGGGTTACAAGACGATGCGCGCAGACAGATGGTGTTTGACCCCCAAACCAGTGGCGGATTACTGATCGCAGCGCCCGCCCGCTGTGCACCACGATTGTGTGAATCGCTGCACAGCCGCGGTTATACTGCTGCTCGTATCATCGGTGAGGTAGTCGCACTGAAACCCAACAGTCCGGCGGTCGTCCAAGTTCAGCCTTCTGCCCAATAGTGTGCCATTTTAAGGTAGAGAAAAGAGGCCGTCCACGTAATCAGCACTAACCCGGTGAGGGCTTCCAGCCCTGCCAGAAAACGCAGATCGCCTAGTGGGACAATATCGCCAAACCCTAATGTGGTGTAGGAGGTAAAAGAAAAATACACAGAGTCCATCAAACTGCCGCTGTAGTTCCCTTCTAGGTGGCCCCAGCCTTCGGCTTTGTTCATCCAATAGAATGCGATGCCAAACACCCATATTTCAACGATGTGTGCAGTAACGGCTAAAATGACGCCCAGTACGATTCGCAAGCGGTGGTGCATAGGAAGCTTGGGCGTCAGCAGATTAATTCGGTATAGACATTCATAGTGGCCGGTGACAACGATGCCAACAATGAACATGTTGATTAGGTAAATAAACACCACCTTACAAATATAGACCGCTGAGACGAGCATTAATGATGCTGTCGGCTTCACTCATGATGCTGTCAATAAGTTGCTCCACGGTGGGCACATCGTGGATTAATCCTGCGACCATGCCGCATGACCAGGCGCCTTCGTCTTGCCGACCTTCAATCATAACCTTGGGATAGACGCCCGCGACCTCATCAATAATATCCTCAAATTTTAGATCTGTACCCAGCGTGCGCTCTTTTTCCAGCAAACGCTCTACGGCGGGGTTGTTCAGAACCCGTTCCGTATTGCGCAGCGGCCGCATCACTAGGCGTGTATCCAGCTCGCTCGCATCCACAATAGCCTGCTTGACGTTATCGTGCACAGGCGATTCTTGCGTGGCGATAAAGCGCGTGCCCATGTTGATGCCATCTGCGCCCATTGCCAGCGCGCCCACGAGACTGCGACCGTCTGCCATCCCGCCAGAGGCGACGAAAGGTATTGCTAGCTCATCGGCTGCACGCGGTAACAGAATAAAATTGGGAATATCGTCTTCGCCTGGGTGCCCTCCGCATTCAAAGCCATCGACAGAGGCCGCGTCGCAGCCAATAGCCTGCGCTTTCAGTGCATGGCGCACCGCGGTACATTTGTGAATCACTTTGATACCAGCCTCTTTTAACAAGGGCAGATACTGCGCAGGGTTATTGCCTGCGGTTTCAACGATCTTCACGCCGCCATCGATAATGGCTTGGAATAGTCCGGGGTAGTCAGGTGGCGTAAGCGTCGGCAAAAAAGTGATATTCACGGCGAAGGGTTTGTCTGTCAGTTCACGACAGCGCTTAATTTCTGCCGCAAGTTTCTCCGGCGTGCCCTGCGTCAATCCGGTAATGATGCCAAGGCCACCAGCATTGGAGACTGCTGCCGCAAGCTCTGCCAGTCCTACGAAGTGCATGCCGCCCTGAATGATAGGGTGTTCAATACCGAAGAGTTCAGTGATTTTAGTTTTCATTAAATTGGATTCCTAACAAGGGACATTACGATGACTTGGCGCTCATCATACATCGCAGCTTTATCGCGGTCATGTCATTGTGTGTCCTTTTATTGTTATCCCGGCCCTATTGCCAATAGAGCCGTAAGCGGAGGCGAGGATGCTGAATCAGCTCAATGGCCGATGCAAGCTGACGAGAAATTGAAGGGATACAATGTCCTTAAGCATCTCCAATGCGCGTTTCTCCGCCTTCTTGACCTTGGCCTTATGTGGAAAAAGTGTCTGTATAGACTGGCGCCGATCCTATCTGTAAGCTAATGCATAACACTTCGTTCGAGACCCGCGCAGCCAGTAATTATGGCATTGTGCGTTTACAAGCACACCCGAAAGAATGACGGTATAAGGCTGAGGAGCCAAGCAATTATGACTGATAAAGCCGCGTATGAGCCGCCAAAAATTTGGCAATGGAACCCCGACAGTGGCCAAGCTTTTGCCAATATTAATCGTCCAACCGCCGGGGCTCAGCAAGACAAAGCATTAAAGATTGGCAAGCATCCATTGCAGCTCTACTCCTTGGGTACGCCCAACGGAGTCAAGGTTACGATTATGCTTGAGGAATTGCTGGCTGAAGGACATGCCGGTGCTGAGTATGATGCATGGCTGGTGAATATTGGTGACGGCTCTCAGTTCGATAGCGGTTTTGTTAACGCCAACCCCAATTCTAAGATTCCCGCACTGATGGATCACAGCACAGCCACGCCCACTCGAGTATTCGAATCCGGTGCCATTTTGCTCTATCTGGCAGACAAGTTTGGTGAGTTCGTGCCAACAGATCCATCCGCTCGAGCGGAATGTTTATCGTTGCTATTCTGGCAGATGGGCGCGACGCCGTTGGTCGGTGGCGGGTTTGGTCATTTTTATGCGTACGCCCCGATTAAAATCGAATATGCTATTGATCGCTATGCGATGGAGGCCAAGCGTCAGCTTGACCTCCTCGACAAGACACTTGCCGAACGCCAATATATATGTGGTGACGACTACACCATTGCCGACATGGCAATTTGGCCTTGGTACGGTGCGGTCGTGCGCAACAAGGCCTATCAAGCCGCAGAATTTCTGCAGGCTCATACCTACACCAATCTGATTCGTTGGATAGATGAAGTGGGAGAGCGTCCGGCCGTCAAGCGTGGCGAAATGGTGAACCGGCCCTTTGGAAAAAAGTCGCGACAGTTGCTAGAGCGGCATGACGCCAGTGATTTTGAACTTCGTACTCAAGACATCCTTGACCCCGATCCGGGGCCCGAAGGCTCATAAGGTGACATTTTTCCCGGGCTATTTTGGCGGTCCGTGCGTGGGCTGCAGGAACAGTGTACTGGCCTCGCCGAAATATTGACTACTGGCGGCAGTGACGGCCAAGTGAATGCGTTGTGACATGCTGGGCCTGACGGAAAGTGGCAGCGACCATTGCGTCGCGACAGCAGGGTCTGACGTCATCGCGTGTGCCAGAGGCGTCGCGTCTGCGAGTCCAATGCCGATAACCGCGCGGGATAGGCCGTGAGATGAGCGTAGTTTTAAGGCCCCGCCATCGTCCGCGTCGACATACGAAAGGCTAATCTTAATTTCCCCGTTTTGTAGATCACATACGCCGCTGCTATAGCGGCAGTTACTGCCGGCTAGCAACGGGTAAGAATACCCCGCTTGCGCTGGCTGTGGTTTTTCGCCGGCGACGTTGCCAACGGCCAGCCACGCGAGGATGGAAAGAATGGGAGCAATAATAACGGCAATGATGTAATGCCTTTTGATATCCGCACTCCTTACAACGTTGTCACAACGGCTGTCCGCTCGGTGCTGCGACTAAAGCATTTTGGGTCAGTGTCGAATGATCGGGGGCACGAATACTGTGTACCAATTGCGCTACTGCCTGCGGAGGTGCCGCCGTGAATTTGGACACGCCAAACGCCACAACAAAGTTGACCAGTGCGCCGACAGCGCCGAACGCGTTAGGTTCGATGCCCAGAAACCAGTTGGTGGGAGTGGTGCCTAAAAAGGCAGTGCCGGGAATGAACATGATGCCTTTGTGTTGGAACACGTAAAACAAAGTAACGCCGATTCCCGCTACCATGCCTACTATTGCGCCTTCCCGGGTGACACGTTGGGTGAAGATTCCCATAATGAGCACTGGAAAAATAGACGACGCGGCCAATCCGAACGCGAGCGCAACGGTGCCGGCGGCGAACCCCGGCGGATGCAACCCTAAATAGCCTGCACCGAGCACGGCGAAGCTCATTGCAATGCGGCTCGCCAGCAGTTCTTGCCGCTCACTGATCCTGGGTCGCAGCATACCTTTAAGCAGGTCGTGCGATATCGCCGATGCGATCGCGAGCAATAAGCCCGCGGCAGTGGAGAGCGCGGCTGCAAGTCCCCCGGCGGCGACTAAGGCGATCACCCAGTTTGGTAAGCGCGCAATTTCCGGATTCGCCAGCACCATGATGTCGTTATCGACGGTAATCAGTTCATTGTCAGTGTTACTGGCATTGTAACGAATGCGGCCATCACCATCTTTATCGTCAAACGCCAGTAAGCCGGTCTTTTCCCAGTTTCTGAACCATTGAGGGCGCTTGTCAATCGCCAAATATTGACCGCGCTGCGGCTCCATCGTTTCGATGAGATTGAGTCTTGCCATCCCCGCTACCGCCGGCGCCGTGGTGTATAGAATAGCGATAAACACCAGCGCCCA
This sequence comes from Halioglobus sp., assembly GCA_029246385.1. Lineage (GTDB taxonomy): Bacteria > Pseudomonadota > Gammaproteobacteria > Pseudomonadales > Halieaceae > Marimicrobium. The sequence continues at coordinate 39,607 of JAQWNG010000030.1, forward strand.
GCCGGCTGAAGAGCGCGCATCTTTGACTCTTCGCACAGTAAAAAAACGCACGATGACATGCGGCAGACCCGCCGTGCCGAGCATCAGCGACAGCGTAAAGGCAAACATGTTCAGTGTGCTGATCCGCACATCAGTGGTGTACTGTTTAAACCCCAGTTCCGTCACGACTTGGTCTAGGCGGTCTAACAGATACACATCGGATCCGATGATGGTGCCCCCTAGTCCCAGCTGCGGTACTGGGTTGCCAGTCAGTTGCAGGCTAATAAAAATGGCGGGAATGGTGTACGCAAGAATCAGCACACAGTATTGCGCGATTTGCGTATAGGTAATGCTCTTCATACCGCCTAGTACTGCGTAGAGGAATACGATGACCATGCCCACGTAGAGGCCGGTATCGTAGTCAACTTCCAGGAAGCGCGAGAATGCGACACCTACGCCTTTCATCTGTCCAATGACGTAGGTGACCGAACAGATGATCAGGCAAATAACCGCCACTGCGCGTGCCGCGTTGGAGTAATAGCGGTCGCCAATAAATTCCGGCACAGTAAACTTACCGTATTTACGCAGGTAGGGCGCCACGAACAGAGCAAGCAGCACAAAGCCGCCGGTCCAGCCCATTAGAAACACGCTGCCGCCATAGCCCATGAACGCTATCATGCCGGCCATAGAAATAAAGGAGGCGGCTGACATCCAGTCGGCCGCCGTTGCCATGCCATTGAGGACTGGGTGAATGTCGCCGCCGGCAACATAGAAATCTTTTGTCGTGACCGCACGGGTCCACAGCGCGATGCCGACATAAAGGGAAAAGCTTGCTCCGACGACTAAATAGGTAAGCGTTTTTAGATCCATAACGCCATCAGCTATGTGTCGTCCGCACTAAACTCATCGTCCAGCGCAGACATTCTCCTCGCGTAGTAGAAAGTCAGTATCACAAACACATAAATAGCGCCCTGTTGAGCAAACCAAAAGCCCAGCTTATAACCGCCGATTTGAAACTGATTTAAAACATCGACCAGCAGGACGCCACAGCCGAAACTGACCACGAACCAGACAACCAATAGTTTCGACATTAAGGCGATGTTGCGACGCCAGTACTCTTTGGCGCGCTCTGGAGTTAAATTGGGCACCTGATACCTCTTGTTATGTTTTCAACGCGCCCACTACTATAAAGGCACTTCCTACCTTTTGTATAGAATACTTGCATCGACAAAACCGCAATCTTAAACCGAAGCAGCAACACACTTGCTGCCGTGCTGATCCACTCATTAGTGAAAGAGCGCCTAATCATCGCCCAGTGCAACGGTTTCAATCCGTAAGCCTCATCGGTAGAGTGTAACGCGCTGGATTAGACAAACCTGATCGAGCTGAAAACAGGCGGAGGGCGATGGAGTTATGAGTACGCAATGGAGCTTAGGCATTGATATCGGAGGCACCGGTGTTCGCTGTCTGTTGGTTAATTTGAGTTCAGGTGAGGCTGCCGATAGTGCCTGCGCTGGCTGGCAATGCCCTGCAGCGCCGGGCACCCTCGCCGGGTTTGATATTGATCTCGATGTGCTGTGGGAGCGTATTGGTGCAGGCTGCAAAAAAGTTTTATCAAAGGCCGGCGTCAATGGCGACAGCGTGGCGTCTGTTGCCGTATCGGCCATTCGTTTTGGCACCGTTATCGTGGACAACAGCGGGAGCCCTTTATTTGCAGTACCAACGCGTGATGCGAGGGCTGCAAGTGAGTTTCTGGAGCTGGCGGAAACTGAAGGTGATGCGGTCCTGCAGGACACCGGTTGCTGGCCTCTGCCCATTCATGCCTCTGCGCGCCTAATGTGGGTGTTACGCGAAAAGCCCGAAATCTTAAAAAAAGCTGCCGCCGTTTTGAGTATTGGCGATTGGGTAAACGCCAATCTCACGGGGACTAATGTGACTGACTATAGTCAGGCCGCCTGCTCCGGCCTATTTGATATCAATAAGCGCGAGTGGAGTTGGGATCGTATTACACGACTGGGCTTGCCCAAAGCGATTTTTCCTGACGTGAAATACTCAGGGACACCGATAGGCAACATAACCGCCGCGGCAGCCGCACACCTTGGCCTCACTAACGATGTCGTGGTGGGTCTTGGCGGTGGTGACAGTCAGTGCAGCCTGCTCGGTGCCGGTATTATTGCGCCCGGTGAGGTTGCTTTTATTTCCGGTACGACTGCCCCGGTGCAAGTCATTTGTAACAAGCCCCCCATTGATTCAACCGGCCGCTGTTTTAGTGGCCTGCACCTCGTGCCGGATCGATGGGTACTTGAAAGCTCAGGCGGTCCTATGGGTGAGACCTTAACGTTTATGTCGAAGCTATTGTTTCCTGAAGCGCCTAATCCCGAACTTCGCCTACTGGCCGAAGCGGCGACGGCAGATGTGGGTTCCTGCGGTATGCTGTCGACGTTTGGCGCGGAGGTGATGAACGCTAAGTCACCTGTGCTATCAGCGGGGCAATTCACGCTCAGTCACGTTTTGATGGATGACAACAGCAATCCGCGCAGCCAGATGTGCCGCTCACTTGTTGAGGGCTTCGGCTGCGCGATTCGCGCCAACGTTGAGCAACTTGAATCTGTCGTTGGTCCGATCACGCAAGAGATCCACCTCACCGGTGGTTTCTCGCGCAGCGGAGTGTTTGCACAAATAATGTCTGATATTGGTGCCCGCACGGTGGTCCAGTCAGGTACGCCTCTGACCGCTGCATTAGGTGCGGTTATGTGCGCCGCTGTCGCGGTTGGGAAATATCAGGGTTTCGAGGCGGCGACTAATGCGCTGGTTAAACCCGCAGATAACGTGGTCCCTGTTGCCGAACATGTTGAGGCGAATGCGGCGCTGTTCAGCAGCTGGATTACCTTGCGTGAAGCCGGCAAGCATTTTGTCAGTCCTGCGATTTTCGACCACACGCTGGCCTGGATGTTTAAAGGCCTCGGTGCTGCTGACATGACGCACCGCGAGGCAATCAGCGTCGAAAAACCGCTGCGAGCTTTGGTCAGCGCGGCTTTTGATCGGGAGTCGCTGGATAGGATGGAGTCATCAATGGAAGTGACTTATGCGAACTTTCGCAAAGTCAATCGTGTGCTCAGTGGTCAGGGTCTGGTCGAAGAGCTGCAAAAAGAGGCCATTAATATTCTGGTAACGGAAGTCGATGTTGTCGACGCCAAAAGCCTGTCGCAACTGCCTCACTTACGTGTCGTTGCGGCCTGCCGAGGTCGCGCTGTTAATGTTGATGTCGACGCCTGCAGTGCGTTTGGTATCCCTGTGCTATATGCCCCTGGTCGCAACGCTCTGGCGGTCGCGGACTTAACCGTGGCCTTTGTGCTTGCCTCTGCCCGCAAGCTCATGGGCGCATCGGTATTTTTAAAAGATGCGTCAGTCACTGCAGGCAACATGGGTAAGATGGGTCAAGCGTTCAAGCAGTTTCAAGGGCAAGAATTGTGGCAGAAAACGATCGGATTGATTGGCATTGGCGCTGTTGGCCGCGAGGTCGCCAGCCGCTTGAGCGGGTTTGGCGCTCGTATTCTCGCCGCTGATCCATACGCTTCCAGCGAGCAGGCTGCGCTTGCCGGCGTTGAGTTAGTTGATTTTGATACGCTGCTGCGTAGCAGTGATTTTATCAGCTTGCACGCAGTCGTCACGGCTGAAACAGTGGGCATGATAGGTGCGGCACAGTTCGCTGCAATGAAAAAAGGCGCGGTGTTGATCAATACTGCGCGTGCCGCTCTTGTTGATGAGTCAGCGCTGATTGCCGCGCTTGACTCAGGGCATCTTGGCGGCGCCGCTCTCGATACATTTAGTCAAGAACCTCCCGGTTTTGACCACCCCCTGATTACGAACGAGAATGTCATCTCAACGCCACACTCTGCGGGCAACACATTTGAAGTTGCCCGCCACCAAGGCGAAGCGATAGTAGACGCCTTGGAAACAATGTTGCGCGGAGAAAAGCCCGATAACGTGCTCAACCCCGAGGTTCTCCAGAGCTTTGATTGGAATGCACCGCGAATAGCACTCGATGATGACACGCTGCAGGGCTTAATTAAGAACTCAGGTCCTGCTATCACCGACCTTGATATGAAGACAGGCGCAGTAATGTCAGCGGATGTTTCCCATATAAATGTCCGCGAGGTTACGGCTTCTGGCGATATCATAGAAAAAATGTCGCTTATCTTGGCGGGCTTTTGTGCGGCTATAAGCATGGATGAGCGGGTGAGAGCGTTGAGCATAGGTCTGCATGTGAGCCTTGGATTTCAGGTTAACGACCTCGGTGTAGAGTTTTATATTGCGTTGCATGACGGGTCGGTAAGCGCTGCGCTAGGCACAGTAGACGGTGGCGCTGACGTTCGACTCGGCATGCGCGCGCACTACATTGACGGCATGCTCTCGGGGCGTAAAGACGCAATGGAGGCCGTGATGGAGGGTTATATTTCGTTTGCCGGGGATGCGGGGAAAGGACTAACCATTCAGCGACTCGAAGCGGATATGAAGCGAATTTATAATGCCATTGTTGAGGACATCGGCAGCCCTGGCGACCTAGCCGGTATTCCTATGCCGGGCGGATCCGTTGTCAGCGCGCCCGCCATTGTGGGTGTTGTCGATGTTCGCCAGCAGCTTCTTGACACGGTGAATGAGCTTTACGCTGAAGGCGTGATTACCGCAACCGGCGGGAATGTCAGTGTGCGCAACCCTGATACCGAGGGTGAAATCTGGATCACGCCCAGTCAGGTTTTCAAGGGCGACCTCACGCCGGAGTTAATGGTGCTTATTGATTTAGACGGAACACCGTTGATTCCGGGGCAGAAAGCGCCGTCTAGCGAGAAAAGCTTTCATACTCAAATATTGAAAAGAAAACGCGAGGCCAATGTTGTTATTCATGCGCATGCGCCTTTCGCCACGATACTTGCTAATACGGGCGTTCCGTTTTTGCCCATCTCGTCAGAGGCGGCTTTTTTTGGCGGTGACATTGCTCGTGTTCCTTACATGACGCCGGGCTCTGACGAGTTGGCCGCGGCCGTATCCGACATCATGGTGGATGAATGGGCCGTATTCTTGGTTAACCATGGGGTGGTGTGCGCGGGCAGAAGTTTGCGTAAGGCATGTGACATGATTCAAATTATCGATCGCACAGCTGAGGTCATCCTTCGCTGCATGGCGGTCGGGAAAGAGCCGACGTTATTGCCTCAGTCGGCCATTGATAAATTTAAGGAAATCGGCGATATCCTTGCCTGAGGGGAACGCCGCTATGAATTTAAGTACTATAAATAGGGTTTTCCCTACATTAAAACCAGCAGTCGTCGCGTAATATGATACTAAGTATCGTATTTGAGTTAAACCAGTGGCACATTCTTTTTATAACCGCATTTTTGCTCACATCGCGGGCCATGAAAACGTTGGGTGGTTCGTCAAGGACACGTCGGGACGGATTGTGAAAGCGGATGCCTCGGGACGATTTGCGAGAATTGCCGCCCTTGATGAAGCCCAATTGCTCGGAGCGACCACCGCCGACTTGCCGTGGTCAAGCGCAACTGAGCAAGTTAATGAGGCAGATGCTCGCGTGCTCGCTGGTGAAGTTAAAGAAGCGGTTGGGGTCTATTGGCATCCCCCTGACAAGCAATGGCGCCGCATCGTTTGTGCGAAATGGCTTGTGCGCGGCGGCTTGAATGGCGACAACGGCGACAACCTAATTTATTGTATGATCATGGATATTACAGGCGTTATGTATAGACCATATGACACTGAGATATTGCGTGAGCATATAGAGGTCGATTGGGAAAGAGAGTGTGTCATCGTTGGTAAGAATACACTCTCACGCGCTCACATCGTTTGCTTGAGCTATTATCTCGACCAAATTACTCAACCTCAAATTGCTGAACTTACGGCAGTGGCGGTGAAAACAGTTGAAAAACGCATAGCACATCTGAAGAACGCGCTTCTGCCCTTGGATAGGTCATGCGAGAATTTGTATATGCTTTGTCGAAAATACGGGATTCGATCGGCGCTCGAGGAAAAGCGAGATTGGTTTGATCAGCAGGCGGTGATTTGGCCTATCACCCACGGGCAGTGGGCCAGCAATCTCCGCAAGTAGATAGCGGAATAGGGGGAAACCCCTATATTACGCCCATTGGTTTTTTTTTATACTATGTGAGCTCGCGCGTAATTACCGGGCACAGAAGTTACCTTACAGGATGATAGGAATGATGCATTGGTGATTTTGGCCGCTGGCCGCCAACACTGACGCCCCTGCTAAATTATGATCGACATGCACTGCCATATGTTGCCCGGAATCGATGATGGGGCACGAGACCTAGACACGGCCCTCAGCATGGCGCGCCTGGCCGTTGACGATGGCATTACAATGACAGTCTGCACCCCTCATATTTATCCTGGGTTATTTGACAATACCGTAGAGGGTATTCAGGCGGCCGTTGTTGATCTCAGAGACGCACTAAAACGGGCGCAGATTCCGCTGGAGATAACGTCCGGTGCCGACATACAGATTACACCCGATCTAGTGCAGGGATTGCGCTCTGGGTCTTTGCCAACATTGCATCACAGTCGATACTTTTTGTTTGAGCCTCCGCACCATATTGCCCCGCCCGGAATGCTGGATTTACTGCATAACGTCATTCTGGCGGGCTACATTCCTGTGATTACGCACCCAGAGCGCCTGTCCTATGTGGAGGAATATTATGATCAATTTCTCGAAGCTGCGGCCATGGGGGCCTGGCTGCAGATAACGGGTGGCGCCTTATTGGGTCGCTTTGGCCACAGGGTTAAAGCCATTTCTGAGCGCTTTCTGGCAGCGGGGGTGGTTCACCTGCTGGCCTCAGATGGACACAATCTCAAAAATAGAACACCAGAGTTGTCAGAGGCACGCGCAGCCGCGGCGTTGTGGGTGGGTAAAGAAGAAGCGCAGCGACTGGTGCAAGAGCGTCCGCGTGCCATTTTGGACGACCTGGAACCCGGCGCGGTCTCGCCACCCCATGTGCAGCCTCCCAGCAGCAACAAAAATATCGATAAGGGGAGCGCATCGGGTTTTCTGGGACGCCTGTTGGGCGGAGCTAGATGATGATGCATCTGTGTTGTTGCAGGTCAAGGAGCGGCCGATGCTGCTGGTAGAAACGCTGGCGCTGATAAGCTTGTTTGCGGCTATTGCGCTGTGGTCGACGGCCTGGTTGGGGCGCCGTGTTGATCTGGTGGATCGCCCCAGCGGGCGTAAGAACCATACCGGTGACATTCCCCTGACGGGTGGCCTTGCGATATATGCCACCCTATTGTTCGGCACGATGGCACTGTCTATTCCGCCTTATACGACCATCTGCTTAGCGCTCGCGGGCGGATTGGTTATGGTTAGCGTGTCCGACGACTACCATCATTTGAATGCCATTGTGCGACTGGTGCTGCACTTTGGCTTTGGCGTTTTGTTGGCCGTGATCGGCGGCATCAGCATCTCTAATGTGGGTGATCTGCTTGCAACGGGCGATATTCCTCTGCTGTTGTTGAGCGTTCCACTGACCGGACTGGCTGTGGCAGGCCTATGCAACGCATACAATATGATTGACGGCATTAATGGGCTATCTGCTGGACTAGTGGCGCTGCCGCTTGCGGTGTTGTTTCTATTGGCGCGCAGTGCAGGCCATGACGGTGCCGATTTTGCGCTGCTGCTGTTGATCCCCTGCCTAATCTTTTTGGTGTTCAATGTGGGTCCGGATAACACTGTATTGCCAAGGATTTTTCTCGGTGATGCCGGTAGTGTGACGCTCGGTTTTTTAGTGACAGCATCATTAGTCTATTTTTCACAGGGCGACAACGCCGTGATTCGACCGGTAACGGCTTTATGGCTAGTCACGTTGCCGTTGATGGACATGATTGCCACTATGCTGGGACGTTGGCGCAGTGGAGCGCGTCTGACAAAGGCTGACCGTTCGCATCTGCACCACTTGTTGGTGGATCAAGGTATGGACGGCCGCCATGCTTTGGCGATTTTGGTGCTCTATGCCGGTGTCTGCGCGGGTGTGGGCCTGACACTCGAACGTGCTCCTGAAAGCCTCAGCCTGCTAGCGTTTTTTATCCTTTTCATTATCCATTGCGGCGTTGTTAGAAGCTTTCGCAGGCGCCAAACTACGGTGCAACCTTTACCCGTTGTAAATTGAGCGGAGCGTGTTTTGCGCTATACTTTGGTCGGTGTTGCCGGCTTGTGTGCATCGATTGGGTGGAGTGTTGCCGCCGAGACATCGGTCGTTAGGGTGCGTTGCGGCGCGTATTATTAGGATACCCCTTATGTTGCGATTAAGAAGGTATAGGAGGGCGGCCTGCCGGCACCTGCTGATGTTAGCAGTGGTGTGCAGCGCGCTGGTCGGCGCCGCACAAGCGTCTGCCGCGGAGCCGGGCGAATTACTCGCCATGCCGGCCACGCCGGCAGCGGGCAGTGGCGTGGTGACGTTATCCACCAATGATTATCGTATAGGCCCTTCCGATCAGTTGGAAATAGACGTGTTCCAGATCGAGGAACTGTCGGGGGTGGAGCGGGTGAATTCTCGTGGCTACATCAAAATGCCGCTGATCGGCTCCGTGAAGGTGGCCGGGCTTACGCAGGGAGAGGCAGAAAACCTGATCACCGCGCTCTACAGTGAAGACTACCTGGAAGACCCGCAGGTCAATATCGATATTATAGAGTATGCCAGTCAGCAGGTGACGGTGATGGGCGCGGTGAAGAAGCCTGGCGTGTTTGCGCTGAAGGGGCGGACCACGCTGCTGCAGGCTTTGGCGATGGCCAATGGCCTAGACGGCCTACCCGACAAAGAAGGCATTATCATTTTCCGTGCGAACACAGAGGGCAAGGTCGTCGGCTATGTTGTGGATCTGGCGCAAATCGAGGACGGTCAGCAGGGTGATCCCGAGGTTATCGGCAGTGATAAAATTGTGGTGCCGGTGGCCGGTGTGGCGTCGGGCATTAAAGGTATCACCGACACGTTGCGCGGCTTCGTTGGGTTTCAGCGCTATTAATGGTTTTAGCGCGCTAACGATGCCTATCGCGCCATGCGATAATGCACGACGGAGTATCGGGTGAGCTCTACTATGAAAATTGCTATGTGCTGCAGTGTTGTTTGGCTACTGCTGGGCGGAGTGTCGCTGGCGTGGCCGGCCGGCTCCGAAATGACCAGTGCGCCGATGCCCCTGACACCAGAGGATGGCAGCGGTGCCGTAGCCCTGTCGACCAGCGATTACATTCTTGGCCCGTCAGACCTACTGCAAATTGATGTCTTTCAGGTGGATGAGCTGTCTGGCACCGAACGTATAAACGCTGCGGGCTATATCAAGATGCCGCTGATCGGTCTGGTCAAGGTGGCAGGGCTGAGTCGGGAGCAGTCCGAAGACTTGATTACCGAACTTTATGCCGAGGCGTATCTGCAGGACCCGCAGGTGAACATTGATATCATGGAGTATGTCAGCCATCAGATTACCGTGCTGGGGCATGTGACGAACCCCGGCGTGTATCCGCTAAAGGGCAAAACCACACTGCTGCAAGCCCTCGCCATGGCCGGTGATGCCGGCGCGCTGGCCGATGAAGAAGAGGTTGTCGTGTTTCGATCCGATGAATCCGGCGTCGTGGTGGGTTATGTGGTGAATCTGGAAGACGTCTTAGCCGGCACTACCGTTGACCCGGAAATCATTGGCAACGACAAGGTCGTAGTGCCGGTATCTGGCAGCAAATCGTTCATCAAGGGCATCACGGATACCCTGCGCGGCTTTGTCGGCTTTGCTACCTTTTAATACGGGTTATATTATTTATGAGTTCAGAGTCTCCGCCTAACAATCCGGTCCCCGCTGATCAGCAACTGATGATCGCTGAGTTAAAAACTCAGTTGGCGCGGTATGAGCAGGCGATTGCGGCGCCGGCTGCCGCCCCAGTCGACGACGATTTCATTGACCTGCGCGAGGTGTGGAATCTGCTGTGGCGTCGGCGTTGGACGATCCTTATCACAGCGGGCGTCGTGTTAGTCGCCACGATTATTGCGACAGCGATGATGACGCCGATTTTTCGTGCTACCACGGTGCTGCAGATTGAGCGGGACGCCGGCAAGGTGGTGGAGTATCAGGGCGTGACCAGTGAAGAGTCGACTGGCTCAAGGGATTTCTATCAAACCCAGTATGAACTATTGCAAAGTCGCACGCTGGCGCGGCGCGTGATTGATCAGCTGGGGCTGCACGAATCCGGCGCTATGACGCAAGATGACGAGGAGCCGAGTTTTATCGGCGGCCTTATTGGCAGCGTGAAGGGCTTGCTAAGTGGTCCTCCAGATGCTCCAAAGGACGCATTGCCGCGAGACCTAGAGACCGTGTTTTTAAACAACCTGTCGGTCGCGCCCATCAGTAATTCTCGTCTGGTGCGGCTGTATTACGAAAGCCCGGATCCGGCTGAGGCCGCTCTGGTGGTGAACGCCATTGCGGCGTCGTTTGTGGATATGAGTCTGGAGCGCCGCTTTGAGGCCTCGGCCTATGCCAAGGGTTTTCTCGAAGAGCGGCTTAAACAGGTGCGGGCAGATTTGGAAGACTCCGAGCGCGCGATGGTCGCCTACACGCAGGAGCGCGGCATTATTAATCGGGATGACAAGCTGGGCATTTTGACTGAGAAGCTGAAAGAGATGAACCGCGCTCAGGTGCGAGTGGAGTCCGAGCGCTTTGCGGCAGAATCGCAGTATCAGGAGATGCTCAGCGCCAGCATGGCCAGTCTGGCTGAGATGCTGGACAGTGAGGTGATCCAGAATTTGAAGCAGCAGCGCGCCGATTTAACCTCTGAGTATCAGGAGAATCTGAAAATCTATAAGCCAGGTTATCCGAAAATGCTGCAGCTGCAGGAAAAGATCGCACAGCTTGATCTTGAGCTGAGCAAGGAGATCGGGCACATTCGCGACGGCATCAAGGTCAAGTATCAGGCCAAGATGCGTGAAGAGGCGATGCTGTCAGAGCGCATTACGTCAACCCGTGGGGAAATCCTTGATCTGGAGGCCAACAGCGTTGACTTTAAAACACTGAGCCGCGGCGTCGATACTAACCGCGAGCTTTACGATGGCCTGTTGCAGCGCATGAAAGAGGTGGGCGTGGCTGCCGGTGCCAGTAACAATAATATTTCAGTCATCGATCGTGCCGAAGTCCCGCGCAACCGGTTTAAGCCAAATATGACCCTTAATGCCGCGCTCGCACTGGTGCTGGGCCTGATGTTAGGCGCGGCGATCGCATTCCTGTTTGAGGTGATGGATGACAGCATCAAATCCGGTGCCGACCTAGAGAAACTGCTGAATAAGCCGGTGCTGGGTATTATTCCGAACATCAGCGCTAAAGAGCTGACGGAGTATGATGTCGCCTTAATGGCGTATCAGGAGCCCACATCGGCGTTGGCCGAGGCTTATCGCTCCATGCGCACCGCGCTGACGTTTTCGACCGCTGAGGGCGCGCCCAAAGTGATGCAGTTTTCCAGCGTCGTGCCCAATGAGGGTAAAACCACCACCGCGGTGAATATCGCGATCAATTTTACCCAGACTGGCAGTAAGGTGTTGCTCGTCGATGGCGATCTGCGCAACCCCTCGCTGCACAAATTGTTTCACTGTCCTAACGAAAAAGGGCTGACCAACTACCTGACGGGGAATGCGGATCCGGCGGAGGTGACCCAGTCGTTAGGCATCGCCGGGCTGTTTGTCATGACGGCAGGCCCGGTACCGCCCAACCCTGCGGAATTACTGCAAGGCGGCAAGCTGGTAGAGCTGGTGGCGCTTGGCGCCCAACGGTTTGACTATGTGATTATTGACAGTCCGCCACTGCTGGGGCTGGCGGACGCCGTGATCATCGCCGATGCCGTGCAGGCGACGATTATGGTTGCGGCCGCCAATAGCACCCGAACGGGCGCGTTCGAGGCCGGCGTAAAGCGTCTGCACCATTCACGTGCCAGTATACTGGGCACGGTGTTGACCAAGTTTGATCTAAAAAAATCGGGTGATAGCTATGGCTATGGCTATGGCTATTCTTACGGCGGCGATAGCGATGATGGGCAACGCGCCTGAGCACATCAGAGACAGTGATTCCCGACCTTCTGGTAGCGGCGCTGGCCTTTTATCGCGAGCCTGCGCGCTTCCCGCAGCTGCGCGACTTCGGCGCGCCGCTGCCGGGGGGCCTGACCGACCTGTTGGCCGCCACCACGTCTATTCTTTCTAAAGATCAGATCAGTGCCACCGCGGCTGCGCTGAATGCGACCGAAGGTGAATGCACAGACAGCGTCAGTTTTTTTCTGAAGCAGGTGATGCTGGATGCGGATGGCGACTACTACCGCATTTTAGGCGTCGCCCGGGGTGCCTCGCCCGAGCTGATTAAGCGGCATTATCAGTACCTGATACGGATTTTTCATCCCGACAAGGGTGTCGGGGGCGAGAGCTGGGATGATGTGTATGCGCCGCGTATCAATGAGGCCTATAACACTTTACGCAATGCGGCCAAACGTAAAACGTATGATGCTGCGTTTGCCGCTGCCGCTGCCGGCGCGCCGCGTTCGGATGCCGCGCGCCGGCCGGCAGAGACAGCGTATGTTGCCGCAGCACCTCGAGGGCGGGGCGCGTATTCGGCGCCCACCGCCGGGTTTTCCCCACGGGCAAAACAGGCTACCGTGGTGGCGTTAGTGGTAGTGCTGGTGTTTCTGGCACAACTTCTGTACCGGCAAAATCAAAAGCCCAACTTGCGGATTGCGACTCCGGATATTGGAAGTGCACCGGTTGCAGTTGCTGACAGCAGTGTGGCTCGGCACGACCTTTTGGGTCAGCGCGGTGCGGTGCGCTTTAACGATAAGCCGCCGGTTGAACTGGCTGTGAATGCGCGAACCGAGAAGCCAGCGGCCGCATCAGGGCCAGAGCCAGCACCCGAACCAGCGCCCGAACCTGAGCCAGAACCAGAACCAGAACCAGAACCAGAACCTGAGCCAGAACTAGAACCAGAACCAGAACCAGAACCAGAACCAGAACCAGAACCAGAACCAGAACCAGAACCAGCGCCGGAGCCGGAGCCGGAGCCGGAGCCAGAACTCGAACCAGAACCAGAACCAGAACCAAAGCCAGAACCGGCGCCTGCGCAGGTGGTTCAGACGTTGGGGCTCGACATTACTCTGCCTCAACTCGAAGCACTCATTGATGGTTTTACGGCAGTCTATGCGTCTGGCGATGCGGCGGCATTTGCGGCACTGTTTACCGAGGATGCGCAGACCACTGACGGCAATGGTCGTGACGCGATTTATGCCGATTATGCCGCTTTCTTCGCGCAGACGGTGTCGCGGCAGATGACGTGGCGCAATTTCACCTGGCGTAACGTTACTGAAAACGGCCGCTTGGGTTCTGGTCGGTTTCGCATTACTACCGTGGCCGCAGACGGTGAAGCGTCTATCGTTGAGGTGGACATCACCATTGAAGCGATCCGCCAAGGCGAGGCCGTGTTGATTAACAGGATGTATTACCAGTGAGTGGGCGCTTTAGTGACAGTCATGCAGGCGTGGCCGCCAAGCGAACAGCATTGGTCGTTATTGCGGCTGTGGTGACGTGGCAGATCCTCAGCGTCAATCTGTCCGATTTTTTTGTTGCACAGGCTCGTGATGGTGATGCTCAATCGTTGCAGACGGCGCTGTGGTGGGATCAACACCATCCGGTGGCATTGGCGCGATTAGGCGCGGATGCGATACGGCAGACGCAACCCGCTGCCGCGCTGCCGCTGCTGCGCGCCGCCATCGCATCCAATCCAGCAGATGCACGGCCGCAAATGGACATGGCCGCCCTGTACGCCGCACAGGAAAAGGTAGCGCAAGGTGACCGTCTGGCAACGGTAGCGAATAAATTGATGCCGGTGCAATATGCCGCGCAGTTAGATTTGGCGCTGTATTGGTCCGCGCGCGAAGACGTGGAGAGGGCGGTGCAGCATCTGGCCACTGCGCTGGTCGGGGGCCGGGGCAGACTGCGGGAGAGCTACTTTCCGCAGCTACTGGACGCTGCGGCGCAAGAGCAAACCCGAGGTGCGCTATTGCCCATCACTGACAATCCGGCACTCTACCCGTGGTGGGAGGCTTTTTTCAGGTACGCCGCGGGCAATGCAGAGGATGTGGGCACTGTGACGGCCTTGGTTGACATGCGCGAGGCGTCGGAGCAGGTGCCGTTGAGTGCGCGTGAGCGCGACCTGTATATCGGCCGCTTGCGCAAGGATGAGTTAATTGCTGAGGCCTATTTGTACTGGGTCAATGGGCTAAATAAAGAGGACATGCAATATCTGGGGTATTTGTTTGACGGTGGCTTTGAGCGCGAAATCGTTAACAGCACCGGCTTTGAATGGCGCGCGTCCCCGCCCAGAAACAGCGGCATACGGATCACGTCGGGTGATACCTACGGCATCGAAGGCGACACCGCCCTGCGTGTGTCGTTTAGCGGCAAGCGCATTCCGTTTAGGCACCTCAGTCAAAACCTGTACCTCGGCCAAGGCACCTATGCACTCAGCGGCAGAGTGCGGCCCGACAACTTAAAGGCCCGCCGTGGGTTGCAGTGGCGGGTTGACTGCAATGCTGGGGCTAGCGGGGCACTGGGCAACAGCGACACGTTTGCCGGCACCGGTGACTGGCGCGATTTTGCCTTTGATATCACGGTGCCCGCAGACTGTGTCGGTCAGGTGTTGAGCCTAAGATCGGTCGGTGCGCGCGACGTAGACCACGAGATAGAAGGCACGCTGTGGGTGGACGCTTTAAGGATTGAACGCAAACGATGAACGCTTCGCTATCAATTGCCAGTCGAATGACACCATTGTTGTTGGCCGCGTTTATTGTATTGGCGCCGCTGTTCCGTTCCGGCAAGGTTCCGCTGGCCACGTTGCTGCTTGAATTGCTGGCGGTAGCCGGATTTTTGGCCCTGTGGTGGAGCAGCGAGCGCCGCAGGGTGTTGGGGCGCCTGGAGGTTTTTCTGCTGGCCGCGTTGGCGGTGTTCCCGCTGCTGCAATTGGTACCGTTGCCTGGGTTAAGCCGGGTAGATCTGCCCGGGCAGGCTGCCTATTTTTTGGCGCAACAGGCAGCGGGAGTCGATCAGGGCGCGGTCACGTTGTCGGTCATTGCGCGAGAAACGCTGTCGGGCTGGCTGCTGTTATTGGTGCCGATAGCGGTGTATCTGCTGACAAGAGCTAGCTCGGTGCGCACTCTGCAGAAACTGGTGACACTGATGTTGGTAGTCGCGACGCTGCAGGCGGTACTCGGCCTGATGCAATTTGGCTCGTCGCCATCGCCGATGTTTTACTTAGGCTATGAATACGGCACTGGCAATGCGGTGGGTACCTATACCAGCCGTAACAATTTTGCCGGGTTTTTGTATCTGTCGCTGATGCTGAGTCTGGCGCTGTTCATGGTCACCCTTGGTCGGCAGACCCTGACGCAACAGGGTGTGAGTCTGCGTGAGCGCATGCAGTACTATGCAACGGCCGACGGACATCGCGCGTTTATCTATGGCGTGATCGCCCTGCTGCTGCTGCTGGCGATTATTTTTACTCGCTCACGCACCGGCATTGTGCTCACGCTGGTGGGCGTGCTGCTGGTGAGCGCTGTCTTTTCCCGTCGCATTGGCGGGGGCAATACGTTTGGTCGCACCGGCGTTATCGTGTCGCTCGCGGTGGGCCTGGCGATTGCCATCGGCTTGGGCACTGTGCTGGAGCGCTTCACGGTAAGCGATCCGCTGTCGAATGGCCGCTGGATTATATTTGATGGCGTCTTTGACGGTATCGGGCAGTTTTTCCCCTTTGGGGCCGGCAGCGGCACATTTCAGCAGACCTTTGCCCGCTTTCAAGACCTCAGTCAGGCCGATTATCTGATTAATCGGGCCCACAACAGCTATCTGGAGTGGATCTATAACGGCGGGATAGTGGCCGTCGCACTAATACTGGGCTTTCTCGCGCTGTATTGTGCTCGGTGGTTTAGCTTATGGAAGCGTGGCGACTGGGGCGAGTTTCGCTATGTTCAGGTCGGCGCGGGACTGGGCCTGTTGCTGATGCTGTTACACGAGACGGTAGACTACAACCTGTTTGTGCCGGCCAATATGGTCTATTTTGCCTTTCTGGCGGGGCTGTACCTGCACCCTTATCGGGAGCCGGCTGCGCCCGGGCAGCGCGCCAAGCGCAGGGGAGAGTCCGCTGCAGCCCCGTCAGAGGAGGCGCTGCGCAAAGTTGCCTTGTTGCCTCAAGCCACCGAGCCCGAGCGCAACCCGTTTATGGATTAGGGCAAAATTAGAGGATTTTCCCTATATTTACGGTTTTGGGTAAAACTAGGGGGTTTTCCCTATATAAAAGTGGAAAAAAGTTATTTAGACTCGCAGCTTTACTAAATAGTAAACCAATCAGTAAGGAAACAATCATGTTTGTTAAATCATTGGCCCTCACCGCCGCGACGACGATTCTTTTGGGCAGCAGCTTAACGACTGTCGCTGACAATGCTGGAACGCAACTCACCAGCTTGCAGTTGCCAGTAATGATTAATCAGACAGGTACCTATGTTGAGGCGCAAACCAATATGACGGTCTACCCCGGTGATCGCCTGATGGCAATGGGTGGCGGTTCGGCAACAGTGCAGTATGACAACGGTTGCGTGCAGTCTGTCAGCGACAACGAGATTGCCGAGATAGGTACTCCTGAGAGCTGCAATACGCTGGCTGAGGCAGGCACTAACTTTGCCGTTGGCGGTGCTGCTGCCGCTGGTGGTAGCGCTGCGGCCGCGCCAATAACCGGCGGCCTCGTATTTGCCGCCACTATGGCCGGCGGCGTTGTCCTAGTCGACGTTGTTAGCGACGAAGTACTGTCTTCTGGCAACAACACCGACAATCCGCCTATCTCTCGGTAGCCGCTAGTTAGACGACATCAAAACGCCCGGCTCTGCTGGGCGTTTTTGATTAGACACAGGCAATAGCTACTCAGGCCTGACTCTTCAGACCCTTAATTTCGGATACCAACGCAAGATGAGCACGCAATGGTTTGCCGTGCAGTCTAAGCCACGGCAGGAAAGCACCGCTAAGGAACAGCTTCAGCGCCAGGGCTATACGGCCTATTTGCCGATGATGACGGTGCGCAAGCGCAGGCGGGCGGCCTGGACCACATCCGTCGAGCCGCTGTTTCCGCGCTACCTGTTTGTAAACGCCAATATTAGTGAGCAAAGTCTAGCGCCGGTGCGTTCAACGGTAGGCGTGTCGACGTTGGTTCGTTTCGGCAATGTCCTTAGGCCGGTGCCCAACGCCGTTGTGCATTATCTGCAACAGGCAGAGACGGCGCAGGGTGCTGTGCCGGGAGAGGAAAGCTGGCCTTTTCGGGCTGGCGACAAGGTGGCGGTGTTAGAGGGCCCGTTTGCGGGATTAACGGCCGTGTTTGAGGGCGCTGAGCCGGAGGCGCGCGCCATGATTCTCATTGAGCTACTGGGACGGCAAAACACTGTCGAGGTGCCTATCAATGCGCTGAATGCGCTGTAGCTCGCCACTGGCTTCGCTATAAAGGCCTTTTTGCAACCAGCACTTTTCTTTGTCATCCGCATGTGTTCAACTGTTGAACACATCAACCTAACGCCACATTGCGCCCGTGAAAAGAACCAGGGTGGGGCGGTAGCGTGCCCAACGGCAGATAAACCGGTATGACAGAAGACTCTGAATACACCCTCCTTAAGCTGCTTGAGTTGAACCCACAAGCGACGCAGCGCGAGATTGCCAGCGAAATGGGCGTAAGCCTGGGCAAGGTCAACTATTGCGTGCAAGCCTTAGTGGCCAAGGGTCTGGTGAAAGCCACAAACCTCAAAAACTCCCAGCGCAAGGCCGCCTATGTGTACTTGCTGACACCTAAAGGCATCACTGCAAAAGCTGCCATTTCGTTGCGTTACCTGCAGCGCAAAGTGCAAGAGTTCGAGGCGATCAAGGCTGAGATTGATGAGCTGGAATCTGAGCTTGTGGCGCAAGGGGTGGATGTGAGTTGAGTAGGCTTGTGGCATTGAAGCGCGCGTTGTGCGTATCTCCATTCCCGATAAGCGTTCTTTTCGTGCGCATAGGTAAGTGGCAGTCGAATGACTTAACAGAGTTTGGGCTGACTGGAAGTTTCGCAACAATTCGTAGTCATGACACCTAAGCTAATAAAAATCCTCAATTCTTTGAATCTCCAGCACAAGCTAGTTAAAAGTTTTTTGGGCGTGGGCGGCATGTATCTGCTATCCATGCCGGTTGGGCTGCTAACAAGCATTCTCTTGGCGCGTAATCTCGGGCCAGCAGCCTTCGGGCAATATGCCTTTGTACTGTCTTTGCTTGCTCTGTTGGCTTTGCCAGTCGCTGGTGGGCTGCCACAATTACTAACACGCGAAGTAGCCAAGTTTTCTCATGATGGGAAGTGGGCACTCTACCGTGGGGCTGTGCGTGCCGCTCACGGCTGGGTTCTATTGATGGCGGCACTTGTACTGATTGGCTTTTGGCTAGCCGGGCCGGTCGGTGGCTTGATTCCGCAAACAGGCAAATGGGCATTGCTGGGCATCGTAGTATTGTTAGTGCCGCTACAGGGCCTGAATGCCGTGCGGAACGGAACGATTAAGGGCCTTGGCTTTCCTGCGCTAGCCGAACTACCAACGCAAGCCATCCAGCCGATATTATTGTTGGCTTCCGTGGCCGCGCTGGCGGCGCTGGATATACTGACCGCGGCAAATGCCCTGTGGGCTCAGGTGGGCGTAGCTATTTTGGCCTTTGTTGTGGCGAGTGTGTTGTTCTACCGGATACGTCCGAAAAGTGCGCGCGGGCATATACCGCAATCTGACAATCGCAACTGGCTGTTTGCCCTCTTGCCCCTCACCTTGGTTGGTTTGGTGGGTACTTTAAATGCACAAGTCGCCACTGTGCTGCTCGGCACGCTAGGTACCGATGAAGCAGTCGCAGGTCTGCGGGTTGCGGAAAGAGGTGCCCAGCTTGTGTTGCTGTCGTTGACTCTAGTGAATATGGTAATTTCACCGCATATCGTCAAAAGCTATCATGACAATGATTTACAGCGGATCCAAAAGCTATCGCGTCGCTCAGCTCGCGGGGCTATATCAATAGGGGCACCCATTGGCTTAGTTCTTCTAGTGTTTGGAAAGCCTCTTATTGGCGTTGTATTTGGTGAAGAGTATATTCAGATGGCATACCTACCAATGATGGCACTTGTTTGCGGCTATTTATTCCATTTGCTGGCGGGTTCATCTGCAATTCTCTTGATAATGTGTGGCTATGAAAAATTGACCCTCTTTTGCCAGCTTACTGGTCTGGTTGTAATGGTTGCTTTGTCACTGATCCTAATACCTTTGTTCCAAGCGCTTGGCGCAGCGTTGGCAGTAACAGTGGGTATCGTTGTGTATACGGTGCTGCAAGCGCTATCGGTCACACAATGTTTGAAGATTAGGCCAGGAATTTTCTGAGAAAGAGAATGTAAAGGAGACTATTACCGGTGGGAGAAAAAATAGATTCAAAAAAAAAATTACGTTGCAAGATTTGTAAGGTCGAGTCGATTCACGAAACTTATGTGGTACGAGAGATGATGCTGGGTCTCGATCATGAGTTTGAATATTTTTTATGTGCGGACTGCGGATGTTTGCAGATCAATAATATTCCACATGATCTCTCGAGTTACTATCCATCAAATTATTATTCTTTTAACGCTATTAATTGGAAGAATCGATTTCTGAAGGCTGCGTTGGTGTCTAGAAATAAGGCAGCAGTTTTTGGCAAGGGTATAATTGGCCGGACGCTCAATGTACTAAAACCTCCTAGTGTCCTCTCTGCATCGTTTTTGAGCTGCGTCTCTAAGCAAAAATTAGATGTTAGTTCGAGGATATTGGATGTGGGGTGTGGAGAAGGAATTTTTTTACAGCATCTTGCAGAAATTGGATTCACCAACTTGACGGGTGTCGACCCATTTGTAGAGAAGGAGATTAACACTCCTAATGGGGTGAGAATTCTGAAGAGCTCTTTTAGCGATTTAGATGGTGTTTATGACTTTATCATTTTTAATCATTCTTTCGAACACTTGGCTGATCCTGCTGCAGCGATGAGTGACGTTCGTCGTCTCCTTGCTGCAGATGGGTTGTGTATGATTAGAATCCCAGTTGTTCCTTGCTTCGCGTGGGAGAGGTACCGTGAAAATTGGGTTCAACTTGATGCACCCAGGCATTTATACATTCACTCAAAGGATAGTATGAGCCTACTTGCGAATGGAGGGGGGTTGTACGTGGAGGATATGCTTTACGACTCGACTTCATACCAGATTTTGGGGAGCGAGAGATATGAAGAGTTGGGAACCGTCGCATCCAATCAAAATCCCAGTAGCAGCAGGCTTAAGACCATCCTTAAGAGGTGGCGGGCAACCTCTTTGGCTAAGAATTTAAACAGGGAGAACCGTGGTGACCAAGCGGCCTTTCTATTGAGACAGAGATCGTCATGACTAGTCTAC
>JAQWNG010000024.1 GCA_029246385.1 Halioglobus sp.
AACCGCCCTACACCTAATCCTGATCGCAATGCCTATTTTGGCGATTTACATGTGCACACAACGCTTTCCTTTGATGCGTCTGCTTTTGGTACCACCGCATCACCTGCCGATGCCTATCGTTATGCACAAGGTGAGGCGATCAAGCATCCCAGTGGTTTTACAGTGCAACTGGCACAGCCTTTGGATTTTTATGCGGTTACCGATCATGGCGTATTTCTTGGTTTGATTAATGATGCCGCCGATACCGAGACAGATTTTTCGCAATACGAACTGGCCAAGCCGTATCACAATATTAATGAGTCGGTCGATGGTGGTATTTTAGATTTGGCCAAACGAAGCATGGTATTTAGCAACTTTCTTAATGATGTGGTGGGGGGGCTTCTCGATGGTACTATCGATAATAGCGTCGTCAATAAGGTCAGTAAATCTGCCTGGTCGAAAACTATTGAAGCGGCCGATGAGGCCTATGTACCAGGTACCTTTACCACCTTTGCAGGCTATGAGTTCACTTCAGGCACGTCGGAGCGAGATGGATTGCATCGCAACGTTATTTTTCGTGGTACCGAACGCATACCGGCACTGCCTTTTACTCGTTTTAACAGCCTTAATCCTCAAGGCCTATGGGGTTGGATGGACAATATGCGTGAGCAGGGTGTAGAAAGTTTGGCAATACCACACAACAGCAATCGCTCTAATGGCGCCATGTTTATGTTTACCGACTGGGCGGGCAATGCCATTGATCAGGAATATGCTGACCTGCGCTCGCGCAATGAACCACTGGTTGAAATCACTCAGGTGAAAGGCACATCAGATACTCATCCATTGCTGTCAAAAAATGATGAGTGGGCTAATTTTGAGATCTTTCCTCTGCGCACCGCCAGCAAAATACTTGGTGACCCACCGGGCAGTTATGTGCGAGATGCATGGCAACGCGGCCTATCCATTCAGGAGCGAGGTGGCGGCAATCCCTATAAGTTTGGTGTGATTGGCGCCAGTGATACTCATACAGGCGCAGCTTCACTGGAAGAAGATAACTACTTTGGCAAAATCGGTTCGTTTGATAGCAACGCCGAAAAGCGTGGCTCGGTGCCAGCGAGCTTTCTCTATGGTACTTTAGTCAAACTAGCTGCAGCGGACATGGTCCAGGAGATAGCCGATAAGACCTACCTTGATTTTACAGGCTACCACTACTGGGGTGCGTCTGGTATCGCCGGAGTCTGGGCCGAAGAAAATACCCGTGAAGCGATTTATGATGCACTGCGCCGCAAGGAAACCTTTGCTACCAGCGGTACACGTATAAAAGTTCGATTTTTTGCCGGTTACGATCTCGCGGATGCTGAGTTGAATAGCCCAGACCTGATAAAAAACGCCTACCAAAGTGGCATCACCATGGGTGCCACCCTGCAAGCGAGCGGTGAGCGCCAGCCCACATTTTTAACTTGGGCGGTAGCTGACCCCAATACCGCGCAATTACAGCGCGTACAAATTATTAAAGGCTGGCTTGAAGACGGCGAACATCAGGAGCAGGTTTACGACGTAGCCTGCGCCGACGGCTTAACCGTAGATCCACAAACTCATCGCTGTCCGGACAACGGTGCCCAGGTCAACCTAGAGGACTGTTCAAGAACCGCAAATGTTGGCGCCGGAGAGCTTAAAGCACTGTGGCAAGATCCCAACTTTACACCGGGACAAGAGGCCTTTTACTATGTGCGCGCCTTGGAAAATCCGGTATGTCGATGGTCAACCTGGGACGCCATACGCGCTGGTCAACCACCGCGTCCAGACTTGCCAGCCACTATTCAAGAGCGCGCATGGTCATCGCCTATTTGGTACAGCGCCTCCAGCAACAATAACTTTGTAGATTAATAACCTTGAAAACAGCAACCACCGATAGCGGTAGTCAATGCGTTGACGTTTTAATTATTGGCGCGGGTCTTTCGGGAATCGGCGGCGCCTGCCATTTGCGTCGCAACTGTCCTGATCGCAGTTTTATGATTCTTGAATCCCGGGAAGCCAGCGGTGGTACCTGGGATTTATTTCGTTACCCTGGTATTCGTTCCGACAGCGATATGTACACCTTCGGCTATGGGTTTAAACCATGGAACGACAAATCGTCTATTGCAGACGGCCATAAGATACTCCGCTGAGAGAATTTTGCCGCACGGATCTCACGGCTTACAAGGTGCCCAAACATATTGAGTTCCGCGATGAGTTGCCCAAATCTAATGTGGGTAAAATTTTACGGCGCGAATTACGCTAATTTATACATGAAATTATCCAAGGACAAATAACATGATAAAAATGAACTGTTACAGATTTGTGTGTGTGCTTAGTATTGTCGCACTAACAGCGGTGGCCTGTTCGCCTAATTCTACTTCACCAAGAACTGAACTTGATGATCAACCCACACGAATGGTCAGCGCTTTCTTTGGTTTAGATAATGAAATTCAGACATTAAGATTCAAAGGCGTCGACGGTATGCCTGTGACATTTTCCAAACGAGTGGCTGATCCCGATTCTCTTAAGCCTGAGATATTTACAGTTATCAGTCGTTCAGGAAAACGAGTGCACCCTTTACGGGTCACCACGCGCCCAGCAAACGCAGCGTCCAAGCGACATACCGTTTTGCTGATTGGTGAATTTGGCAATGAGCCTGAGGACCCGCCGGTAAAAGTAGAAGTGACCGGCCAATTGATTCTTGCTGGAGGCGATAACGCTCAGGGTCTGTCAGTGGACGTGACGCCGCTGAACGACGGTCCTTCATTGGTATTGGCCTATGCCGTTAGGCCCGAAGATCTAGTCGACGATGACGTTCCGCCAGAGACTAAGCAAGTGGTTGTTGTCGTCTGGAATGGCGGTGTAACGCCAATGGAAGGTGTTGTCGCCGAACACCATCGTCTTGGATACTCTGTTGTAACTACCAAGGGTGCTAGAGTGCAACCTATTGCGCTTGGGGATATAGGCAGAGATAACTATGAGTACCTCTATTTGGATACGGACGCTACCCTTCTCAAGGTCAGTATGAAAAGTGGGTTACTGATGGATCCTCGAGCTGATGCCAATCCCGCCACCAGCGTTGGTGTTGCCGCAGCCATTGATTCCCCTTAGATGCGTCAACTGCTCGTACTAAGTCGCTCAACGCACTCTGCATAAGGCCGCTGCCAAGGTTGGTTGTTGCCAGGGCTTGTAGCTCTGCTATGGGGTGAGTTCAGCCTAGATTACCCACCTGTTACTAAAATAGCCAACACCACAAACTGATAGAAAATATTGTTAGTGGCTAACATTGGAAAGTCAGTTATTGAATTTATAAATTTTGCTCATCGCGCAAAAGGTAAATCATCCGACGTTTACTCTGAGGCAATTAATGTAATAGTTTATATTTTTTTGCAGAGGGGCAAAGTTGGCCGAAAATGATTGTTAATCCTGTTTTTTAGTAACTAAAGTGACTGTGTTTCTATAACAAATCTAAAACAATATTCATCGAGGGGAGTTTACAATGAAACACAAACGTCATAATTTGTACCGTAAAATAACACCAATTGCATCCGCAATCGCCTTGGCCTTCTCTGGCGCCGCGACCTCTGCGAATGAGCTTGCGTTGGAAGAGATTGTGGTAACTGCGCAGAAACGTTCTGAGTCACTGCAGGATATCCCAGCCACTGTCAATGTTCTGGGTGGCGATGTGCTCAAAGATTTCAATGCGAATAGATTTGCAGACTTGGAAAGCCTCACTGCGGGTCTTCAGATCACTAGCCTGAAGGGCCGCAGTGGTCGTATGAGTTTGCGTGGTGTACCTCATACCCCGGTTTCCGCTGCAGAGGGAGCAGTTACCACTTATTGGAATCAGTCGATTGTGGATTCCAATGCGATATACCAGCAGATGTTTGATGTCGAGCGCATTGAGATACTGCGAGGTCCTCAGGGCACTTTGGCAGGGCGTACTTCGCCAGCTGGTGCAATTAATATCCACCTTGCACGTCCGAACCTAGAAGAAAGTGAAGGCGATTTTCGGACATCCTTTGCCGATAATAGCGGTGTAAATACCCAGTTAGCCGCCAGTGTGCCGCTGATACTCGGAAAGTTGGCAGTGCGTGTAGCTGGATTGTTTGATGAGAGCGACCTCAATGAGATTGAGAATATAGTCAACGGCGAAATGAGCCACGAACAGACCAATGCGGCCCGTGTTAGTGTTAGTTGGCTACCAGCGGATAACCTCAGTGTTGATCTAACTGTTCAACATATGGATCGTGACCTTAATGATGTCGCTGTATTGTCAGGTACTCCCAACCCCCAAATTGCTGCCCAACTGGATCCGGGAAGCAAGCTGAAAGCCCTAGGCGATTTTGATCGTCGCGGAGCAAGCGTCGGTATTGATGGAAAAGAAGATACTACCCAGGCCGAATT
>JAQWNG010000044.1 GCA_029246385.1 Halioglobus sp.
CCAACCATGCGCGCGATCATGCATCCACCCAGCATAGTGCGGTTCCATCTTGAGAGTATTGATGAACGTCTGCGCCAAGCCATTATCATTTAGATACTGCGCATAACCCTCATGACCATAGGCGGCTACCATCGCCATCACGTCTGCGGTAGAGCCTAGCCTCGCTGTGCGTTCGATATCGGCAACAGCCTGTGGATCAAACCAAGCGTCGGCCATCCAGCCGACCTTAGCGCCCTGCATTGCATACCAAAGGCCAACGCCCATCTGATCATTACCCCATGCTTGTGTGTTGTTGGTCAGGCCATTTGCAAAGGCCCAGGCCCCAACATCATTAATAGTAGCCGGCGCAAGTCCAACAAACGCGCGCAGATGGTTGTAGGCCAGCAGCGCCTCCGTGGTAATAGCGGTTCTGCCACCGACAAGCCCGTCATGACCGGTATGATGACTGCCATTTGACAGGCCAAAGGTTGCCAAATCGATAAACTCGCTGTCTCCGACCGGATGCGGATGCGGCCCTGTCATGGGCATATCCGGATCATCTGTAGACGTATTCTGTGACGCTTCTTCCCGATTAAAGCAAAAACCAAAAGTCGTTGAGGCCCCTGGCGCCAGGGTCTGATTCCACGCCACTCCGGTCACGCGCCAAGACTGCAACGTGTCACTCTCAGCAATGCCTGAATTACCCAGATGACTAATCTCAGAGCTCCAATAGCTGGTCACCGATCCGGGCAGATCAACGTTGACTTCCCACTCGATGCTGGCTGAGCCATTGTTCGTAACCAAACCCTCACCGCAAGCTCCAGATCCCCAGTCGTCAAACAGATCGACGGCAACGGAGACAGCACCCTGATTGTCGTTGGCGCCTTGTGAGGGCACTGTCCACACCGTCAGTATTACGGCAGCGAGAATACTCAGTGCAGTAATGCTGCGCCAATCGGGTGACGCAATAACTTTAGGTAGGCGAGCGGCGTTTCCTTTGCCATAGCCGCTGGCGTCGATACCTGCATGCCTTTCAAATTTTCCAAACGGTTCCGCAAAGTCGTGATCCTGCTTCTCTTGGTGACGCATCGCATTCTCCTAGCAAGGGAACCGAAAACTGGGTCGTAGCTTCTCAGTTCAATCCTTGTTGTGCCCGTGCATGAAACTAGGCAGTGGTTGATCCGTATTCGGGTGTCCGCGCAATCTGATGCCCGCAATACTCCTTCACTCATTTTGTTCCGACAGCGCTCCCGGCAATTTGTTCAAAATAAAAATGCTGCGAGGTATTCAAGGTAGCTACACCCGCAGGGCAGACCGCCCCTACTGCGCTCTCGGCCTCACTAAATCATTTTTCCAAATTGTTCATCGAAGCGACTTTTAACGTGGCTTCAGTACTACAGGTCAGTTCCTAGCCATGCACCCAGACATCGAAAAGGTCTATTCGAGACATCTACGATGTATTAACGTTCTAATTTGACGATATTTTCAGTATAGGCATTAAAACCAAGCGCAAATGAAATAAGCGCATGATATTTCTCTATAATTAGAAATAACGATTGGCTATATCAGGGAGCAGACCTTAAACAATTTGAATCGAGTTCAGCCTAGTGTTCGCAGTCGTGGGATTACTAAACAGAATATTGGTTAACATCCGTTTAGGCTTTTATCTTGTTGTCGTCGGGACCGTTATCAAACCAGTCACGTTTGATCCAACTTTAGAAAATCTCAAGCTTCTTATTTTGATGATAATCATCCGTACAATCATTGGCTGGACTATTGCTTTAGAACTGAATAGCCGCTGGACTTCGCAGCGGCCCTAATCAGAAGCAAGGCAAATACTCGTTGCACGTTGCACGTTGCCCTCGCATACTCCCCAAACAATGCTAGAACGCCAAAGGGTTTTTTTATGCAAAACATTGTTGTTGTTTCATTAACAGTAGCGTTCGCCTGCACAAGCCTTAGCACACATGCAACTGGAAAAAAGCTGCTGTGGGGTGACACCCATCTGCACACGACATATTCTTCAGACGCCTATGCCAACAATAACCTTACCGCAGGCCCTGAGACTGCGTATCGCTATGCCCGCGGCATGCCGGTTATTCACCCCTACCATAAAGCGCGGGTGCAGATAGGCACGCCGTTGGACTTTCTTGTCGTCTCAGACCACGCTGAATTCCTCGGTGAGATTCGCAACATCCACTTGAACGGCGCAGATACCTCCGATCTGGGTCCTATCGATACGATTAAAGCATGGATTGCCGCTTTCATCTTGAATCGCGCGATCGATAGCGGCGACGGAAGAGCACTGTTTGTAAGTGTGTTGCCCGACCCAGACCTGACACCCCTGCAGGACGCTGAGCAAAGCGGTCTAGAAAACAGCAATCTGAGCATTCTACCCATGCCTAAGCAGGTTGAAGTTGACACCTGGCGCACCATTACCGACACCGCTGACAAGTATAACGAACCCGGGGAGTTCAGCGCTTTAATTGGCTGGGAGTGGAGCTCAATACCCGGCGGCGCCAATCTGCACCGTGTGGTCATTACGGACAGCGATGCCCCCACGGCACAGCTGTATGATCCTTTCGGCCTCGATGACAGCCCCTATCCGGAAGACCTATGGAGCTGGCTGGAACAAACGAGTGCAGAAACGAATGCACGATTCACCGCCATTCCCCACAACTCGAATATCTCAAAAGGTTATATGTTTTCGGGCAACAGCTTGCGCGGTAGACCGTTTAACAAGGACTATGTAGCGCTGCGCAGCAAATGGGAACGCATTGCAGAAGTCACACAAATAAAAGGTGATTCAGAGACCCACTCAAAGTTTTCTCCGGAAGATACGTTCGCAGATTTTGAGATTTACCCTTACTACATTCAGCGTCGATGGACAGAGTACAACCCTCAGCGTGGTGATTTCGTTAGGGAAGCGCTAAAACAGGGGCTTGAGTTGGAAGCCACTCTAGGACAGAACCCATATAGGTTGGGAGTGATTGGCTCCACCGATTCACACACCGCTCTGTCGTCGGCAGAGGAGGACAACTTCCATGGCAAGCTGGCCACTGACTCGATCCCGATAAATAAAACAACGACGTTCAATGATGATGGTCCGGGATCTTCAGGCTGGGCAATGTCGGCGTCGGGCATGGCCGCAGTCTGGGCAGAAAGCAACACGCGCTCCGATATAATGGACGCCCTTGAACGCAGAGAGGTCTATGCCACTACCGGACCGCGCATCGCCGTGCAATTTTACGGTGGATCCGACTTTAATCAGACGGATCTTAAAAATGCAGACCTACACACGCTCGCCACTGAGCGCGGCGTCCCCATGGGCGGCGAACTGCAGCAGAATGAGACGCCAACATTTCTTGTGCTAGCTACTAAAGATCCTGAGGGCGCGAATCTTGACCGCATTCAAATGGTGAAAGGCTGGCTAGATGCCGATGGGCAATCTCATGAACAGATATTTAATATCGCTTGGTCAGATGAACGTCCATTAAACGCTGATGGTAGCCTGCCCGCTGTGGGTAATACGGTGAACCTGAAAACCGGACAAGTCGACAACCGCATTGGCGCAGCACAACTCGCGGCAGTGTGGACAGACCCTCAGTTTGATCCAGAGCAGTCTGCATTTTACTACATCAGAGTTCTGCAGATTCCTACTGCTCGTCACTCCCTACTCGATGCACTTGCTCTGGGCATGGAGCATGCAGCAGATCAACCGGACACCATTCAGGAGCGCGCTTATACCTCCTCAATTTGGTATCAGCCGTGAACGCTGTCACTTAATGATAATGCCATACTCTGCTGCGGGCTATGTCAGTGTGCAGATCGGCCGACAGATCGACATCGCGCTTGAACGTCACTTCAGCGTGGAAGCCTTTGGGGCAGTGTGGTTGGTAGAAGCGTTACGCGGGTATTTTGTAGCAGAAGGGGAAGATATTACCGCGGCATAAAACAATGCTTCCGAGGCGTAGACGACGCCCCATGAAGCATATTGCTCAGCATACAACAGCAGGTGTTATTTCGGCGTTACCGGCGACCCCAGCGGTTTCCAGCTTGCTCAGCCACGTTGCGACGACCCCAGCGGTTTCCAGCTTGCTCAGCCACGTTGCGACGACCCCAGCGATTTCCAGCTTGCTCAGCCACGTTGCGACGACCCCAACGGTTTCCAGCTTGCTCAGCCACATTGCGACGACCCCAGCGGTTTCCAGCTTGCTCAGTCACGTTGCGACGACCCCAGCGGTTTCCAGCTTGCTCAGCCACGTTGCGACGACCCCAGCGGTTTCCAGCTTGCTCAGAAACATTATTCATCGTCTGATTGTGATGCAAAGAACCACTTGATGTGCCCCACTTGTCACCCGTCTGAACTTTATCTGATTCAGCCCAGATCACTTTGCTGTCATTCGACAGCGGCTTTGTCGCCCACTTGTTACCCGACGACGTCACGGGCGCTGTGTAACTAACATCAGCAGCCAAGGCGTGACTAACCCGATGCACTAAACTACCTGAATTATTTGTCTCTAGCGCAGTATCTGCGGCACTCACGGAAGGAGCCAGTAGGGCTAATGCCATGCTTGCAAATCCAACGTATCCAATCGTTTTTATGCTCATAATATCTACCTGCCTTTTTAATCTTGGAATCGACTATAAGAGTCGATTCTCTAAACACCCCCCCTAGTGGGGCCCTTTTTTCAAGCGTTGCTCTATTCAGCTTGGTTAGTTATACGATTCAGGCCAGGGGAAATGAAGGCATCTATATACCCATTTTGGGGCATGTGATGAACGCGCTGCTCAGCAGCGTAGAGTGCAGCAAACCTGCATAAAGACACGAAGCATAGGCTAAGGCATAGCCATAACGGGCACTAGCCTAGCGTTAACCCTAGAGGGTTAACGGTACTGTTAATGGTTGGCTGTTAAGGCGAGGGGGAGCTATCGGGCGAGGCCCCGCGCGCAAGAGTGTCGATGAAGGCCTTCTCCTGCAGATACAAACCTTGCCAATCAAAAGGCAATTTATTTGGGCGAAGCGACCCCGCGGACACTGCAGACCGCCGTTCCACGTGATCTTTTACACCCCATCTACGAGTGGAACTGAAGCCCTTTTCACTGGGCTTAGACGACACTCTGCGGCTGAACCCGGGCAAGCCAGGTCGCCCATCCTCTTCAATAATCGCAGGGCCATAAAAAGTTTCGTCATCCACACTATCAGCCCGCATGTCTAGACTGAGCCCCTCACAGCCATTGCGGCCGAACAACAACGTTCTAGCGGCCGTCACGTAACCATGACCTTGCTGGAACGGGGTGTAGGCGAGCAAGCCATTGCCATTTATAGCGGGCTCAGCGCTGGTAATAAGCCTACACTTGATCTCATCCGGAGTGAGACTCGGCTCCACTTGCAGCAGCAGTGCAACAATCCCCGAGACGAGTGCACTAGCCTGCGAAGTGCCGGTTGAAACGAACTCGCCAGTCCTCAGCATATCCTCGGGTTGGTCCAGAGCCAGAGCCGACGCTGGACGAATGAGGCCGGTCATGTGACCGCCTAACGATACAATATCAGGCTTTACATGCCCGCTGGGTGTTGGACCACGCGAGGAAAAGTCTGGTATGTAATCGTCGTCGCGGGTATTGGGTGTCCAAGAATCCGTGACCGCTCCCACCGTAATAATCGCAGGGACGTTCCCCGGTGATCCAATGGTCTCCGCGTCTGGACCCTCGTTTCCAGCGGCCGCCACGACCGTGATACCGGACTCCCAAGCCTTCATTACCGCCTGATTGACCGGATCTTCCCAGTAGGGCCATCTGGGAGTTTGAGCAAAGGAGAGATTAAGAATACGAATGCCGTATTGTTCGCGGTTGTCCACGACCCACTGAATTGCTCGGACGATCTCCAGCAAATGCGCCAGCCCGTCACGATCAAGCACCTTGACCACGACCAGGTTAACATCGGGCGCCACGCCCTTATAAAACCTCGTTGGACGACCATTGCGTTTGGTCTTCCCGCTGTGCGCGATTATGCTCGACATATGTGTGCCGTGCCCACTCTCGTCAACGACCTCGCTGTCTAAGCTATCTGTAAGCGCGTCATATCGGGCTAGCACCCTATTTTGGCCAGTGGTGTCGTTAACCAGAGCCTCATGCTCCCATAACCCAGAGTCCACCACTGCTACAGTAACGCCCTTACCCGTAATACCCTGCAGATGCAGGGCGTCCACTCCGGCCGCGCTATTGTAATAAAAATCTTCATTGTTGTTCTCGTAGCCCGGCACCAGATCAGTGGCGCAACCTTCTGCGAACACAGCCTTGAGCGTAAAATCGCGTTGACGTAAAGGCGACTGCACTGCTTTAGATGTTGGCTGCTCAAAGCTAACCGTCAGCGTATCGACTACCTTCAACTGCGGCCGGTGAGCTGCAGGAAAGTTAATCGCCAAGGAACCTAATGCCGCCGCATCGTAAAGGGCAGGCGCGACAGTCGCATCAGCTATGGAAATATGGGTCACATGACCCAGCGTCTTAGGCCAGCTGAGCTCGAGTCTCTCCATTGAGGCGGGCGAGGTTAACTTATTATAAAGGCGCCACTCCAGACCGTCGGGGATAAAGTCAAGTTCGATATGACCTCGCACCTTGCACACTTCAACCTCCTGTGGAACTCCGATCAGTTTTTCCGTCGAAGCAAGATCATCAATGTGCCGCGTAACCAACGGAGATTTCAGTATTTCCTTCAATTGATGTCGGTCTAGTTTAGCGCCAACTGCGCTAATTATCGGGAGATCGTGGGTGACCGTCCCCCCCTGCTCTTCCACCAGCGCAGAGAGGTCAACAGAGGACGAACCCTGCAACATCACGTCTAGAACATCCGAGTCTTTGGCAAATGCACAAGCACAAGCACAGAATAGCAAAGAGATCAGAAATGTCGTCGTGCGCCTAAAGGACTTCATCCGCGTTGAATTGTCCTAAATTAATGGTCCATGGCTTTTTGAATTTGTTGCGAAAAGTCTGTTTGTAGAATGTTTGGAACGTCCTCGGGATAGATCGGCCGAGCGAAATAAAAGCCTTGCAGTAGGTCGCACCCTTTGCCCACAAGATAAGCCAGCTGACTTTCATTCTCTATGCCCTCTGCAATCACTCGCAAATTAAGCGCTTTTGCAAGCCCGAGAATGGCGTCAACGATGGCTGCCCCATCGGATGTATTTAAGTCATTAACAAAGCTATGATCGATTTTGAGTGTGTCTATCGGAAAGCGCTTAAGGTAACTCAGCGATGAATAGCCCGTACCGAAGTCATCAACTGCGAGGTCGATACCGAGAGATTTTAATGCGCGCAGCTTTGCAATATTGGTCTCAGCATCGTTCATGATGGCGCTTTCTGTCAGCTCAAGCTCTAGACGCTCGGGTGACAAAGCAGATTTCGTCAAAAAGTCTGCTATCCAATCAGACAGATTCCCCTGATTAAACTGTAACGGAGAGATATTGACACACACACGGAATGCACGGAGGCCAAGAGTATCCCAGTACAGGCAATTCCTAGCGACTTCTTCCATTACCCATTCACCCAACTCGATTATTTGGCCCGTACTCTCAGCTATCGGAATGAACTCGTTCGGAGATACCATGCCGCGCTTAGGATGCTTCCAGCGGACTAGCGCCTCCATGCTTACTACCTCACCGGTTATGGAGTTGATCTGGGGTTGGTAGCGCAACTCTAGTTCTGAATTACGCAGCGCGTCGCGTAATTCTTCTTCCATTTTTAGTTTCTCTACCGCCTTGGCGTTCATCTCCTCATTATAAAATCGATAGCAAGCTCGACCTTCCGCCTTGGCAAAATACATAGCAGTATCGGCATTTCGAATCAAGATATCTGGGTCGTCACCATCTTGGGGGTACAGCGCAATTCCAATGCTGGGTGTCACCACGGGGTTGTGCGACTGCAGGGGTATTGGCTGGGAGAGACATTCGAGGATGCGCTTGGCGACCTTTTCAATATCAGACATGTCATCCACATCTGATAAAACAACTGTGAATTCATCACCACCCAATCTAGAAATTTCAGCGGCACCGGACTCCTTATCTTGAGCAGCACTGTTTTCCGACAAATAATTAACGGAGTCCTCTTCACGCAATTCCATCGTTAGTCTTCTGGCTATTTCCACCAGCAGGCTATCTCCGCGAGCGTGACCAATCGAATCATTAATACGCTTGAAGTGATCTAAATCGATAAAAAGCAGCGCTGCTACTGTCTGGCGCCGTTGACTGCGCTTAAGAAGCCGAGTCAATTGCTCATTAAAGCTTCTTCTGTTGGGAAGGCTGGTAAGGGGATCATAGTAAGCGAGGTGCCGGAGTCGATCTTCCTGCCGCTTGAGCGAATTAAATGCAGAGCTGGCACGAAGCATATATTGCACATCGCGACCTAGTAATGACCAATTGACCGGCTTTGTTTTGTATTGGGTCGCCCCAGCGTCGAACCCTTTGTCTATGGACTCGCGATCTTCAGAGCCTGTCACAATCATAATAGGAATCGTTTTACCCTGTGGCAACTCTCGGATGCGCTGACACGCATCAAGGCCTGTCATCCCGGGCATCTCTACGTCCATGAATACTAGATCAGGTCTTTCAGTCACAAAAATAGATATGGCCTCACGCCCGTTGGAGGCCTCTATAACGACCATGTCCTCTGCTTCGAGACACTGGCGTGTCAGCAACCGAACGTTCTGGTCATCATCAACAACAAGAATTTTGGCTTGATGGCTTATAGGATCTGTTCTCTATATTGACTGACGAAAGTAACCGTTATACTCATCACGCTAGGCTATCACTAGTAAGGCCTTGCGACTAGCGAGAATGCTTACTAAGGAGCAGCCACCCGAAAAACCGCTCGCCGGCACCTAGCCTAAGACAAAAGCTGCTCACGACGCAGCACAGCATGTTCCTGCACAAAACGCGGCAGATTCTGCAAGGGAATTGCCGGACTGTAATAGAATCCTTGCACCTGATGACAATGGTGATCACGCAAAAACTGAATTTGCTCATGCGTTTCTGCGCCTTCTGCCACAACGACTAAACCCAGTCGACGTCCTATCTCAATAATCATACAGCAGACTGCTTGCTGGCTTTCATTGTGCGGTAGATCACGCACAAAACAAGCATCAATTTTCAATGCAGAAATCGGCAGCTCCGTGAGGTGATTAAGCTGAGAAAAACCTGTGCCAAAATCGTCTAGTGAAAAAGAGATCCCAAGTTCTCGCAGTTTGTTCATGCGTGACTTAATTTCTAAAGAGCTTTGTAAAATCGTTGATTCCGTTAATTCGAACTCAATTTTCGCCCCATTCGCACCGCTGCGCACGATAATATCCTTAACGATTTCGACAAAAGCGTCGTCCTCGATCTGAGAAAATGAGATGTTCACGGCAACATCCACATTTTTCATGCCTTGTTCCTCTAGCCAAATCTGAGCGTTGCACGCGTGTTGAATCACTTGATAGCCTATGGCCTTCATAAGCCCCATGTCCTCGCAGGCGGACATAAAATCGCCGGGCAAAAGGAGGCCGCGCTCCGGATGATTCCAGCGCAGTAAAGCCTCTAGCCCCACAAGATGACCAGATCCAAGGTCTATTCTAGGCTGATAATGCAGCTCAAACTGATTCTTCCTCACAGCGGTGCGCAGCTCTGCTGTGAGCGACGTATTGCCCTCAACATCAAAGACAAGCTTCTCAGAGTATCTAACGAACCGACCACCCTCAATACTTTTTGCCTGCTGCATCGCGCGGCGCGCGTGTTCGACCAGATCTGAAAAATCGTCACCGTCTTCCGGATAAATCGCCACACCGATACTCGCCTCAACAGCCACCTGCTGGTCACTCAGGAGCATCGGAAGGGAAATAGATTTAAGCATTTTTTCCGTAATAAGCTCCACATCGTCAGTCGAATTGACGTCTTCAAGCACGATGGCAAACTCATCGCCACCAAGCCGCGCTATACTGTCAGTACTGCGCATTTTATTGATCAAGCGTTGCGAAATAGATTTGATCATGACATCGCCATCAGATTCGCCATAGTGGTCGTTGATGTTGGTGAACTGGTCAATGTTGATGTAGAGCAAAGCTGTGTTGGAGCCATAGCGCTTGGAACGATCCATGGCGCGCTCTAAGTGAGCACGGAAACCCACCCGATTAAGCACCCCAGTGAGCGTATCACGATTGGACAACTGTCCTATTTGATCCCGAGCCTGCTTGAGCTTGATATTGTAATCGAGAATACGGTGCACTAATGCATCCTGTAATTGACCGCGGGTGAGATAGTCTTGCGCCCCCAGTTCGCGCAAATGGGTGAAAGAAGCCTGTTCAGACTCATCAAGCATTACAAGAAGCGGGGCCGCGGCATTATTTTTGTTGGCCAGACGCAGCAGATACTCAGTTTGAGCTCCATGGCCAATAATTACGGCATCTATCATTGGGTCTAAGAGCGCTTCCAGTGGACGTTCCATGGTCTCTTGAGCCGCAAGCTGGAATCTCGCCGGTTGCGCACGCGACAGACACGCGGCCAAAATCAGGTGGTCAGCCTTGTTCTCGGATATGATCAGTACTGTGTGCTGTTCCACTGTGAATCCTTGACTGCTTGCGCACTGTACGCTAACTCTGAAAAGCGCCTATTTTAGTCGTTTTTGCGACAAACTAGTCAGCGCTTTTTCAGAATTTTATCTTATAAATAACAGAAGGTTATACGGAATAATTGACTGAAACTCTAGTAAATGTTTATTGAAAATTACCAAATCGAGAGTACCCTCGGAATGTGTCCCAATTAACGCACTCATGCGTCATCGCTACCTCAGCAATTACTCGCAATGACGCCACCCTGCACACGCCACTTTAGACACGAATTTGGGCTTATGCGTCAGAGGAAATTAACGCCCGCCACTTTTGTGTTAGAATTACCGTTCGTGTTTTCCATTTCTAATAGTCGTCTATGAGTCTTGCTTCCGAAAAACTGAGAACCATCCGGGATCAGGTACAATCTCATCTCGATCGTGCAGAGCAAAAGCAGCTTAAGCCGGAACAGGAGCGGTCACTTAAGAACCAAATACGAACTCGCCTGCAGGAAGAAAATGCTGTCATTGTCGCGCATTATTATACGTCCCCAGTCATCCAAGCCCTGGCCGAAGAAACCGGTGGCTGCGTCTCCGACTCGCTCGAAATGGCGCGCTTTGGCCACGATCATCCCGCCACGACACTGGTGGTCGCTGGCGTCAAATTTATGGGCGAAACCGCCAAGATTCTTACACCCCAAAAACGCGTTCTGATGCCTACACTGGAAGCAACCTGCTCCTTGGACCTGGGTTGTCCAATCGATGAATTTTCTGCTTTCTGTGATCAGCACCGAGACCGCAAGGTTGTAGTCTATGCCAACACCTCAGCGGCGGTGAAGGCCAGAGCGGACTGGGTCGTCACTTCCAGCATAGCGCTTGACGTGGTAGAACATTTGACCGAACAGGGCGAAAAAATTCTGTGGGCGCCCGACCAATATTTAGGCGATTATGTGCAACGACAAACTGGCGCTGACATGCTCATGTGGGACGGCGCATGCATTGTGCATGAAGAGTTCAAGGCACGCGGTATCGCCGATTTGAAGCGCGTCTACCCCGATGCCGCGGTACTAGTCCACCCCGAATCGCCCGCTGCAGTGGTAAACCTAGCGGATCGCGTGGGTTCAACCACGCAAATTATTCGGGCCGCAAGTGAAATGGATAACAAACGCTTCATCGTAGCCACTGACCAAGGTATATTTTATAAGCTGCAGCAGCAGGCACCCGATAAAGAATTTATTATCGCACCCACAGCTGGTGCAGGCGCAACCTGCCGTAGCTGTGCTCAATGCCCATGGATGGCAATGAATGACTTGGAAACGCTAGCGCAGGTATTCGAGATAGACGATAACGAGATAGACGTAGAGCCGGCTATCGGAGCGCAGGCCATGATCCCCTTGCGCCGTATGCTAGATTTTGCCAACGAACTTCAAATCACCGTCAAAGGCAACGCCTAAAGCCTTGCTCTGTAGAAACATTACAGTGGGAATTTAGAATGCCTCCATCCGCTCCTGCATTTTAGTGACATCCGCAAGACGTTGGTGGACTTTAGCCGAAACCAAATAGTTGTCCTGGCTCAATTTCAACGCGTAGGTAAGTTGTTCTTTAGCGTCGTCTAAGGACCCTTTAAGAATAAAATACTCTGCCCGGGATTCATGCAACGCGATAATATTGCCGGATAAACCCTGTACCTCTGCCAGTAGATACCAGAGGCTAGGATCATTAGGCCAGCGCTTGCTCTGCTTTACTAGTACTTCCGCGGCGATATGCGGCTGTTGATTTTTCATCAACGCTCGGGCGTAGCTCATGGTCAAGGGATGGTTACCTGGAGAGATCGCTAACCGGCGAGCCAATTTCTTCGCAGCCTGACCTGGCTGATTACGCGCCATATCAATACCCGCATCAGCAAGGATATATTCGAGACGATTCGGCTGTGTTGACCAAATGGCACTCAGCTCCAAACTAGCCTCATCCGCGCGCCCAGAAGCCGTCAGCGCAATCACCAGTCCGTAGGTCGCGGCCTCGCGCGAATAGGGTGTGCCGTCCAGTTCTCCCTGAAACCTTTCTACCGCTAGGTCGGGGGTTTCAGACAGCTCAGTGATAACGCGAGCCCGCATCAATTGATAATCTAGATTTGGAACACGCGCTTTCGTCGGAAACTTTCTCGCACGGTTGCGTGTATCGGCAATACGGTTTTCGGACAAAGGATGAGACCGCAGAAATTCGGGTATCTGCTCGCTGGTTGTGTATCGCGTTGCGCGCAACATACGCTCAAACATCGCGGGTGCGGCATGCGGATCCATACCCGCATCCACGATTGTTTGCATTCCAATGCGGTCAGCTTCCTGCTCATTACTTCGACTGTAACTCAGTGCCGAATCTTGCGCCGCCGCCTGCGTTGCGGATAAGGCTGCCAGACCCGCGTCTGTGCCCGTGGTTGCCATCAATACAAAACTTGCCAACATAGCAGCAAGATTCAAAGGCTGCATTTTTTGTTGGTACTCCACCCCACGCGAAAAGTGACGCTGGCTTAAGTGAGCTATTTCATGTGCCAACACCGTAGCAAATTCGTCTTGTGTTTGAGCCCAAAGCAGAAGCCCATTATGAATACCGATCACACCGCCGGGAACTGCAAAAGCATTCATTGTCGGATTGTCGACAATGACTAGATCTATGCGTCGATCTTCAAGTTTAGAGTGACTGGCCAGCTTATAGATGAGGTTTTCAACATAATCAAACAACAAGGGATCGTCTATGGTCGGGACTTGACCGCGAAAAGCGCGCAACCAGGCGCGGCCTAAGTGGTACTCAAATTCCGATGAAAATACGCTCGTGCTGGATTCACCGAGGTTCGGTAGTTTGAATTCCTGTGTGTTAGCGGCAGCGGTATTGGCCACAATAAAGGAGAATCCAATTGCGGATATCAGGCGTCGCGCACGTGCTATAAATACTGATACATTAAACACAGTATGAAATCACTGATTTATTCAAGGGCATAGCCTAGTGTACTGCATTCACAAAAATTAGCTGCATGACAATGCCTGTCGCGCAGGCATTTTACGGCTGTGCAGACACAGAAGATTTGCCGCCTGCCCAAGGCGCCACCCAGATTAACAGCAGCATCCCGGGAAACGCCAGAACGGTACACAGTAAGAAGAAGTCGACCCACCCAATGTTCTCAACAATGATACCTGTGCTCCCGTTGACAAACGTTCGCGGCACTGCCGCGAGCGCCGTAAAAAGCGCAAATTGCGTTGCGGCGTAGGTCTTGCTCGTTTCGCGCGCGATAAAAGCGGTAAAGGCGGCGGTACCCATTCCAACACCGAGGTACTCAAAAGCAATCACTAATGCTAGCAGCCACAATTTTGGCTCCGAGCTGGCCAGCAGAGCAAATCCCAGAATACTGGCCATCTGCACCGCACCAAACATCCATAGGGCGCGATTTATACCGATTCGCAACATAATCAGCCCACCCACTAAACCGCCAATAATCGATGGCCACAACGCCGCATTTTTCGCGACTAAACCAATCTCCGTCTTAGTGAACCCCATCTCAAGGTAAAATGGCATGGTTAACGCTGTGGCCATGCTGTCGCCAAGCTTATAAAGGAACATAAAGCCCAGCACCAACAATACTCCTGACCAGCCTCTGCGTCCCAAGTACTCAAAAAAGGGCGCGGACAGCGCCTGCCGGAGTCCCATTGCCGCCGGCGGCATAGACTTCGGCTCAGACACGACCAAGCTCATTATAATACCGACCGACATAAAGCCGGCGGTAATCCAGAAAACACTAGACCAAGGCAAGATGTCCGCTAGGATAAGCGATAGTGACCCCGGCACCAGACTGGAAATACGATAAGCCTGCACGTGGATAGAGCTGCCTAACCCTAGCTCATTATCCGACAGTATTTCGCGCCTGTAGGCGTCTAAAACTACATCCTGACTGGCGCTAAAAAAAGCAACCGCCAGCGCGAGGGCCGCGATCAACTTGGTAGACTGCTCTGGATTAAACATACCCATGACGCCAATTGAAAGCAGCAAAAACACCTGGGTTACCAACATCCAGCCTCTACGTCTGCCCAAAAAAGGTGGAATGAAACGATCCAAGAAAGGTGCCCAAAGGAACTTAAGCGTGTAGGGCAAGCCAATCAGCGAGAATAATCCTATCTCGGTCAGAGATACGCCGCCGTCACTAAGCCAGGCAGGGACGAGCTGAAAGAGCACATAAAGCGGCATACCTGACGCAAGGCCGGTAAAAACACAGGCCAGCATACGACGGTTAAAAACGGCAGCGCGAAAACCAGCGATGGCAGCACTCAAGGCGTTTTAATCTTCAAAGACACTATCGCAAGTCGACAGTAAAGAGCCATATCTATCAAGCATACCATTGCTAAAGCAGTACACCCTCATTAGAGCTTCTTCAAAAGTGCGGCTGCAATCAAGCCGAGGTTACCCCACATCGACTGTGCATATACACCCGTTCGCCACAAATGCAGCAATCTGCGAGGGAATGGCTGATCTCTAGCCGCACGAAAGTCATCCAAAAGTCTCTGATTCTCTTCGGTTAAGTAAGACCGGCTTTGCTGCAGCGCTTCGATGTGTTGGGTATTCCATATCCGGTTACGCCCCTGCAGCGCCAACCAGAATCGCTTAAACCTAACGCTCCAGTTCCTCGATGAACCGACTAGGTTATTCTTATGCTGGCGATAGCTTATCGAAGGACGCTCATCATAAATAACCAATCCCCCTGATCCCGCTACCAAAATATAGGTCCACCAATCATGCGTTACGATGTCGACTGGACCCACAGCAGAAAGGAGAT
Organism: Halioglobus sp.; assembly: GCA_029246385.1. Lineage (GTDB taxonomy): Bacteria > Pseudomonadota > Gammaproteobacteria > Pseudomonadales > Halieaceae > Marimicrobium. The sequence continues at coordinate 15,371 of JAQWNG010000044.1, forward strand.
CTCTTGCCGCAAGATTCATCACCATAGTATTGCCGCCAGCGATATTTTGAATCAGTGCATTGGCGAAGCTAGGTTGCTTAGAAAACAAGGGCGACAAGCCAATATTACGCCCGTGTATGTCTATCAGCAGGGAACGCGAACAGTAGAGTGCGGGGCGATCATCCGGAAGAGAGGATAACGCCTCGACAGCGCGAGACAATTTATTTGTAGCCCAGATATCATCTTGATCAGCGTAGGCGAAATAATCTCCTTCAATTTTTGAGAAAATTAATGAAAAAAAGTTTTCTGCATGACCACGCCTGGGTCCCTGACCTACTGATAGTAGATCCTCACCCCAACGGTCACGAAACGTCTGAAGTATGTTCTGTGTTTCATCCTGTGAACCATCGTCAGAGACATAAATCGATACTCGCACATCTGCTTGCTCGGCGATGGATTCCAACTGCTGTGCTAAAAATTTTCCACCGTTGTAACAGCACAGCAGCACCGCGACTGTAGGGACGGTGTCAGAACTTAACGCCATTGAACCTTGCAGAGGCTTGCTACAATCGTCCTCGCTCTGACCACTAAAGCTTCCATTTATCGACTCGCCCTGCTCCTCGTCAATTTTCACATGATTTTGCAGAGCCTTGATGATATTGCTCTGAACACCAAGCGCCATGAATACGGCTCTGTCCAGCGCTCTGGCAAGCGCTTCAACTAAACCATGGCCTTGGGGTACGTTTGCAGGAAATGTGATGCCCGCATCAGTCATCCCCATCGGCGCGACATTGTTACTTAATAAAAAGTTATGCGAAACATTTGCCAAATATATGGATTCTGGCGGAAGATCTGTACCGCTCAATAAAGGAATGTTTAACTGCTTGCTTAGCGCAGCAGCAACATCTTGGTCCGAAACCAGCCCCAGCTTTACTAGGACTTGGCCTAGTAAGTGGCCCAATTCTGACTTCGCAAGCAGGGCTTTCTCTGCATCACTCTCGGAGAGCTTGCCTTGCTCTAATAGCAATTCCCCCAGTTTTTTCATAAACCATTCGATCTCACGCAAATGTGTGGAGAAGGTTAGCGCTGGTAACAGCGAAACACGCACGATTGACTCGAATTCAGTGTAACATAACTCTAATCGGCGTATGCGCTAGGAAATCTAAACATAACCGAGCAAGCGTGTTCGGCGCAGATCGAATTAGGCAACTTCGAAAAGCCCAGCAGCCCCCATGCCGCCGCCAATACACATTGTGACCACGACGTATCCTGCACCCCGACGCTTACCTTCAAGTAACGCATGGCCCACCATCCGCGCCCCACTCATACCAAACGGATGACCAATAGAAATAGAACCTCCGCTGACATTAAGCTTGGCATTATCGATACCTAACTGGTCGCGGCAATAGATCACCTGGCACGCAAATGCCTCATTCAGTTCCCAAAGATCGATGTCGTTAACCGTTAGACCATGACGCTGCAGAAGTTTAGGGACTGCAAACACCGGTCCAATGCCCATCTCGTCAGATTTGCAACCCGCGACAGCGAGACCGCGGTAGACGCCCAAGGGTGAGAGTCCCCTCTTGGACGCCAACGTTGCATCCATCAACACACAAGCAGAAGCACCGTCAGAGAGCTGCGAAGAATTCCCAGCCGTAATAAACCGTCCTTCTTTTATCCGCTGGCCATCCTTAAACACAGGCTCCAAGGCAGCAAGACTTTCCAGCGTGGTGGCGGGACGATTACAATCATCTCGATCTACCACTGTCTCCTGATAGCTAGTCTCTCTCGTTTCTTTATTGAACATAGCCATTGTGGTGGTCATTGACACGATTTCAGCGTCAAACAGGCCTGCGTTCTGTGCAGCAGCCGTGCGCTGTTGGCTTTGTAAAGAGTATATGTCCTGAGCTTCACGACTAATGTTGTAACGTTTAGACACCACTTCAGCGGTCTCTAACATTGGCATATAAGCCGCAGCATCGACGACGTTAACTGCCTGTGACACATTGCGGTAAGCATTCTTATGCTTAGTCTGCACCAGTGATATAGACTCCACTCCACCGGCCACCGCGATATCATATTCGTTGCACATAATACTCTTGGCGGCAGACGCAATCGACATCAGGCCAGAGGAACACTGGCGCTCAATCGCCATGCCGGCGACAGAGTCAGGCAGGCCGCCGGCGATACCGCTGAGACGTCCTATATTATAGCTCTGTGTGCCCTGCTGTGCCGCGGCGCCAAAAATACAATCGTCGACCTCTGACGGATCAACCCCAGCTCGCTCAACCGCCGCGCGCACGACATGGCCGCCCATAGCAGGCGCTTCTGTGTCGTTAAATCCGCCACGAAATGATTTCGCCAAACCGGTTCTTGCTGTAGACACTATGACCGCTTCTCTCATATCACCTCTCTTAATTCTTTATAACTACTTCATCTAAATTTTTTTAACAATGCACCAATTAACTGCGTTGACTTGAAACCGGTACTATCTCGCCCGTCATATAGCTCGAATAATCCGACGACAAAAACATCATGACATTGGCGACTTCCCAAGCCTCCGCGGCACGCCCGTAGGCTTCTTTAGCCTCTAGCTCAGCCAATAATTCTTCCGAGGCAGACTTGCGCAACATGGGGTGCAACACAATGGACGGCGCAACAGCATTGATACGCACATTAAAGTCAGCAGCCTCCAATGCAGCGCAACGCGTCAATGCCATCACTCCTGCCTTAGCAGCGGCATAGTGCGCCTGTTCTTTTTGTGCACGCCAGCCCAGCACAGACGCATTATTGACAATGACGCCGCCTTGCCCGCGCGCCTTCATGACCTTCATCATATAGCGCGTCATACGCATAGTGCCGTTAAGTGTTACATCGATGACTCGATTCCACTCATCATCTTCCATTTCCATTAGCAATTTTGAGCTACCGAGGCCTGCATTGTTAATCAGAATATCGACGCCGCCCATATTCTCTTCAGCGAAATCCACCAGCGAACGCACATCGTCTTCGACCACCACATTGCCTATTTTACCGTAGACTTCAGCAAGACCGGATTCTTGTTTCAGCTTGCCAACCGCTATCGACAATCGACCCTCATGAATATCACTGAGCACAATGGCGCGGGCGCCCTCTTCTGCAGCCTTGATGGCAGCAGAAAAACCGATTCCGGCGCCGGCTGCCGCGGTTATCAATACGGACTTGCCTTTGATGAGATCGTGACCGGGCACATATTTGGGCGATTTCAAATTCATAATGAGTCCTTTAAACCGTTCACTTGGCCACACCTTTGGGTTCTTTGGGCATACCCAGACCCCGCTCGGCAATGATATTACGTTGGATCTGGTTAGTGCCGCCGTAGATAGTGTCAGCGCGGACAAACAAATACATAGATTGTAAACGACTTAAGCTGTACGGCGCGTCCTCGAGGATTTCGCACTCAGGACCCAATACATCCATTGCCAGCTCACCCAGACTGCGGTGCCAGGTAGACCAAAATAATTTGTAGATAAGGGCTTCCTTTTGGAGTCCCCCATCGCTACCGCTTTGGCCAGACAAGATACGCATAGAGTTATAACGCATAATTTTTAGCTCTGAATGCGCCCGTGCAAGGCGCTGACGAATCGCCGGATCCTTTGCGGCGCCATTATTTTTGGCGACACGAATAACCTCATCTAATTCATTTTGAAATTGCATTTGCTGACCAAGCGTTGACACACCTCGCTCGAAACCCAGCAGCCCCATTGCCACCTTCCATCCTTCGCCTGGCGCACCGACAATGTCGTCTGCATCACACTGCGCCTCATCAAAAAACACCTCATTAAATTCAGAGGTGCCCGTGATCTGCTCGATAGGTCGGACTTCAACCCCGGGCTGGTCCATCTTTATCAGGAAAAATCCCAAGCCTTTGTGTGCTACAGAATCAAGGTCGGTGCGAGCGATCACAAAACAATAGTTAGACTCATGAGCTAGTGAGGTCCAGACCTTTTGCCCGTTAATAATCCATTTGTTTTGCGCTTCATCAAAACGCGCCTTCGTCTTGACGTTGGCCAAATCTGATCCCGCGCTAGGCTCAGAGTAACCCTGACACCACAGTTCAGTACCCGCAACGATACCGGGCAGATATTTTTTTTTCTGTTCATCGGTACCGAAGGCAATAAGCGTAGGGCCAGCCAGCCCCTCGCCAATATGCCCGACGCGCCCCGGCGCTCCCGCCCGCGCGTATTCCTCAAAAAAGATCACCTGCTGCTCAATCGAACAGCCACGGCCACCATATTCCTTTGACCAGCCAACGCAGGTCCAACCACCCTCTGCGAGCTTTTGCTCCCACACTTTGCGTTGCTCGGGGAATGTATGCTCGTCACCGGGCCCACCGCGAAAGCGCAACTTTTCAAATTCGCCGGTCAGATTGACCTGCAACCAATTGGCAATCTCCTGTCGAAATTGCTCGTCTTCGGCACTAAAACTTAATTTCACGAATCTCCTCCTTCATCCAGCAGCATACAAGCCAAGCGCTCACGATGAAAAACACCGTTGCCTAGCAAATGCTCGGAAGATTTTGCACGTTTTAAATACAGGTGGACGTCGTATTCCCAGGTAAAACCCACACCTCCAAACAACTGCAGTGCGTCACCGGCAACGGCAAAGTAGGCATCGGAGCAATAGGACTTTGCGACACTGGCCGCCTCACTCAGCTCCGCCGAAAGTGGACCACCCTCCAGTGCCTCTTGAGCTACGCAGGCGGCATAATAAATCGCGGAACGCGCAACTTCGACTTTCAGCATCATATCGGCGGCTTTATGCTTTACCGCCTGATAACTCGCAATGGTGCGGTTAAACTGCACTCGCTCGCTGGTATATGCCACCGTCATATCGAGTAGCTGCTGGCAGCCGCCGACCTGCTCCGCAGCCAGTGCAATCGAGGCGAGGTCAATCACCGTGGACAGCGATTTCCAAGCCTGTCCCGGCTCGCCCATTACAGCATCCGCCGGGAGGCTCACGTTTTTCAGTTGCACAGCGGCCTGCTTACGCGCCTGATCCATCGTTGGCAACCACTGTCGACTGACGCCGTCGGTGGTTGCCGGCAGCAAAAAGAGGCTAACACCCTCTGCTCCCGTTGCACCCTCGGCCCGAGCCGCCACGATCAGAAGGTCAGCAGTATGCCCATCAATGACATAGCGGTAATCACCATTTAACAGATACCCGTCACCCTCACGCCGCCAGGTCGCGGTAATCGATTCTGCGTCCCAGCGACTTGAACCGCCGTTGAATGCCAATGTTGCAGTCACCGTACCCTGGCACAGTTGCGCTAGCCAGTGCGCCTGTTGCGATTCACTGCCTGCCACCCGCAACGCATTGCCTGCCAGACAAACGGTGGACAAAAAGGGCGCGCACAGGAGTGAGCGGCCCATCTGCTCCATCATGGCAACCAACTCGACATAACCTAGACCCATGCCACCATAGGCTTCCGGCACATGAATTGCCTGCCAGTACATTTCACTGCAGATACGATTCCACAGTTCAGGCTCATAGCCCTGCTCCGTGTCCATAGCACGACGTACCGCCGCACTATCAGACACCTCAGCGAGAAAGGCGGCCGTTGTATCACGAATCATTTCCTGTTCTTCTGTAAATGCGAATTCCATAACTTCTCCGATCAGCGCCTGACTTTAGGTGCCCCAGACTTTCTGAGCCGGCACTTCCTCTGCCAACAATTTTTTCATCGCCACTCCCATTTCGGCTGGCGCCCACGCCGCGCCGCGATCGACGCCGGCTGTCGTGCGCCAACCGTCGCAAATGCAAATGCGACCACCTTCAGACTCGAATACTCGCCCAGTCACCGCAGCAGCTTCCGCACTGCCGAGCCACGCCAACAGGTTCGAGACGTTCTCAGGGGCGAAGTGGTCAAAGCTGCCATCCTCCGGCTTCGCCATGCGTTCAGCCATTTCTGGCACCGCACTGGTCATACCCGTGCGAGCCGAAGGAGCGACTGCATTGGCAGTGATGTTGTATCGACCAAGCTCTGCGGCTTGATTCAGTGTCAACGCAGCAATACCCGCTTTGGCCGCAGCGTAGTTTGATTGCCCGATGGAGCCCTGCAAGCCGGCACCCGAGGTCGTATTGATAATACGTGCATCCACCGGCTGACCTTCCTTTGATCGCCCGCGCCAATAGTGGACGGCGTGAGAGCTGATGCAAAAATGACCTTTAAGGTGCACCGCCATAATAGTGTCCCACTCTTGCTCGGTCATAGAGGCAAACATACGGTCGCGATTAACGCCGGCGTTGTTTAACACGATATGTAAATCACCGTAGCTGTCGATGGCCTGCTTAATGGCATTGAGGCTGTCGTCGTAATGCGTGATGTCACTACTGTTAACCACAGCTTTGCCGCCGGCAGCAGTGATCTCGTTCACCACCGCCTGAGCTGCCTCTGTATTAATATCGTTTACCACAACAGCGCAGCCTTCAGCTGCGAATACTCGTGCGTGTGCCGCGCCCAAGCCACCACCGGCACCGGTAATGATGGCGACCCGCCCTTGTAGAATTCCACTCATCGTCAATATCCTCTCGTTAGGTCCTGTTGCATCGCGTTATAACGTCGCCTCTAGCGGCATCGCCCTATAGACGTTCCAAAATAGTCACGTTAGCCTGACCTCCACCCTCGCACATAGTCTGCAGACCGTACTTACCACCCGTGCGCTCTAACTCATGCAGCAGTGTCGTCATCAGCTTAGTGCCAGAGGCCCCTAGCGGATGTCCCAGTGCGATCGCACCACCGTTCACATTAGTCTTCTCAATGGGATAACCTGTCTCGATCAGCCATGCCATCGGCACCGACGCGAACGCCTCATTAATTTCGATATGGTCAATGTCTGATAGTTTTATACCAGATTTTTTAAGCGCATATTCCGTTGCTGGAATTGGCGCGGTGAGCATCCAAATAGGATCGGCCGCGCGGACGCTCATGTGCACGATGCGCGCACGCGGGGTCAAGTTATAGCGCTTCAGTGCCGCCTCTGACACCACCAGCAACGCCGAAGATCCGTCACAGGTCTGACTCGACACCGCTGCGGTAATCGTGCCGCCTTCCATCAACGGTTCCAATTCAGCCATTTTTTCCATCGAGGTATTGCGTGGCGTCTCATCCATAACAACACCATTGAGGGGTACAATCTCGCGATCGAAGCGCCCTTGCTCAATCGCAGCAAGCGCCAGCGTGTGCGAGCGTAGTGCAAATTCTTCCATCTGCTCGCGTGAAATTTTCCACTTGTCTGCAATCATTTGTGCAGACACAAACTGCGACGGTGGCGTACTACCGTAACGCGCAACCCAACCTTGGCTCCCTGAAAACGGATCACTGAACCCCATAGGCTGTGCCGCGATCATCGCGGAGGAGATTGGAATCTGCGTCATAGTCTGAACTCCACCGGCGACGACCACATCATTAACACCAGCAATAATAGCCTGCGCAGCAAAGTGCACGGCCTGTTGCGAAGAGCCACACTGGCGATCAATGGTCGTGCCCGGCACTGCATCAGACAGACCCGCAGCAAGCCACGCAGTGCGCGCAATATCGCCAGCGAGGGGTCCAATCGTATCGACGCAGCCAAACATCACGTCATCGTACTCAGCATCGGGAATGCCGTTACGCTCGACTAACGCTTTCAACACATGAGCCCCGAGATCCGCACCGTGAACATCACTAAGGCCTCCTTTGCGGCGACCTGTCGGTGAGCGTACTGCGTCAACTATGTATGCGTCTGTCATGTGTATACCCTTTATTTTTAAACAAAAGTGGCGCCAGCACCCAGCACCGCGTCTGTGGCGAACACACGTTCGCCAATACGTGTTTTGTGGAAGCCTGCGTCACCCCAGGTGTTGGCCAGCGCCCACGCTTTCTTCATAAAAATATGCAGGTCAACTTCCCACGTGTAACCCATCGCACCGTGAACCTGCACACTGTTTTTTGCGGCCAGATTCGCAGCCTCGCAGGCGACCAGTTTAGCGTGTGACACGGCGTGGGCCGCAACACCCTGACCCGTTGCTACGGCGTAAGCGGCGCGATGCGTCGGTGCCTTGGCGTATTCAAGGCGCACTGCGACGTTGGCCATGTGATGCTTTACTGCCTGAAAACTTCCGATAGGCTTTCCGAACTGCTGACGCTCACCGGTATAATGCACCGATAGATCAATCATTCGCTGCGCCAGCCCTAAGACTTGAGCGGCACAGCCCAGCGCACCGCGATTGAGCGTGCGGGCAATCAGCGTTGCGGCCTGCTCACCGCTAGCAACCGGGGCGGCACTATCGAGCAGTTCCACCGTGAACAACTTTCGCGACGGGTCAACGGACTCGCTGTAGCATAGACTGAACTGATCCGGCGTCGCGGCATAGAGTGTACCGCCCTGCTGCATCAACAGAAGATCAGCCACATGTGCGTCCTCTACTAACAGATTCTGCTCTAGGCCAACAACAACCTTCGCCTCACCACTGGCCACCTTAGGCAACCATTGCTCAGCTAACTCACCGCCGAGGTCATTGAGCAGGGGAACCGCAACCATCACCGTATGCACCAAGGGTTCAGGTAATCCAACGTAGCCACACTCCTGTGCCAACAGCACAAAATCCAGCACCGTCATACCGAGACCACCGTTCGCTTCCGACACCGTCATACCTGTCAACCCCAACTCTGCGAGCTGATTCCATAACGCGTCTTCGCGGCCACTGTCGGTTAACCAACTGGCGCGAATACGTTCAGGGGTTACTTCGTTAACCAGAAAGTCTCGCACGGATTCCTGAAACAGCAGTTGATCTTCGGAAAATGTAAAATCCATAAATTACCTCGGCATTCCCAGCATTCGTTCGGCGACAATGTTACGCTGTACTTCATTCGTGCCGGCATAAATCGGTCCAGACTGGGAGAACAACCACCCATCCAACCATGTGCCTACACCGTTCGCAGCCGGCGCGTGCGCAGCGAGTTCCGCTCGAGCACCTAAAATACTCATGGCGGTGGCGTGCATATTCTGGTCCAACTCCGACCAAAAAATTTTATTGGTAGAGGACTCTGCTCCAATCTTGCCGCCTTTATTTAAACGACAGGCCGTCTGATAAGTTGCAAGACAGTAACTCTCCGCATCAAGATAAGCACCAAGGACCGCATCTTTGACCGCAGGATCACAATCTGCCGACGCGCGATTAGCCATATACAGCTCGACCAGGCGCCGTGCGGTTTCCTGAAAACGCGCCGGCGAGCGCAACATCAGGCCGCGCTCGAAGCCCGCTGTTGCCATCGCAACACCCCAACCTGCGCCCTCATCACCAAGGCGATTCTCAATGCCAACCTCAACATTATCGAAGAATATTTCCGCGAAGCCGGGCAGCCCGTCGAGCTGCGGAATCGGGCGCACAGTGATACCCGGACTGCTCAGCGGCACCAAAATAAACGTAAGACCCCGATGGCGTTCAGACTGCGGATCTGTGCGAAACATACCGAAACACCAGTCCGCCCATACGGCTCGGGTAGACCACGTTTTCTGGCCGTTAATAATATACTTGTCCCCCTGCAGCATCGCGGTGGTGCGTATTGCCGCCATATCGGAGCCCGCGTTGGGCTCTGACCAAGCCTGCGCCCACACCTCTTCACCGTTGGCCATTTTAGGAAGGATGCGCGCTTTCTGTTCTTCTGTGCCGTACTCCATCAGGGTCGGACCGAGGAGAAAGATACCGTTCTGGTTCACGCGCAACGGGGCCCGCATTTTGTAATATTCTTCCTCGAAGATCAGCCACTCGATCAAATCGCAGCCGCGGCCGCCCAGCACCTGCGGCCATGTCACCATCCCCCAGCGGCCTTTGTTGAGCGTTGCTTCCCATGCTCTGTGCTGCGTAAAACCTTCCTCAGTATCAAAGCTTTTCAGCGCCTCAACTGGGACATTGTCGGCGAGCCAGCTGCGAACCTCCTCACGAAAGGCCTGCTGTTGCTCTGTATATGCAAGATCCATTGTCTAATCCTTAAACGTCACGTCACGTTTTTGTACAAAAGCATCGCGCGACTCCTGCGAGTCATCCATGGTGTAAGCTTCCAACGTAAAGCCTTGTTCCCAGCGATACTTATCTTCTAGATTGCCATCCTCAATACCGGTGAGCGCTTCCTTAGCCAGCTTGACCATTGCTGGCGATTTCGCCGCAATTTTAGCGGCAATATCCCGCGCGGCAGGCAGCAGTTCAGACAGCGGCACCACTTTTTCTACAGCGCCCAGTCGGTAGGCCTCCTGTGCGTCAATAAACTCTCCGGTAAAGTACATATAACGCACTTTTTGTACCGGAAACATGCGCTGCAGATGCGCGCCACCACCCATGGCGCCGCGATCAATTTCCGGCACACCAAAGCGCGCGCAGTCAGAGCAGATAATAATGTCAGCAGCGCCGGCCATGCCAATCCCACCGCCGAGCACAAAACTGTGCAATGCGATAATCACCGGCTTGGGGTTACGATGAATGGCGCGAAAAGTCTCGTAGTTACCCTTGTTGACATCCACTATTTTTGAGGGATGTGCAGCGAGTTCCTTGATATCCACACCGGCACAAAACCCTTTTCCAGCCGCACCAATAATGACTACGCGGACATCATCATTGACACCTAGCGCATCAATCTGAGCCGCAATAGAGAACCAGCCTGCGCTGTCAAAAGCGTTAACTGGAGGATGATCGAGAATCATCTCCGCAATACCGTTTTCGATACTCACCTTAAAAGGCTTGGACATAACACTACTCCTGAGAATGTTCGGTAACGCGCAGTGATAAACAAGTAAGGCGTTGCTTGGCCTCGGTAACAATAGAATTAACCAGCTGCTCACAGCTCAGCAACTCGTTGATCACACCCGCCACCTGACCCGAGGGCAGAACACCTAGCGACGGCTCACCGTCAACCATCGCCTTTTGGATGATCATTGGCGCGTTGGCAGACATGATTGCCTGAGCCGCGGTCATGTCATCGTCCTTGCCCATGGCAATAGCAGACTGCAACAAACTAAACAACGTGGCACCGGTGTGCTTTCGAAACGCGAGCCCGTTACGCATCGCAATAATCAGCTTGCGCACAGTGCTAGCCTTCTCTAGTTCGGTAAGTAACTCATTCATAATCATACGCTGAGGTATGCCGTCCATCGCTTTGGAGACGATAATGTTGCCGGGGTTTTTACAGTCGACATAACGCTGCAGCGTCTCTTGCGGCACAGGGCTTTCGTCAGTCATTAAAAAGCGTGTCCCCATCGCAATACCATCTGCGCCCCACGATAGTGCAGCCAGTAAACCACGACCGTCCTTGAATCCGCCCGCCCCCACCACAGGTACTTTGTCTGCAACGGCATCAACGACCTGTGGGACCAGCAACGTGGTCGGGATTGGGCCGGTGTGACCACCCCCTTCTCCACCTTGAACCGTCACGGCGTCAGCGCCAAGCTCTACGGCCTTAATCGCATGCTTTGGCAGGCCCACAGTCGGCATACAAACCACGCCTGCACCCTTAAGCTTATGAATGAGCTCTGGGCCAGGGGAACGAGAATAGCTGACTGCTCGCACACCGTGGCGAATCACCATATCGACAATATCTGACGCATTAGGCTGATACATATGGAAATTGACGCCGAAAGGCTTGTCTGTGAGCTCCTTTACACGCAGGATATCCCGCTCCATTTCATCAGCAGGAATAGTTGCCCCGGCGAGAAAACCGAAAGCACCCGCATTGCAACTCCCTGCGACCAATTTTGGGTCGGCCACCCAGCCCATGGCGGTTTGGACAATGGGATAGCGACAGCCTAGAAGTGTCGTTAAGCGCGTTTCAAGCATGCATATTGCCTCGTGTCAGGAGCGGTTTCCTGGGGGATTATCGAGTATCTGGTGCGCCCGCTGGTTATGTGGATCTAATGCAGCAATGATATCCAATTGTTCCTGCGTCGGCGCCTCAGTCGTTGGCACCTCTGCTGGAATGTGTAATGGATAACCGGTATTCTGCTGCACCTCTTCTACTGAAACACCCGGGTGCAATGACACCAACCGAATCTGATGATCCGGGCCACCGAAGTCCATCACGCACAAGTTGGTAATCACCAACCGGATATCGATATCGTCTAAGCTGTGCCCTTTGGGAAGGCGCGCTGGGTTATAGCCAATAGATGACACGAAGTCGCACTCACCTTCTTTAAATACGCGGGTATTGTGTCCGGGTACAAAAAAACTGTTCGGGTGAGAAATTGAGTTTCCCGGAAAGCCTCGGGCACCGAGCATCATGGTCTTAGGCTTATCATAGCTACCACCGAGCGCCGAAGTATTGGATTGACCATACTTATCAATCTGGGTCGGCCCGAGCATAGCATGCCGCTTACGACTCCAAACGTTGTCGAAGATGCGTGAAAACCCCATCCAGCTCTCCGTTGATGGGACGAAGTCCGGGGCACGACTGCCGATCGGGTTTGGCTCACTCAACATCCACGCTTCCGAGTCAGTCATCATCAAATCAGGATTAGTGGTTTTCATGGCAAGGCTGGCCGCCAGACGAGGAACCACACCAATACCGGTGCCCAATACTTCGCCTTCATTGGCGAAGGACTTGCTGGCGGCGACAATGCAAAGTTCGGCCAGGGTATATTCAGCTGCTGCTGTCATTGCGTCTCTCTCCTGGTGGTTCGATTAATAGGTAGGCAATTCAATAGCGCAGATGGCATCGAGGCCGCCCACATTATTTTGATATTCTTGTTCAGAGGCGCCGAGGTATTTCTGAACATAGTCTTTAAATCCCCCCTCTCCTTTGGCCGAGGCCGCATAAGCCTTAAAATGCGCCACATCGAAGCCGTATAGCGGACTGCAAGACGTGGGGTGAGCGCCTCCGGCTATCGGCACCACGCCGCTGGTCATGGACCGCTCCCAATGCACCATGCGCGCTTGTGCAGGATCGTGAAAGTACTCAGACTCAACCAGTTCATCGCAAGACACAAAAGTCTTGACCGCCGCGCGTGCAAACCAGTCATCCATGTAATGATCAGGGCCGGCAATCTGACACACACCGCGCGCATCCGCCTTATCTGCATGAATGAGCGAAGCGTCCAGTTTTAGTGCAGGCATAGCGACCCATTCCTTTTCGTCATAAGGACTGTCGATCACTTTGATGCCAGGATTTTGAGTAATGACATCTGTACCTAAACCAACCTCTGTAGGAATAAAAGGAATACCCCAACTTGCTGCGCGCAACCCCAAGAGCATCATCCCCTCATCAATTTCCATCACTTCGATAGAGCCGGACTGACGGGCCTGACGAAAGTAAGGCTCCAGAGGAATAAAATCCAGCGAGACAAACGCGAATACAACCTTTTTCACCTTACCCGCAGCACACAACATACCGACGTCAGCACCGCCATAGGCAACGATAGTAAGATCCTTTAGACTGGAGCGTAAAATTTCGCGCACTAGCGCCATTGGCTTGCGCCGTGGACCCCAACCACCGATACCAACGGTCATACCGTCTTCAAGTTGCGCGACGACTTCTGTCGCCGTCATTTGCTTGTTCATCACTTCCTTCCTTTTCTAGCTGACGATCCGCGCCATGCGGTAGTCGTGTTTGATGAAATTAACACCGAGAGTACTGTGCGCACTGCGCACGCCTGCGACAACACTAATCCGCTGATGTACAAACTCCGCCAAGTGCTCTGCGTTGCGCACCATGGTGATTGCAAGGATATCGGAGCGGCCCAGCATCACCCCAACGAATCCTAACTCCGTGATATCCGCCAACTGCTCGGCAACGGCCTTGGTCTGTCCACTGCGCTCAACCTCAATCCAAATATAGGCCAGCGCGGCGTCCTTAAAACGATCAATATTGGTGACCGCTGTGATACGAATCAATTTTTCTTCTTCCATGCGCTTCACCCTAGCGCGCACAGTGCCTTCAGTCACACCCAGTCGCTCAGCGATATCTCGATTACTTACCCGAGCATCGCGCGACAGTCGCTCGACGATAGCGAGGTCTGCTGCGTCAAGCTTACGCCGCATGAAAAGGCACCCAGTCAGGCTGGTTCTTCAGCACATCTAGTGCAAGCGCCGGAGTGAGACGCCTCACGCCCGAAATAGCACCTAAGGTGCCACTAATCAATTCACTCAGCGCTGCCTGATTCTTGGACAGCACAAGAATTTCAATATCCTGCGCACCCACCACGACGTTGACGGAGAACACCTCTGGGATAGCGGCCATTTCCCGCGCCACGACTTCTGGCGAACGCCCTTCGACTTGCACACCGATGGCCAGTAACATGCCGAAGCCCGCCGCTTCTGTGTCCGTCACCGCCACCACTCGCATCGTGTTGGACTCTTCCATGCGGCGCACCCGCGCCCGCACCGTATTTTCCGCGATATCCAGCTCGCGCGCGATAGCCCGATAGGCCATACGCCCGTCCGCGCGCAGCAGTGCAATAATCGCCTGATCCGTGTTGTCTAGGTCGATGTGGCGAGAGTGTGTACTGGCGGATAAATCGTTCACCGTTTTACCTCGGCGCTATTTGCCAATGCCGCTTTATCCACTTTTCCGCCCGCATTTATCGGAAGCTCGGGCAGGAAGACGACTGACCGCGGCATCTTGTAATTCGCCATATGCGCCCGCGACCACTCAATAACCGCTGCCTCATCTACTGGATCGCCAGCATCCTTCACCAAAAAGGCTTTGGCTACCTCGCCCATGCGCTCATCGAACACACCGATTATCGCCGCCCTCGCGATGCCAGGCATGTCACACAGAATATTCTCAATTTCAGCGGGATAGCAGTTGAATCCTCCGACAATAAACATTTCCTTAATACGCCCAGTGATGCGCACGTAACCATCTTCATCCATAACGCCAACATCACCCGTTTTAAGCCAGCCATCATGGGTGATTGCGTCTGTCGTTGCTTCGCCATTGTTAAAATAATGGTGCATCACGTTGAAACCCCGAACCCAGATTTCCCCATCAACACCGGCAGCAACACACTGTCCTTGCTTGTCGACGCATTGAATTTCCGTTCCATCCATCGCGCGCCCAGAACTATGAGAAACACGCTCGGCACTGTCGTCGGCGCGGCAAATGGACACCACCCCACACGTCTCAGTGAGCCCGTAGGCCGTCACCACGACTTCAAAACCCAGCTCCTCGCGCATCTGTCGTACCAGTTCGACCGGCACTGGCGCCGCGCCGGTCACGGCGAGACGCAAACTGGATAGGTCATACTCTTTGCGCCGTGGATGCGCGAGCAGTGACTGGTAGATCGTCGGCGGCCCAGGAATCATGGAAATTTTTTCGCTCTCGATCTGCGCCAGCACAGCATCAAGATCGAAACTGAGCACCGGAATCATGCGGGCACCGCAAATAATGGCGGACAACCAGCCAGCCTTATAGCCAAAGGAGTGGAAGAACGGATTGATGATCAGATAATTGTCATCGCTGCACAGAGCGACAGTCGCACTCCAGTTCTCGAAGGTACGGATATTCTGGCCGTGCCCCGTCACCACACCCTTTGGGTTACCGGTGGTACCAGAGGTGAAAAGAATGTCTAGCGTATCACCGGGGGTTACTGCGGACGCTCTTAACGCCACCTCTTTCACCGGAACAGCCTCCCCAGCCGCAAGAAAATCTTCCCACGACTGGCACCCCGCCGCCACACCACTGAACAACACCGTGCGTTCGAGATCAGGGAGCGTCTGGCCAGCCAGCATTGCAGGGTAGTGCATGCCAAGAAAATCGCCCACCGTAAACAGCAGTTTCGCACCACTGGAACGAATGATGTAGGCGCCCTCAGAACCCTTGTAGCGCGTATTCAGGGGAACCAGCACGCCCCCGATGCTCTGCGCGCCGATGGCCGCGATAATCCACTGGTAGATATTAGGCGCCCAGATAGCAATGCGCTCTCCTTTTTCAAGCCCAGCGGCAATAAAGGCCCGCGCCGCACGCACCCGAGCAGCATCGAGCTGCTCGTAAGTCAGCTGCACCTCGCCATCAATGATGGCAATGCGTGGGCCATAAGCCGCCGCCGCGTCGACAACGACCTGCGGCAGGGTACGCTCTTTGTATTGTTGGTTCGGATTAAGCAAAGATTACTCGCAATTCATAGACCATAAGATTTATATGATAATCAGTATCCTATCAGTTTAAAACAATTATTCGTAGATTTTTTACACTTATATTACGAATACAGACAAGACAAGGCACAACCCCGTCGAGAGACGCCGTTGCATCCCGACCGGATCGATTACTGTGGCAGCGAAATCTCCATAATCGGTAACTCGTCTGGCATCCCGCCCAGCGACACGGCACAGCGAGAAAATCCACTGAAGTGAGCGACCACCAGTGATAGGTGGACCAGCGCTTTCGAGGTAAATTCCGCCAGCAATTCTGTCTTGAGCTGCTCTGTGAGACCACGCGGGTTCGCGAGAAACTGATCGGTAAATGCCACAATTAACTTCTCACGCTTGCTCAGGTCACTGCCTCTGAAATCGTCCTGAATCATCGCGACCTTGTCTTCGCTAAGCCCGTCTGCCTTTGCAATATCGTAACGCACGCTTTTACAGAAGACGCAATTGACTGTTCGAGCATTACGCAAACGTGCAATCTCGATTTCTGACGGCGTGAGCGGGCCGCACTCCCAGATTTTTCGGTTGAGCGCCGCGTAATAGTCCAGCGTCTCTGGCACAAGGCCTAACGCGGAATCACGAATCATATTACCGCTAGGATTATTAGGGTTAACTGCGCGTGGGCCGCCCGTCATAGTAGTTGTCCAGGCGGTTGCGTCGGAGCGGCCGCCAGCTGCCACAGAAGACTGAGCCGGGTCATGCCGTCGAGGATACCAAGCGCTTCCACCAACAATACCAAGCCTGCGTCACCGAAATGCATTTTCACGGCGTCAGCATGCTGGTCTGTTAATGCCTGCACATCCATGGCATAAACTTCAGTGAACGCAAGACAGGCGCGCTCTGCCGGTGAAAACAGACTCCCTGTATCCCAGTGCGCCAGATGGGCAGTTTTGCCTGCGGGGATTGCAATCTCCTGCCGCTGCAACTCAACAGCACAGCGATGCAACTGTGCGAGGCGTAATCGACACAACTCTAGAACATCGGCGGGCACGTGCGACTGTGTCCACAAAGATGCATATAGCGCGTCGAATGGGGCCGCCAGTTCCGCAAGCTCGCCAATCGTGGTATCACGATCATCACCATTAGTTACCCAACCCATAGACATCCCCTGAACGTTAAAACCTGTGCTAACACTCTGCTGGAGCAACAGCTGCCTATGGAGTATCCATCTTTTCTACGCTCCCGCTGCCGGGAAGGCATAATCTTTAAACATCTGCCGCAACTTGACCTTCTGCACTTTGCCGGTAGCCGTATGTGGCAGCTCATCGATAAACTCTACTCCGTCCGGCGTCCACCATTTGGCGATCTTACCGTCAAACCACGCCAACATCTCCTCAGCGGTGAGATCCTGTGAATCAGCTCCACGCACCACAATCAACAGGGGTCGTTCGCTCCACTTGGGATGGAAATGCCCGATGACCGCCGCTTCCGCAACTTTGGGGTGATCAGTCGCCGCGTTTTCGACTTCGATAGAGGAAATCCACTCACCGCCCGACTTGATAACGTCTTTGATACGATCAGTGATGGCCATGTAGCCCTGTGGGTCGATGGTGGCCACATCACCGGTCTCGAACCAACCCTCATGCGCATGAGCATCAGACCCCTGCAATTTAAAATAACTAGAACACACCCAGGGTCCTCTTACCAGAAGCGAACCAAAGGCCACACCGTCCCAAGGCAAGTCGTGGCCTTCATCGTCAACAATTTTCATCTCTACGCCGAAAATTTTCCGGCCTGCTTTGAGACGCACTTTGGCAAATTCCTGCTCGCCTAAACTGTCTCTGGAATCCATGCTCGCGTTGACCGAACCCAAGGGGCTCATCTCCGTCATGCCCCAACCGACCCGCACCTCTACACCGTAGTGATCAAAATCCTCCATCACGGAGAGGGGACAGGCGGCCCCACCGACAATGATTTGTCGCAGCGAAGCAACCTCTTCACCGGAGGCCTTCAGATGCGCGAGCATGCCCAACCATACGGTAGGGACACCCGCCGAGAGCGTTACACCCTCCTCGTTAATTAGGGTCGCCATAAACTTCCCGTCACCCATTCTGTTGCCGGGCAACACCAACTTCGCGCCGGCCATGGGGCAGGCATAGGGATTACCCCATGCGTTGACATGGAACATGGGCACGATTGGCATCACGACATCGCGCTGAGAAATACCCAATGCGTCCGGCATCATGGCCGCGTAAGCGTGCAAGATAGTAGAACGGTGGGAATACAATACACCCTTCGGGTTACCGGTTGTGCCCGAGGTGTAGCACAGGGCACAGGCGGCATTCTCGTCCAACGGTGCCCACTGGAATGTTTCATCTCCGGCCGCAACCAGTGTTTCATAGCAAATGACATTAGGCAGACTGGTTTCGGGCATAGCCTCTGCGCTCGTCATGATTACCCACGCCTGCACTGTGGGACACTGATCCGCTAGACTTTCCGCCAGCGACACAAAGTCCGGATCGATACAAACGTAGCGATCTTCTGCATGGTTAATGATATAGGCAAGCTGCTCTGGGAAAAGGCGGGGGTTAATCGTGTGGCAGACATAGCCGCTGCAGGCAGCGGCATAATAAATCTCGAAATGCCGGTAATCATTCCAGGCCAATGTGGCAATCCGGTCGCCCTGTTCCAGGCCCCAAAGGGTCATGCCATCTGACAACTTACGCGTGCGCGCAAATGCTTCTCGGTAAGTATAGCGATGTCGTGGTTGGTCGCCCATTACCGAGACAATCTCAACATCGCCGTTAATGCGCTCCGCGTGCTCTGCGATGGAGGCAATGGATAATTGCATGTTCATCATCAATCCGTTCATCACTACATTCCTCTTGTTACTTTTTCGTTGTGAGCCTATTCGGTACTAGGCTATTGATCATGCAGAGCATCGATTGGGCAAGGCGCAGCACGCTTCTCACGCGCCCAGTATCTCCCAGGTATCATCCGGTGTATGTTGCTGCGCCCGATTTTCCTCACGCAATTTAATTAGGTGCGCACTGAGCGAAAGCTGTGCCATCTTGTGCAGACTGGTGTCGACATCGTCATAAACGACCTTCACCAGCTCATCTAGCGGCACACGGCCGGTGCTGCGCAGACCGTCGATGACCTTTTGCTCGCGCATCAGCCGGTGATTCACCAACCAGTCCACTGTCGCTCTTGGTTCAGACATGACATCACCATGGCCTGGAGCAATGAATTGCATGGGATAATCTAGCAGCCGCTGCAGAGATTCAATATAGAACTTCATATTGCCACTTGGCGGAATAATCACCACTGTAGACCCATTCATCACGTGATCACCTGCAAACATCATTCCCTCTTCCTCAAGGAAGAAGCAATAATGATTTCCCACATGACCCGGGGTATGCACCGCGCGCAACGTAAATTCTTTTGTCGTCAGGGCATAATCGTGTTGCAACTCTATGGTCGGCTTGAACGTCGTGTCCTGAAACATATCGTCCGGCGGAGACGCGCCAATAACCTGGGCTCCTGTAGCCTCTGCGACGGCCTTCCAAGCCGGAGAGTGATCGGGATGGGTGTGGGTACAAACGATCCAGCGAATGCGGTCACCGGCGGTGTCCAATATGGCATCAATATGCGCGGGCAGCGCCGGACCAGGGTCCAGCACCGCCACCTCCTCATCACCCAGCAAATATGTGTTGGTGCCCGGCCCTGTCATTACACCCGCATTGGATGCGACCAACCGCCTGACCCTGCCGTTCAGTCGAAAAGGGACTCCGTGTTCAAACATAGATTCAAACCATATTGTTAATAGGAACTTCGGGGCTTATATCAGCGCTGTAATCCACGCCGTCTACTTCAAAACCGAATAACTGCAGAAACTCTCGCTTATAACCGTCAAAATCCGACAGCTGGCGCAGCGTTTCGGTATTGACACCCTGCCACAGCGACGCCACCGCTGCTTGTATCGCCGGATCCAGCTCTTTAGCGTCGGCGCGCAAGCGGCCCTCCTCATCCAGATAAGGATCAGCGCTGTAGAGTGAATCACGGAACAATCCGTCTATTTGCTCGATGCAACCCTCATGGCTGCCCTGCTCCTTCATCACCTTGAACAGCAGCGCCAAGTAAATCGGCATGGCAGGAATCGCCGCGCTAGCCTGAGTGACTACCGCCTTGAGGACTGACACACGAGCGTCTCCACCCTTTGCCGCCATACGCTCACGGATAGCAACGACGCGCTTGTCTAGGTCTTTTTTGGCTGCACCGATGGTGCCATGCCAGTAGATATCCCAGGTCAGCTTTTCTCCAATATAGGTATAGGCGGTAGTCTTCGCGCCATCAGCCAGTACACCGGCATCGTCCAGCGCATCAATCCACATCTGCCAGTCTTCGCCGCCCATGACGGCCACTGTATTATCTATTTCATCCTGAGTAGCACGCTCCAAATGAAAGTCCTGCACCTCCTCTTTATCGGTATTGACGCCCTTTTGTACGGCATCACCGCCGATAGGCTTGAGTGTCGAATTGTGCACAACACCGGTAACCGGGTGTTGCCGGCGTGGTGACGCCAAGCTGTAGACCACCAAATCAATCTGCCCCATATCGGCTTTGATGGTGTCGATAGCCTTCTGCTTGACTTCGTTGCTAAAGGCATCGCCATTGATACTTTTCGCATACAGACCAGCGGCCTCTGCGTGGCTGTGGAACGCCGCCGAGTTGTACCAGCCAGCTGTTCCCGGTTTAGTCTGCGTGCCCTCTTTTTCAAAGAAGATTCCAAGCGTCTTAGCACCGCACCCGAACGCCGCCGTAATACGCGATGACAAGCCGTAACCGGTGGATGCGCCAATCACCAGCACACGGTTTGGACCCTCTGCTATTGGCCCCTGAGACTGCACGTACGCTATTTGTCGCTTAATATTGGCGTCGCAACCGGCAGGGTGACTCGTGATGCAAAGAAATCCGCGGACACGTGGTTTAATGATCATTGGCAAATCTATCCTGTCATATGGATCGATGTCAGACCTAGGCGAAGCCAGCCCAACTTGAAAACGGCCTAGAAGTTTAGCATATCGGCTGCACACTGCCGCAAGTAGTGTTGCCATGGCATCTTGTGTTCGCCACTCACTTGACGTTCAATAGTCTCCCTTTGCCAACAAACTGCTAGTGTCTGTATGCTGACATCCCCTCTTCGCTTTGCCACTCCTCAAGCCTGGACCACCGTGGTTATGGGAGACTTTGATCGTTTTTTACTCGACCATGCGGCGGCTGAAAAAAAAGCGTCAGGCATGGCAATCTCTATGCTATCGCACTACCCGGATCGCACCGAACTGGTGGCGGCTATGGCAGACCTAGCGATAGAGGAACTCACCCATTATCGCGAAGTACTCAAATGGATACACCACCGTGGACTCATAACCACGTCAGACCAGAAGGATCCGTATGTCGGTGCATTCCGCCAATCACTGCGGCAGGGCAGTGACATCTATTTTCTGGATCGTCTGTTGACCGCGAGTATTATAGAAGCCAGAGGAGCCGAACGTTTTTCACTGGTCGCCGAAGCTTTAGAGCCCGGTCCATTGAAGAAATTCTATCAATCCATTGCCCGCTCCGAGGCACGCCACTTTGAACTATTTCTAGAACTGGCAAAAACCTATCTTGACCCCGACATGATTGCCCAGCGCTGGGATGAACTGTTGGACATCGAAGCCAATATCGTGGCAACTTTACCTATACGGCCAGCACTGCACTAATGGAGCTCACTCGCTAATGCATAAGAGTGTCGCCCTGCAGCGCTATCTGCGAAGGCACACAGAGACGGGTCTGCCTAGCCACCGTTTTGAGCAACCCCATTGGCTTCAGGTGGTAATTATTCCCGCCTATAGAGAATCACCTGCCTTACTCAAAATATTGGAGCAGATGCCAGCAGCCAGTGGTCACACACTTATCATTCTTGTACTGAACAGGCCGGATACGGATTGCGACCTACAGGCCAACGCGGAACTGCGAATGGCCCTGCAAAGTGGCACGTTGCCGCAGGCGCAGCGTGGCTCAGTCGCCGTTAAATGTTTGAACGAGCACACTGATCTTTACCTACACGATATTGAATTACTGTGCGGACCGACACCGGCGGCTCTCGGGGTCGGACTAGCGCGTAAGTCGGGCTGCGATTTGGCGCTGCAATGGATGGTCGCTGGCGGCATCAGCGGACAATGGCTTTGCTGCACGGACGCAGACGCCAACGTGCCACAGGATTACTTCGAACAACTCGATAGCGCATCTGTGGATGCAGTCGCTGCGATTTTTCCCTTCCAACATATGCCGGGCGAAACGCAGGGCTGCAATAGCGCCACTGCGTTATATGAACTGCGCCTGAATCACTATGTGCTGGGATTGGAATATGCTGGCTCGCCCTATGCATATCATACGCTGGGAAGTTGCATTGCCATCCGGGCCAACGCTTATGTAAAAGTGCGCGGCTTTCCAAAGCGCGCTGGCGCCGAGGATTTTTATATGCTGAACAAACTAGCCAAAATTGGGCCTATTAGCCGGCTGTCAGGGCAGCGTATTCAGCTGCAATC
This sequence comes from Halioglobus sp., assembly GCA_029246385.1. GTDB lineage: Bacteria > Pseudomonadota > Gammaproteobacteria > Pseudomonadales > Halieaceae > Marimicrobium. Next base: position 38,032 of record JAQWNG010000044.1, read on the forward strand.
GCGACACTCCTCGCGGGTCCCTTTTGGAACAGGTCCAGCGGTAGCCGCTATCATTGCAGCCGGGTTGCCAGAGGATGCTCCGGTCTTCGACCATCCCCGCTGTTTCGAGGCACTTCAAGCATTACTCGCAAGCCTGCCTGAACTGACCCAATCCCCCGAAGCGGCGCTTGCCCCACTTTTCGTTAGACAGGGGCTTGACGCGACTGTGGCTAAGCAATCAGATGCCGCGCTGCAGGCCCTGGGAATACGATCGGGCCTCGCCCACTGTCAACGACAAAGCACGTCGAGCGCACAATTCCAGCGTCAGTTTCACCAGTGGTTTGATGCCTTTCGCACACTGAAATTTATTCACTTGATGAGCGACGCTGGCTGGGAGCAACAATCCCTGACACAGCTAAAGGCATTACAATCAACATTTTGGCCTGCTGGCCAGGCAGCCAGCGCACAGCACCGAGCGACTGCGCCTCAACCTGCGCCCAGTGAACTACGATTGACCGCGGTGGCTGGACAACAAACTAACGCTCACGGGCCTCTTGGCAGGCCCATCAAAAGCTCTCTTCACGCTAGCGAGTGAAGACCGCTCCACTTGCCGTGAACGTTACAAACTGAGCTGACGAATATCACCAAGCAACGACACTATGCGGGTCAAAAATCGCCCGCCATCGCCACCATTCACTACCCGATGGTCGTAAGATAGCGCAACCGGCAGCAGCGTGCGCGGCAGAAACTCAGTACCATTCCAGTGTGGCTTGACGGCGGCCTTCGACACCCCAAGGATAGCCACCTCAGGCGTGTTAACGATAGGTGTAAAACCGTTGCCGCCGATATTACCCAAGCTGGAAACGGTAAAACACCCGCCCTGCATCTCTGCTGGCAGGAGCTTGCGGTCGCGCGCACGGCTGGCCAAGGCTGCAACTTCATATGCCAATTCCCATATCGTTTTCCTGTCGACGTCACGAATCACTGGCACCATCAGTCCGGCCGGTGTGTCGACCGCCACACCAATATGAATATATTTCTTGTGAACGAGATCCTCACCACCGCGGCCCAGTGAACTGTTAATTTTGGGGTTATCTCGCAGCGCAAGTGCGCTTGCCTTCAACAAAAAAGGCAGAGGCGTAATGCGCGTGGAGCGCTGCTCGGCCTCAGCCTTGAGCCCCTCGCGGAACGCTTCGAGATCACTAATATCTGCCTCATCGAACTGAGTCACATGGGGCACATTGAGCCAGCTACGGTGCATATTGACAGCCGTTAGCTTATCGAGTTTGCTGCGTGGAGTGACTTCGATCTCACCATATTTAGCGAAGTCAGTTTCCTGCACCACAGGAATATCTATGCCTGCGGTGACTCCGCCTGTCGGTTCACGTATTGACTTGCGCACAAACTGCTGCAGATCCTCTTTGAGGACACGGCCTTGTCGGCCAGTACCCTCCACTCGTTGCAGCTGAACACCGAGTTCTCGTGCCAGTTTTCGCACAGCAGGGCCTGCATAGACGTGACCACTGGCTTCCACTTCCAGCACAGGCGTATCGCCAGTTATAGGTATGTCTTCTACCACCAACTCTTCTTTCGTCGCTGGCACCTCTCGGTCGACGAGTGTCTCTTGTTGCGGCACGACATCATCGACAGCGGACACTTCACTTGCACCAGTCGCCTGCGCGTCACCGGATACCTCGGCAGCATCCGCGACTTCCTCCGCGACGTCTATCATCGCCACCGCCGCACCCTCTGCCAACTGATCGCCTTCCGCCACCAACAACTCAACGACGGTGCCAGCGGCCGTGGCGGGGATTTCCATAGAGGCTTTGTCAGATTCCAATACAATGAGACCCTGATCCAGCACAATCTGATCACCCACCTTCACCAGTAGCTCAATCACCTCAGCGCCTTCGGCACCGCCGATATCAGGAACGGTTACTTGTTGTAATGCCACGCCGACTTCCCTCCTGCTTCAGACTTGTAGTGGGCTGGGCTTGTCCGGATTGATACCCAGCGCACCCATGGCCTGCGCGACAACGGCATTCTCGATCCGCCCCTCGTCTGCCAAGGCTTTTAGCGCCGCAAGCACGATATATTCACGACTGACCTCAAAGAATTCGCGCAACTTGCTGCGCGTATCAGACCGACCGAAACCATCCGTACCCAAAACGATAAAGGCTCCGGGCACAAACTCTCGAATTTGATCCGTATATGACTTCACATAGTCTGTCGCAGCCACCGTGGGCCCTCCGGAAGCAGACAACATTCGTGTCACATACGGCACTCTGGGTTCGGCTTCAGGATGCAACAGATTCCACCGCTGCACGGCTTTACCTTCTCGTTGCAGTTCGTTCACGCTGGTCATACTCCAAACATCTGCCGCTATCTGATAGTTACTCTCCAAAATCGCCGCGGCGGCCTCAACCTCACGCAGAATCGCGCCACAGCCTAATAATTGAATACGCAAATCTCCCGGCGCGGTCGACGTCTTAAACTGATACATGCCATGAATAATGCCGTCTTCAGCACCCGGCGGCATCGCCGGCTGAACATAGTTTTCATTCATGGTTGTAATGTAATAAAAGCGGTTCTCACCCTGGTTGTACATGCGATGTAAGCCATCATGAATAATCACTGCCAACTCGTAAGCATAGGTAGGATCGTAGCTAACGCAGTTCGGTATTGTACTGGCCGCTAAGTGACTGTGCCCATCTTGATGCTGCAAGCCCTCGCCATTAAGAGTGGTACGCCCCGCTGTCGCACCGATGAGGAATCCACGCGCCTGACTATCGCCAGCCGCCCAAGCCAGATCCCCAATACGCTGGAAACCAAACATGGAATAAAAAATATAGAACGGCACCATAGGGTAGGCACTTGTACTGTACGACGTCGCCGCGGCTAGCCAAGCAGAGAATGCGCCCGCCTCGTTAATGCCTTCCTCCAGAATTTGTCCTTTAATGTCTTCTTTGTAGTACATCATCTGACCGGCATCTTGCGGCGTATAGCGCTGGCCGACCGAAGAATAAATACCGAGCTGACGAAACATACCTTCCATTCCGAACGTACGCGCCTCGTCCGGCACGATAGGTACCACACGTTGCCCGATATCTGCGTCCTTCACCAAACTTGACAGCATACGCACAAAGGCCATAGTGGTAGAAATTTCGCGCGTTCCGCTACTCTTAAGCTGGTTACCAAAAGCCGCCAGTGGCGGTGTCTCGAGTAAATCCATAGCCCCGCGACGCCTCGGTAACAGCCCGCCTAGAGCCTCCCTGCGCTCCAGCATATAGCGCATCTCCGGACTGTCTGTCGGCGGCCGGTAGTAGGGCACAGTATCTAACTCAGCATCACTGATAGGAATATCAAAGCGGTCGCGGAACGCTTTAAGACTTTTTATGTCGAGCTTTTTGAGGGCGTGAGTTTCATTGTTTGCCTGACCCGCCTCACCTGTGCCGTAGCCCTTCACCGTCATTGCCAGAATGACAGTGGGGCGCTCATGCTCGCCCACGGCAGCGGCATAGGCTGCGTATACCTTGTACGGATCATGCCCACCTCGATTGAGATACATGATATCGTCATCCGATAAGTCGGCCACCAGTTCAAGAAGCTCGGGATACTTGCCGAAAAAATGTTCTCTTGTATAGGCTCCGCCATTAAACTTGTAGTTTTGCAACTCGCCGTCACAAACCTCATCCATACGTTTCTGTAGCAGGCCGGTTTTATCTTTTTCCAGCAGACTATCCCACTTTCGACCCCAGATCACCTTGATTACATTCCAGCCGGCGCCACGAAAAACTCCTTCCAGCTCTTGAATAATTTTGCCGTTGCCGCGCACCGGACCATCCAGACGTTGCAGATTGCAGTTGATCACGAAATTTAGATTGCCCATCCCCTCTCTGCCAGCGAGCGATATAGCGCCCAAAGACTCAGGCTCATCACACTCACCGTCGCCCATGAAGCACCAAACCTCTCTGTCGCCATGATCGAGTAAGCCACGGTCCTGCTGATACTTCATCACCCGAGCCTGATAAATCGCCTGTATCGGACCGAGCCCCATCGATACGGTGGGGAACTGCCAGTACTCAGGCATCAGCCACGGATGCGGATAGGACGACAGCCCGTGACCACCGACCTCCCGTCGAAAATTATCCAACTGCTCCTCCGTCAGCCTCTCTTCGAGATAAGAACGCGCATACATGCCCGGCGCACTGTGACCCTGATAGAACACCAGATCTCCCGGGTGGCCACCCTCAGTACCGCGAAAGAAATGATTAAAACCCACGTCATACAGCGTAGCGCTGGAAGAAAAACTGGAAATATGGCCACCCAATCCCTCATCGTTATCATTACCACGCATCACCATGGCAAGCGCATTCCAGCGCACCAGTGAGCGGATCCGGCGCTCCATAAAGACATCACCGGGCATCATTTTTTCTTCGGAAGGCGCGATCGTATTAGAAAAAGGGGTGGTGATAGCGGCAGGCAGGCGCAGGCGGGCGTCGATTGCATGCTTGGACAGCTCTAGCAACAAAAAAGAAGCGCGCTCAGTACCTGCATGCTTGACCACATCGTCGAGTGCATCGAGCCACTCGCGGGTTTCCGAGGGATTTAGATCTTCCTTCATCTCAGCTCAAGCTCCTATAAAGCGGCAAGACCAGTCACACTCAGCCCTTAATTGATTCCAAAAAAGAACTTATGTGATCCTGGCGCAGGCGATAACAGCGGCAAAGCTCACTGCCGAAACTATAGCAGATTCCAAATGCGATGCTCAACTTATCAAGCGCGCACTAGTGGGATCGGAGTCATCTGAATACCGACAGTTAGTTCCATATTAGAACTAATATGTGAATTTACTGTCCCTAGACCATCTGCGAACCATGAATCCGCTGAATGCCACGGCGCTTTGTCGCGGCTGGCCTTACTCTCGAACGTACGCAGAATGTTGACGCTGAATAGCTTCGGCTGAGCTGTAACCGTCAAATTTGCCCTCTGGAACGATGCCCTGACGCCCCGGTGCTACGACCTGCAGCGAGTGGCGCTGTGATATAAACACCCGCTCGTAGTAGCGCCTCCAACTGTCTAGGGTGATGGCCTCCACGGCGGCTGCCATCGTCTGGCGATCCGTGAAGTCAAGATCTTGGCGCGCAATGGCTTGCCAGAAATATTCGCCTCGCTCCGCCTGATTTTTATCAGGCCGCAAAATATCGCTGAGCAACGACGCCTTGTGGCGCTCAAACTGCGCCTCATCCAGCTGTGGCTCCACGTTAAGCATAAAATCATTCATTGCTACGACGACCGCATTGGCATCTGCAACCGGCGACTGCACCAGCATGAGCACGCCAGGCACCTGCAACTGGGAGAAACTGGAGGCGCCAACGACATAGCCCAACTGCTGCTCGGTACGCAAGTCCTGAAAAAAACCTGACGACATGATTTGCGCAGTCAAAGCCGTCGCGGCCCTATCATGCCAGCTATCTCCGTCTCCCTGCAGGTACCACGCAACCACCGAATCATCATGAGGAACATCCACGACATATTGAGCTGACTCGCCGGCAGCCAACTTGAGCACTCTGCGCACGGGCAACGTGGGCGCTGGGTCGCTACTGACAATATCCTGCAACATCGCAGACATTTGTTTCACCTCGCCAGCCTCGTAGTTCCCATAGATCAATACTTCAGCAGAAGCACCGCGCCAGAATTGCCGGATGTACCCATCAAGTTGACTTAAGTCTGTTGCCTCAAGCGCGGCAATCAAAGCCGCCTCGCCCCATTGATCGAACACCAGACTTTCCCTCAAATCATCAACAATTTGACGACTAGGGCGCTGGGCGACGGCGTTTTTCAAACTGCGGATCATGCCGCTGCGAACATCGTCAAAACGGCTTTGGCTGAATTTTGGATCGACGATGCTGTTTAACAAACGTTTTAGTAACAATGTCTGCTTATCATTGTAACCACCCACCCGCAAACCGATACCTTGAGAATGCTTGTAAAAGGCAAAACTCATCCCCGCCAATTGAGCAGGATAGGCAAACTCGTTTACCTTGTCGGTGAGCAGCGCTGCATAAAGTGCTCCTCGCGCCGTTTGCTCCGGCGTTTGCCCTGCATCGGGTGAGCGGAAATTGAGATACGTTAATCCCCTAGGCACACGGAACTGGTCGTCCGGCATATACCAGATTTTTTGCCTACCAGATTGCCGCATGAGCTGCGGTGCGTTCGGCATATTCGCGGGCGCCTCCACCAGTGAGACATTCTCGGCAATGAACTCGTTAGGCGCCGGCAGATGCAGCGTATCCGCGCCCTTGTCACCGTCTGGCCTGGTAACACGATTAACGTCCAGTGGCTGCCGCGCATAAGGTACTTGGTAGTACTCCGAGATCTGATTTCCAACAACAGCCTGGTCGCTGAACGTTACCAGCGCATTATCGGGTCGAAGCTGTTGCAGTAGTTCCGCCAAAATCGCCTCGTCATAACCTGTCATCATATAAGGCCCGCGCAAGATATCCTGCGCCGCGTAATACTGCATACCACTCGCCACTGCACTCACGTAACGCATTGGACTGTCCTGCTCTCGAAAGCGAAAACTCAGGGCTGCAAGTCTTGCTTGCTCGACATACAGCCAATCTTGAGGGCCTTCTTGACGCAACATATCGACATAGGCAAAAAGCAATTGCAACACGCTGTCCGGGTCTGCCGCCCCCTTTTCCGTCAGCGAGATATTAACGCTGAACAGCGCACCACCCCGCCATGCCAGTCCTTGGCCTGCAGATAACCCCTCCGCCAAGCCTTTCTGTTTCAGCGTCGACAGCAAACTGCCCTCGCCCTCATGGCCTATCAGATTACCTAAATAGACCTCCGGCTTTACATGGTACTGCGCACGGTAATCAGGAAGTGGAAAGGAAACACTCAGTTTCCGCTGCGTAGCCAACGGCTGTACCTGCAGGAACAAAGGCAGACTACCCGGCACGAATAAAGGCTCAGCAATCGTTTCACGGTCTAAAAAGCGGTTGGGTATTTGACTGAACAGAGGCGCTGTCAGCGCCTCCAGTTCGTCAAGCGACTGCGAACCTAGCACCACCAGACGCATCACATTGGCCGAGTAGTAGGTGTTGTAAAACTGGATCAGATCGTCTCGAATACCAGACTCAGGGAGATCTGCGAGGGTATCCAGTGCGCCCACCGAAAACTGACTATAGGGGTGCTCCTGATTGAATATCTCCTGCAACACATCGAGCTCACGACGGCTATCGCTCTTTAACCCCATTTGATATTCAGCCTCAACCGCGTTTTTTTCGCGCTCCACGTATTGCGCATCAAAGCGGGGCGCAATAAAGAACTGAGCAAACCGGTCAAGCGCCTCCGGCAAATCAGCGCTGTTGACATCAAAAAAGTAGTTAGTATTCTCAAAGCTGGTGTAGGCGTTGCGACTGCCTCCATGCTCGGTAATGAAGTGTCCATATTCGGCCGCATCAGGGTATTTCTCGGTACCCAGAAACAACATATGTTCGAGAAAATGCGCGAGACCTGCGCGACCGCGCGGGTTGTCCCCGCTGCCCACTAAAATATCTAGCGCAGCCGCAGCTTTCGGGGCATCCGGATCAGAAATCAGCAAAACCTCCAGACTGTTATCTAACGTTAGTAGTCGATAGCTGTAATCGTCATTTGGACTCTGAGTCGGCTGCGGCCCCAGTGACGAAGTGGTGACGCAGGAGGCCATTAACACGACACTCAACACCAGCGGCATGGCCTTTACGCTATGCCGGAAACTCAACGCAGACATCAGAAACTCCATGAGATTTATGTGAGTGGGTCAGGCTCAGAAACGATTTGCTCAGGGGTAGGCCACGCATTAATTACGGCCTTGACTAAAGTCGCCAGTGGTATCGCAAAAAATACACCCCATAAACCCCAAATACCGCCAAAAAATAGTACCGCTAGAATAATCGCCACCGGATGCAGGTTTACCGCCTCCGAAAACAAAAATGGCACTAACACGTTGCCATCCAAAACCTGAATAATCATGTAGACCGCAAACATATAATAAAATTCACCGGTAAATCCCCACTGGAAAAACCCGACCATGACCACTGGAACAGTAGCCAGAGCAGCACCAATATAAGGAATAATGACCGAAAGCCCGACCACCAATCCCAACAATGCTGCATAGGCGACTCCTAACCAAGAAAACGCAAAATAAGTAACGAAGCCTACTATCAATATTTCGAGCACCTTACCGCGAGCATAATTGGAAAACTGCTCATTCATTTCTGTCCATATACGTCGCAACAAAGGTCGCTCCGCCGGCAGAAACCCTCCTAACCAACCAAGAATTTTTTCTCGGTCCTTGAGAAAGAAGAACACCAGCATCGGTATCAACACCAAATAAACCAACACCGTAAGAATACTTGGAATTGATGCCAGCGTACGGGTGACTGCGACCTGACCTAACCCGGCAAATTCAGTCTGCGCGACACTGATGAGATCTCTGAATTGTTCTTTGCTAATAATATCAGGATATCGCTCAGACAAAATCCCCAAAAACTGTTGAGCCTGATCGAGCATCCTCGGCATTTCACCCACAAAACTTAGTAATTGACGCCAAACCAACGGCAACAACGCAAAGCTAAATCCGAAAAATATGCCGACAAATGCTAAATACGACACGGCGACACCCAACCACTGGGGCAAGCCGTAACGCTGAAGTTGGCCCGAGACACCTTGGGCAAGATAGGCCAGTACAATGGCAGCAACCACAGGCGTAAGAATATCGCCGATGGTCATTAACAATGCCACCGCTATCGCCAGCAACACCAACACAAGCACCGACTCTTCATCAGACAGGTAACGGTGGTACCACTTTTTAAAAATGTCTAGCATAAATTATCCGTTGCATTATCGGTGCTCTTGCCCTTGGAGCACGCCGTCCCATCTCTACCCAATAGATACTTGCCTAGTCTGCTACCCTATGCCGCTGTATATAGGCGGTAAATATTGGTTTTAAAGCATCTCTATTACTGTGCTGTGTCAATCTGATGCTTAGTACCTTGCAACCGTACTGAGAAATCACCGTGGACCTATCTCAAGCAAAGGTCAAAAACCTGCGCGGCACAGCGAGATACCAGTTTATCAGGGATAGCCGAGGCTTGTACTTATTTATCCGCGCAGGAACGCCCGGCGACAAGCCCACCAGAGCTCCGTGGTTGCCCCGAACGACACACTAGGCCAAAACAACCAAGCAGATGCTAGGCAAGATAGCCGGTATATCGGTCGAGACTGCAAAGCGGAAGCGTAACAGAATCACTGGAGCGGGCAGTGACATCCATAGCTAGCATCGCGTCGCAGTATTGCAAACGCAAGCCGTTCCTCCGAGCATATGGCAAGGCCATACCCGAACTTTAGCGAACCGCTTGCCCGTTAATTTAAGGCGACCATCGATGCCATGAGAATCGTTATGAAAGCCTCAGCCGCTGGCGACCGTGATCGTTTGTCTATCTCAATAATTCCAAGTTCAGTATTCAGTGCTGGATGTGTTACATCGAGCGCTACGAGCAAGCCCTGTCGGAGTTCAGACTCACAGTTATACGCAGAAGAAATTAGCACGGAATTGGAACACAAAAGCGTGCTTATCAGTGTCGGGTAGTCCCCACAAATAATATGCGGCAGGATTAATTCAGGGTTAGCATCTGCGACGGCTAATGCTAGTGGGTGTTCTGAGCCAACCGACGTGGGAGACATCAATGCATATTGGGTCAGCTGACTCAAACTAAGGTTTTTTTCTGCCTGCAGTGGGTGGCCTGTCCGCGCAATCACCGACAAAGGAACATTGGTAATTAATTCTTTCCGTAATCCGCTGGCGCCCTGATAGCTGCCAAGCCCGATAACAAGAAAATCGAAATCGCGCTTCTCGAGGCCGCGGATTAGATCGTCATGTGTACCTTCGACGACCGTAATCCGGATATTGGGATGTCGCGACACGAACTCTGGGATAGATTTTCTTAAAACCAGCTCTCCAATTCCCCTGCCAACGCCAACGTTCAATTCGCCTTCTTCAACATTATGAAGGAGACGAGCGGCGCGCTGAATATCTTCGACATCGAGCAGTATCTGGTGACACTTGTCGATAATTTCAGTGCAGAAGGGGGTCGCTCGCATGCCACCACTATAGCGGTCAAACAACCTCACATTGAGCAGCCCCTCTAAGGTATTCAGACTCCGCGTCAGTGCGGGTTGAGTGATGTGGAGGACTTCTGCAGCCTTGTGCATGTTTGTTTGCTCCGCAATGACGGTGAGATGGCGGAGCTGTTTTAGGCTTATCATGGAATGCCCTTTTGATGCTTTTTAATTATCATATAATAACAATTAATAATTATACATTATCAATTAGAACGCCTACGATTGCCACTGGTTTTGAAATTTGCGCGGAGTCGTTACGTATGGATACCTTTAAATTGCCTTGTCTCGTTGTTACTTTGCTGCTCCTCAGTGGCTGCAAGATTACGCAAGTCGTTCCCGAGGGCGGTACTATTGTGTCTCGCACCGGAGAAGCAGACTGCGCAGCCAATCAGACCTGCGAGATTGACGTGGTTAACGGCACTGAGTTTTTTGATACGTTTACGGCAGTATCGGATCATGGCTATCGCTTCGCTGGATGGAAACAAGCGGACGGACACCTGTGCGGTGGCAGCACAGAGCCCTGTGCACTAGAGGGCGTGACGGCAGAGTTAACCAGTTTAGATCTCGAACTTTATCTTGAACCGGTCTTCGAACCTGATTTACGGGTTAGCCGAACCCCCGACCAAATCACACTCGTTGAATCCAGGACACTCAATTTGAATAGCAATACTTCCTGGGAACTCAATTTCTATCGCAATGAGGCCTACACCTGCGGCTTGTCCGGGAACTACACATTTTTCGTGATGGAGCCCGCCAATAATCCCGGTGCCGAGGCACCGCTGTGGGCCTATCTGCACGGCGGCGGCTATGGCTGGTTCGATGAGAATGAGGAATACGTGGCGGTAAAAACCCAAACCGTGGACGACTGGAATCACGAAGAGTCTTTTAACGATCTGATCAATAAACATCTCGTGGCCAATACAATGCGCAATGATCAGGTGATGGATTCCACGCTCACGCGACGGATTCAGGAAGGCTACCGTGTGCTGCTGGTCTCCATGTGCGATCACGACAATTACTCCGGCAGGGGCACGCCCTACCCGAACAACCCGAACCCGAATGGCGGAGAGAGGCAGGTTAACGGCTTGCAGGCCACCATGGCTGCTATGGACTATACCGTGGCCAATTATCCCAGCACCCAGGTTTTTGCCCACGGCACCAGCGCGGGTTCGATTGGTGTGTTTGCCATGTCGCACGCCTATGCCGAGGAAGGCACTTTGCTGACGGCGATTGTGGCCGACTCGTGGGCATTCGTTCCCCCCAGGGTATTCGATATGCATGAGAGCCTGGTTGGCCAAGAGGGTTATGTGTTCAACGAGGGGAGTGACTTTCGAGGTGACGGTATGGATAAAATCGGTTTTGACTACCTGGGCCTGGGTATCTACCCCGAGGCAGTAATCGAGGGTGGCTTCGTCGAGGTACCGAGCATGTACATTGTCGGCGAGAAAGATCCTGGTTGCGGGGGCTACCGCGATGGCATATTACCGACAATTCCCGAGGCAGAAGCTGCCGGCTTAAGTAACTGCGGCTGGATGTATGACGACTTGCGTGACGCGATTGCCAATCAACCCGACAGTCCTCATGTATTTGATCTCTCTCCCACCGGCGATCACGTTGAAACCAATAGAAGGAATCCCGTTAACAACAGAGTGGATAACTTCATCACCGGTGTGCTGGCGACTGATCCGCCCTATCCAGTTTTTCTCTCACCCGGTTCTTAGTCACTGGGGGAGTCTATGTATAAGAGATAGCGGGATTCAACTTAAGGCGGCTTCATTGTCCTGTACGGATTGCGGCATCGTTGGATCAAACATCTGAGGGCACGAGTGGATTTCGCCCCTATACCCCCTTGTATGTTATTTCTACTTATGACGACCAAAGTTTTGCGTATGCCTGCTCACTATACTGTGACGGCTACCATGATTGCTTGAGCAACAACGCCATTTTTATCAACTTTATCCACCCCACCGACTGAAGCTAGCGTGCCGAGCTGTTACTGTTTTTCCATCAAGTAACTGTAGACACCATCAATCTCATCGGTATCAAGCAGCAGGTGGCCTGACTGCTCTGCAAAGACCCGAAAGTCCCTCACAGAACCCTGATCAGTCGCCAGCACGTGCAGCCTCTGGCCAACACACATACTATTCAGTGCCCGTTTGGCTTGCAACAGCGGCATTGGGCAAGCCAACCCCCTAGCGTCCACTTCTACCACATTCAACTCTATCACCGCCGTAAATATCCAACACTATTGGGCCCAGGCCTTAGCTGTGCGACTTTGCGAAACCAACAATGTAAGCCCTGATACCTTCCACATTATACGCCCTTAAAGACTGCCGCGCGCCGCTCTATAAAAGATTGGACGCCCTCATTCGCATCCTCGCTGGCCATGAGCCGCTGCTGCGTCGGGCCGAGTTCACGCACGGCCGCAGCAAACCCTTCCTCTACAAAGCGTCTCGACGAGGCCTTGGTCGCTTGAATAGCAAGAGGAGCTTGTGCCGCGATAACCACGGCGATTTCCAGCGCACGCTCCAATTGCTTCCCAACCGGAACGACTTCTTGCACGAAACCGATTCGATAGGCTTCCTGAGCGTCGAACTCGTCGCTCGTTAACAAATGGTACATGGCATTGCCCCATCCACCGCGCTGTACGAAGCGGATTGTGGCGCCGCCGGTAGCATGAATGCCCCGTGCCGGCTCCAACTGAGAAAAACGGCAATTGTCAGCGGCGATGACAATATCACCAGCCAATGCAATTTCGATCCCGAAGGTGAAGGTGATGCCCTGCACCGCGGTAATGATTGGTTTGCGACAGGCACGGCCAAGCGCTATAGGATCCACTGGTTGCTCCGAGTTTTCCTTTATACTGCTCCCGTGTTGCATGCGTCCTGTCCACTTGGGAAGGTCGAGGCCCGCGGTAAAGTGGTCTCCGTGTCCGAAGAGTACACCTACGAAGAGGTCATCACTTTCGTCTAGACGCGTAAACGCCTCAATAAGTTGCTTGGCCATGGTCGGCGTATAACCATTGTACTTTTCGGGTCGATTGAGACCGATCAAAAGTATGTGGCCGCGCTGCTCGACGCTGATGGAACCTTCTGTGTCTGACATAGTCTTTCCTCTATAACTCATTCAGGAGAACGTACTCCTCCAAATGCGTATGTAGCGCTATTCCTGCGGTCGTTTGTTGTGAATGCGAGCTCAGTATGCGCAGCCGTTACGCCTATAGTTTGACATTATTGAAGCCGTAATGTGTATTGTTAGCACGCGCCGTGCGCAGCTGCCGAGTGACGGCCCAGTGCGATAAGGCCTGCCGCGATCAGCATTTGCAGACCACCATAAAGCAGCAGCGCAAATAGCACCGTGTCGCCGAGTGCCGCTGTTTGTAAAGCCGCAGCCGGAAATAATGTGGCCTTGATAAGGATGCCAAGATTCACATTGCGCACCACTACCTCCATTTCGATGGCAGAGCAGTCGGCTCGATTCAGTCCGGTCAGGCGTCCGCTAAACCATCCAATAATCGCGAACAGTAACGTCAGGAAAACGATAATTAATGCATTGTTCCATCCAAACGCTTCTATATCGATCCGGCCAGCAATGCTTGAACCGATAACGATTAAACCAATACCCAGCAATGAGCCACGAATACACCACTTTGACACATGCACGGCAGATTTTGGGAAGAGATATAGATAAAGCATACCTAGTGACAGAGGAATGAGGAGGGTAAGCGCTATCTCCTGCATGATAAGCAGCCTAGGCATGACGAATTCGGGGGGCATATAGTCGCCGATCAAAATCTCGAGGATAATCGGCGTTGAAAACAAGCATGCCAGTGTCGTAATTGCGGTGATGCAAATAGACAGCGCAAAATTGCCGCGGGCAAAAAAGGTAAAAAAATTGGAACTCGCTCCGCCAGGAATCGCGGCAATCAGGGCTATGGACACGGCGATACCCCCCATCAAGCCCAGTGCTAAAATAAAGATTAAAGCGGATAACGGGATCACCACCAATTGGACCAGCGTTCCCAGGGCTGCCGATTTAGGTTCACGAGCGACGTCGCGAAAGTCACTGCCGGTTAAGGTGGCGCCCACGCCGAACATTGCCAAGATGAGCTGAATGGCAGCAAACCAGTATTCATTGGTAATATAAAAGTCGGCCAAGCTGATAGTCCGTCGAGGTGAGGTGTTGGTAAAGCGGCTTACAAGGGCTTGTGCTGTTCTGCCTCGACGCGACTCATCTGAAATCTCTGCGGCACAAGCCTGCTAGCAACCCACAAGGTGCTCGTTACGCTACTGCTAACCCAACAAGCGTTTTTTTGGTCTTACACTAACCGGCAGCAAAACGGGCGGTATGGTAATCCGTGCTACCAAACAAAAATTGAATGGCGGTAAGCCGTTTAAAATAATGTCCTACATCGAGTTCATCGGTAACACCAATGCCTCCGTGAATTTGTATCGACTCCTCGCCTACCAGACGCGCCGCCTTGCCGATCCGGCTTTTAGCCGCTGACAGCGCTTTAGGTGCATTTCCTTTTTGGCTGTCCATCTCCATCGCTGCCATAAGCAAAATAGACTTGGCCTGCGCGAGCTCTATAAACATATTCGCCATGCGATGTTGCAGTGCCTGAAAGCTTGAAAGCGTCACCTTGAATTGCTTGCGAATTTTGCTGTATTCGACGGTTTTCATCAGCGACATTTCCATGGCGCCAACCGCCTCTGCACTGACCGCGAGCGCTGCCCTATCGATGGTCATCTCAATAACATCAATAGCCTCACCTGCATTGCCCAATAGGTTACTTGCAGGAAGCGTAACATCATCAAACCAAATATCAGCAGCCCGCTGACCATCGACACTGGCATAACATTCTCGTCGAACACCCTGCATGCCGGCATCGACCCAGATCACACTAATGCCCTCTCGATCGCATGATTCACCAGACGTACGCACCGAGACCAGAATCTTTTCGGCTGCTGCGCCATTTAATACCACTGACTTGTGCCCGTTAAGGATGATCTCGTCGCCCTTTATCACCGCGCTGCATTGCACATTCGCCAGTTCATAGCGACTTTGTGGCTCAGCATAAGCAAATGCGAGCTGCAGGGATCCCTCCATCAACGGCGCCAGCAGTGCCGCTTTTTGCTCGCTGCTGCCAGCCTCACTGATGACCGTGCCCGCGAGCACGGTATTGGCTAAAAATGGCTCGACCAGCAGACCTTTGCCGAACTCTTGCATCGCCACAATCAAATCAACCGCACTGCCGCCAAAACCGCCGTCACCTTCTTTAAAGGGTATGGACAACCACCCAAGCTCAGCAAACAGTTGCCAATGCTCTGCGCTAAACCCAGCGGCACTCTTTGAGACTGCTTGACGGCTATCCCAATCATAGTCTTGGCTAATAAATTTACCGATGCTTTGTTGCAACATCTGCTGTTCTTCAGTGTATGAAAAATCCATTGTTCTTACCCCCGCTTACAGGCCGAGTACGGCTTTGCAGATAATATTGGTTTGAATTTCGTTACTGCCGCCATAAATTGTGGCTTTGCGATTGTTAAAGTAAGTTGGCGCGCTGCCCGCAGCCTGGTCCGGACCAATCGCTACACCTTCAAACCCCTCTGTAAACTGATCGCGAACGAAAGGCAGCGCATAATAGCCCGCCAACTCAACGTTGAGCATATCAATGCTCTGCTGTATCTCAGTCCCTTTGATTTTCAAAATTGACGATTCCGGCCCTGGCGCCTTCCCCGTACTCACCTCAGCCAATGTTTTAAGTTCGGTATACTCCAGAGCCAACAATTCAATTTCTAACTCAGCAATTTTTTGCTGCCACGCCGCGTTATCGCTCAACATCGCATTAGCACCTGATAGTCCATCACTCGTTTGCGTGGCTTTTTCTTTCAGGTCTTGCAGGCGTTTTTTACTTTTTGCAACACCTGCAATGTTTGTGCGCTCATGGGTAAGTAACACTTTGGCATAGGTCCAACCTTTACCTTCTTCACCAATCAAGTTTTCTGCTGGCACGCGGACATTATCAAAATGGACTTCATTAACCTCAGGCGAACCGTCTAACAAATAAATAGGCGAAATTTTAATGCCCGGCGTTTTCATATTTATCAACAAAAATGAGATGGCGTTTTGATTTTTGACATCGGCTGCACCGGTGCGCACTAAGCAAAAAATCCAATCGGCATGCTGACCTAACGTGGTCCAGGTCTTGGTGCCATTCACCACGTAGTCATCCCCGTCGCGCATTGCTGTTGTCTTTAATGACGCTAAATCAGACCCTGCATTGGGCTCGGAATAGCCCTGGCACCACCAAACGTTACTCGCAAGAATATCCGGTAAAAAACGCTGCTTCTGCTCGTCGTTGCCGTATGTATAAATGATTGGTGCCACCATTTTTAATCCAAAGGCCATCACTTCTGGCGCGCCGACTTTTGCGCACTCATTATCAAAAATATATTTTTGCGTAGGCGTCCAGCCAGTACCCCCAAATTCGACAGGCCAGTTAGTCGCGGCCCAACCTTTCTTGGCCAAAATTTTCTGCCAGGTCACAAAGTCGTCTTTGGTAAGCTCAATGCTGTTTGCAGCCTTATCTCGGATGTCGTCCGGGAGCTCCGTTGCAAGAAACGCACTGACTTCTTCTTGAAATGCCAGTTCCTGTGGAGAAAAATCTATGTTCATGCTTTGGTGCCTTCTTTTTGACTTGATAAAAATTCGCACGCAGTATGCCAATATATTGTGTGGATTGGTAGTGTCTGCCTATTTGAACTCATGGAGCCGGCAAGTAAGCGTCGACCCACCTGTTAGAGGTGCTCAACCAATAGCAAATGCGGGCACACTAAGGAGCTGCATTTGCGCCTCAAGCGCACTCTAACCTTTGAAGGCAGAGTGTGTATAATCATCATAAGGTTAACTTTAGATTGCAAATAATGCGTCGGATTTTCTTGTTCATCCTTGTTCTCTTATCAGCTGCGTATCACGCTCGGAGGCGGTAACTCAGACACTATGTCGGACGCCGCGCACCCTTCCATTAAAGATTTTTGACCTATTAAGGAACTCTGCTATGTCGGTAAAAATTGGAACGCCACTTAGTCTAAACGCTAAAAAAGTGCTGCTGTGCGGTGCCGGAGAACTCGGCAAGGAAGTAGCGATTGAACTGCAGCGCTTGGGGGTCGAAGTTATCGCCGTCGACCGTTATGCTAACGCACCGGCAATGCAGGTAGCTCATCGCTCTCACGTGATTGATATGCTCGATGGTCAGGCATTGCGCAAGGTCATCGAATTGGAACAGCCCGATTTAGTCGTGCCAGAAATCGAAGCAATCGCAACAGATACGCTGGCTGAACTGGAAAGCGAGGGTTTCACTATTATCCCCACCGCAAAGGCCACTCAACTAACGATGAATCGAGAGGGCATACGTCGCCTTGCAGCAGAGCAACTCGGGCTCAAAACGAGCACTTACCGTTTCGCTCAAACTGAAAAAGACTATTTGGATGCCGTAAGCGACATAGGATTGCCCTGTATCATCAAGCCCATAATGAGTTCCTCTGGCAAGGGGCAATCTTTAGTCAAAACCGAGGCGGATATTTCCGCCGCATGGCACTACGCGCAAGAAGGTGGTCGCGCAGGCAAAGGCAAGGTGATTGTAGAAGGCTTTGTTGATTTTGATTTTGAAATAACCCTGCTTACCGTGCGGCATCGTGATGGGACCTCCTTCTGTGCCCCAATTGGACATCGCCAAGAGGGCGGTGACTATCAGGAATCGTGGCAACCACAAGCAATGACAGCGTCAGCATTATCGTCCGCACAGGCCATGGCGGAACGAGTCACCACGGCTCTGGGCGGCAGGGGCCTATTTGGTGTAGAACTCTTTATAAAAGGCGATGAGGTTATTTTTAGCGAAGTGTCACCGCGCCCGCACGATACCGGACTGGTCACACTGGTGTCTCAGGATTTGTCTGAATTTGCGCTACACGCTCGTGCAATACTCGATTTACCCATTTCAGCGATTCAACAAACTGGGCCGAGTGCATCGAGCGTTATTCTGGTACCCGGCGAAAGTCAGAATGTTCAATTTGGTAGCCTTGAAAAAGCCCTCTCGATCCAGAGCACTCAGCTACGATTATTCGGCAAACCCGAAGTATCGGGCCTTCGGCGCATGGGGGTTGCACTGGCCACCGCTGCCTCGATTGAAGAGGCACGAGCCAATGCCAACGCTTGTGCGACTGCAGTCACAGTAACGATATGACGTTAGGGACTAATGCAAGCAGTACCCACTAGGTGTTCCGGCTTACTTGGCCGTCTCAGCAAGCCCGGGACACCTAGCAAAAAAGTGCTTACGCCTTTTTGATAAGTCCGACGACGAACAGCAGTACTACCGCTCCAAAGGTCGCGGTGAGAATGGTCCCGAGCAGGGAACCCTCGTCATAAATCCCCACTAGACCGAGCAGCCAACTACCAATTAATGAACCCACGATGCCGATCACTATATTAGCGAGCAAGCCAAAGCCTTGGCCCGTCATTATTACGCTGCCCAACCATCCAGCCACAGCGCCTATTGCAAGAACGATTAAAATTTCCATGTTGATTCTCCGTATAATTATTGAATAGAAAAAACGTTTACAATCGCTATAAAACAGGTCCAACGGTTTGAGCAT
This sequence comes from Halioglobus sp., assembly GCA_029246385.1. GTDB lineage: Bacteria > Pseudomonadota > Gammaproteobacteria > Pseudomonadales > Halieaceae > Marimicrobium. The sequence goes on from JAQWNG010000044.1 coordinate 56,838, forward strand.
AGTGAAAATTGACCGGTTCGTAAAGATAATGATTTGACGCTTAAACCGGCTCGCAGATCAACTTTATCACCCCTGTCATATGAATAGAAAAATTGCTAAAGGGGCACTTTACTTTTACCTGAACCGGCGCTGTGCGAATCTATTGCGGCCTCTTGGGCTGACATTTGATATTATTCAGTCACACAAAAATTACCGCCGGTACTGCACAGTATGAAAACCAATATTGGACTATTTCTTAAAAAACGCGCTGAAATCTGTCCCAATCGGGAAGCCTTTGTGGAGTTTGAACGCAATCGCCGTTTCACTTTTGCCGAGCTTAACGAGCGAGCAAACCGTGTGGCAAACGGCCTCAGAGATAGCGGCATTCATCCGGGTGACAGGGTAACCACGCTGCTTAAGAACGGTATCGAATTTGTTGAAACCTACTTCGCCGTCGCAAAAATCGGCGCTGTGATGGTGCCAGTCAATTGGCGCCTGGTGGCGGGAGAAATTAGTTATATCCTGCAGAACTCTGGCGCAAAAGCGCTGGTGTATGACTCGGATTTTGACTCTACGGTTTGTAGCCTGCAAGGCGGAGACCACGGTGCCCTCTTCATAGAGCAATGGATTCGTCGTGAAAATAGCGACATAGGCACACCGGAGTGGGCAACAGATTATGATGCGTTCGCTGGCTCTTACCCGACACAGGAACCTCCTGTTGGTGCCTGGGACGATGATAACCTATTCATCATGTATACCTCTGGCACCACAGGACAGCCAAAAGGGGTAGTGCACAGCCATAATGGCATGCTCTGGTCACAGCTTACCAGCATGGCGACCTCCGACATGCGCGATGGCGACCGCTGGCTGCTGGCGCTGCCGATGTTTCATGTGGGCTGCCTCAGCCCGACATCGCTGCTAGTGCATCGCGGAGGCGCTGGCATTATTATGCGAGAGCTAGACGTTGGGGCGATGTTTCGCTGTATAGACGAGGAAAAGGTCACCATATTTATGGCGGTGCCCGCACTACTTCAGTTCATGCTGGTGGCGCCAGAGCGGGAACAGTGCAATATCTCCTCAGTGCGCTGGATCGCCACTGGCGCCGCCCCTGTGCCGGTCTCCCTGCTCCATGCTTATGAGGCATTGGGCATCAGCATTTTTCAGGCCTATGGGCTCACCGAGTCCTGTGGACCAGGGACTCTATTGCTTCCCGAAGACGGGGAAGCCAAAGTCGGCTCCTGTGGCCGCCCACAGATGCATACCGAAATCAACATCATTGATTCGGATGGCGACACTATCCCCATGGGCTCGAACCAAGCCGGTGAATTACTGGTGGGGGGGCGACATCTGATGAAAGAGTACTGGAACAACCCAGAGGCCACTGCAGAAACCCTGATCGATGGCTGGCTGCATACGGGAGATATCTGCACTTGGGATGCAGAGGGTTTTGTTACCGTCTGCGATCGTATGAAAGACATGATCATTTCCGGTGGCGAAAATATCTATCCTGCCGAGCTAGAGAATATTCTTGCCGCCTGCCCAGACGTCCAAGAAGCAGCAGTGATTGGCCTAGCCTCAAAAAAATGGGGTGAAACGCCTTTAGCGCTCATCGTTCCTGCAGCGGGCACCTCTCCAACCGCCGAGTCTCTGAAGGCCTACTGCAAAGAAAATTTGGCAGGCTATAAAGTGCCGCAGCTATATGAACTGGTGGAAACGCTGCCACGCAATCCTTCGGGAAAATTGCTAAAGCCCTCACTGCGCAAACAGTTTCCGGGGCCTGCTCCATTTTAGAAACAGCACCCGACAGACTTGTAGGTCACACGCCCTTCGACAACGATCGCAACAGCGTTTCTTTATTAATCAATTTTTACCGGTCATAGCGCGCCATCAGCGTGCTGCTCGCTCCTCAAGTTGTCGTTTAATCCTTGTATGATCTTCGCGGGTCATCGAAATTTGGCTGAAAAAAACGTACGCGAGCAGCGCCATGCTCCCCGTCAGGACTAGGGTGAATAAACCCAACGATTGCAGCACCGATGGATCAATTGTTCCTGGCAATGATTCGGGTTTAATGCCGACGAGATCGATCACCACCCCTGCCATGAGCGCTCCCAGACCAGTAGTCGCTTTGGCAATAAAGGCACCGGCAGCAAAAAATACACCCTCCTGCCGTTGCTGTGTTTTGAGTTCCTGCTCGTCAAGAATATCCGCTATCAGTGACGCAGAAACCACCCCCAACGTGACAATGGCGAAAACGGCGATAAAGGTACTTGCAATTGACAACGCGTAGATTAAGGGGTCGCCATTCGGCGGGAGGACCCCCAATAGGCGCGCACCGATAAGAGACACACTGTTTACCGCCAAAACGAGACTAGCGACGCCCAACATTGGAGGCTTATTAAAATGCTGACCGAGCCGGCCCAGCAGCATGAAAGCCAACAACGTGCCTACCGCTGAAGGTACGACCATACCGGCTAGCTGGTCACTACTAAACTCCCAAAAGTAAGTCCCCAAATAAAGCGAGAGTGTCGTGTATATTCCCGCTGCCATACCAAATGCCAAGCCAGCCCCTGTAGTTAGTCTAAAGTGGGCGTTCCCAAAAGCGATGCGTATGTCTCTAATGGGTTTCGATAGATTAAAGGGTGTTGCGTCGGGGTTACACTTCGGCAATCGCGAAATCACAGTGCGTGTTCCCCAAATACAAAATGCTGCAGTAATAGCCGCCAAAATAGCAGACATAATGCCATAGTGAGCATAGTTATCTGCAACGAGCCGGCCATCAGCGCCGTGGTCCATCTGGAAGAAAAACAGAAAGCCAATCGCGGGCAGTGCCATGCCGGCGAGCCAACCCATAGTAACCCGCGCCTTGGCAATCACAGTGCGCTCATCGTAGTCGGTGGACAGCTCAGCACCCATGGCGGTATGCGGGATACTATAAATCGTAAGAAATGTGCGCAAAAGAATTGAAACACCTAGGAGCCAGGAAAACACTCCGATTTCTCCCAGATTAGCCGGTGGATCAAACAATAGCAGGAATAACATAGCGGTGGGAATACCACCAGCCACCAGCATAGGATGACGCCGCCCCCAACGGGTGCGTAACGTGTCCGACCAACTGCCTACGACTGGATCAGAAACAGCATCCCAACTCAGAGCCAGAAACATTGCGAGCCCAGTAAGCGCGCCACTCAACCCCTGTACTTGGGTGTAATAGAACACCACAAAATTAACAAAGGCCGCGTCTTTGACCGCAAAGGGCATAGAGCCAATGGCATAAGACCATTTTTCAAGGCTACTCAATGACCGCATAAGTTTAGCATCCTTAGCTGCCTCAACTGCCCGCAAACCTTAGCCATTATTTAGTAGGCGATGCATCGGACACCTGATCAGCTAGACCCGCGTAGGTTTCGCGAAGCTCTCTCTTAAGTACCTTCCCAATTGAGCTTTTCGGCAGCTCCTCGGTGAAGACAAGTTGACTGATGCGTTGCGATTTCCCCAGCCTATTGTTCGCCCACGCTCTAAGCGTCATTGCATCACCACTTGCGCCAGGCTCTCGCACCACGATTGCCAGAGGCGTTTCTCCCCAGTCCCGACTGGCTAGCGCGACAACGGCAGCCTCATGGACATCTGGATGCTCTAGTAATTCCAGCTCAATATCGTTGGCGTAGACATTAAAACCGCCAGAAATAATCATATCTTTGCGCCGGTCTGACAGGAAAAGCCAGCCATCCTCGTCCAGATAGCCCACATCACCGCTTTTGTAAAACAGCAGACCGTTGCTGTCATACCATCGCAAGTCACTACTGGCGGCCTCACGATTATGATAACCCTCACTCATATTTCCGGAGCGCCCAACTATTTCACCCGTTTGGCCGGTTGCGAGCTCATTACCTTCCTCGTCAATAATTTTTAACAATGAACCCGGCAGCGTAGGACCAACAGAACCCAGTTTGCTCTGCTGCTTCGCGAGACTACCAATAAACATTGTGCCAACACCGCCTTCAGTCAAACCGTAAAACTCAACCAGCTCACCCGGAAAGTGATCGATAACGTCAGCCTTGAGCGCTGGACGCAACGGTGCACTGGTGCTGAACTTCACCTGTAGACTACTACAATCGTAGCTTGCGTAGCGTTGCAATCGCATAATACGATCATATTGCACAGGCACCAGCATGACATGGGTTACGCTGTGTTTCTGTATCAACCGCAGCGTACCCTCGGCATCAAACTTTGGCATGATCACCAACGTACCTCCGGCACACAATGTTGGCCACCAGGTCGTTATCGTCGTATTTGAATAAAGGGGGGTGGCAACCAGCGTGATGGCCTTAGAGGTAATACCCATACTCATCAAACCAGTAGCCAAAGCCTGTCGAGTCACATGGCTATGAACAATACCCTTGGGAGTGCCCGTGGTACCGGAGCTGTAGATGATATTGAACTCATCATCACCGGCCAACTGGACGCTAGGCGCAGTGTCTGATTGCGCTATCAGCCAGCTGCCTAAATCACGAAATTGGTCGTTAAAAAAATCGAACCCGATTAGCCCGCCCGGAACGATCTGCGCTGCATCACGCAAAAAAACGTGTGTCATTTCTTCCATATCGCGGGCGACAATAAAAGCTTTTGCATTGCAATCCCGCAGCATCAGATTCAAGCTCTGATCGGTTATCATGCCTTGCATCGGCACCGCACAAGCGCCGGCAATCAGCGTTGCAGCGAACATTTCTGAGTAGTCCATACTGTTTGGCGACAGCATGGCGACATGGTCACCATGCGCAATACCCAATGCCGCGAGACCATTAGCCATGCGGTAAATGCGCCGAATGGATTGACCCCACGTACGCGACTGAGCACCTTCAATTAGCGCAACTCGATCCGCCTGTTCGCAGCGAAATTTCTCCAACAAAACCGGCAGGGCCAAAGCCGGATCAAAATCAAGCTGAACTTTCGCACTATTTTCACTTTGCTTAGTCATAAAGATCAGTATTCACGATTGATAGGTGGAGTGCTTTTGCTGATACTGTAAGCGTTTTAGGACCTGCATTCAAAGTATTACTCGTTGGCTTGCGATAGTGATTTTACGTTCGGGTGAAGGTCGTTCTATCAGATAATGAGGAAGCTGCTGTGTGTCGTATTTTCTGTTTTTGTGTGTCGTTGAGTCTGACCATTCTTATGGCGCACAGCAGTCAAGCCACCACAAGCCCACCACTGAAGGTACTCATCCTTACCAGCCCGGGCGTGTATCACAATTATGAATTACAAACTCAGGCGCTAGCATACGCTCTAGCTGAGCGCGTCCATGTCCAAGTCGACGTCTCTCTGGCTGAGGTCGAGCGTTGGAAAACTACAGATTTTGCGCAAGGCTATGATGTTCTGATCTACAACATCTGCATGGCAGATAATCAAGATGAGACGTTAATAGCTAACCTGCGTCGCCAAAGCGAGGTGCTCGGTGTGCCAGCACTAGTGATTCACTGCGCGATGCACTCATTTAGAGAGACAGACCTGTGGTGGCCAATGTTTGGACTGCAGACGAAGACGCATGAATCACTGCGGCCGTTGACCCAAATTCAGACGGCGCCGCATCCGATTCTCAACGGAATCCCTAAGAACTGGACGGTCGGCAATGATGAGTTATACATCAATCTGCAATTTGAGGCCCTGACGCTACTCAGCGTAATTTCAGCAGACAATAGACCTCATACGACGGCGTGGCTGGCCTATCAGGGTGCAACACCGATTTTTGGCACCACGCTGGGGCATAGTGATGAAACCCTAGATGACCCTGCTTTCCAACGCCTCATCGCCAACGCCGTGCTGTTCGTCACCGGCAATCTGTCTGACCAGGGCGCCGTAGCGGATAGACTGGATCCGGTCAGCAACACGATCAATATTATAGACACCGTTTCGGCACCCGAAGGCGTCGTGTTCCTCGGCGAAACGGGCAAGGATTGTGCCTACCGCCAGCTAGCTATCGCCGCAGGGCCTTGTTATTTGGGCTGCATCCTCAATCCGCTAGAGTGGGGCGAGGCAACACAGATCTGCAAACGATCTTGCGAGCGCAAGTTACCATCTTCCGATGACATCATAAGCACCTGTAGTCCCGATGCGCAATCGAACCCATTGCCTGTGAGTCCGTGACCGAGTGACACTTGGCCAAACCACAGGTAGTAGCGCGGCCACCCAGCGCCGCGATCAGCGACGGGGCAGTGATCACGCCCAAAAAATAAATAAAATCAGGATTGACTGTTTTCTTTATACCCCACATAATTCAAGTTCAACCTAGAAAAGGGGATAAATCTTGACTGCACCGACCGTCACTGACACTCGGCCTCTTGCGGATATGCCGCTGTTTGATCCGCAAACACTGAAATGCCCCTACCATTACGATAAAACCCTGCGCAATACTGCGCCTATTTACCAGGATCCAGATTCTGGTGTTTTTGTAATTTCAACCTACGAACTGATACGCGAAGCACACAAAAACGATGCTGTGTTTTCCAACGAGTTCGTGCTGGCAAAGGGCTCCGCAGAAAAGCTTGATGCGGATATTGATGCCGCAATGAGAAACACCTATAACTTAGGCAAGGGAACACTCCTGACGGTAGATGATCCCGAGCACAAAATATACCGAGACGCTGTCAAAGACTTTTTCCTCGCCAAAAATATTGAGCGCTACCGCCCTTGGGTGAGCGAATTAGCCGAAAAGTTGGTCAGCAAAATTCCTGATGGACAGCCTTATGATTTTATTACGGAATTTGCTCGCCCTCTTCCCTTGTCCATGATCATGCACGTACTGGGCATACCACTGGACATGATCGACGCGGCCTTCAAATGGACTACTGCCAATGTCACTGTACTGTCGCAGGTCTCAGACAAGCGAGGCTTGTTGGACGCACACGCCAGCGTGAAAGAAGAATATGATTGGTTTGTGACGGCGTTGGATGCGCGACGCACTAATCCTCAGGATGACTTACTCAATCTCGTTGCCCATGCTAAATTCAAAGATAGACCACTGACAATTGAAGAGCAGTTGGGCCACTGTACGCAATTCCTTGTCGCTGGCAATGAAACCACCACAGCAACACTCGCCGAAGGCATCAGACAGTTGTGTCTTAATCCTGAGCAGGAAGCAGCAGTGCGCAACGACCGTTCGCTCATTCCCAACCTCGTAGAAGAGACATTGCGCCTTGCGACGCCTACCTCAAATATGTGGCGCATGACAAAGCAGGACTACACCATCGGTGGAGTAAAGATCCCCGCAGGCAGCATGGTACTGCTGAAGTATTTCTCATCCAACCACGACGAAGCCATGTTTGACCAACCTCTGGAGTTTGACGTGACGCGGGCGAATGCGAAACGTCACATCGCCTTCGGCTTTGGCACGCATGTGTGCATCGGCCAACATCTGTCTCGACTGGAAATGATTGTCGCCTGGGAAAAAATCTTCGATGGCACCAGCAGCATGCGACTCAATTGCGCACCACAAGATCTCGATTATATGCCTAATATTCTACTGCGTGGCCTCGAGAATCTCCCCGTCATTTTTGAAAGATAGAGGAACCTTGTGCAGCGTGTTTAGGGACGCAAACAGCACTAAAAAGTATTCTTCGCTGTAGTGAAAGACAGACATTGCAGATCTCACTGTGCGACGGGATTCCTAATTCTTTAATATTGTGCAGCCGCGAGTGGCCGCCCGTTTGGCGATTTTTCCACGCTTCACTGATTGCAGGCAATTTGCGTCGCTAACCGCGCCTTCATAGGCAACACCCATTGGTCTTTAAGTTGTGCCGACAGTAAGTTTGCGGCGTCGAGATCGTCACACAACTTCATTTGATGGGCGAGATCAAACATATCTAACTGACGACAAATTTTGGACTCATCATTGAGTGTGAGAAATGAAATTCCCGGCGTTTCATAGAAAGAACCATCAGCGCGCTGTCCAGGACCACGGTTCATCCAGTGGGTCACCAATTTGTTGCCAACACCGGTGTAAACGCCCATGTAAGGAAACGTCCAGCCTTCCCAGCCCACTTGCATATCTCGCCCGTAGTGCGTGGCCTTGATCTCGTCTATACCACTGGCGGTTACATCCATTACACCGGCATATTGACACGTATAAATGCAGTCTACTGCATACAACTCGTCGACAAAAAATAGCCAATCATCGGTCTGAGAGGCTTCTTGATGAGCAGAGATTAATTTTTCCGCCGTCGCTCTCAGTGCTTGTTCTGTCAATCCACTCATGTACTCTGCTCCCAAAATTTCAGCTACCGCCGTCGCTCGTTGACTACATCAGCCGCGGTAACAATCATTATTTCTCACTAAAATTTGACCGGCATCCTCATTCAAACATCGATTTAGAGGTTAATGCATTGGGTCGGATTTCCATCAGATCAATTGCAACCCCTGGAGGTTGCGACAGAGCATAGCGCACCGCGTCGCCCACATGCGTCACGTCCATACCCAAGTCCATGTGCGCGCCAACATCCTTCCACGCTGCTAGCGCCCCCTCAAGCGCCTGCGTGTCCCAGCCATCGGAAAAATTTGTCCATGCTCCACCGGGCCGAATACATGTAACCCCGATACCATCGGCCTGAACTTCCAGCCTCAGATCGCGAGTGAACCGCTCTACCGCCGCCTTAGTCGAGGCATAAATCGACAAGTGGCTCATTTCATCGTAATGCCAAGCGCTGGCGGAAGAAATCGTAATGATGCGCGGGTTTTGTCTGCCTCTGAGCATTGGAATCACCAACTGAGAACAAAAAACCGTGCCTAAAAAATTAGTTTGCACCTGCAGAAGCACCTCATCTTCTACAAGATTTTCCACCTTATTAGGTGTCGCCAATCCCGCGTTATTGACCAGTCCGTCAACTTGACCGAAATGCGTTTGAATCTTTTCAAATGCCATAGTAATACTTGCTCGAGACCCAACATCAGCGGCCACACCGAGCGCATGGTCTGCTCCAATCTCTGCCACAGCCCGATCAAGACCCGACTGATTACGACTGACAAGTCCAACACGCGCGCCGTGTTCTACAAGACTTTTGGCAATCGCCAGCCCAAAACCTCTTGAGCCGCCGGTAACGACGTACACATTATCGTGCAACTCCCCTTTCATGTGGCAATCGCAATAGCAATCGTTTTCGTCTCAAGATATTCCTCAAACCCTTCTCGCCCCATCTCTCGACCGAGACCACTTTGTTTGTAGCCCCCAAACGGCGCATCTGCTCCATAAAAATTTCCACCATTAACGTTGACCGTTCCGGTGCGAATTCGCCGCGCCACAGCTAATGCTCGTTCATCAGTGGCAGACCACACGCTCCCTGACAAGCCATAGTCAGAATCATTGGCAATACGCACGGCATCGTCTTCATCATCGTAAGCGATGACGGCAAGCACCGGACCGAAGATTTCTTCGCGCGCAATAGTCATCTCATTCGTCACATCCATAAATACCGTGGGCTCTACATAATAGCCTTTAGATAAATTAGCCGGCACACCGCCACCAATTAACACGCGGGCACCCTGAGCCTTCCCTTGTTCAATGTAGTTCAGCACACGCTCGCGCTGGCGAGCGTTGACCAATGGCCCCATTATTTGACTGTCGGAGCTAGGATCACCGTACTGGATAAATCCAAAATAGGTTGGCAGCAATGCCTCAACTTCAGCCTGCCGCGAGCGGGGAATTAGTAATCGGGTATTAATCGCGCAACCCTGACCAGAATGAAAACACACCGCCAGAACACTCAACAGGCTTGAAGAAAGATCTGCGTCATCAAGAATGATATTGGCTGATTTTCCACCCAGTTCCAGAAACACTTTTTTAACCGTTTGGGCAGCACGCGCCATTATGTGTTTTCCAACAGCGGTGGAACCGGTAAAGGACACCATATCCACGCGCGAATCACCCACGAGTTGATCCCCAACGTCTTTCGGGTTCTCAGACGTGATCACATTAAAGACGCCAGGTGGAATATCCGTATGGTCCTTGATCACGCGACCTAACATTGTCGAAGACCAAGGTGTCTCCGGCGCTGCTTTCAATATTAAGGTGCAACCCGCGGCAAGAGCAGGAACACACTTAGCAAGATTAATTTGCAGCGGCACGTTCCATGGAGTGATGCAGGCCACCACACCAATCGCTTCTTTTTCCACCAACCGCCGGCTCTTACCACCCATCATCTCAGAAACGCCAATATCCCGACTCCAGTCAAAGTCAGGCAACGTTTGCAATGTGTAATCGATAAAGCCGATGGGCAATTCGCACTGCGGGCCCATCTCCCCGCAAATACCCAGTGGCGCACCGGTCTCGGCAGCAATCTGTAATTTGAACTCTTCTTGAACCGTGCGCAGTCCCTGCTGTAATTGCTCTAAACACCTTTGACGAAAACCGTGATTCGTTGACCAGTCGGTCTCATCGAAGGCACGGCGCGCAGCAGCAATCGCTCTATCCATATCGTCCGAGCCTGCATCGGCCGCATGCCCCATGACTTCTTCAGTCGCGGGATTAATATTCGGATAGGTTTTTCCAGAGGCGGCTGCGCACAGTTCACCGTCGATAAATAATCTTGTTTCGGGATTCATACTGCTGGCTCCTGTGACATTGGCGGCCGTGATTCGTCGTTGGCCATAAATACATCCTCGATACGGTCACGTACATAGTGCGCTGTGGGCATGACCACACCCCTAGCATTTGCAGTGCTGATAGCGCACTCCAAATCCTTTCGCCCCAGTCGCCCCATCGCGCCAAAATAGGCATCCATGTCTTCTTCGCTGGCCGTTTTTACAACCGCATTGCGACCGCTGGCAAACATAAACATTTGCTGGTTGACGACGCCGTTGGACAATCCTACATCACGCAACACTTCCACCGACAGACCACAAGCCTCGGCGAGCCGCGTCGCCTCTACCATCGCAACGAACTCGGTGTACTGGATAAAGTTATTGCAGAGTTTCAACGCTATGCCAGCGCCGACGGCGCCCGCGTGTACGACCTTTTCCGCAGAAGTTTGGAACACAGACGACCCCTTAGTCAGTTGCTCCGCACTCCCACCTACCATATAGCACAAGGTACCCTCGAGTGCACGATGAGCTCCACCGGTGATAGGCGCGTCAATCAGATCGAGGCCAAAATCCAACGCCTGCTGAGCCCAGAGCAGCACATTGGCCTGTGTAACGGTGCTATGAATCGCTATCAGAGTGCCAGGAGACGCGTTAGCGAAGATACCATCATCGCCGTGCAAGAGATTCTCTACTTGAGCGTCGTCGCGCACACAGATACCTATATGCAGGCAGGCCTTCGCGAGAGCAGCGACCGAGGCACAGCCTGTCGCCCCTTCTGCTACCAATTCTTCAACGGCAGGTGCATACACGTCATAAACATGTGCACTAAACGCGTCACAAATAAGCCGCTGCGCACAGGGCTTTCCGATATTACCCAACCCTATGTAGCCAACATTCATTTTCACGTTAATTCACTCCTCGTGACGCTCTGTCCAGCGTGCAGTCGATTATTGTTAGAATCCAGTGTAGCCATCAGAATCAGAGTCTGTCAATATAAATTGACTAGTAGTCAATTTCCGTTTACTATTTTCCGCATGAACGCGTTTAACCTTGAAAACATTGCGCCCTGGGTGACGATGAATCAGTATCGCCACGATTTTTCCCGACACCTGCTCGGTGTATCTCGGCACCTCCAGAACACAATGATGGGCGCGCTGCGCCAGCAATATGGGCATGACCATCTCCGGCTGGGCTTTAGCCCCTACATCACTTTGCTCGGAGAGGGTGACAAGCGACTGACAGACTTAGCAGAAATTTTGGGTATTTCTCGACAGGCCTGCAATCAGGCCGCCAAACAAGTCGTAGCGGCGGGCTATATTGAGCGGACCGCTGATCCTTTCGATGGGCGGGCCAAACAACTGACACTGTCGCCTCGCGGCATCAAGCTGCGTAGGGACGGCCTTCGCATTTTGGTTGAACTGGATCAGCAACTAGCCGGCATCATTGATGGCTCACGCATTGGCGATGCAAGCACATCTTTACGAAAAATCTCTCATCGCCTCTCCCTCAGCTTCACCGCACAAAACAATGACGCCAGCGCAAAAGCCACCATGACCGGTTTGCTGCCCAGACTTTCAGACTACACGCTGAAACGCCTTATGGAGTTGACCCGAAGCAAAGGCCATCCGGGGCTTAAATTGCGGTTCGGTCAGGTACTGGGACTGATTGGCCCCTCCGGCGGGCGAATACAGAAAATTGCAACAATTCAAGACGTGAGCAAGCAAGCCATCAGCGCCATCGGCACAGAACTGGAAGCGCTAGGATATCTGCACCGCAAAACCGATCCGAGAGATGCTCGCCAGGTGTTACTAGTCTTCACCGATCACGGAGAAAAGCTTATTGCTGATTCCGTTATAAGTGGCAATGAACTGGAAGCGGAGTTCGCCGAGATTGTTGGGCAGGCAGCATTAGAGAGGCTGAGCGCGACGCTGCATGACTTGTATTTCGGACTTGAGCTCGAACAAAGCATTTTTGACACCGGCAGCGCAGCCGAAATTAGTCGGCTGGCGCATCAACTACAACAACGACTCGGCGAGCATGGCAGCAAGGCACTCGCCGGCCTGTTGCTCGGCCCTACTGAATACGCGAGGTAAATGACAATTATGATAGATAGCGAATGGCTAAATTACATATGGCAGCACTACCACATAGTGACCTCACTCGTCGCACTGGCCGGCATCGTTGTCATCACCATTGTCGGTAAAAAAATTGCATTCAGTGTGCCCGCGGTAAGCGAAATGCGGCAGCGCAATAGAGAAAAGGATAAGCCCAAGTGGAAGCTCGAAAAATATCCACCGGTCGTCCGTGGGACTCAGAAAGTCGGCTTGTATTGCAATCTCGTCTTCTTCCTTGTGCTGCTGCCATTTTGCATCACATTTGAATCTCAAGCCGTTTGGAAAGTGCTGTTGGACGCTGCCATTATTCTGCTATTTTACGATTTTTTTTACTATTTATCGCATCGCTTTTGGTTTCACGGGCAAGGTGCCATGCGCAAGATACATGCCGTGCATCATCAGGCCCGCAACCCCACTTACCTAGACGCACACTATGTACATCCCTTTGAGACTTTCATCGGGCTAGCACTATTTATGGGATCAACGGCAATTTTGGCGCTGCTTATGGGGCCATTTCAGATCACCACTATTATTCTAACTTATCTGATTTTCACACAGCTTAATCAGATCAATCACGTGTATCTGGATCTACCTCACTTCCCTTTCAAAGCGATCAACTGGGTCGTGGCCAAGCACCACGTTCATCATGAGAATATGCACAAAGGCAACTATTCAACCATTACACCGCTTTATGACAAAATGTTTGGCACGCTAGACTAGACCACATCAAACGCATCGGAGAGCCAGAATGAATGACGAAGAGCGCCGCGCCTTGGGCGAGGAAAAAATAAAGGATGTCTATGCTGGAGATGTCGTGGTCCCCCCAGAGGGTTACGCTTTTACCGACATTATGCTTAAGCAATTGTTCGCTGAATTGTGGACAAGGGAAACACTGTCTATGCGCGACAAGCGTATCCTGCTGCTGGGCATTATCGCCGAAAAAGGTGAGTCCATGACGTTCAAAATACAGATCAAAGCCTCGTTGAAGCGTGGCGAGATCAATCCCGAAGAAGCGCGAGAATTTCTTCTCTTCATCGCGCAGTACGCTGGCTATCCCCGCGCAGCCTCAATGCTGGGACCGGTCGAACAGGCCATTGCGGAATTTGAGAAAGAAACTGCGGACGCCGTCTGAACCATTCGCTCGGCAACATTACTTGGCGTCACCTCTGACCTGCGGTTGCCATTCACTGCGCGCGACTCCAAAATAGTCAGCCTGGCATCTGCATTAGGCGCTGCCGCCACTCGACAGAGGAACGAATCATCATGAAACCGCAAGATTTTCGAGATATAAGCTACACGAAAGAGGATTCCGGCATCGTTACGCTGATGCTGAACACCCCCGGACGAAAAAACGCGCTCAGCGCGGTAACGTTTCTAGAACTTTTCTACGCTGTTGACCACTTTGAATCGGATGACTCCGCGCATGCCATGATATTGACGGGAGCTAAGGATCCAAGCTCCAACGATGTAAAGAAAGAGGCCTTCAGCAGTGGCGGTTATTTTAATCCAGATGCATTTGAGGGTTTGGAACCAGAGGTATTAGCAGATATTGATATGTCAGATGTCGCGCAGAAACGGACTACTCTTAAGTTCTATCGCTGCGACAAACCGATCATTGCCGCGATCAACGGGCTCGCCATCGGGGGCGCATTTACGCTTTGTCTGGCAGCCGCAGATCAAATTTATATGTCGGAGCACGCATGGATACAACTACCTTTCGCCAAACTTGGGATAGCGGCGGAACTTGCTTCCACCTTTTTGTTACCACGTTTACTTGGATTTCAAAAAGCCAAGGAAATGCTTTTTTTTCCACAACGTATAAGCGCCGAAGAAGCCGTTGAACTTGGACTTGCCAACAAGGTCGTACCTCATGAAGAGCTTCTTAGCTATACCAGAGCGCAAGCACTGCAACTGATTCCCCCTTTAGGCCCTGCGATGTCCATTCGTGAGATGAAGCGATGCATGCACCAGCCCCATATTGATGCGCTAGAACAGGCCCTCAACATGGAGAACGAGGCATTGGCAAAGCTCATGGGTAGCAAAGATTTTGCTGAGGGTATGATGGCACGAATTGAGCGAAGACCGCCGGTATTTAAGGGTCAATAATTCCAAGTCACCCGCCCAGCTTATTGATTCAATCTGCGTCATTGTTTTCAACCTTCTCTCAACAGCGGTATTTGCCAGAGACTCTATAGGCTCCTCGATGTATCGATTTCTTTTTTCAGACAACCGTTTTTTTACCGTGCGCCAGATGATCTGCGTATGTGCATGCCTCTCCATGTCATCGGCGTTAGCGCAGGCGGATGAGGCCCAGATGGGCACAGTTCAGGTTGACGAGATGCAGATTGATGCGCCGCAGGCTCTTCCCACTGAAGAGGTCAGCGTTGAGCCAGTGCTGCCTGAGCCAATAGCCGAAGTTAAGCCAGAGCTCACGGGAACTGAGCACGTTGCGACTGATGCCACTCTTATCAAGGAAGAATTCGATGTTACTCGCACAGAGCCGCTCGAGTCATCACCACAGCCCGAAAATGACATACTGGATATTCTAGGGACTAAAATCGCTTTGGGTCAGACACAACGACTGCTCTGGGTGGGCGGAGAAACCTCTTACGGTAGTAAATTAGAAACCCCTGTAAATGTCATACGCGGGAAACATTCCGGTCCTACCCTATGCCTTACGGCCGCTATTCATGGCGACGAATTAAACGGCATTGAAATCGTGAGACGAGTAGTCAGCAAGCTGTCTGTGAAACAATTACACGGTACCGTCATTGGTGTCCCCATTGTCAATTTACTGGGCTTCACTAATGGCACGCGCTATTTACCAGACCGACGCGATCTTAATCGACACTTTCCAGGCAACCCTAAAGGCAGCTCCGCATCGCGCATTGCGTATTCTTTTTTTCAGGATATCGTGCGTCATTGCGACCTATTAATAGATTTACATACCGGCTCATTGGCTCGCACCAACATTGCACAGGTCAGGGCAAACCTACAAGTTCCCGAGGTACTGGAGTTCACAAATAAGTTTGGCTCGACGGCGGTGTTACACAGCAGAAAGCTCCGAGGCAATTTACGCAGTGCCGCGGTCAACTACGGTATACCTGCCGTTGCTCTCGAATTGGGTGAACCCGGAAGCCTGCAGGAACGACACATCAAAGAGGGCGTAAAAATTATTAATGCTGTATTAAGCGGCGTGAACATGACCCGACCATTCTGGGCGACCAGCGGGCTGCAACCGGTATTTTATAGCTCACGCTGGGTTAGGGTTAATTACGGAGGACTGCTAATTTCCAATGTTGATATCGGTGAGCGTATTTGGGAGGGCACCATTTTGGGGGCGATCGTCAACCCTATAACCGATGAGACTTTTGAAATCCTTTCACCCTACTCAGGTAGGGTTCTAGGGATGGCACTCAATCAGTTTATGTTGCCAGGGTATGCTGCTTTTAATATTGGCATCGCTGCCGACAAAGATAGCGCAGCAATCGAGGCACAAAATTTTGCGTGTATTGATACTGACGACCAGGTTGACAATGAGTTGAGCTGCTCACTCGACGACGAGGAACAGGCTGAACGCCAGGGCATTGAGGCTGGAGAACAAGAAGAAGAGGAAGATGAGTCATAGTAAACCAATTGAACTCGAAATATTGAGGTGCTGGAACTTCGCGAGAAAAGGGTTTTCTCGAAAGTTCACGGGGCATTAATGGCTGTCGATATTAAGTGGTTTTCAGTTACCCCCTAACGTGTCCCGCACCCGATCATCAGGTAAGTCATCAAATCATCACACTGCCAATGGCACATCATCGCAGCCCCGCCATTATTTCCAGACCCTCAAATACGAGGTCGGGCACCATCTCACCGCCGCGATCCACTAACTGCATCAGGGCCTCACCCGCGCCTCCGCAGAACAGCAGCGCGATCGGCTCACTACCCGCCTGATTCAACGCCAGCGAAACCGCACCCGCCTGCGCCAGCGCGATGCCATGGCGCACTGCCTGCGCTGTTGATGTGCCGGGCGTGAGTGCATGGCCAATATCTTCATTAAACCGAACACGATCAGTATCCAACAACAGGGCGCGCTCCATCAAAGCCACGCCTGGGATGATATAACCACCCTCATGACGCCCCGTCGCACCAACAATATCGACAGTGAGAGCAGAGCCTGCATCGATGACGCACACTTTGCTTTTCGTCCGCTCTCGGCCACCCACCATTGCTAGCCAACGATCAACACCCATGCGGCTAGGGTCGCTATAACTATTGACCAGGCTGCCCGTACAGACCTGCGAACGCGCAAACCACGGTGTAACACCCCACTGACTCTCGAGCAAACGTGACAGGCGTATTTCCGACGCGGGGGCTATCACGCTCGAAATCCAAATATGATCCAGCGATTCGCTGCAACCAAGCAATCGCTGCTGCGAGCTTTCGTCATTAGGCCGATAATCGCCACGGTCACTGACCTCATTGCCGTTGACGAGGCGCCACTTGGCGCTGGTGTTGCCAACATCAAGCTGTAAGCAGAGACCTGAGACGCCCATCAGATAGCCCTCACAGAGATTTCACCACCGTAGACTGATTGCACGCCTGTCGCTGTCTCCAACTGCAGCGCACCTCGCGCATTCACGCCACGGGCGATCCCGCTCAAAGGCGCATCACCGGCATGCAGCATAACAGGTGTATCTGCAAGGGCATCTAAAGATTGCCACTCATCACGCCAGCGGGCAAATCCCTGCTGCTCAAAATCGGCGACCAGCGGGAGTAGCTCGTTGAGTAGCGCAGCCAAAATTCCACTGCGTCCCCGATGTTGATTGCCCGTGATTGTTCTTATGTCCGTCCAGGCCTGATCAATGTTGCCCGCGGCGGCTTTGGGCATGGCCACATTCAGGCCTACACCAATGACCACCCAACCATTTCCCGCAGCATCACCGTTCATTTCCAGCAATATACCCCCGAGTTTGGCGCTGTCATGCAGTACATCATTAGGCCATTTGAGCTTCACATTAGGCACATCACAAGTATGCAGTGCGCGCGCGACAGCAACGCCTACGGCCAAACTCAAGCCTTCCAGGGCAGCGGCGCCCTGAGTAAACTTCCACAGCAGCGACACATAAAGATTACTCGCGTACGGGCTGACCCACGGACGACCACGGCGGCCACGACCGGCGGACTGCTGCTCGGCGGTGCACACTAGGCCCGTCGAACAGCCCTGAGCAGCCAAACGCATCACGCGGGCATTGGTTGAGTCGACGGTGTCAAGAATCTCCAGCCGAGTCATCAGTGCATTGGCTCGGCCATCAAGTGCAAGCGTCACTCGAGTAGCATCAAGCAGGTCAATGCCGCCGCGGACGCGATAGCCTTTGCCCCTCACAGACTCAATGGCGAGCACCGAGTCAGCCACTAAGCGGTTGACCTGCTTCCATACAGCAGTTCGACTCACTCCCATGGCAGCCGCAAGATCTTGCCCTGAGTGAAACTCACCATCTGCAAGCAGCAGCAATAATGGTCCTGACATGTATGACGGTACTCTTGGGAGACTAGGCTGACGATGATAGCAAATAATGCCGATGGATCGAGTAACGTAGCACTGCCGACGCCCCGCAATCGTCAGACTAGCGCTTGCGGGGTGGTCTGGCGGAAATCCTATCACCACTCGGATCCCAACAAAATTGACGTTTACGTTAACGTAACTCTTTGTTAAGCTGCTGCACCCACTGGTAATGCGCGACACAGAGCCGATGACTAGCCAAACCTACACCATCTCAGATCTGGCCAGCGAGTTTGAGGTCACCACCCGCACCATCCGTTTTTACGAGGAAAAAGGGCTGGTACATCCTATACGGGAGGGGCAGAAGCGCATCTACAGCGCAGCGGACCGGGTGCGCATAAAGCTAATCCTGCGCGGGAAACGTATTGGTATGACACTGCAGGAAAGCGTCGACGTGATTGATCTGTACGATCCACAGCGCAATAACACGCAACAACTACTCTCACTTATCAGTACGATCTCAGAGCGCCGAGCGCGATTTATTCAGCAAAAAGACGATATCGATGACATGCTGACAGGACTCAATGACGTACTGGCGTTGTGCGAGACAGCACTCGGAAAACGCCAGAGTACAAATGCAGTACCCCAAAAAAACTAATAGGACATTCTTTATGACCTGCACCCACCCTACCCTCAATTTTGGCCTTGGAGAAGACATAGATATGCTGCGAGATGCGGTGTATCAAATGTGCCAAAAAGAAATCGCGCCGCGCGCAGCGCAGATAGACCGCAGTAATGCGTTCCCGATGGATCTATGGCAGACGCTAGGCGATATGGGCCTGCTGGGCATTACCATAGAAGATCGCTACGGCGGCAGCAGTATGGGCCATCTCGCCCACTCCGTAGTAATGGAGGAGGTTAGTCGCGCCTCCGCCTCTGTCGGGCTGTCCTACGGTGCCATGTCTAATCTCTGCCTCAACCAGTTGGGCAAGAACGGCAATGAGGAGCAAAAACAAAGATATCTTCCAAAGTTGTGTTCAGGGCAACACATAGGAGCACTGGCCATGTCAGAAGCCAACGCCGGCTCTGACGTGGTGAGCATGAAATTAAATGCCCGCAAACAGGGTGATCGTTACATCCTTAACGGTACCAAAATGTGGATCACCAACGGACCCGATGCCCATGTCTACATTATTTATGCCGCAACTGATCCTGCAGCCGGGTCCAGAGGTATTACTGCGTTCATCGTCGAGCGCGATGCACCGGGGTTCTCCCGCTCGCCCAAACTTGACAAGCTCGGTATGCGCGGTTCGAACACCTGTGAGCTAGTTTTTCAGGATTGTGAGGTGCCGGTCGAAAACAGGCTGCATGGCGAAGGGGACGGTGTAGCAATTCTCATGTCGGGGCTAGACTATGAACGTGTCGTGCTGTCGGGAGGGCCGGTAGGAATCATGCAAGCGTGCCTGGACGAGGTTCTACCTTATCTGCATCAGCGCAAACAATTTGGCCAAAGCATTGGAGAGTTCCAGCTGATGCAGGGCAAGCTGGCAGATATGTACACTAGTCTAAATGCCTGCCGCGCCTATTTGTATGCCGTAGCGAGCGCCTGCGACCGCGGCGAGGAAACACGCCAAGACTGTGCTGGAGTGATTCTGTATACGGCGGAGAAAGCCACTCAAATGGCGCTGCAGGCAATACAGGCGCTGGGGGGGTTCGGTTATACCAATGACGCCAACGTTGGACGCCTGCTGCGCGACGCCAAACTGTATGAAATCGGCGCTGGCACGTCAGAAATACGGCGCATGCTCATCGGCCGCGAACTGTTTAAAGCCACGGCTTAGGAGCACACATATGACACTGCTCGATTCACGCATTAACACTCGAGACGAAAGCTTTGGAAAAAACCGGGAACACCTAAAAGCGCAGGTTGATGACCTGCGGCGGCGGGTTAACATCATTCATCAAGGAGGTGGCAGCAAGGCCCAAGAACGTCACACCTCGCGCGGCAAGTTACTCCCACGAGAACGTCTCAACGCACTACTAGACCCTGGCTCGCCCTTTCTAGAGCTGTCTGAGTTGGCCGCCTATAACGTCTATACGGACGATGTGCCTGGCGCTGGAATCATTACCGGTATTGGCCGCGTATCGGGGCTGGAGTGCATGATTTTTATAAACGACGCCACAGTGAAGGGTGGCACCTACTATCCGCTCACGGTAAAAAAACAGGGTCGAGCGCAAACCATTGCCGAGGAAAATCACCTCCCCTGCCTCTACCTCGTGGATTCTGGTGGAGCCTTTTTACCGCTACAAGACGCTGTCTTTCCGGATCGCGAGCACTTCGGGCACGCGTTCTACAATCAGGCACGTATGTCGTCAAAGGGGATTCCGCAGATCGCTGCGGTGATGGGTTCTTGCACCGCTGGTGGTGCCTATTTACCCGCCATGGCAGATGAATCCATTATTGTTAAAGATCAAGGGACTATTTTTTTAGGTGGACCTCCGCTAGTAAAAGCCGCGACGGGTGAAATTGTTTCGGCGCAAGAGTTGGGCGGAGCAGACGTGCACTGCCGCACCTCTGGGGTCACCGACCACTATGCGAATAATGATCATCACGCCCTGGAGCTGCTGCGTCGCGCTGTCAGTCGCTTAAATCGGATCAAACACGTCACCCTAGATGTGCAGCCGAGCGTTGAACCGCTCTACCCCGTAACAGATATATATGGCGTGATTCCCACTGACACCAAACAGCCTTACGATGTTCGCGACGTCATTGCCCGCATAGTCGATGGCTCAGATTTTGATGAGTTCAAAGCGTTGTTCGGGGAGACCCTGGTCTGTGGCTTCGCGCGTATTCATGGCTACCCGGTGGGTATTGTCGCTAATAACGGCATACTGTTCAGCGAGTCGGCGGTCAAAGGCGCTCACTTCGTCACATTGTGCGCACAGCGAAAAATACCCTTGGTATTTCTGCAGAACATTACGGGTTTCATGGTGGGGAAGCAATATGAGGCAGGGGGCATCGCCCGTCATGGTGCAAAAATGGTGCACGCCGTAGCTTGCGCGAGGGTACCCAAGTTTACGGTAATGATAGGCGGTTCATTCGGCGCGGGTAACTACGCTATGTGTGGACGCGCCTATGAGCCTCGCTTCCTTTTTATGTGGCCTAACGCTCGAATTTCAGTCATGGGGGGTGAGCAGGCCGCTGGCGTTCTAGCCACAGTCAAACAAGATCAGATGGCACGCGACGACGAACACATGAGTGCCAAAGAGGAAGCTGACTTCAAGCAGCCTATCATCGATTTGTATGAAGAGCAGGGTCACCCCTACTACGCATCAGCACGATTGTGGGATGACGGCGTGATCGATCCGGCAGACACCCGAACAGTTTTGGGTTTATGTATTTCAGCATCACTGAACGCACCAATTGAGGAGACGTCTTTTGGCGTTTTCAGAATGTGACGTGCTTAATGGATGGTTGTCTTTCGTCTCTAGGCTTTGTGCTTAATAGAATGTGGGGTTAGGGCCTATGTTTAAAAAAATTCTCATTGCTAATCGTGGTGAAATTGCCTGCCGAATCATCAAAACGGCACGGCGTATGGGTGTGTCAACCGTCGCAGTGTATTCAGATGCAGATCGCGATGCGATGCATGTGAAACTAGCGGACGAGGCAATCCTCATTGGCGCAGGTCCAGCGCGAGAGTCTTATCTGTTGGGAGAGAAGATACTGGCAGCCGCAAAAATCACGCACGCGGAAGCCATACACCCAGGCTATGGTTTCCTATCCGAAAATGCTGATTTTGCAGCGACCTGCGCCGATCAGGGTGTGGTATTTATTGGCCCTTGTGCTGCAGCGATTGCCTCCATGGGCAGCAAATCTGCGGCCAAACGTATTATGGAGCAAGCGGGTGTGCCATTAGTGCCCGGCTATCATGGGGACGCCCAGGATCCGGCACAGCTCAAATCTGCGGCCCAAGCAATCGGATACCCTGTCATACTCAAGGCAACCGCTGGCGGCGGCGGTAAAGGGATGCGGCAGGTGTGGTCAGAAGATGGGTTTGACGAGGCGTTGGCTGCTGCCAAACGCGAGTCCCTGGCCAGTTTTAGTGACGATAAAATGCTAGTGGAAAAATATCTTATCAGGCCACGACACGTGGAATTTCAGATATTTTTTGATCATATGGGACACGGCATTCACCTAGCGGAGCGAGATTGCTCAGTGCAGCGGCGTCACCAAAAAATTATTGAAGAAGCGCCCGCGCCGGGCATGACGGACACGCTGCGGCAGTCGATGGGTGAGGCGGCACTAACAGCGGCGCGCGCAATCGACTATCGCGGAGCGGGCACCGTAGAGTTTCTGCTTCAACAGGACGGTAGCTTTTATTTCATGGAGATGAATACCCGGCTGCAGGTTGAACACCCGGTCACGGAGATGATTACGGGGCTAGACCTTGTAGAGTGGCAACTTCTGGTCGCCTGTGGTGAACCCCTTCCACTGACGCAAGAAGCGGTGCAGATTCGCGGGCACGCTTTTGAGGCACGAGTCTACGCGGAAGACCCTGATAACGACTTTTTGCCGGTTACAGGGACATTGGAAGTGTTGCTAGCCCCTGAAGAATCGCGTTATATACGATTGGACGCCGGCGTGTCCCAGGGTGATCATATCAGCATGTACTACGACCCTATGATCGCTAAGTTAATCGTTTGGGATGAGTCGCGTGATCGCGCATTACGCAGGCTCGGTGACGCCCTATCCCAGTACCGCATCAGCGGAGCAGTCACCAATCTCGACTTTCTATACAAACTTTCCACCTGCCCTCCCTTTGAAGAGGCTCAACTCAGTACTGGCTTTATCGATGAGCACAAAAATTTACTTCTTTATACACACACTCGAGACCTCGCGCGCGAATTGCCTCTGGCCGCATTATCGTTACTACTGCACAAGCGGTCACTAGTCAGACTGACCACCTCCAGCCTTGACCCCTACTCTCCTTGGCAGGACAACAACGCGTGGCGTCTCAATGAACCGCACAGTCACCGCATTACCCTGCACTGCCAGCAACAAGACTACACGGTCGAATTAGAACAACGGGGCGAGCAGTATAGGGTGCAGGCACTGGGTCATGAAACGCTATTGGCGGGCACATTAGAGGACGGTACACTATATTTTGAGAGTGCGGGACACCGACGACGTGTCACTCTGGCGCACGCGCGCGGCAGTTTTACTCTTTATTTACCCGAGGGTGCCTGCCACTTCCATGAGGTCTTTGCCGACACCGGCGAGACAAAAAGTACCGATGCCGATGGCAAACTCTGTGCGCCAATGAACGGTAAAATTGTTACTCTGCTAGCACAAGTGGGTGATCAGATAGAAACTGGCGCAGCACTGTTGGTCATGGAAGCAATGAAAATGGAGCATACTATCCGTGCACCCTATCGCGGCATAGTGCAAACCTTTCATTACAAGAGTGGCGATTTAGTCGATGGCGGTGCAGCACTGGTCGACCTTGCCGTCAGTGAGGAGTAGTCATTCATGAGCCTTCCTGCAACAGTTCGGCTGGTAGAGGTCGGCCCCCGAGATGGCCTTCAAAGTGAATCTCAAACCATCCCCCTTGCCGCCAAGCTACAGCTGATAGACGACCTTACTCATGCCGGTCACTCCTACATTGAAGCAGGCAGTTTTGTGAATCCAAGGTGGGTACCGCAAATGGCTGATAGTGAACAGGTCTTTAGCCGCATTGAGCGCCGCCCAGGGGTTCGCTACTGCGCCCTCACACCCAACCTTCTGGGGTTTGAGCGTGCTTTGGCCGTCGGCGCTGACGAAGTAGCCATTTTCGCCGTTGCCTCAGAGACCTTCTCTCATAAGAACATCAACTGCAGCATTGAAGAGAGCCTAGTACGTTTTCGCGAGGTAATGGGAGCCGCACAGCGGCACAATATACCGGTGCGCGGTTACGTGTCCTGCGCACTCGGCTGCCCCTATGAGGGGGAGGTGTCCGCGCAAAGCGTGGCAGAGGTTACGGCTCAGTTGTTTGAGATGGGGTGTTATGAGGTTTCATTAGGCGACACCATTGGCATCGGCAACGCAGGGAGCATGGAACGTCTGCTGCGTGTCCTGCTCGCACGCTTTAACCCCGATCAACTGGCCGTGCACTGCCACGACACATACGGCCAAGCCCTGAGCAATATCCTAATTGCACTCCAGCATGGCATTCACACCATTGACGCATCCGTCGCCGGACTGGGTGGCTGTCCCTATGCCCCGGGCGCCTCAGGTAATGTGGCCACCGAGGATGTGATCTACATGCTCCACGGCATGGGTATCGCAACCGGCATTGACCTGGAACTATTGATTGCGGCAGGGAGCCGAATTTCGGCTACTCTCGGCCGCACTAACGCATCCGCTGTGGCGCAGGCGCGCCTCGCAAAGCAATAAGCAACACGCTTTATGACTCGCCGCTGCGCGCCCCTTTACACCTCGCCCGCCGCTGACACTACAGCGCTAGCTTACACGACAGAGGAAATACCGTATGCTCTGGCTTGCTTTAAGGACTGACGATAGCAATGGCACTAAAACCAACCATTTATAAAGCTCAGATCGAACTGGCGGATAGCGATCGTGATTGCTATGAGGCGCTATCCCTGACCATCGCTAAGCACCCATCGGAAACGCTAGAGCGCATGATGGTGAGGCTACTGGCTTACTGCTTGAACTGTGCCCGCGGGCTTGATTTTACCAAAGGCATGGCCACCGCTGATGAGCCAGACTTGTGGACACACAGTGACAGCGGGGAAATTGAGCAGTGGATAGAAGTTGGCCATCCAGAGGAACTTCGCCTGCGCAAAGCTTGCGGTCGAGCGCATCAGGTGAGCGTCTACGCGTTCGCCAAAAGCACACCTACCTGGTGGAAACTAAATCAAGCAGCAATCAGCGCACTACCGCATTTACAAGTATGGCGACTTGACTGGCCCGAAACCCAGTCCGCAGCCCATCTTCTAAATCGCACGGTGCAGCTGAATGTCAGCATCGTCGGCGGAATCTTGTACCTCGACAATGGCAGTACCTCCAGCAGTGTAGAGCCCCTCCTACTGTGTCAAAACAATTGAAGCGCTTAGCGAGCAACTTTCGAATTATGCAGTGGCTGCGGGCGCAGTAAAAACAATAAGAACAGCGCGTTCATACCCGCATACATTAAAGTCGGCGCTAAAGCGCTAACGCTCACCCCTCTGCTCCAGAATAACAAAACCAATAAACTCAAAGCACCCAGTCGCAGCAGTTCCCATCGATTCAAGTCACTAGCCGCACCACCTTCGAGCCATAGCGCTGTGGTGATGGCTGTCGCTAGAACGACTACCCAGCCAGCAACGCCGTGCCAGTATGCAAGTTCTGCGCTTTGCATTGCGCCAAGCAACAGCCCAACCGACACTAATTGGAAGAGACAATACATCGATACTAGCCAACTGATTTTCGGATCATACCGCTTGAAGTCACGAAGGTCGGTCTTTTGGCGGGGATACTGCAGCGCCACATCCGCTGGCCTCCAACCGGTGTGGGCTACCCAGACCCTCATTTTGTCACGCCAACGAGCCGCACTCCAACTGTCTTTCGCCATATCAATGTATACATGCGTTAACGCTTTTACCGGGTTCCAACTGTTAAGCGCACCTCGAATACCAAACACCACAGGATCGTCTTTTCGTTCTTCCTGAAACGTTCCAAATACGCGGTCCCAAATTATAAACAAGCCGCCGTAGTTGCGATCCATATAGAGATCATTCTGGGCATGGTGCACTCGATGATTGGAAGGCGAGACGAAAATCCATTCGAACCAACCCAGTTTAGGAATATGCTCAGTGTGCACCCAGAACTGGTAAATCAGGTTGATTGACCCGACGGTGATCACCACTTCTGCAGGAATGCCCAGCATATACATCGGAACAAAGAACACCCAACCAAATAAAAAGCCTGTGCTGGTCTGTCGCAGAGCAGTCGTCAGATTGTAGTCCTCGCTTTGGTGATGTGCGACATGAGCCGCCCACAAAATCGTCCGTTCATGGCCCATTCGGTGCAGCCAGTAATAACAGAAATCATACAATATCATGGCCACAACCCAAGTGGCCCAGTGGTGCGGATCCATTAGCGGCGTAGAGAAATGTTCGGTGATCAGATAATAGATAGCGCCACCGACGCCCAAGGTAACAAATCGCATCGCCTGACTTAAAATACCTAGAAAGAGACTGCTGATGCTGTCGTTCAGGCGATAGGTATTGCGTTCTTTAACCCAGCCATAAAAAAACTCCAGCACAATGGCGAGTATAAAAAAGGGAATTGCATACACAACAAGATTCATAGAATAATGCCTTTGATCACTATGTTTCGTCCAAAAAAACTTTAGAATCAACGATGGACGCTGTCAACGCATTGATTAGTGCTTCAATATTATCGTTTGTGTCACTTAACTCCGTCTTTCGTGACCCTACCGAAGATTCATTTAGCGCGTACTTGAAGTAAATTAAAAACTTTCTAAGGTCAGCCAAGACTGGGTCGATCATGGCTTCAGAGTTTTGCAGTGGCTTAATCAATTTCTCATAGCGCTGCCGACTTGCTGCAAATTGCGTCTCGTTCTCTGCCTTCAGGCGAGCATCTGTCAGATAGCCAATTTCGTCTCGCCATTCCTCGAACAATCGGAACGCTGTCTGACTCACTGCAGCTACAGCGCTGCTCACAGATACAGCAGCTTGAACCGAGTCGCGATAATCCTTGAATTCAGCGACGAAAATTGGCTGCAGGTCATCGCCGGCAGCGCGACCCAACGCTAACAATGTTGCCTGGTCCACGCGCAACTGTTCAACCAACGCTTGGTGCGCTTTAAGTGATGCCTCCACTCGCTGCAGCAATGGATCTAACCTGTGAATGTTCGCCTGTTGCGCGGACGCATAGGCGCAGGACTGGGACACCACGATAAACAACGATAACACTGGCAAGAAAAATTTGAGCATTAGTCCCTCCCATCACACGCCGCACTGAACGCATTCTATAAAGCCCTCTAGTATAATAGCCTGAGGCGCATAACGCAGCCTTTCAAGTGCGGTTATATCGTGCCGATTGTGACTGGTGCATCTAGCGCGCTGCACCTATGATTGCTGTCCCGGACAATAGTTCCTCCAACATGACAATTGACATTCCTATCCAAAACCAATTCATCAAGACCTCGACTGAGCCGCCGGAGTGCCGTAACCCCGCTCGCTCACTTGATGGCAGAGACGCTTGAGCGTATGAATTATCTGCACCAAAGTACACCGATCGGCATATTGCGACTGGTCTCGAATGGCACTCAGCTCGTTAAGATTGAATTCGAAGGGCAATATGCTGAAGGGGCTGTTGAAACCTCGAATCGCGTGTTGGTCAATTGCGCACATCAACTGACCGATTACTTTGCCGGCAAGCGACAGCGTTTTGAATTGCCGTTGGGAGCGACAGGCACACCCTTTCAACAATCTGTCTGGAAAGCCCTCACTGACATTCCATATGGCCACTTGCGCAGCTACAAGGATATCGCCCGCAACATCGATAGTCCGGCTGCAGCGCGAGCGGTCGGAGCCGCCAGCGGACGCAACCCCTTGCCCATTGTGGTGCCTTGCCACCGGGTCATTGGCAGCAATGGACGTCTGACCGGTTTCGCTGGCGGACTGGAGGCTAAGCGGGTTCTATTGCAACTCGAAGCATGCCCAACTGACAAAGCTCCGATGAAAAATCCCAGTGAAAGCGTCTAGTAAAAATATCAAGCGTTGAGATCAGGGATCATATCGTCTTTAAGCCGAATGATGGCGTCCTTGAGGCGTAGCTTTTCTTTTTTCAGGCGCTGTAGCAATATCTGGTTCTGATAAGGAAAGCCGTGCAGCTCTTCTATCTGCATATCCAGCGCCCGATGTTTGGTTTGCAAGTTCATCAAACGCATCCCGGGCGTGACTAATTCGTTAGCCGCTTCCGTATCGCCAACAACGTCGTTTTCAGGTGGCTCATTCATCAGGTATTTGCTACTGCCAGTACGGTTCTTAGTCGAGAGTATAACTCTAAACCCTGAGTAAATGCTGACACAAACCTACTAATGTTCACAAACACACTAATCTAACCCTACCTGCAGTAACCGCTCCCATAGAGGATGGGCGCCATCAGCCATACCATAGAACGGCGGGCTATAGAGTGAGTCACCGCAATTATAGCGCAGCGGCTCTCCGTTTAGCCCAACCAGGCAACCCCCGACAGCTTCTAATAGCGCTTGACCCGCCGCCGTATCCCATTCACAACATGGCGCAAAACGTGGATAGAAATCCCCCTGGCCTCGTGCCATACAACAAAATTTTAATGCGCTGCCCATGTTGCTTCGTGCCACACAGGGCCAATTCTTTTCCACCCATTCAAGGCACGTTTGCAGCCGCTCACCCCCATGGCGTCGGCTCGCCAAGACCACAAGGGGCTGATCTGGCCGCAGCAGAGGCGGCACCAGCTCGCAAACCGACCAGCCGCCATCTTCGGTGACGCTGTAAGTTGCCGCCCGTTGACCGGGAATGCCGACATAGGCGATCTGCTCCAAGGGCAAGTACAGAAGGCCTAGCGCGGGTCTGTGGTCATCGATAAGGGCAATGTTGATCGTGAACTGGCCTGTTCTGGCCAAAAATTCTTTGGTGCCATCAAGTGGATCAATGAGCCAATAGCGACGCCACTGACGGCGATGCGCAATATCAGCCGGCACCGACTCCTCCGACAGGACAGGAACAGTCGCATCCAGCGAAGTCAAACCAGCCTGCAGTATTGCGTGAGAAGCAAGATCAGCAAGCGTTAACGGTGAATCATCCTGTTTAGATTGATAATCGGCAGATGCCGGGGCGTGGTAGTGCGCGCAAATAGCCTGACCCGCCTGTAGGCACAAATCGAGTAATGGCGACACCCATTGCTGTAAGTCTTGCTGTTCCATATTTGTTACCATAACCGACACTATAGCACTGCTCAGTCTCTGGCCCTTTAAACGCTGCGAAAAAAGGCAAAAAAAGGCATAATCATAGCCAACGATCAATGCTTACTCGCGACTGGGGCCCGATAATAACGCATGATTAACTGGAGCCGTATAGACACTGTATTATTGGACATGGACGGCACTCTGCTGGACCTGCACTTCGACAACTATTTTTGGATCGAGTATCTGCCGCACGCCTATGCTGTGCAACATAAAATATCCAAAGAAAAAGCCAGCGCCTATTTGTTTGGGGAATCCAGTGCCAAACAAGGCACGTTACCATGGTACAGCCTTGATCATTGGTCACAACGGCTAGATATGGACATCGTCGCCCTCAAGCGGGAGCTCCAACACATGATCAGCGCCAGACCGTTTGCTATCGAGTTTCTCACCCAGCTGCATAACAGTCATAGGGACGTGCTGATGGTCACCAACGCGCACCGCAAGACACTGGAGGTCAAGATGAATCAGGTTGATATAACCCAGTGGTTCGACCGGGTAGTCGTCTCACACGATTTACTTGCACCGAAAGAGGAACAAATGTTTTGGCACCGGTTACAACAGCTACACCCTTTTGACCCCTCCCGCACCCTACTGATCGATGATACCGAGAACGTTCTGGCCAGCGCACAGCAATATGGCATCGCCCATTTACTAACCCTGCTGCAGCCGGACAGTCAGCGTCAGAAGCGCATTGATACACGTTTTCGAGGGATTCACCATTTTGATGAAATTATGCCGCCTGGCCCTAAAGTGTGAAGGCCTCCAATGATCAAAGTCTAAAAGTGCGCTTGGACAAATGGCTGTGGGCGGCCCGCTTTTTTAAGACACGCAGCCTTGCCAAAGCCGCCATTGAGGGCGGCAAAGTACACCTGGATGGCCGACGCGTAAAAGTGTCTAAGGAAATCTCTGCGGGTGACATTCTGCAAATACGTCAGGGCTCAGATGAGAAGGTGGTGCGGATTAAACAGCTTAGCGATAAGCGCCGCGGTGCACCCGAAGCCCAGTTGCTTTATGAGGAAACCACCGAAAGCCTTGCTAGACGAGAAAAGGAGGCACTGGCGCGCAAATCCGCTGGAGGCGTGATAGATCGCTCGGCTCACAGACCCACCAAGAAACAGCGTCGTCAAATCCACAACTTCAAAGACTATTCCTCACAGTGAAGCAAGCCGCGCGTTGCATTGTGCCGCGATAGCACTGCCACAGGCCCATCCTGGCATGGCCGGCGCTTTTCCGCCTGCTGGCACACCGGCAAAGCTCGAGGTTGAAAATCAGGCAATTGTTCAGCATGGCAACTCCCACTTTTGCACTAGGATACGCTAGAATTACACCATGCCCTCGGACTTACCTACCATTCCACCTGATACCCCGCTGCTGGACAGACTTGAGCAGGGGGATTCTCTGCATGCCCTGAATACGCTGCAACTGCTGCAACTTTCGGAAGAGCTCAGGGCTTATCTCCTGTATAGCGTGGGTCAGACGGGCGGGCATTTTGGCGCAGGACTGGGTGTGGTCGAACTCACTGTCGCCTTGCACCATATCTACAACACACCTCATGACCGGATCGTCTGGGATGTGGGTCACCAGACCTATCCGCATAAAATTCTCACGGGCCGCCGGCAGCAGATGCACAGCATGCGACAGGCAGACGGATTGGCAGGCTTTCCCAAGCGGGCGGAAAGTGAGTATGACACGTTTGGTGTGGGACACTCTTCTACCAGCATTTCTGCTGCCATGGGCATGGCGCTGGCAGCTAGACAGCAGGGCATCAATCGCAAGGTCATCGCCGTCATCGGTGATGGCGCGATCACCGGCGGTATGGCTATTGAGGCACTCGCTCACGCCGGCCATGAGCGGCCCAATATGCTGGTCATTCTGAACGACAACCAAATGTCTATCGGACACAACAAAGGCGGGCTCGCAACGTACTTTGCAAAAATTTGGGCCAGCAAATTTTATATCTCCATGCGCAAGGGCTCAAAAAGAGTTCTACAGAAAATTCAACCTGCCTGGGAGTTAGCCAAGCGCACGGAGGAGCACCTCAAAGGCATGGTCGCACCCGGAACGCTGTTCGAAGAGTTAGGCTTTCACTATATTGGCCCACTCGACGGCCACGACCTGCCGGGATTACTCCAAGCTCTGACGAATATGAAAGATCTGGACGGACCGCAATTCCTGCATATCCGTACAATGAAAGGTAAGGGCTTCCAGCCTGCCGAACAAGATCCTATCGGCTATCACGCCGTCAACAAGATTGAGGTCAAGCCGAAGGGGCCGTTGGCAGCAGTTACAGAACCCAAGCCCAGCGGACCCAAATATCAGGCAGTATTTGGGCGCTGGCTGTGTGATATGGCAGAGCGCGACAATCGCCTGGTCGGCATCACGCCCGCTATGTGTGAAGGCTCTGGCATGGTGGAGTTTTCTAAGCGCTTCCCCGACCGTTACTACGATGTGGCCATTGCTGAGCAGCATGCGCTGACTATGGCCGCAGGCATGGCCTGTGATGGACTCAAACCCGTGGTTGCCATCTACTCCACTTTCTTACAGCGCGGCTACGACCAGTTGATTCACGACATTGCCCTGCAGAACCTTGATGTCACCTTCGGCATCGATAGAGCGGGACTGGTGGGAGAAGATGGGCCAACGCATCATGGGGCCTTTGACCTCAGTTACCTGCGCTGTATTCCAAACCTAGTTATTGGCGCGCCTTCTGACGAAAATGAGTGTCGGCAGATGCTTTACACTGCTTATCAGTATCCGGGGCCAGCAGCCATTCGCTACCCGCGGGGGACAGGGCCTCGCGCCTTAATTGCTGATGAGTTAGTTCAAATGCCGATTGGTAAAGCGCGAGAAGTGCGCAGCGGGAAACAAGTCGCCATTCTCAACTTTGGCGCCCTACTACCAGAAGCCCTGCTGGCGGCCGAAACATTGAATGCGGCGGTTGTGGATATGCGTTGGGTGAAGCCCATGGATACCAAAATAATCGAAACGCTGGCTGGAGAATACGACCTGCTGGTTACGCTGGAAGACAACGCCATTAGTGGGGGAGCCGGTTCTGGTGTCAACCAATGTTTGGCCGAGCAGCATCTTTTGGTGGGGGTACTGAATCTCGGCATTCCCGACCACTTTATTGAACACGGAGCATCAGAAGAGCAGCACGCATGGATTGGACTCGATGGTCCCGGCATAGAGCGCGCTATAAAAGCGAAATTGAGTAGCGCCTCTGCATATGCACCGACTAAAGAGCACCTCGGTGTCTAAGCCCTAATACTGCGGACAACCTGCCCGACGCATAAACCCTATACTTTTACTGTCACACCCACGCCTCGGGCGCACCTTCCACACAGGTACTGATGTTATGGCTAAAACTAAAAAACTTGATATAGAAGCAACCGTTGCTCAACTAGAGGGCACGATCCGCACACTGGAGGACGAGCAGTCATCCCTTGAGGAGTCCTTCAATGCTTTCGAGCAGGGCATCAAACTCATTCGCCAAGCGCAGCAGACCTTAAATGAAGCTGAGCAAAAGGTGAGATTGCTGCTAGAGGACGATGGAGAGCCCAAACTAGAACCGTTTACTGACGGAAACACCGAGTGAGCAAACGTTTTCATAACTTTCTCCAGGCCAGCAAAGACCAGGTCGATCGTCAGTTGGCTGACATCGCTGCAAATCAAGCGACAGTGGCTGTAGGCATGGGAGAGGCTCTTGACCCGATTATCCAAGCCTATAGGTATGTGCTGACTAATGGCGGTAAACGCGTTCGCCCGACTCTGGTCTATGCAGCCGCTCGGGCTGTAGGACATAACGGTCAGGGCACAGGTTTGGATCACGTCGCCTGCGCATTGGAAATGATTCACACCTATTCCTTGATACACGACGACTTGCCCGCAATGGATGATGACGATGTGCGCCGAGGCCGACCAAGTTGTCACAAAGCATTTGATGAGGCGACGGCCATATTGACGGGCGATGCGCTGCAAGCGCAGGCCTTTGAACTGTTGGCAAATGCTGCTGGTTTCCGCCCTATACAGCGTGTGACCTTGATTAAGTCGTTAGCTAAGGCTGCCGGGCTACAGGGCATGGTGGGCGGGCAGGCTATGGATATTAAGGCCACTAACACTGACCTAAGCCTGCAACAACTGCAGTCGATGCACGCCTATAAAACCGGCGCCATTATCCGCGCCGCCTTGACAATGGGCGGGATCGCCGCCGATGCCAGCGCCGAGCAATTATCTGCTCTGGGCGCCTATGGCGGCCACATCGGCCTAGCATTCCAAGTGGTTGATGACATCCTCGATGTCGAAGGCGATACGCAAACGCTGGGCAAAACGCAAGGCAAGGATAGTGAGGCCAATAAACCAACCTACGTCAGCCTGATGGGGTTAAGCGGTGCCAAAAAGGAATCTCAGCGATTATTGCAGGCAGCAATAGGTGCCTTGGGAGAATTCGCAAACACCGCTGATCCTTTGCGGGAAATGGCTCACTACATCGTCTCTCGCGACTGCTGACCAAGCTGGGCCGGCGGACTGCGCAGACTAATCGTTGCCTTCTATCATATGACCAAGCTTTC
This sequence comes from Halioglobus sp., assembly GCA_029246385.1. Classification (GTDB taxonomy): domain Bacteria; phylum Pseudomonadota; class Gammaproteobacteria; order Pseudomonadales; family Halieaceae; genus Marimicrobium. Next base: position 90,571 of record JAQWNG010000044.1, read on the forward strand.
CCACCTTGGTCTGCAGATACTTTTCATTGTGCGGGTTACTGGTGGTGTGCAGAGCAATCCGTGCAACGACCTCAACGCCCTGCTCCTCCATTGCCGCTACTTTGCGCGGATTGTTAGTCATTAATCGCACAGCGCTGATGCCAAGGTGCTCAATCATTGACTGCAACATGCTGTAGTCGCGTATATCCGCCCCAAAGCCCAGTCGCTCATTAGCCTCAACCGTGTCTGCGCCAGCGTCCTGCAGTTTGTAGGCCTTGATCTTATTGAGCAAACCGATGCCTCGTCCCTCTTGGCGCAAGTAGAACAGTGCCCCCCTGCCCTCCTGTGCAATGGCCTCCATCGCGGCCTGCAACTGGCTGCCACAGTCACAACGCATGCTGAATAGGGAATCCCCAGTAAGGCACTCAGAGTGCACACGGGTCAATACCGGCTCCCCGTTGGACACATCGCCCATAGTCAGGACCACGTGCTCTTTATTGGACTCATCGTCCTCAAACCCGTGGAGATCAAACTTACCCCAAACTGTGGGTAGGAGAGTGGACTCTATGAAGCGCAATGCCACGCGGAACATCCGTAAGAAAAGGTCGCATAGTCTAGCAGCTTTGTGTGATCTGGTGCGAGTGCTGCCTATTGGGATTTCGACAAAGATAGGGTTCCGTTCTGTTCCTGCAGTTTGACATGCCGTAAATAGCTCATACCCAACAAAACCGTGGCGGGATAATCGCCCTCTACGACCACCGCTGGGACATTATCGACCTGCAGCCCTCCAACGTTAACCGACTGCAGAGTCACAGCGTGGGCGGCAACCACGCCACTAGCCGTTTCCACTTGGGATGGGATGCCATCGTCACTGTAATTGATACCCAACGCCCTGGCCTGAGAGGCATTGATGGCGATGACATTGGCGCCAGTATCAACCAGCACCAGTGCGCCGCGACCATTGATAATCGCGTTAGTCCGATACTGCAGCTTTGCATCACGGGGGATGGTGACAACGCGTTCTTCGATTTTCTGATACGCAGTGGTCACGTGCTGGGACAGTCCGACTGTTTTCATGCGTCCATCGATGTCTAGCGTGGCCGTCGCAGCGCCCGTCGCAATCAATGTTACACCGGCAAAGGACTGCCCCACTTCCAACATTTTACGCTGGCCATCAATCATCAATACAGCGGCCTCCCCCAAAAACGCCTCGACTACAACAGAGGCAGGCTCCCCGCGTGCCTGCGCCGCCAGCATTAGCAGACCGACCGCTGCTAAAGTAAGCACTCTCTTTGTGTGCATGCAGAGACCTCAGGCGCGATGCTAGATAAAATACAGCGCAATGTGCAATGTCGCACAGGCCATCGCGCCGGCCAGAACATCGTCAATCATGATACCAAATCCACCACCGACCTTTCTATCCAGAACACTCACCGGCCACGGCTTGATAATATCGAACACGCGAAATGCTAAAAACCCTGCAACAATCCATGCCCAGTCAAACGGCACTGCCCACAGGGTGATCCAGTATCCGACAAATTCATCCCACACAATCCCTGGGTGATCATGAACCTCCAATTGCCGGCTGGCGGCGCCACAAATCCAGACACCTAGCGCGGCACAGACGATAATAAAAAATGAGTAATAAAGAAGGCTCCAGTCGCCAATGAGCAGATAAATCGGCACCGCCATTAATGTGCCCGCTGTGCCGGGGGCCTTGCGAGACAATCCACTGCCAAAGCCAAAAGCCAAAAATTGTACGGGATAACGCCAAAAATCCGGCGCTGGCTGCGATTTCAAATGACTATCGGGTGATGCGGGCATGGTCATTACCGTGTTCAGGTGTCGCTAGCAATGGTCTGATCAGACGGCGCTTTCTAGTGATCAAAGTGCTGATATCCATGCGGTATGTCAATGTCCAATCCGAAGTCCACCCCAGCGCCCGCCTGCACCTGTCCTATTCGCGCACTGCCGGCGGGCGGCGATTCATCAGCCGGCAGACAGAAACATAACTCATAATCATCTCCGCCAGCCAGTGCCCATTGCAAAATCGTTTGAGAGCAGCCATGAGAACGCAGAGCGCCAGACAACGGCAGACGTTCGGTCTCAATGCAGATCTTCACGCCGCTTGCTGCAGCGATGTGCCCGGCATCTGCTAGCAGGCCATCGGACACGTCGATGGCTGCGGTAGCTCGGCCTAATAACGCCCGGCCAAGCTCAAGGCGCGCCCGAGGCCGATTGAAACGATCCAGCAGATACTCAGCATAATCGGGTGTCGGCTGCCACTGCCCCTTTAAAAAAGCCAGGGCACCAGCCGCATCGCCCAGAGTACCAGACACATAAACCTGATCCCCTGCCCGCGCGCCGCTTCGCAGTGTAGCCAACGTCATGGGCAGCGCGCCCATCACCTGTACCGAGATTGACAGTGGCCCCCGCGTGGTGTCACCGCCGACTAACGGCAACTGATACTCCGAGACCGCTGCAGCAAGACCCTGACTAAACGTATTAAGCCACAACTCGTCCACCTCAGGCAGTGTCAGCGCCACCGTCATACCCAGCGGTCTAGCGCCCATAGCGGCGAGATCACTGGCGGCAACAGCGACAGCACGAAACGCAATATCTTCGGGGAAACTATCGCAGGGAAAATGCACGCCGGCGACCATCGTATCGACGGAGGTCGCGAGTCGCTCGCCCTCGCCCAGACGCAAAATGGCGCAGTCATCACCGACGGAAAGGTCTACCGCATCACCGCGACCCAGATCAGAAAAATAGCGGTAAATCAGTGAAAACTCGGCGCCTGACATCACAATGCCGCGTCGAACTCAACCTTGCGCAATTGTCTCGCGGCCTTATCCAAAACGCCGTTGACATACTTGTGGCTGTCCGTAGCACCAAATTTCTTCGCTAATGCCACCTCTTCGTTGATGACGACCTTGTAGGGTACATCGATGCGCCAAGTTAGCTCGTACACCCCCATGCGCAATAGCGTCAGCTCGATGGGATCTAAGTCTTGCAACGTGCGATCCAGCAGCGGCTCCAGAGCCCCGTCCAGTTCATCAAGACAGGCTGGAATTTTGTGTAAAAGAGACTGGAAATACTCCAAGTCGACATGACTAAAATCATAATCCATGCGGAATTCCGCTTCAATGTCACTGACTGCAGTACCCGCCATATGCCATTGATACAGCGCCTGCATGCCGTAGTGCCGAGCCTTGCGGCGCTCAGCGGCGAGCGTATTGTGCGCCGGCTTTTGCATTTAACCGAGTGCATTCATCAGGCTTACCATCTCCAATGCGGACATAGCGGCCTCTTCGCCTTTATTGCCAGCCTTGCTGCCGGATCGCTCAACAGCCTGCTCAATGGTATCCACGGTTAATACGCCAAACGATATAGGGATGTCGTACTCCATACTCACCATCGCAATACCTTTAGTGCACTCGCCTGCAACGTATTCAAAGTGCGGAGTACCGCCACGAATCACTGCGCCGAGAGCAATAATGGCGTCGACATTACCGTTTGCGGCAACTTTTTTACACACCAGCGGTATTTCAAAAGCGCCCGGGGCGCGCACGATAGTGATCTGCTTATCGCTGACCCCATGGCGTCTCAACGCGTCGAGAGCGCCTTCTAACAGATGCTCCACAACGAAACTGTTCCAGCGCCCGACGACAATAGAATACTTGCCCTTGCCGCTGATGAATGTACCTTCAACTGTCTTGATATCAGTCATATACTTTCCTCCTATTGTCCGGGCTCTATAAAATCTAGCACTTCCAGATCAAAACCAGAAATGGCATTGTACTTTATGGGCGCACCCATCAGGTGAATTTTTCCCACCCCCAAATCTTTAAGAATCTGCGAGCCTAGACCCACCTCATTGTAGGCGTCCGGCACCACACCGCTCGCGGGACTGTGGTGCTTTCCCAGCGCCTTATCAATGCTGGCCAGCAGCTGCTCCGGATGCTCAGTGTGCGCCAATAGCACGATCACGCCGCGACCGTTTTGCGCCACCGCCTGCAGGCATTTTCCCAAGCTCCAGGTGGGATGATCAGCCATATTGCTGGTCACAAGATCACGCATGGCAGATTGTACGTGCACACGCACCAGCGTCGGTTCATGCGCCTGAATTTCACCGCGGGACAACGCGATATGGACTTTGCCAGCATTCTGATCTTGATAGGCCGTCAGACAAAAAGGGCCGTGATCAGTTTCTATCGTGCCCTCGCGTATGCGGCGGACAGTGCGCTCGTTCACCATGCGAAAATGAATCAAGTTAGCAATAGAACCAATTTTTAACGTATGTTGCGCCGCAAATTCGCGCAGCGCCTGACCATCAGCCACCGAGCCGTCGGGCTTGAGTATGTCCGCAATAACGGCTGCGGGCAGCAAACCGGCCAGTCGCGCGTAATCGCAGCCCGCCTCGGTATGGCCGGCCCGCGTCAACACACCACCGGGCATCGCTGCGAGCGGAAAGATATGACCTGGCTGCACAATGTCGGCCGCTTGCGCCCGAGGCGCCACCGCAGCCTGCACCGTAGCAGCACGGTCGACAGCAGAAATGCCCGTGTCGATACCTACAGCACCCTCTATCGACAGTGTAAAATTCGATTTTTCTCCCTGCGCACCATCGACCATTGGAGGTAAATCCAACTGCTGGCAGCGCTCTTTCGTTAGGGTCAAGCAGATCAACCCTCGAGCCTGGCGCGCCATAAAGGTGATGTGCTTCGCCTTACAGTGTTCAGCTGCCACCATCACTACGCCTTCGTTATAGCTGTCAGCATCGTCATCGAGCAACACCACCATGCGTCCCTGGCGAATGTCGCTGATTAGCTCATCTACGCTATTTAATTCCATTCCTATTGTTTCCACATGCTCGTGTTCAGACCGCCCAGAAAACCGTTCTCGGCGAGCGTTTCCATAGACAAATCGGCCCCAGAGGCACTCGACGCAGCGTCTCCTTGGATTAGTCGCTCCAGATAGCGAGCTATCACATCGACCTCGAGATTGACGCGACTACCCGGCCGATAGTGCCCGAAAACGGTTTCTGCCATTGTCTGAGGAATAATATTCAGATCAAATTCTGCACCGTTCACGGCATTGACGGTGAGGCTGGTACCATCAATGCACACGCTACCCTTGTGAGCGATATATCTGGCCAACTGATCGGGCGCTCGCAGTACTACGCGAATAGAGCGTGCATCTTCAATCAGGCTTACAACCTCACCGACGCCGTCCACATGGCCGCTGACGATATGCCCACCGAGCCGGCTCTGTGGCGTCAACGCTTTTTCCAAATTCACTGCAGAGCCCATCTCTAGATTGCCCAACGTCGTGAAGTTTAGTGATTCCACCGAAACATCCGCCCAATAACCATCGCCTGGCAGCTCGATGACGGTCAGGCAGACACCATTGGTACAAATACTGTCACCGAGGGCCACGTCCTCCAAACTGAGCTTGCCGGTGTGAATGCGCAGGCGCATGTCACCACCGCGAGGCTGCATATCGGCCACTGTGCCGACGGCTTGGATAATTCCTGTAAACATAATACGTGCTCTCTCACTAACGCTGCTGTGGAACGGGCTCACTACCTCGGATGGGAACCGCCGTAAAACACCAGTCTGTTCCGACCTTGCGCACATCTTCCCATTGCAGTTGCACTTTATCAGCCATGTTGTTCAGCGGCAGCTCCAGCAGGGGACGTGCCCTGTCACCAAGAAGCGCGGGGGCCATGTAGACAATTAGCTCATCCAACAATCCTGCCTGCAGCAGCGCCCCGGCTAAACGCGGGCCAGATTCTACCAGAATTTCATTATATTGCTGCGCCGCAAGGTATTCCATTACGCAATGCAGATCTAAGCCACTGGCACCACGAGGGAGTGCCAGACGCGCAACAGCGCTAGCCGCGATCGCCGTGGGCACCGCGACTGTCTCGTCATGACACAGCAGCGTTGGCGCGGTCCCATCGAGCACCTTGGCATCAGCCGGCGTTTGCAGACGTGAGTCGAGCACCACGCGCATCGGCTGACGGCCACTGGCCAGTCGGACTGCTGCGCTGGATAGGCCTAATTCTTGGGGTCTAACGGTCAGGGCACAATCGTCCGCCAATACTGTCCCCACGCCAGTAATAACGGCACAACTCATAGCCCGCAACCGCTGCACATCCTGCCTTGCGGCGGGACCCGTAATCCACTGACTCTCACCCGACGCCATGGCTGTGCGCCCATCTAAGGACATGGCTAATTTAGCCCTCACCCGCCCTCGTCCTCGGCTCATGCGCGCAATAAAACCAGGAATGACGCCGCGAGCTTCGCTCTCCAGAAGGCCACATTCCACCGCGATGCCAGCAGCACGCAATTTCTCTAGACCCTGACCTAGCACCAGTGGATTAGGATCGCGCAGAGCGACTACGACCCGTACCACGCCTGCCTGAATCAGTGCGCTGCAACAGGGGCCGGTTTTACCTTGATGACTACATGGCTCTAACGTGACATAAGCGGTAGAACCAACCGCATCTCCGGCAGCTTGAAGAGCCTCAATTTCTGCATGATTGCCACCGGCTGGGCAAGTAAATCCCTCGCCAATTACGCGACCGTCGCGCACTAACACACAACCGACAGAGGGATTTGGCATGGTCGAATACTGCCCGCGCCGCGCTAATTGCAATGCGCGAGCCATCATCTGTGTGTCGAAGAGGGTATCCATAGGCGGGCACTAACAGCCGGTCAATTTTTTGGTGGCTCAGCTTCTAACCGCTCAATTTCGTTACGAAATTCGGCGATATCCTGAAAACTACGGTAAACAGAGGCGAATCGTACATAAGCAACTTGATCCAGTGCTTTCAAAGTCTCCATCACTAACTCACCCAATACCAGTGACTGCAGTTCACGCTCACCGGTTGCTCGCAAGACATGCTTAATGTGGTTTATTTTCGCCTCGATATCCTCAACAGAGACCGGACGCTTTTCGAGGGCACGCAGTAAGCCGGCACGCAATTTATTCTCATCGAAGGGCTCGCGATTACCGTTTTGCTTGATCACCCGAGGCATCACCAATTCTGCCATCTCGTAGGTGGTATACCGCTCAGCGCAGCTTAAGCACTCCCTTCTGCGGCGCACTTGATCCCCATCGGCCACCAGCCTAGAGTCGATAACCTTGGTGTCTTGCGCACCACAAAACGGACAATGCATGAACGAGTCTCGTTAATCTAAGTTGCTGAACCTTAACATATTTTTCATATTCCCGGCTTGACTCATTTGAGGTACACAGGCGGCGAGGACGGTACTGTCCAGACGATGTACTAGACGACCGAGTCAGCGATGGACAACTACACACTGGCAATCGCTAACCGTCAACAGCAGCGACAGCAAGGCAGTTTTACGTTGCTGGGGGGGTGCCCTGAGAGCCTCTGATAACAAGGGATTCAGGGGGTAGCTAACCATAAACCGGAAAGCGCTGACATATGGCCAGCACTTTAGCTTTTACTGCGGCGATCGCTGCCTCAGAAGTCCCATCCTCAAGCGACTCCAACACATCACACATCCAGTCGGTGAGCTCAATACATTCTGCTTCACCAAAGCCGCGCGTCGTAATGGCAGGCGTGCCGACGCGCAGACCTGACGTCACAAATGGAGAGCGCGGATCATTCGGCACCGCATTTTTATTAACGGTGATATTGGCATGACCTAAAGCGGCATCGGCATCTGTGCCGGTATAGGGCTTGCCAATCAGGTCAACTAGCATCAGATGATTTTCGGTGCCACCAGAGACAATTTTGATGCCGCGTTTGATAAAGGTAGCCGCCATTGCCTTGGCGTTTTTCACGACCTGCTTTTGATACTCCACAAACTCAGCGCTCTGGGCTTCCTTAAAACTCACAGCTTTAGCTGCGATCACATGCATCAGCGGCCCTCCCTGAATTCCAGGAAATATCGCCGAGTTAAATTTCTTCTCCAGTTCCGCATTTGCTTTAGCTAAGATGATGCCGCCGCGCGGGCCACGCAGCGTTTTATGCGTAGTCGATGTCACCACATCGGCGAAAGGCACCGGATTGGGATAGATACCGGCCGCAATAAGGCCCGACACATGCGCCATATCGACCAAAAGATAGGCGCCGACTTTGTCCGCAATCTCTCTAAAACGCGCCCAGTCTATTACCTGAGAGTAGGCAGAAAAGCCCGCCACAATCATTCTTGGCTTGTGCTCCAGCGCCAATACCTCTACCTGATCATAGTCAATCTCGCCAGTCTCTGCGTTTAATCCATATTGGATGGCGTTGTATGTCTTGCCGGAAAAGTTAGGCTTTGCGCCGTGAGTCAGATGACCACCATCGGCCAAACTCATACCGAGTATTGTATCGCCCGCGGTGCACAGCGCCAGATAGACGGCAGCGTTAGCCTGCGAGCCCGAGTGGGGCTGAACATTTGCATAATCTGCACCGTACAATGCCTTGACGCGCTCAATGGCTAGCACCTCAGCTTTGTCTACATACTCACAGCCGCCGTAATAGCGCTTACCGGGGTAACCCTCAGCGTATTTATTGGTCAGAGCAGAGCCCTGCGCTTCCATCACGCGAGGACTAGCGTAGTTCTCTGACGCTATAAGCTCTATGTGGTCTTCTTGCCGGCGCTCTTCTTCAGCGATAGCGCGGAAGATCTCATCGTCAAATCCTTCAACAGTCATGTTGTTTTCAAACATGCTAACCCCCCTCGGTGGTGACAAGGTAAATAATATCTACCCTAAATAACAGAACCGTATTTTACCCGAAACGCGAGCCCGATATAAGAGCAGTCCGCGATGCAGACCGAACTATTGACGCTTCTTTTCTGCTAAGATTTTCTTTCTCTAACCAAGATAGCGGATACACACCAATGGCTCAGTACGTCTTCACTATGAATCGGGTCGGTAAGATTGTGCCACCCAAGAGAACGATCCTGCAGGATATTTCTTTGTCTTTTTTCCCTGGCGCTAAAATCGGCGTACTAGGTCTCAACGGATCGGGCAAATCGACGCTGCTGCGCATTATGGCCGGACTCGATAGCGACATTCTCGGCGAGGCGCGACCGCAACCGGGGATCAAGATAGGCTATCTGCCACAGGAGCCCCAGCTCAATGCCACCAAAGATGTGCGTGGCAACGTGGAAGAGGGCGTGCAAGAGGCCGTTGACGCACTAGCGGGGCTGGAACAGGTTTACGCCGACTATGCCGAGCCCGATGCGGACTTTGATGCCCTCGCTAAAGAGCAGGGCCGACTCGAGGATATTATTCAGGCCACAGACGCCCATAATCTGGAGCACAAACTGGAAGTCGCCGCAGACGCGCTGCGCCTGCCACCGTGGGATGCGAATGTGGAAACACTATCCGGCGGCGAACGGCGCCGGGTAGCACTGTGCCGACTGCTACTGTCCAACCCCGATATGATCCTATTAGACGAACCCACCAACCACTTAGACGCCGAGAGTGTGGCCTGGCTGGAGCGTTTTCTGCACGACTTCCCCGGCACGGTGGTCGCTATCACCCACGACCGCTATTTTCTCGATAATGCGGCCGGCTGGATCCTAGAACTAGACCGTGGTCGCGGCATACCCTACGAGGGTAATTATTCGGACTGGCTCAACGCCAAGGAACAACGCCTAGAGCTGGAAAAACGCACGGAGGCATCCCATCAAAAAACCATAAAATCGGAACTGGAGTGGGTGCGCAGTAACCCCAAAGGTCGCCAAGCCAAGAGCAAAGCGCGTTTGCAGCGATTCGAGGAGTTGCAGTCACAAGATTATCAGGCGCGAAATGAGACCAATGAGATTTATATTCCTCCGGGTGCACGCCTGGGAGATAACGTAGTCGAGGTTAAAAACCTCTGCAAAAGCTTCGGCGAACGTCTGCTGTTTGACAACGTCACCTTCACTGTCCCCAAAGGCAGCATCGTTGGAATCATTGGGGCCAACGGCATGGGCAAGTCCACACTGTTCAAAATCCTAATGGGAGCGGAACACGCAGACGCAGGCGAGGTCAACGTCGGCGAAACGGTGACACTGGGCTACGTCGATCAGTCACGCGACGACCTGAACGGCAGCAAAACAGTTTGGGAAGAGCTTTCCGACGGTCTCGATATCATCCGCATCGGCAACTATGAGGTGCCTTCTCGGTCCTACGTAGGACGCTTCAATTTTAAAGGATCAGACCAGCAAAAATTCGTCAAAGACCTCTCCGGGGGCGAGCGCAATCGCCTGCATTTGGCAAAGTTATTGCGTCAGGGTGCCAATGTGCTGCTACTCGACGAACCGACCAATGATCTCGATGTGGAAACGCTGCGTGCGTTGGAGGAGGCGCTGCTTGTGTTCCCTGGATCTGCAATGGTGATTTCGCACGATCGCTGGTTCCTTGATCGTATCGCTACGCACATCCTTGCCTATGAGGATGATGGCGCTGTGGTATTCCACGAAGGTAATTTCAGCGATTATGAAGAAGATCGCAAAGCCCGCCTTGGCGCGGCTGCAGATCAGCCACAGCGTTTGAAGTACCGCAAGCTACAGTAACGCTGCGGATTGACCTGCGCAGACTTTGTCATCGAAAGTATAAACAGGTTGATTGCCGGGTCAATCCAGCGCTGCCAGCGCATCGGCCAGTTTTGATACGGCCGCTATCTTCATGCCAACGATAGCACGCTTGGGCGCATTGCCCATTGGAACAATGGCCCGCTTAAAACCGTGTTTAGCGGCCTCGGCTAGACGCTCCTGCCCATTGGGGACAGGCCGAATTTCGCCCGACAAACCTACCTCGCCGAAAATAATCATGTCGCTTGGTATAAGTCTGTTGCGATAACTGGACACGATCGCCAGCAACAAGGCGAGGTCTGCGCTCGTCTCCAATACTTTGACGCCGCCGACTACATTTGCAAAGACGTCCTGATCACCGACTTGGAGCCCGCCGTGGCGGTGCAGTACTGCCAGCAGCATGGCTAATCGGTTTTGCTCCAGCCCGACGGCCACGCGGCGTGGATTGCCCAACTGACTGTCATCCACCAGCGCCTGAATCTCCACCAATAGCGGTCGCGTGCCCTCCCAAACAACCATCACGGCGCTACCAGAGGCGGGCTCACTGCCGCGGTCGAGAAAAATAGCCGAGGGATTTTTGACCTCACGCATACCCTGCTCTGTCATGGCAAAAATACCTAATTCGTTCACCGCGCCGAAACGATTTTTCTGTCCGCGCAGCGTGCGAAAACGGGCATCATCACTGCCATCCAAAAGAATAGAGCAGTCGATCATGTGTTCCAGCACCTTGGGGCCTGCGAGCGAGCCGTCTTTGGTGACATGGCCTACTAATAACAACACCATTCCAGTCTGCTTCGCATAGCGGATTAAGTAGGCCGCACATTCGCGCACCTGCGACACGCTGCCGGGGGCAGAGGTAATCTCATCGGTATACACCACCTGAATAGAATCTACCACCAGTACCTTAGGCTTCAGCTCCTGCGCTGCCTCGACAATCGACTCCACGTTAGTCTCGGACATAAGTCTAAGCTTGTCTGTCGGCAGTTGTAAGCGCTGCGCGCGCATAGCAATCTGCTGCAAGGATTCCTCTCCGGTGATATACAAAGCATCCATAGAACCGGCGAGGTGGCACATCGTTTGCAGTAGCAGGGTGCTCTTACCCGCGCCCGGGTTGCCGCCTATCAGGATGGCCGAACCCGGCACTAATCCGCCTCCTAGAACCCGGTCAAACTCCTCTGCTCCAGAGGAAAATCGAGGCAGATCCTCTAAATTGATGTCCTTTAACACCCTAGCGCTGTCTAAACGCCCGCTGAACCCGGCAAACTTACCTCGCACCTGGGCGCCGGCGCGCCCCGACCCTTTTTCTGGGCCGAGCTTTATTTCAGTCAGCGTGTTCCAGGCCCCGCAGTCTCCGCACTGACCCTGCCACTTTACATAATCGGAGCCACAATCATTGCAGACGAAGGCCGTTTTTTGTTTTGCCATTTTTCTTCCAGAAACACGCATTTTTTAATCTAGATATCAAAGCGCACCGCGCACCGATTCCATGAATGCGGTATCCTAACCCACTTGCGTCAGGATTCCGGTAACACAATGTCAGATTTTTCGCTGATTCCCGAACGACAACTGCTGTTTTCTCCGCTTCTCGCAGCAACCATCGGCCTTGAGGAGGCCATTTTGTTGCAGCATTTACAGCATTTGTTCGAACACCAAAGCCCGCAGACCCGAAACGGCTACGCGTGGCTTAGTGTGGACAGAACCTTTCTGCTGCGCACCCTACCATTCTGGACTGCAGAAGACTTACACCGCATCAGTCGCAGTCTGGCAGATAAGGGGGTGCTGTTAATCGACTCCGCGCCATTGCACACAGCCACGCAACTAGTGTTTGCGCTGAACGAGCCGGTTAAACCCACAGCAAAGCCTCTCTCGTCGGAGCCTGCCTCGTCGGAGCCTGCCGCGCTCGCGCCGGCCAAGCGCGGCGCCGGATTACTGCCAGTGCACTGGTCGCCCAGTGAAGACTTGCTGCAGTTGTTAAGCCTAAACCATAACATACCGCGACAGTTCGCCGTGGACCAACTGGAAGATTTCATCTTTTACTGGCGTGAACGCGCAGAGGCTAGCCATGCTTGGGAGAATAAGTTCCGCCAACATATTATTTCTGCTTGGCGGCGCCAACAGCAAAATCAGGCAGAGTCGTTCCGTGTCCCAACGATCGCCACGCTAGACAATCACTGGCGCCCCAGCGCGGACGCCCTAGACATTATGGAACGCGCGGAAATTGAGCGCGACTTTATCGAACAATCTGTTCCCGAGTTCATCCTTTATTGGCGGGAGCGCGGCGCCAATCCCAAGGAACTCAACTCAAAGTTTATTCAACACATTCGCATACAGTGGGCCAGATACACCTCCAGCCTTGAGCACAGTACAGAGCCCAAGCGTATCGCTGACCACTGGCAGCCTTCAGGTGATGTCTTTGATATTTTGCGCTTGTCACATATCGATACCCAATTTGCCCAATCACTCGTGCCCGAGTTCATCGTATACTGGCGCGACAGCAATCAAGCGCAGACCTCTTGGAACAGCAAATTTATTCAGCATGTAAAATATCACTGGGCAAAACGTCACCAGATTGAACAAGCGGGGCACAATAATGGCGGACACAAAGGCACAAATACAACGGGTCGCACAAGAGATCGAAGCCTCCAGCAAGACCTCACCGACACATCATGGGCAGAGTGAGACTAGCCGCAGACTAGCGATGGAAGCGCATGTCGACGCACTCAATCAGGTTTTCGCTTTGTTCCGACTGAACTACCACAACCAGTACTATGCGGCTTTTCCGGATGCACAGCAGCTCAATCAAATAAAAAAGCTGTGGCTAGAGTCCCTGTCGGACTATTCGGTAGACCATATCCTAAAGGGCGCCAAACACGCCATAGAGCACAGCGAATATCTGCCGACACTAAACCGAATGCTTGAGTGCTGCCAGCAGGGACTCGCCGATTTGGGCCTTCCGCCTGCATACGCCGCCTATGTAGAGGCCTGCAGTGCACCCTCCCCTAAGTCTGCTCAGGCATGGAGCCATGCTGCTGTTTACCTCGCCGGCCGCGATAGCGACTGGTTTTTCCTGGCCAACAACACAGAGCGCGTCAGTTGGCCCGTATTTAAGGGTCACTATGAGCTCTATTGTGCACGCGTACTGCGCGGTGAATCACTGACAGTGCCGGAACCTGAAGCGATAGAACAGAAGCCCTCTGAACCCATGGCGTCTGAAGAGCAGCTTGCTCGACTGCGCGAGTTGCGCGAACAAACCGATCTCTAAACGTTAGCGGGAGCAGGTACACATGGCATAGTGTTGCGCCTCTAACGCTCGCCTGAGGAGCCCCGGGCAAGGTTCTCAAAACGTGTGTATTGGCCTAAAAAAGCCAGACGGCAGATTCCGATAGGGCCATTTCGCTGCTTACCTATGATAATTTCGGCGATGCCCTTCTCTTCCGACTCCTCGTGGTAGACCTCATCGCGGTAGATAAACATGATCACGTCGGCATCCTGCTCTATCGCACCTGACTCTCTTAGATCGGAGTTCACCGGCCGTTTATTGGGGCGTTGTTCGAGTGAGCGGTTTAGCTGAGACAGCGCCACCATTGGCACCTTGAACTCTTTAGCAATAGCCTTGAGGCTGCGCGATATCTCAGAGATTTCTGCTGTGCGGCCATCAGATGAGCCCGCGACCTGCATTAGCTGCAGATAATCCACCATGATCATACCCAAGCCACCATGCTCACGAGCGACCCGCCGAGCACGACTGCGTATCTCCGTGGGCGTCAGCGCGGGGGTATCGTCAATGTACAAAGGCACGTCCTTCAGTTTGGTCACTGCTGCACTCAGCTTGGGCCAATCCTCCTGCTCCAACTTTCCATTGCGAAGACGTGACTGATCAATACGACCAGTAGAAGATAGCATACGAATAATCAGGGAGTCAGCCGGCATCTCCATACTGAACACCAGAATAGGCTTAGTCTGGTTCAATACCGCATGCTCCACAAGATTCATAGCAAAAGCGGTTTTACCCATTGAAGGTCGGCCGGCCACAATCACAAGATCGGACTCTTGCAGCCCCGAGGTCATATTATCCAATTCAATGAAGCCGGTACTGATGCCGGTGATAGCCCCACCGGATTGGAAAAGCTCCTCTATCCGCGCTAAGGCCGTCTGCAACAGGGGGTTAATATCTTTGGGAGCACCGTCCTTAGGGCCGTCTTCACCGATCTGCATGATTCGGCGCTCTGCCTCGTCAATCAGCTCATCTGACTTGCGTCCGTCGGGATTGAAACCGCTCTCGGCTATGTCCTGTGCCGCCTCGATAAGCTTCCGCAGACTGGCTCGCTCACGCACCACCTGAGCATATGCCCGAATATTAGAGGCGCTCGGCGTATTTTGGGCCAGCTCTGCCAGATAGGTAAGTCCACCGGCCGCATCGAGCTCATCTCTGGCCTGCAACTTGTCAGCTACGGTAATGACATCGACCGGTTCCGCCGCTTCGGCCAGCTGTGCTATCTGGCGAAAGATCAAGCGATGGCCTAAGCGATAGAAATCGCCGTCCGAAACCAATTCGGCAACCGCATCCCAACCGTCGGCCGAGAGCAACAGGCCACCCAGCACCGATTGTTCTGCCTCAAGTGAATGCGGCTGCATTTTAATCCGCGCGATCTCACCCGTTCCGGGATAGCGGAGTTCAGAAACGTTACTGGGAAATTCTGGATCAGCCATAGCTACTATTATTTTATGCGATGTTACAGCCTATAGGAAATAAGCGGTCAGAAGAAGTGAAAACGCCCTGCTCGCAGTTCAGAATTGCACAGCACAGTATACAGGGCCGCACCGACCTAGGCCCCCGGTGCATTATTTGAGGTTAGCCATTCCCCACAGGAAACAAACCGCAACCACTTACTCTGCAACGACCTCTACCGCGACCGCAGCAGTGACGTCACCGTGAACCTGAATGGCAACCTCGTACTCACCTAGCTCCCGCAGTGCGCCCGTTGGCAAGCGAACTTCAGACTTGTCCACCTCACAGCCGAGCGCCACAATGGCGTCTGAGATATCCCGCGTGCCGACTGACCCAAACAGCTTGCCTTCCTCACCCGCATTGGCACCGATCGTGATCGACCCCAACGCATTAATTGCATCGGCTCGCAATTGTGCGGCGCTGACTAGCTCGGCGGCTGCAGCTTCTAGTTCTGCACGGCGGGCTTCGAACTCTTCGGTATTGCTCTGCGTGGCGCGCACTGCTTTGCCCTGTGGAATAAGATAATTGCGGCCGAAACCGGCTTTCACATCCACTTTATCGCCGAGACTACCAAGCTTGGTAATGTTTTCCAGCAAAATGACTTCCATCTTACGTTCCTCTGTTCGGGGAGCATTCTCCCACTACTTCAAATGTCTCAATCGTCTTTCCGATCATACTCGTCGTGCTTATGCAGCTCTTTTCCCGACACCTTCGGCCAGCGCTGACGAAAGTTGATCCGGCTGTCGGCGATCACGAACAACACCAACATGAACTTGACCGGATCGAACAACAACCAAATGATGTAAAACCACGTCAACCACATCTTACTCTGGCCGAGTGCATCAACGCGAGCATGGATTAAAGCCAGCCCCGCAAACGTCAGCGGAAGCAGACATATCATTGCCCATGACCGGTACTGTTCGCCAAAACTCCAAAGGGCGATGGCCACCGCAGCCAACGCTGCACTAACCATCATCGAGTACCGTAACGCCCTAAACTCTGTCCCAAAACCACCCGGGTTATACAGTGCTGCCTGCCAATATCGCGCCAACAACAAACACAGTATTGACACCATTGCCGTGGCCGCACCAAGCATGCCCGCAATTTGCCCAGCCTCCGGCCTTGGCAACACCACGGTTTGCCCTTCCTTTGACAACTGCTCTTCTAGCCCGCCCAGAAACTCACCGAAGAAAGCGACCAACTGACTCAGAGACTCCGCGGAAAAGGCCATCAGGACTAATCCGATCAAAATACCGACGCCAACCCCAGCAAGAATTGACAGCGACAAACTCACTGTGCTGCGCAGCACAAGGGCCAGAGCCATGGTCCCCACCAATAACGTCATGGGCCCGCTGTCCCCATACGCGTAAAGTAATGTGCCGGCCGGCAACAGAGCCCACATAAACAACGAGGCTCCGTATCCCGCGCCCTTACGCAGAGTCACTAACGCCAATGCAGCGGCGCTAATCCAGCAAAATAATAGGCTACCGGCGCCCGCAACAATAATCAGCAGCGCCTGCAGTCGTCCACGCATGACAAAATGTGCCAAGCTTCTCAAGTTAAGTCTCGGCTCGGCAATGCGCTAATCAAAGTTTTATTACAGGTGTGCATCCGTGTACGGCAACAGAGACAAAAAACGCGCACGCTTGATGGCGGTTGCCAGCTGTCTCTGATACTTAGCTTTGGTGCCGGTAATGCGGCTGGGTACAATCTTGCCGGTCTCGGAGACGTACGCCTTTAGCGTTTCCAGATCCTTGTAATCGATTTCTTTAGTGCCTTCGGCAGTAAACCGACAAAACTTACGGCGACGGAAAAAACGTGCCATGGTGATACTCCTCTAAACCTCTATATGCATTACGTGACAGAGAAAACTTACTCTTTACCCGTCTCTTTACCATCGGCACTGGCACCGGCATCGTCAGCAGCAACGGCGACGACTTCAGCAGGGGCTGCCTCGGGCGCCTGGCGCTCTTCATAGCGACTCTTACGCTCACGATTCTCTTTTTCAGCCTTCATGATGAAAGATTCTTCAATAACAGATTCTTTACGGCGGATGACCAGATGACGAATGACCGCGTCATTGAAACGAAAAGTGGTTGTTAGCTCTTCCAGTGCCTCATTAGACGCTTCTACATTCATCAACACGTAGTGCGCCTTGTGAATCTTGTTGATGGGGTAAGCTAACTGACGCCGGCCCCAGTCTTCAAGACGATGCACCTGGCCGCCATGTTTCTGCATTGCGCTTGTGTAGCGCTCGATCATGCCGGGCACTTGCTCTGACTGATCCGGATGGACCATAAATACGATTTCGTAATGTCGCATACGTTAAGCTCCTTACGGGTTAATGCTACCCACGGTCGTGGTATAGCAAGGAGGACCGACTACTAATAGTGCCGGACAATTTTAAGGAGCGGAAGTCTACCGAGTTTGACAGTAGGTGACAAGGACATTATTTTTATATAGCGCTGCGCTGGCGAACCACCTCAAACAGACAAATACCCGCCGCCACGGAGACATTGAGGCTACCCACGGAACCGGCCATAGGAAGATGGACCAGATTATCGCATTGCTCTCGGGTCAAGCGGCGCATACCTGCGCCCTCAGCCCCCATCACAAGCGCAAGAGATCCCATTAAATCACTGTTATATATAGATTTTTCTGCGCTATCGTCGGCGCCATAAAGCCATACGCCACGCGCTTTAAGGGCCTGCAGCGTGCGACTGATGTTGGTTACTCTCACAAAGGGCACCACCTCGGCAGCACCGCAGGCCACTTTGCTCACCACTGGCGTTAGATCCGCTGAGTTATCCTTGGGCACCACGACTGCATCCACGCCCGCTCCATCTGCACTGCGCAAACAAGCTCCCAAGTTATGGGGATCCGTTACCCCGTCCAACACCAAAATCAGGATTGGATTCTTCGTATTTTCAACAACCTGCAGCAAATCAGACTCGCGCCACAAATTGGACGCAGAAAATCCCTCCTGCACTGCAGTTGCTCTGACACAAGCCACAGCCCCTTGATGGCGTCCGCTGACTATTGCATCGAGCTCAGCGCGGGGCTGGCGCGACACCGCTACCCCCTGATTTTGTGCCAACTCCTGCAGTGCGGCCATCCGCTTATCGTCGCGACCCGCTTGCAGCAGCAGGCGCTGCACTGATTTAGGGTTGCGACGCAGCAGACTACCGACCGTGTGGATGCCATAGACATGTTCCACGCTTAACGCCGCCGCCTAGCGCCAGTCTTGCTTTTTGTTTTGGAAGAGGAAGGAATCTTTTTAGCTCTTTTAGCACCCTTGCCAAGCGGCCGGCCCGCCGGCTTTTTGGATGCAACATTGCCCAGACTTTTGGCATCGATCAGCTCTAGTTCAATCTTACGATCGTCTAGATCTACTCGCGCCACCTGCACCCGAACAACGCCCCCAAGCTGAAAATTGCGACCTGAGCGCTCGCCGGTTAGGCGCTGACGGGCCTTGTCGAAGTTGTAATAATCACCCGGCAGAGCCGTGATGTGGACAAGCCCTTCAATATAGAGATCTTTGAGTTCTACAAACAGGCCAAACCCTGTGACTGCGCTGATAACACCGTCAAAGTCGTCTCCGACATGCTCCTGCAGATATTCGCATTTGAGCCAAGAGTCGACCTCCCGAGTAGCATCGTCCGCTCGCCGCTCAGTCATGGAAGAGTGCTCTCCCTGAGTCACCATGGCGTGAAGGTCATAAGGAAAAATCTGTTTGACAGGAATTGGCTCGGCGCCCTCCGCCCGCAGCACACCCTTTGCGTTACCAACGCTGCGGATAAGGTGACGTATACCGCGATGCACGAGCAAGTCGGGATAGCGACGTATAGGCGAAGTAAAATGCGCGTAGGCGTCGTAGTGCAAACCGAAGTGGCCCTTATTCTCTGGCTGGTAGACCGCCTGACTGAGAGAGCGCAGCAGCATTGACTGCACCACATTCGCGTCCTCGCGATCGGCTACCTGCAGCAACAGTTGCTGATAGTGCACAGGCGTTGGCTTACTGCCGCCGCCAAGGTTTAGGCCTAATTCCGCAAGGAACTTACGCAGGCCCTCGAGCTTTTCTTCTCCCGGCCCCTCATGCACTCTAAAGAGAATCGGCAGCTTATTAGCGTCGTAAAAACGTGCCGTCGCAACGTTTGCACAGAGCATGCACTCCTCGATCAGCTTATGCGCATCGTTTCGCACCACCGGCACTATCGCTTCGATCTTGCGATGCTCATCGAATATAATGCGAGTTTCTACAGTCTCAAAATCGATTGCGCCGCGCTTGTCCCTTGCGGCGCGCAGCACGCGATACAGGCTATGCAACCGTTTAAGGTCGGGCACACGCTGGCTGTCGACGTCAGCGTGCCTGCCATGCTCCAACACCTCGCCCACCTGGGTATAGGTTAAACGGGCATGAGAATGAATAACTGCCTCATAAAACCGGTATTTAGCGAGTACGCCGGTAGCGCTTAACTCCATTTCGCAGACCATCGCTAGACGATCTACATCGGGCTTCAATGAACATAGACCGTTAGACAAGGCCTCCGGCAGCATAGGTACAACTCGCGCTGGGAAGTATACTGAGTTACCGCGCAACGCCGCCTCTTCGTCCAGCGCAGAGTTTGGTGACACGTAATGCGATACGTCAGCTATTGTCACCCACAAGCGCCAACTGCCCCCGTCGCCCTGCTCACAATAAACCGCGTCATCGAAGTCTCTGGCATCCTCGCCGTCTATCGTCACAAAAGGCAATTTACGCAAATCCAGCCTGTGCTCTTTGTCTTCTGCTAGTGGTTCGGCCTCCAAACCGGCCGCTTCCTTAAGCACTTCTTCAGGCCACTCCCAAGGAATCCCGTGTGAACGAATGGCAACATCAATTTCCATACCTGGATCGAGGTGCTCACCCAACACCTCTGCGATACGGCCTTTGGCGCCGAGTTGACGCGTGGGATAGTCGGTGATTTCTACCGTGACAATCTGACCCGGCTCAACAAGGCCTTTTGCCTTGGGAGGTATGAGTATCTGCTGTGTGAGGCGACCATTGTCGGGAATGACAAAGCCGATGCCGCTCTCTTCTTTATAGCGACCCACCACCGTTTTGTGCTTACGCTGCAGCACTTCTATGACCTTACCTTCCAAACGTCCCCGACGATCTTCCCCGGTGACCTGAATCAACACCTCGTCACCATCGAACACAAAGTGCATCTGCCGCGCACTAAGGTAAATGTCCTCGCCCTCTGCCAAAGGCATCGCGAAGCCATAGCCATCACGGTGGCCCTGCACACGGCAGTGCAGCAGATCCATCTTGTCGACTAGACAGTATTCATCACGTCGGTTCATCATCAACTGGCCGTCTCGCTCCATAGCGCGCAGGCGTTTTCGAAGAGCGTCCAGCTGTTCTGGCTCCAAAAGATTCAGGCTTTTAGCGATGAGGGCGTGATTGAGGGGTTTTTCTACCTCGCTCAGCCGCTCAAGGATAACCTCTCGACTGGGTATCGGATTATCGTACTTTGCCGCTTCGCGTTCGGCATGAGGGTCGGCAATTTTGCCTTTTCGGGTCATAAGGTCTGAATCTTCCGTAAGAGTTTTTGTGAGATTGTGGCGATGCCACCAAATTATACTCTAGGATTGACAGGGCCGCGCGGGAAAAGTACAGTTCGCGCCCTGACAGTCCTACTCCGCAAGCTTTGCGGTCAGGTCTGCTCTTGCCCAGGTGGTGAAATTGGTAGACACGCTAGCTTCAGGTGCTAGTGCTCGCAAGGGCGTGGAGGTTCAAGTCCTCTTCTGGGCACCAGACACTTGTATAGTAGCATATTAGACGCTT
>JAQWNG010000016.1 GCA_029246385.1 Halioglobus sp.
ACATCTACGACAGAACCACCTACTCATCAGAGCCTAACGAAGATGGCAGCTACACGGTGACCTTAAGCCCTGATGGCAGCGGCGTAAATGGAATTCCTACCGGAAAGCCCTTTTATGCGATTTTGAGGGCATATGTCCCCGTTCCAGGAGCTGATATGACGGTTAAAGTAACCAATGATTAGAGCTCTTTAACCGGCAGCGACAGTGCAATGCTGATACGTGGCCCTGCTTTACGCCTCCCTGTCAACATCCACCTCTGATGTATCTGGGTAGGCACCTGGTCAGGGCTCAGCATTATCGGGATCTGAGGGTAAGTGCGTTTGGAGAATGGAGTAGGGCGGTTGCTTTAGGTTAGAGGCTAGAGCCTTCTGATCCCCAAACTTTAACTTGTCCATACCTATTGTGGGTTCAGTGAATTGCGAGTGTGCGCGGTCTGCCGGGTCATGGCGCGGCGGTGATCAGACTCTGCATTACATCCTATACTGCGTAATTAGACTTTTGGAGTGAGCTCTTCAATATTGAAGAAAATTTTACTGGGGTTTACGGTCCTCGTTTTATTGGTTGTCCTTTTGCAGTGGTTTCGAGTAGGACGACCATTTTATGTAACCGTGCAGCAAATTGTGCCGGACACGGCCGCCGAGGACTACGCTCAGCAGGACGATAGTCGGATTGAGGTTCCCCCTACTCTCGATTTGGTTCCGCAATCTTACAATCCTCTGAAAAACGTGTACTGGGGAGAACTACATGTACACACCGCAGAGAGCATGGACGCTGTTGTGTTTGGTACGACCGCGACCATCGAAGACGCCTATTCCTTTGCCCGGGGCGAGCCACTGCGAAGCCCAGGCGGCGAGTTGATGCAGTTGTCACGCCCGCTGGACTTTGTTGCCATCACAGACCACGCTGAGGGTTTTGGCACGCGAACCCGTTGTGGAAAGCCTGGCCTGACACTATTTGAACGGGCGAATTGCTGGTTTATGGAAACTCCGGGCTATGGTGCGGCGCTGTTCATGCGACACCGGCAGACCCGGGGGACATCGAAGCCGGACCCGCTGCAACCGGCTGGTGAATATCGCAAGCGTTCCCGCGAGCAGCGCCAACCTGTAGCAATTTGCCGCGGTGAAGGACGCGCAGAGCGCTGCTCTATGGACGCCGAATCGGACTGGGCCCGCTATATCGAGTTGGCTGACAGCCACAATGAACCGGGTGTGCTCACCACGTTTGCCGCCTACGAGTTTTCACCTACCCTGGAACGTGCGGGAAAGCATCACCGCAATGTCATATTCAACGGCGACGACCTACCGGAGCGTGCAATCTCGTCACTGGACGTTAACAACGCCACCGAATTATGGCGAGGCCTTGAAGACACGTGCACCGATGACTGTGATTTTCTCACCATTCCTCACAACATGAACAAGGGATGGGGTCTCTTTTACAGCAGGTATACTTGGGATGGCGGCACCTACAACGAGGATGACTGGCGGCTGCGTATGCGGCGCGAACCGCTGGCAGAAATATACCAGGTGAAAGGTGCATCTGAATGTGCGCTGGGTGTTGGGGCCACGGACGAGGAGTGTACCTTCGAACAGATTCTTAAGCCCTGTGAGAAAGGTCAGGAAAGCGGCTGCGCCTTGCAGTCGTCTTTTGCCCGTCAGGGCCTGAAAATAGGCATGCAACTCGATAATGAGCTCGGCTTTAATCCGTTGGCATTCGGCTTTGTGGCAGCAACAGATACGCACAACTCAAACCCCGGCGATGCCGAAGAGTGGGACTTTGTCGGCAAGATCGGCGCGGTCAGCTCGCCAGCGCTCAGGCGTTTACGTGAAACAGATGATATGCCGTTCGATACCCAGATACTCGCGGCCCACGGTTCCGGCGGCCTCGCTGCAGTGTGGGCAGAGGAGAACACGCGTGACGCAGTCTTTGCGGGTATGCAACGCCGCGAAGCGTATGCGACCTCGGGCCCACGCATTGGCTTGCGCTTTTTTGCCGGATGGGGCTTTGATGAGATGATTGTCAATCAGAGTAATGCGCTTGAAATAGCCACCGAAGGTGGTGTCCCTATGGGTGGTGTGTTGCGACCGCAGGACGGACAGGTGCAGAGTCCGACCTTTTTCGTCTGGTCCAGTGCCGATCCACTTAGCGCGGCATTGCAGCGCATTCAGGTGGTGAAAGGATGGATCGATGCCGAGGGAGAAGCCCACGAACGGGTCCAAGACGTTGTCTGCGCAGACGACCTCAATGTCGATGCTGACACAGGTCGTTGCCCTGACAATGGCGCCTCTGTTGATAGCGGCACCTGCAAGTCGCGCGGTAACAACGGGGCCAGGCAACTGATGGCCGCCTGGCAGGACGAGAATTTCGATCCCGACCAGGGCGCGTTTTACTACGTTAGGGCTATCCAGAACCCAACATGTCGCTGGTCCACCTATGATGCCATTCGCCTGAGACGCGAACCAAATCCGCGCGTCCCCGCGACCATTCGCGAACGAGCATGGTCTTCCCCTATCTGGATTGCCCCTTAAACAGCGGCTTAAAGCCCATAGCCGACACCCCCGCTTTTGGCCTTTGCTGTGCGCAAAGGGAACTTGTTTAGGCCTTATAGTCTGTCCCTCGAGCACCACGCGATTTCTACTGATTCCAAAGGTTCCCTGCAGTGGCTGGTTGGTTCTTTCGGTCGTATACGTGGTTTTCCCTATAGCCCCCCCACTTGCATCTGCGGTAAAATCTAAAATTATTCAATAAATAGGAAGATAACGAGATTTTATGCATCCCGTCACTTCAGCAGCAGCTGCCAGAGCCTACGCGCTTCTCATCACTATTATTGCAGTGTTTCTATCGGGCAAAACTTTAGCCGCTACGATCACCCCACCTACAACCTACGACAACGCAGGTGGGAGTTTCTTGTGGGGACAAACATTTGTGCCGGACTTAGATTATCCAGGGCATGTAGCAGGGGTACAGTTTTACATAGGAGATCCCAGCAGGCCCGGTAACGTCAGCGTAAATGGACTTGAAGGGGAGGCTGATCTAGTTTTCTTCGATATATCAAACCCTAACTCAGCGGTAGAACTTGGCCGCACCCAAGTCCAAGGGGCGGCGGGAGTGTCCGCAGGTCTTACTACGTTCAATTTTAGCTCATCTGTCGCCGTCAATCCTGGCTTGTCATATTTTATAGGATTAGACACAGTGGATCAGTTTGGACTCGGTTTAGGGCAACAGTTGGCCTCTACATATAAATACGGCTTTGAAGCGGTCATAGAAAACGGTGTAGTTGGTTTTGCAGGTGGTGGCTGCCGAGTCCTCGGTTGTGGAAATGTAAATGCTCAGTACAGAGATACGGCGTTTGAGGTAGTGTACGATGACGTTAGTGCAGTACCCGTCCCAGCAGCTGCGTGGCTTTTCATATCCGCAATAGCAGGCTTAGCCGGTGCGAAGCGTTTTTCGGGGTCTAAGAGTAATGCGTAGTGTCACCACAATCTGGTATTTCTGGTGTGGCAGCGTTTAAGAGGCTCAAGCGAAACTCGGCAGCAGTTCGGCTAATCGAAGAGGAGCTATACGGGATGGCATTATCTGTATGCGGTACCATCTCTTTCACACTCTTAGTTTTTTCCCGATAAAAATCTATTATCGCGCACACCCTGATGAGAATATATGCAGGTCATGAGAACCGTATATATCACTGGCCGTCATGGTCGGCACCAGCAGGGACTGGGAAAGTACCTTGGGGACCACTTCCAACATTATCGTGGACTATCCATCGACTCAGATTTTCTAAAACAGTCTTTTGGTGAGCAGGTCGCATCGGTTCAATCACTACTCCGAGATACCAAGGGAAGTAACATAATCGCTAACTCCTATGGTGCCTACCTGTTAATGCACAGCCTGATTGACCAGCCGCGCTTTGAAGGCAAGGTGCTGCTCCTGTCACCCGTTCTAGGCAAGGCTATATCCAACGATAGTAGAAGCCTCAGTCGGCCACCCAGAGCAACGCAATTGATTCTGGCGCTAGAGAAAGGGCTGATTCCAAAGCCGTGCCACATAGAGATACATACAGGTGGTCTGGATTATTCCTGCTGCCCAGAGTTGGCGACACTGTTTGCCAATCGACTACCAGCGGATAAGTTTAAAATCATCCCTAACCAAGGACACGCGATTACGCCCCAAATTGTACAACGTATCGTCAATGACTTCGTGACCTAGATAGTTGACTCCTATGCGCCCCACTAGGCTAATGTCCGCTTTCGCCCAGTTCTCCAGTGCAGGTTGGCTTAAAAGCTCCCTAAGGCACCTAAAGCTTAGAGCAATTGCCGATCTCGATCATCGGTGTACCAGCCATTAAGGTTGGTGAGGGAGCCATGAACTGCAATAATCAAATCGCTCCCCACTCTAGTGACGCCAGAGCAGACGGCTCCCTACGCTATCGCCCGAGACGTAAACATTCCCACCGCGGGTTGTCACCACATTAGTAGCGCACCATTCACACCCGTGGCCCCGCCGCCCGGCTGCTAAGTAGGGTTTTCCCTGCTGGCTTGTGGTTGCTTGGGGTAAGGGCAGGGCATAGGGGGGCTGCGCGGGTAAAAAAGGTTGGGCTAAGAAAACGCCAGACTCCCTTTAGGCTATCATCACCCTCAGGGCAAGAGCAGCCTATTTCTTCGCTATTTGAAGGCCAAAAATTAAGGTGTATGATAGCGAGGGTGAATATATACGCCGATATTCAGCAAAACGACTGCACTGGATGCAACAAGAATAAAGGAGTGGAGCCATGATTCACGCAGGGATGACTAAAACACTGTGTGTTCTTCTGATACTGCTAACAGGAGATGTGTTAGCGCAAGAAACTTCAGACAACAGTGCAAGCGAACCTGTTGAGAGTGGGGTCACCTATCGTTTTGCATCGCCTGAAGCTACCGCACTCCCTATCAACGAAGGGTTGAAAAAAACGTCGACAAAAGGGCTCTTCGATGGAATTAAGAATAGTAGTGGACCTGCCCTATTTTTATGGTTTTCTGTTCTGGGATGGTTAATTCTTGTTGTTTATAAGGCTCGCAATAGTATGCGCTCTCTATCCTCAAGCAAGCGCTTGAAAAAAGACTAATGTCCGCCCTAATAGTGGGCAGCCTTCATCCGTTGCGTTGATCAATCAAACCTCGCAATCCGCTACGATGCCAAGCAACCGAACCGTCCATATGCCTGTTTGGCGACAGCGACGAACGATGTAGGAAGTAGACCTATATCCGCACTCAGTGCATCGGTTACACCCGTGGCTCCGCCGCCTGGGTGCTGAAAGCTCGTGGCGTTGATGGTGATAATGGGTATCCCGTCAAAAATCTACGTATTCTTAACTCAATAATATTGACGAGAACCTCTGAAACTTATGGCAAAAGCGGTCAATAAGCACAGTGAAATTTAGCTAATAAATTAGGCGCATCCAAGCTTCATAAGTTTGCAGATTTTTTGCATAACGATCACGCATCGGATTACTCTGGTCTCAATGAGTTAAGTTGTCAGAACCGTAATTTGTTTAATCTCCGTAGGCATCTGGTTCGCGCGGAACATTATCGGAACCAAAGGATAAGTGCGTTTGGAGAGTGGAGTAGAGCAGTGGCATAAATCTGGAAACGCGGATTTCCAGATCCTGAAGAGTTAACTTGCCAATACCCTGTCGAATATTACTATAAGCTATCCTCTGCCAACAAAATCTCCAAAACACTGTAGAACGCTGGCTTCGGCTGCAACGACTCATCAAATAGCAACGGTCGGTTTGGCGCGTTGGCAACCGTAAACTCAAAACTGTCCAGCCAAGTATCGGAATCATTTATCCCCCACATAGTGATACCGGTACAAGCAATAACCTCAAGACACGCACTAAATACATCCGCGTAAGATTGAGCCTGAGCCGCGAGGGGGTCAGGCTCATCACTAAACAGCGGTAGGGGAATATCCAATTCGGTAATTTCAACTTTAAGTCCCAAAGCACCTACGCGCTGCAACATATCAACCAAAACAGCCTTGTTTGGTTTCAAGAAAAGGTAATGCCCCTGTATGCCTATCCCGTGCAGTGGTGCGCCCTCATCTAATAGGTTTTGCGCCAAAGCTAAAAGCGCGTCAAATTTTCGGGGCAAATACACTACGCCAGTTTCATTAATGAAAAGTGCTGCAGAAGGATCGGTGGCGTGAGCCTGTAACAAAGCGATCTCAATGAATTCTTCGCCCAAATATTGGTAAAAAATGCTGTCCGTATCGAAATCACCGGTAAACGTAGCAAACGGTTCGTTAATTACGTCCCACTGCTCAATTTGTCCTGCATAGCGACTAACAACCGCCGACGTGTGCGCGGCCATTAACTGCTCCAAGTGCATCGCAGGATCGTTCGCGGCGGCAAGTTCTGCCTGAAGCCAACTGGGCGGTCCATTTAACCGATGCCAGAATAGAGTATGACCTCGCACACGCTGGCCATTTGCATTAGCAAAGTTCACCAACTGATCTGCTTGATTGAAATTGTAGGTGTTGGGAGTGGGCGCGAGACTCGCCCATTTCATGGCATTTTCAGCAGTGATCGAAGTGTACTGGCTAGCCGCATTTAGTTGCACATCATTCGAAGAAAAAAATGTCGATCCAACAGCTGCACCCACCTCAAGATTCGCCTGGTTTGCCGCTTCGGCAAGCGTGGGCCAGAGGTGGAACTCGGCTCTCAATGGCGGCGCAACCTCACCCCAAAATTCTTTCACTATCGCAGCGGGCACATTTATTGAACAAATCGGAAACTGCGATCCACAGCCCTCCCAACCAATGAAACGCCAGCCTTCACGCGGTTCAGCCGCAAAGAGGACATCGTAATCTCCCACGACATAGTTATCGCAAGGCTGATCTTCTAACAAACAATCATTTTGCCCGGTGGAAGACAGAATGTCCCCATCACCGACGATTTCAAGAGGATGAGAGCAAGCTACAAGAAGAGGTAGCAGTAGCATCCAAGCCGCCATGCTTCTAAGAGGTATTGGAATAGTCATTGTTGCTACGACGCCTTTTTTGGATTCGACATTTTGAAAGAAATACGCTCGCATTATAGGCCGTAAACGGGTATTGGCGGTACTGCCAAGTTAAATCGCCGATATTGATATAATCCGCGAATGAATACTTACAAGCGACACCGATTCCCACCCGATATCATCAGCTACGCAGTCTGGCGCTATTTCAGGCTCAATCTAAGCCATCGCGAGATCGAAGATCTCCTGGCAGAGCGCGGAGTTATCGTCAGCCGAGAGTCGATCCGATTATGGTGCATCAACTTCAGCGCGCTCCACGCCAGAAGATTGAAGCGGAAGCATCGGGGTTATGGCGACACCGTCTACATCGACGAAGTATTCCTAAAGATCAACGGTAAACAACACTACCTCTGGCGGGTCGTGGACCAAGACGGTGATGTCGTTGATGCGTATCTACAGGCCAAACGTAATGGGACCGCAGCTAAACGCTTCTTCAGGCGTCTATTGCGATCTCATAAAGGCGAAGCCAGGAAGATCGTGACGGGTAAGCTGCGAAGCTATGGCGTTGCACATCGAGAGTTGATCCCTGAGGCAATCCACAGTGCGAAGCAGTATGAGAATAATTGTGCTGAACAATCGCATGAGCCAACCAGGGTGCGAGAGCGGGGAATGCGTAAGTTCAAATCCGTTGGACAGGCTCAACGGTTCGTGACCGCCCATGCCGCTGTCAGTAATCTATTCAATCTTGGCAGGCATCTGGTCCGAGCTCAGCACTATCAGGATCTCAGGGTAAGTGCGTTCAATGAGTGGAGTAGGGCAGTTGCTTGAAGTCAGGAGCTGGATTTTTCTGATCTGAAGAAGTTAACTTGTCGATACCGTCTAGTGGCCATCAGGAAGTTTGCGTAAAGCCTGAGCCTTCTTACGTCTGCCAGGCCAAAGCTCAGGCAGGTGTCTGGATTGCTGCGGGTGCAGAGCAGGCAGGTGGAGGCGTTTTTGTCGGCTAAAACGTAGGGTTTTCCCTATTTGAGGGCCAAAGATTAAGCTGTATTATCAGGTGACTGAACATCCGTAGCGAACTCCAGCAAGACGACTATACTGAATGCATTAATAATGAAGGGGATACAACCATGATGCGTGCATTGATCACTAAGACACTGTTTGTCCTTTCGATGATGCTATCGGCTCAGGCTTTGGCCTTTGATGTCGGTGGCCTCAGTTATTCCACCACCAGTGGGACGACTGTTGAAGTAATGGGCCGTGCATCGGGTACCTTCTTCACTGTAATAGTCATTCCTGACACTGTTGTGGATAGCGGAGCGACTTACAGCGTTACGACCATTGGGACTAATGCTTTCCAACTCAACGCCCTCACCAGCGTGACTATTCCAGACAGCGTAACGACCATTGGGGAGCGCGCTTTCAGCAGCAACGCTCTCACCAGCGTGACTATTCCAGACAGCGTAACGACCATTGGGGAGCACGCTTTCAGCAACAACGCTCTCACCAGCGTGACTATTCCAGACAGCGTTGCGACCATTGGGAATTTTGCTTTCGCCGAGAACAACGCCCTCTCAAGCGTAACCATTGGGAACAGCGTTACGACCATTGGGAATTTTGCTTTCTCCGAGAACAACGCCCTCACCAGCGTGATTATTCCAGACAGCGTGACGACCATTGGGGGGTATGCTTTCCAAGACAATGCGCTCAACAGCGTCGCTTTTTTGGGAAGTTTCGGAGTGTTTAGCCGCGATATGTTTTTTGACAATATCGCCTTATCGACGATCACCTACGTTCAAGGCACTCCGGGATGGCCGCAGACCTTTTCGCCTGACACTGGCCCAACAGGCAGTGTTACCGCGACCGCAGTACCAGCTGACCCTGATGGAGACACGGTGTTTAACCTATCACTGGGGGAGCCTATCAACGGAGAGGTTCACAGCGGCATCGGAAACCTTCGTGGATGGGCGATCTCGGACAATGGCATCGATAGAGTGGAAATCTTCATCGATGGAGTGTACAGATATGACGCACCTTATGGTGGTCTGAGGGTTGATGTTGGGGCAGCGTTTCCGACTGTTGACGGTTCGTTACTGTCAGGCTATTCGCTAGCATTTGGTTATGCCGACTTAGGCTCTGGGCAGCATACTGTTCGAGCCGTAGCTTACGATTCACTCGGAAATTCAACAGAGCAGTCATCCACGTTTAATGTCGTTGTCTATGACCAGAATTTCATTAACAGTAATGAGGTGGTTGATCTTTCGGGTTCAAGTATCAGCGCATCAGGCGATGAGATCATGATCAATGATGCCTCGATTGGCCAGCGCAGTTATAACTTAAAGCTGAAGTGGCGAACGGCTGAACAGG
>JAQWNG010000043.1 GCA_029246385.1 Halioglobus sp.
GGTCGTTGGAGTACAACGGTTTCGGTGGTTTCACGTATACGGCTTCTGCTAACGCATCCGGTGCTGACAGTTTCGAGTATACGATCACCGATGACGACGGCGATGCCTCTACTGCGACCGTGTATCTGACGATTGATGCGCCGTTAGTCATTGCGCGAGCGGCCTCGCTCAGCGTGGGCGGCGATGCGTCTACGCTATTGGGTGTCGAGGGCGCGGCAGATGTGTTCGCTTGGTCACTGGGTGATGAAACTACCGACGGTGATCTAATCGTAGGCTTCAACCCTGATGAGGACGCGATTGATATCGCAGACTTGCTCGTGGGTTTGGATACAACGGACCTAAGCCAGTTCCTCGAGGTCGGTTTGGCTGATGATGATGCAAGTACGGTGATCAGGGTCAGTGCCTCTGGCGATTTTGCGTCTGCCGATCAGGTTATTACTGTGCAGAATGTCGACCTGTTCGATGGTGTCGACTTCGGTGATCTATCTGCGGTCAATTCCGCGCTCCAGAGTTTGGTTGACGCCGGCAAATTGATCGCTGAGTAAAGATCGAAGAGGCGCCATACCCACCCCACAAACCGAGCGCGATTATGGGGCTTTTTATTTGGAGAAGTGCAATATGCCCTTTGTGAAGCGCGATGCAGGTGGAGTAGTGGTCGCTGTCAGTCGTGAGTCGACAGCAGGGTTTACTGAGCAACTGGCGACAGATGATCCGGCAATGTCTGAGTTTTTGATGGAGATTAGTGGCGATGCCTCTTCTCTTGGCGCCTCCGACCAGCGCTTCGTGCGGGTGTTAGAGGATGTGGTGGATTTGCTGATCGCAAAGGGCCTAGTTTTGTTTACGGAACTGCCAATAGATGCCCAGCAGAAAATCATGCGACGCCAGGAAATGCGTTCCGAAGTGGGCAACTTACAGGATTTGATCAGTAAAGATTGAATGCTCGATTTTCCCGCAGGGTTTGCATGCTGCCGAACGTCCTCGCCTTACTATACATCTCAACTAACGTGACTCACTTCCGCGATAATTGAACCGCGTAACGCTGCCCCGGCCTGCGCGGTATATGGCGAGCAGCGACTGCATCAAGCCCCGTTTTTCACCAATTAGCGTAGATTTTTAAAAATTTAGTGGATAACACTCAATTAGCGCGAATTATGAGTCTATATTAATCTATTAAAGGGCTTATCTGTGATTTTTTTTGCTGCTATCGGCGCGATAGCGTTACTGTGTCCGCTACTATTCAGCCTGAAACACCATGACTTAGTGGAAAAAATAGGGTATTCCCTCTGTTCATCTGACCCAATATGATGGTTAGATGAAATCGCGCGTAAGTTTGATGACAAAACCATCAGAGAGTAATAAATGGAAGCAGTAGCGCAAGCCCCGACAGGTATAGCAGATTAGTTGCTGATTGCAGTTCCCAAAATACAGGCTATACTGAAAAAAACCGGCTTGACTGCTTGTGCTGTAAGTTGAGCAGGGGCACATTCCGCTGCCACGTATTCAAGTGCGACAGCGTTGTTTTGATAAAGGATATGATATGTTCAAGGCAAGTGGGTTTTATGCGGCGATTATCGTCTCAATCACGGGGATGAATGCGTCACACGCACAAACTGAATCTCGGGTTGCGGACGCAAATATTTCCGGGCTCAAGGAGGCAATTACTCAAGGTGTGATGATCAGCCCTCGCGTTAATGCCGATTGGTACAACTTTGCTGCGAAGGGATACGCAGAACAAGGTGCGCGCGGTGGTTACTACCCCAGTGTTGACCTCGCAGCGCGCATAGGCCGTGAGGATCGGGATACGCCACTCCTCGACATTGGTGACTTTGGCTATGATGCCACGCAATTTAGCATCACTCAGATGCTGTTCGACGGTTTTGCCACTCGCGACGAGGTTGCCCGTCTAGGCTATGACAAATTGTCCCAGTATTATAATTTTAAGCGGGCCTCTGAGGAAGTCGCTCTAGAAGTAACGGTGGCGTACCTCGATGCGGTGAAATATCAACGGCTGGTGAATTTCGCCAAGGCTAACCTGCAAGTTCATCGGTCGATTCATCGGCAGATCGCTGAGCGTGCTGGCGGTGGCGTAAGTCAGGGGGTTGATCTTGATCAGGCCGTTGCGCGGGTAGGTTTAGCTGAAACCAATCTGGTGATAGAGGCCGCAAATCTGAATGACGTCCTTAATCGATTTCAACGGCTGGTTGGTGCTTACCCTGACGCAAACCTGGCGGTGCCTGCAGTGCCAGAAGCGGAGATACCTGAGTTGCGCGGGGCTGCTTTGGAGATAGCCTATCAGCGCAGTCCCGTGATTAACGCCTCAATTGAAAGATTGCGTGCGGCACAGGAAGCATTGAATTTAACCAATGCGCCTATGATGCCGCGCTTTGATCTGCGCTATCGGAACGAGGTGGAGCACGATACTGATGGTATTGACGGACGCTTTAACACCGAGGCTGTTGAACTTGTCATGACCTACAACCTGTTTCGAGGTGGTGCGGATAGCGCGCGTAAGCGCGAGTACTATAGCCTCTACAACGCAGCCGTAGAAGAGCGCAAGCAGGCATGCTTGAATGTGCGACAAGACATTAGCAATAACTTTAACGAGCTGGCTGCGCTGCGCGAGCAAGTGGTATTGACAGAAGTGAGCCGCAAAGCGCAGGACGCGACACGCAAGGCATATAGGGATCAGTTTGATCGCGGTCGGCGTTCGCTGCTCGACTTGCTCGATAGCCAGAATGAATATTTTGAGTCTGAGCGCGCGAACATTAATGCAATTGTCGATGAGGTAGCATCTCAGGCTAGTACTCTAGCCAACATGGGACTTTTGCTGGCGTCACTGGAGGTCGATGGACTGAATGCAGAAAAGATCGCTGGAATGGATCTTGATTTGACACGTGATCCTAGCGATAAAAATACGCAGGCATTGTGCCCTGGGGAGCCATCGACGACGCCGCCCTCTGATACGGAGGAGGAGGTGTCTGATGGCAGTGATCGCTACCGTCCACTCGTTGGCGGCGGAGTGGCGCTCGAGATTGACGTTCAGTTTGAAGTTAATTCGTCGGTCATTACTTCGGCTTATGATACTGAGATTGACGTTGTAGCGCAGACGCTAGCGGACAACCCTGACTCTCGAGTCGTGGTGGAAGGCCACACTGACTCCATCGGCGATCCTAAATACAACCTGTGGTTGTCTGAGCGACGTGCAGAGGCTGTTCGCCAGCTGCTCATTGATCAGCATGGAGTAAACCCTTCGCAGATTAGCGCTGTTGGACGCGGCGAAGAGTCACCGGTAGCAAACAACCGCACGGCAGATGGGCGCAGACTGAATCGTCGGGTGGAGCTGATAATGAATGCCGAATAAGACCGCCGTCTCCTCCGATGTGTGTTGGTCTATTTTTTTCGAGCGGTTTCGACTATAAATGGCAGTTCAGACTAAAAGTAGAGACGCTATCAAACCTGCTCGATAGGATCGCGCCACATTAGCCACAGCGGTGGTGCAGAGGAAGAAAATCGTATCCGCTTCAGCACCTTAAAACCATGCCCCTGATAAAACGCTAGGTTGTCTTCCTTGGAGTTCTCAAGGTAAGCGGGCATTCCCTCGGCATCACACCGCTTTAACATATGACTGATGAGTGCGGTACCTAGGCCCTGACCCTTGTGTTCAGGCGTGACACCGATCGCGAAGAGATAGTAATGGGGACGTTTTGGGTGATACCGTTCTGTCTTGATAGCGCTTATTAGCAGACGATATATACCAATGAAACCACCGACCTTTAGAGCCGTGCTTGCGCTGGCTAGGTTTATCGGCCATTTCAGCTTCTGGCTCGGTCCCAGCCATGATGCGACCCCGCGTCCTGCAGGGTCTAGAT
Organism: Halioglobus sp.; assembly: GCA_029246385.1. Lineage (GTDB taxonomy): Bacteria > Pseudomonadota > Gammaproteobacteria > Pseudomonadales > Halieaceae > Marimicrobium. The sequence continues at coordinate 3,870 of JAQWNG010000043.1, forward strand.
AACTTAGTTCATGCCAGGCGAAGACAGGCACAATAAATTGGAAAAATGGTTCAAGTGATGGCGGCTCATTGCAGATCCAATTGATCACGGGGTCGTCTTGGAAAGCCTCGGCAAGGATGCGGGCGGCCTCATGTGAGTTCGATTTGTCTACCAACGTAAAATTCATTAAACACCGTCTTGTTTGCAGCGATATTGCAGGCTAACCATGCTATCTCTGGCTGAGGTTTGCTGCAACTCGACTGATGATAGTTCTTGTCAAAACGTATCAGCATAAGCCCCTGTTGTTTCTCTGTCTGCGCGCATTTGGTGTTCCATCTGCCATTTTCTCGCGACAGAATATTGGATGTTCTAGGCAATTGAAATCTATTCTACAGGGGGGGTATGGTCCTAAATAAAGAGCAGTCACGCAGGGGGATAACTGACACAAAAGCACTACACAGTAGACAACAGACAGAAGTGCAGACTGGGTGTGCGACAGCTGAGTCCGTTACTGAAATTAGTGATAAAGACTATCGTTCGTTCTGCTTGCCATGCGCTGCGCTGGAGGCAGCGGATGACCGAGGAAAGGGCAGCGAGCCCACTTCATCGGTCACCCGCTGAGCGCTATTCCTGCGGAGTGATAGCGTTAATATGATCCAGGGCATCGCTATACTCGGTTAGCAGGCGGAACACGATGTCGCGGCAGGACTCGACAGAATTGATCTGCCCCACCACCTGGCCAACTGGATTGAATGCTATCTTTTGGCAGTCTCCGCTGCCAGCGTAACGGTGAGTGCGTCGCACCGCATCGAAAGTCAGATAACCCTGCAGAGGCATAGGAAGGGGATCTGGTGTGTCCTTGTCGTCCCACGCTTCTGTCCATTCGTTCTTTAGCATTCGGGCAGTTTTGCCGGTAAAAGAGCGCGAGCGCACGGTGTCCTCAGAAGTAGCATTCATATAGGATTCACGCTGGGCGGGTTCTGCAGAGGCTTCTACCGAATTCAACCACATAGACCCCATCCATACGCCCTCTGCGCCCATACTCATTGCGGCCAGCATTTGACGTCCGTTGGCGATGCCGCCCGCGGCCAGAACAGGCAGCGGTGCAACGGCATCGACCATTTGAGGCCATAAAATCACCGATGTGACTTCTCCTGCATGGCCGCCACCCTCAGAGCCCTGGCAAATAACAAAGTCTAAGCCCGCATTCTTATGGGCGATACCGTGCTTGAGACGCCCAGCAAGCGCACCAATGAGACGGCCAGAATCGTGGACCTGCTTGACAATGTCAGCGGGCGGTGTCCCCAACGCATTAACAATCATGCGACATTTTGGCCGCGTTAATGCTTCATCGACTAGCGCTTGCGCTTGGACAGCGGAGAAACTGAGGCTGACCTCATCATCCTGCTCGGGCCATTCCGGAACGCCAGCATCGGCCAGTAACTTCTCGGAGAATTCACGGTGCTGCTCGGGGATCGCTGCCTGCAGCATTTCAACCAGTTCTTCCGGGCTGGTCAGGTCCATACCCTCATACTTCTGCGGGATGGCGGTGTCGACCCCGTAAATATGATCGCCAATATGATCATCTATCCAATCAAGTTCCTCTTTAAGCTTGGCGGCTGAGAACCCTACAGCGCCTAGCACACCTATACCACCGGCCTTGCTTACCGCCACGACGACGTCACGACAGTGAGTAAAGGCAAAAATAGGTGCTTCAATACCCAATTGCTTACAAAAATCAGTCTGCATAATATTCCCCCGTAAATTGTGCTATAGCGAGACAGTCTCTCAAGCCAATATAGGATATACGAGTTGATAGACAGGATTAATGACGCGAGAGGCCGACGAAACTAGCAAAAATTAACGTAGCCGCGTCTTGATGATCCTCTTCGTGCCTGAAATATGAGTCTCATCAGCAGGCAACCGCTGAATACCCTTTTGGTTCTAAAGCCTCACAGTTGCCTGTATGAGATGTCATTATAGCCTTTGAGGCGTTATGGTTCACTGTGTGGAGTGTCCTCGACCGCACCGGCCCGTTGAACAAAAGATAAAGTTCCGCGGTTTACTCTGGCTACTGCTGGCCGCAGAGATTATATTGCACGCCTCAACGTTCAGATTGATGATAACGAAAACGGAGTATTGCTATGGGCAGAGCCTATCAGAATCGTAAAGACTCGATGGCTAAAACCTCTGATATGAAGGCGCGAATTTATAGTCGACATGCGCGTGAACTCTATGTTTCCGCCAAATCGGGCGGAGCAGACCCGGAAGGCAACCTATCACTGCGCGGGTTGATCGAGCGGGCAAAACGGAATCAAGTTCCCGCCCATGTCATTGAAAAGGCGCTGGATAAGGCACGCGGCGTGGGGGGCGAGGATTTTGCCACCGCGCGCTATGAAGGGTTTGGGCCAGGTGGGACTATGGTGATTGTCGATTGTCTAACAGACAATCCTAATCGTACGTTTGGTGATGTCCGTCAGTGCTTTACGAAGGCAAAATGTAAGCTGGGCTCACCCGGGAGCGTCAGTCACTTATTTGATCACAGCGCCATCTTAATGTTTAAAGGGAGCGAAGAGGAGGCGGTATTGGAGGCTCTAATGATGGCAGATGTGGATGTCTCTGATATCGAGAGCGAAGGCGGTAATGTGACGATATTTACGCCACAAACCGAATACTACAAGGCGAAACAGGCTTTACTCGATGCCTTCAATGGCGTTAGTTTTGAGGTCGATGAGATTCAGTTTATTCCTCAAGCTAGCGTATCACTTGGCGAGGAGGATCAGCTCGCATTTGACACTTTAGTCGATATGCTCGAATACCTAGAAGATGTGCAGAGCGTGTTTCACAACGCAGGGTGACGCGCTGTGGGGCCGGTGGTATATTCGACACGGGGTGAGTGTCAAAGACGCTAAACATGCTCAGCGGCAGCCCCTGTCAAAACTAATAAGTCCCTAGGAGAATATTATGTTGAATGCAAAATTGCTTGGTTTTCTATCGCTTGTCCTCATGAGCTTTGTTGTTGCCGGTTGCAGCGACGAATCTAAGCAGAGCATGGAGGATAGTGCCTCAAGTATTAGTGATACGGTCAGTGAGTCCGTTAAAAGTGCCGGTGACGCAGTGGAGTCTGCAGCCGATAGCGCTGGCGACATGGCGAGTGAGGCCTCTGACAAGGCGCATGAGATGGCTTCTGGCGCGGCGAGTGCAACTAGTGATGCTATGGAGTCTGCGGGCGATATGGCTGATCATGCCGGTCACAGTATGGCGGCCGGAGCCGATAGTGCGGGTGATGTGGTTGACGAGGCAGCTGACAGTGTCAAAGATGCGGCGGCGAACACTGCCGATAGCGCTAAAAGCGCGATGTAAGTGTAGATTTTTCTCTCGACAAAGCCCCGGTAGGGGCTTCGTCGTCTAAATTATTAGCGCTGTTCGATCTGGTCTGACAGGCCGGCGCTGCGATGAGCCGTTGTCACATTCATATCGGTTCTAATCGTTACTGGAAGGCTTCTCGCAACAATTGAAAGGAGCGTTTACGATCCTTTAAATAGTACATATTGGTTACTGCCATAATTTCGTCTGCATCGTGTAATGCGGCGATCGTCTCAATTTTTTGTTTTACTTGTTGCTGCGTGCCGCAAGCTCGGCTGCTCTGCCGCCCGGCAATAAATGCTTTTTCGTGCGCCCCTATGGGATAGGTCGAAGCCTCCTGCGGCGTCATTGATCGCCCATTGGACTGGCCTGTGAAAAAACGAAACAAATTTAGATCGTAGGTCAATTGCAGGGCATTGGCTTCCTCTTCCGTGTCGGCACAGAACACGCTCAATGTGAGAATAGCATAGGGATGCGGACGGTGTTGACTAGGCTGAAAATGCGATTTGTAGAGCCCGATTAGTCTCGTATCGGCCTGTGGATTGATGAATAAAGCGAGGTTGTATGGCAAACCGCGTTGCGCCGCCAGTATTGCGCTGTCGAAACTGGAACCAAGCATCCACAGTGGAATAGCTTCTGGGGGGCGCGGACTAACAATGGGGCTGGCCGAGTCGGACCACAAATACTCGCTGAGCTTTGACGCTAACTGTGGAAATGCATCGAACTTTGGCTGCCCATCGGGAGCCAGAGCGACAGCAGTCGCCATGTCCGCGCCTGGCGCCCGACCAATACCAAGGTCCACGCGACCGGGATAAAGGTTCGCCAGCAGCGAGAACACTTCTGCCACTTTATAGGCGCTGTAATGCGGCAACATAATGCCGCCCGAACCGATGCGGATGGAGCGAGTTGCTGCGCCCAGCGCAGCCAATAATACTTCCGGCGCACTCCCGGCCACAGACGGAAAGGCGTGATGCTCCGATACCCAAAATCGCGTGTAAGCCAGTTCTTCGCACCACTTAGCCATCTGAAGGGTTTCCTGCAGTGCTGCGGCGGCCTGATCCGGCTCAGGGGCCAGTGATTGATCCAGTACAGAGAGTTTCAATGCCATGCGCGCGCTCGCCTCCGTGTGTTGCCAAAAAACCCTTTTCCTTGGGCTTTTGGGGCACCCATCGTTATCCTAATTGGCTGTATGCTGATTCCGTTAGGATGGGCGGCTGCCGCAATTGGGCGTAGGCTGGCCCGCGGGGAGTTTTCCAAAATAACACAAGCGGCGTCACGCTGAGTGGAGCGGCGAAAGCGGGGAGATTTGCGATTGATGAAGTGCACTATTATGCGCTAAATGATCTCATGTCCGCGAGAGGGCGCCAAGATAAACCGTGAAGACTTTAGGCTTGTCCCAGTTCCACTGGCTTGGTGCTTGCAGCGATAGAGTTAGGTTAATATATACTACAAAAACGTATCGGCAGCGTTTAAGAATAGGGTGATTGGATGGAGTTTCTGTCAAATTGGCAGCAGCCACTGTTGTGGGCTAGTGGTCTGTCGCTGCTCGCATTGATTGTGACGATGTTCGGCGTGCCTTGGGTGGTCGCACGATTACCAACAGATTACTTCGTCCGCGCAGAACGTGTGGTGTGGAGGGGTTCCTTTGACTCGCCATTGTTGTCATCTATCGCAGCGATGTTAAAGAATCTACTGGGCCTGCTGTTGGTCGCCCTCGGTTTGATTATGTTGGTGACACCGGGACAGGGAATCGTGACACTATTGATCGGACTGCTGTTGATGAATTTTCCGGGAAAGTATAATTTAGAGCGTTGGCTGGTATTGCGGCCAGGCGTGCTAAGGGGGCTCAATTGGTTGCGACATAGACAGGGAAAATTACCGTTTGATCAGCCATAGAACTATAGTTGACAGGCTATGGCTCAAGGGCCGCTAGGCGGAATAGCCAAGCAATACAATTTACGCGAGGTCGTTATGCAAGTAATTCCTGGAATCGACGCTGAAGTCGTCAAGCGATTTGCACCTAATTCAGGCCGCAAGCCACTGCTGCCGGCGTTAAGCGAGCAGGCCCAAGTAGCTCTGATGTGTCGTATGCTTTTTAGGGAGGGCTGGAACGAGCACATTGCGGGTCACATCACCTATCGCCTTGATAATGGCGCCATGTTGACCAATCCCTGGGAGTTGGCTTGGGATGAGGTTGCCGCCAGCGACATTTTGACGTTGGATGAATCAGGCAGGATTATTGAGGGTGAGTGGAACGTGACCCCTGCCGTCGGGCTGCATGTGCAATTGCATCATTTGCGCCCGGACGTGAAAGTCATTATTCATAATCACGCTCGCTGGAGTGGTCTCTGGGCTAATATGCACCGGGTGCCTCCCGTCTATGATCAAGCAGGGGCTTATGTGGACGGACCGCTGCCGCTTTTTGATGAGTATGCAGGGACGTTTGAGAATGAAGACAAGTCTCTAGCTGCGGCGAGGGCGCTAGGAGACGCCAAGTGGGCTTTGCTAGCTAACCACGGTTCGTTAGTCGTGGGAAAAGATTTGCGTCAGGCCCATCTTAGGGTTGTTACCTTAGAATGGCGCAGTCAGCGCGCTTATGAATTGGAGCAAGTCGGTGGGGGAGTGCCAATGACCGATGAGCAGATTGCTGAAATTGCTTTGCCAGACGCACATGGCTTTCCATTTTTATGGGAAGCGATGGCCCGGCGGGAGCTGCGAGAAGATCCTAGTATTTTAGAGTAATAGAGGTAATTTTTTATGACACTGCAAGTAACACCTCTCAAAAATGTTGGCGTAGAAGTAAGCGGGTTCGATATCACTGAGCCGTTGTCGGATTCTGTGGCCGCCGAAATGGTCGCGCTTTGGAACGAGCACGCTATCGTGCTGTTTCGTGGCCAGAATGTAAGCCCCGAAAACCAAATTATCTTTAGTCGCATATTTGGTGAGTTAGCGCTGCACCCGCTGGCAGCGACTAGATCTCAGGAGTACCCCGAGTTGTTTATGCTGGTGAATGAGCCGGACAAAGAAAAGTTTATGACAGCGAACTATAAAGGCCGCGATATAGTTGGCAAGCTCGATTGGCATATGGATTTGCACTATACCGGTAGGCCTAACCGTGGGGCTCTGCTACGTGGAGTGGTGTGTGCAAGTGAAGACGGTCTGACTGGCTTTGGCGATCTTGCAAAAGCCTATGATGCACTGGACAAAGAGACGCAGCACTTAATTGAAAATATCAATGTGACATATGCGTTCAGTATGCAGCGGCGGCACATGCGGTATGTTGATTTGGAGGGCTACGAACCCGGGCCCTTCAGCCCTAGGAAGCCGTCTGATTTGAATTACCCTAATTTCCCCGAGGTTGTATACCCTGCGGTGGTTACTCATCCGGTTACCGGTCGTAAGATATTGGAGATCTGTGAACAATTTCTTGAGCGTGTCGTGGCGCCGCACCGCGCTGGACTGTCCAATGATGAGGCAGTTGATCTGTTGCAGCGTTTAGTCGAGCATACGCGTAAGCCCGAGTTTCACTACTTTCACCAATGGCAGCCGGGTGACATGGTGTTGTGGGACAATTGGCGTGCGATGCACTGCGCGACAGGGACCAAACCCGGCGTGGAGAGGGTGATTCATCGTACAACTATTATGGGTGATGCCACGTTGGGACGCGTGATAGACGCCTAAATGGCTCGGTAAAAGCGCGCATCAATGTCCTTCAAAAGTATTCAATGTTGACCGTAATTAACGAACCTATGAGCACAGAGGCGCCTTTCTTAAGCCTGATAAGCCCTTGACTCATAAACATGTGCTCCTTATAGTGACGGCCTTACGCGCCTGTAGCTCAGCTGGATAGAGTACCTGGCTACGAACCAGGCGGTCGCACGTTCGAATCGTGCCAGGCGCGCCATATAATTCAAAGACTCGCACATTCGTGTGAGTCGTCTGCTCAAAGAAACGTACAGTTACAAGCACCGTAAACGCGGTTTTGGCAAGAAAGCCACCCGCGAGCAAGAACCTGCAGTTCCACCCCTTTAGCAGTCATTGCGTTCGCGCTGCGCCTTTCCCAACTCAGTACTGCCGCCAGTTACCAGACCCTTGCGACCTTCTGATGACTAGATTTTTTTGCTGGCAGATTTACCCCGCAACACGAGGCGGGTAGACTAGCGAGCTTCCTCTTGAGGGCTGGAGGTCTAATAATCAATAGGAGAACACGTCATGTACCCAACATTAATTGAATATCTTGATCACTGGGTGGCCGAGTCTCCTAGCGATGTTTGGCTGCGAGAACCTAAGGGCGAACGTGTAATCGAGTGGACCTGGTTGCAAGTGCAAGAGGAGGTGAATGCTATCGCGGCTTGGCAGGAAACTATCTTAGACGGACCAGCAGTTAATGTGGGCTTGCTATCTCGTAATCGCGCACACTGGTTTATGGCTGACATCGGTACAATTGCGGCAGGCAATGTGACGATCCCTATGTTTGTCACACTGCCACGCGACACCGCTGAATACGTGATGCGGTTTACCGAAATGAAGCTTTTGTTTGTCGGTGAAACTGATAATTGGGAGGCGGTAAAGACCGTTCTGCCAGAGGATATTCTTCTGGTGACTTTGCCCGGTGTGACACTCGAGGAGCCTCATCTGTGTTGGGACGACCTGATTGCTAAACACGCCGGGCAGCGCCCGGAGTATACGTGTCAGCCCAGTGATCTCGTCTCTATCGTATTTACCTCTGGCACCACGGGTGTTCCCAAGGGGGTTATGCAAACACACGCTTCAAATGAGATACCGGTCAACCGATTCGTGGCGTCTTTTGCGACGCCCCCTCGTGGGCGCTATTTTTCTTATTTGCCTCTTGCTCATATTGCCGAGCGGCAGATAGTGGAGTATGCCTCACTGATTAATGGTGGTGTGGTGTATTTCAATGAGAACATGCTAACGCTGCTGCGCGATCTTCCTGCGTGTCGCCCTCACATCATGTTTGGGCCGCCACGCGTATGGGAACAGTTGCAACAGGTGATCACCGGTCATTTCGGCTCACAGCAAGCGGTGACCGATGCATTGGAGCGCGACCCGGAAGGTTCGGGCAAGCAGGTTCGCGACATGCTCGGACTGGATGATGCGCTATATCTGCTTACGGCGGCGGCGCCGACGCCTCCGGCCCTCATTGAATGGTACGGTCAGTTCGGTCTGGATTTGATGGAAGGCTTTGGCCAGACCGAGGCCATGGGCCTTTCGGCTAACACGCACGAGCACCGTAAGATCGGCTCAATAGGACAGGTAGTGGGGAATGTGGAAGTGCGCATCAGCAAGGAGGGGGAGTTACTGGCACGGGCATCGGGGCTTGCCGCCGGATATTACAAAGACCCTGAGAAAACTGCTGAAACCTTTCGCGATGGCTGGATTTATACCGGAGACAAGGCGCGGATCGATGAGGAAGGTTTCATTTTCCTGACCGGCCGGATGAAGGACTATTTCAAAACGATACAGGGTAAGTTTGTCGCACCCACACCGATAGAGAACGAATTTGCCAAGCATCCGCATACGGAGCAGCTGTGTCTGCTGGGGCGCGGCTATTCCAAGACGGTTATGGTGTGTGTGCCCAGTGCCCTTGCTCAGCAGGAAGACCAAGAGCAGCTTGCAGCGGCGCTAATAGAACACGCGCGGGTGGTAAATCAGGACGTTGATAAGCATGCTCGTATCGGAGCAGTAATAATGTCGATAGAAGCTTGGTCAATCGAGAATGGCATGCTGACGCCGACGCTTAAGATTCGCCGTGAACAGATCGAGCAGAGATTTGGCGAACGAGCTGCGCAACTAGCGCGAGCGTCAGCGGAGCAGGGCGAACTACTCATTGAATGGCATTAGGGTGAGCATGCTGCTGCGCCTCAATCAAATAGCGACGCCCAATTAATTCCGTTAATGTGACCGCCACCATCGGCATAGAGGGTGTTGCCCGTCATGTATCTCGCCTCTTTGCTGGCGAGAAATAGTGCTACACCGGAGATGTCTTCGTAGGGATCTCCCATATAGCCCATTGGAATCTGCTTGTTAACTCGTGCAGCCATTTCTGGTGCAAATTCTTGCATAGAGCGAAAGGCTGCCGTTTTAGCACCGGGACAAATAGCGTTCACGGTAATACCGTAGGGGGCCCACTCAACCGCGGCACTGCGCGTAAGGCAGCGCAGGGCTTCTTTGGCGATATTGTAGTCTGATGTTTGCGGGTGAGCATTCACGCCATTCAACGAACAAAGATTAATAATACGCCCAAAGCATTGCGCTTTCATGGAGTCAAATACGGCATTCATGGCCCAGCGTGCGGCAAATAATCCACCGTCGAGCTGGCGTTGAAATTCTTCGTCAGCCTTCTCTTCAATGTTAGATATAGTACCGAGTGGGACCGCATTGTTTATCAAAACGTGGACCGCACCAAACTGTTCAGTAGCGTCGCTGAGTAGCGCTAAAACCTGTTCTTTCTGGGTAACATCGCAATGTCGGTAGACAACTTTGCCTCCCTTTGCCTCGACTGCGACTGCCAAAGCTTCGCCTGCCTCATCGTTAATGTCCGCCGCCACGACCTGATAACCTTCTACCGCAAATCGCGTCGTAAAAGCCTTTCCTAGTCCATCTGCGGCTCCCGTTATAACCACTATCTTATCCATTAAGCTCTCCACAACGTCTTACGGTGCTACTCTGAGAAGGTTGCATGCCGTCTTTATGGTATCAATGTCAATTTGGCATAGTTGAATGCGGCAGAGTGTGAGGCTAAAAGCGCAGACGCCTCTCTACTTGTCTGTTAGAAGACGTACGTGACGGTAACGCCGTAGTTACGCGGTTCATTCCACTGGCCAAAGGATGCTAACGGAGGGATGAGAACGGCTCGGTAATAGCGCTCATCCGTAATGTTGCGGCCATAGATCGAAACCGTCAACCTATCGCGTAAGCGAACGTCGATATTGGCATTCCAAAATCCGTTTGCATCCACGTCTCCCAGTACATCGTTATTGAAGATCGTGACATAGCTATCGCGCCATGCGTAGTTTACGTTGTATGACATCTCGCTGTCGTCGAACACAGGGTGGACATAACGCACTCCTGCGCCAAATGTAAATTCAGGGGTGTTGCGCATTTTAAGTTTAGATGCATCGTCAGGTACTCCTGGAATGCCGGCTATTTGAAAGTTATCGTAACCGGCATCAAGATACCCACCTTGCGCCACTGCCGTTAGGCCATCGGCCAACAGTGCGGTCATCTCTAACTCCAATCCCTGCATGGTCGCTGATGAAGCGTTCAGGACGACTGTGTCTACTAGGCCTGATGGGTCTGTGACAATGATATCCTCTTGCTTATCCTTATACTCGCTGGTGAATACTGCTGCATTAATACGCAGGCGTTGGTTCCACCAATCACTTTTGACACCGGCCTCATACGTTTCCACTGTTTCTGGGTCATATTGGCGAACATTGTCTACAGAGGTGATGCGGCCGAAAAATCCGCCGCCCTTGAAACCCTCAGAGTACGAGACATAGGCCATAAGACCGTCTGTGAAGTCGTACTGCGCGCCAATACGCGGCGAAACCTGATCCCAGTCAGCGTCAACTTTGACTGTCTCTCCGCCAGGGACGAGTGGGGCACCGTCTTCTGACTCAAACTGAGAGCTGGAGGGTTCCAGGCTTCTCTCGTCATACGTGTAACGCGCAGCCAAATTGAGTGTGAGCTTATCGGTTAGTGACCAGTCTGCGCTAGCGAATGCAGCATAAGACGTGTTTTCTCCACGCTGTTTGATTATTGCGCGGGTACCGACAGGCCATGTGCCACCAAAGCTGTTTGTTGGGAAAGGTCCTGTTGGAAGATACTTCCACAAATCATAGCTGGTCTGCGCTGCATCGTAATCAGATTGCCAGTAATAGAGGCCAGCAGTCATCACCAGGTCACCGATGTTGCCAGTAGCGCGCAGCTCTTGACTGAATTGCGAATAGCTCTCGTCAACATTGACGTATAGAAATTCGAGACTGTTTGCATCATATTCTTGGCGAGAACTCTCGTCACGATCAATATAGCCAGTAATCGACGTAATCATCCAATTGCTTAGGTCATAGCTCATTTTGAGATTATAAAAGTCGTTCGTGGTATTTGCTGAGTTGGGCGCATTGGTAGAGCTGTGGTTCTCATCGCTGCCAGTATCAAATAGGAAGCAGCCGTCAAAACTAGGTCCGGTCAATAGGCATGCGGCATCTTGAGGCACAGTGAGTTCAAATTTATTGAAGTCTGCCCAGGCGCCTACTTGAGACTTATCCATTGTGCGCTCGGCCGTGAATAGAACATCGAATTCGTCAGTGAACGAGTAGATTATCGTCGCGCCAAAGTTTTCTAGGTTCTGGCCACCTTGGTCTTCGTCGTAGGTCGTATTCCTGATGTAGCCATCGCTTTCAAGTTTGGAGGCGAAAAGTTTTATGCCGCCCTTATCTGTCAGCGGTAAGTTTAAAAGACCGCGAATATCCTGCCGACCGTCCTCCCCAAGCGTACCCTGAACTTTTCCCCCGAATCCTTTCGTGGGGGCTGTGCGTATAATGCTAAGCGCGCCGCCTATAGTGTTTTTCCCAAAGAGCGTGCCCTGCGGACCACGCAGAACTTCGATGCGTTCGAGGTCAAAGTTTTCTAATATTTGTCCAGAGTTCGTGCCTAAGTAAACACCGTCCAGCAAGACGCCAATACCGGGATCGAGGCTTTTGTCAATTTCTTGATAGCTCACCCCCCGTATGGCGATTGCAGCTCCCGACTGCAGCCCTGGCACTTTGTTAATGAGTAGGTTTGGAACAAAACCTTGGATGTCCTGCAAATCTCGAATGCTAGATTGCGCTAACTCCGTAGCAGTAATTGCGCTTACCGCCACAGGTACTAGCTGCATTGACTCTGCTCGTTTTCGCGCTGTGACAATCACTTCTTCAAGGGTAAGTGTTGACGCTTCGTCGCTCGCGTACGTGGTCATTGGCCCAGTTAATCCAATAAAAAAAAGTGCTAGGGCTGAGGCTAATGCAGTTTTCGTTACCATACGTATACATTCCTAGTTATTGTTTTTTCTTCAACCGCGGTGCAGCGCGGTATCGGAATGCTCTGTTATTCCTAACTCAGTTCGAGCGGTTGTGTGATCTGCTAAATACAACATAAAGCATTGATGTTACAGCAATAAACAGTGGTGTGCTGTTTCATTATCACGCTATTTTCAAAAGCGTTACATATAGTGGCCGATCAAGCTTATTTTTTGCGTTGAAAATACGCAAAGGGCCCGAAACTTGTTGGCTAGATCTCACGTCATAACGTTGTGATTGTGCGTCATTGAACTCTGCGGGCGGGAACGTGTTTTCTAGACATTTAACGATTAATTTTTTTATATGATATAAATAGCGCAGGCTAGGATTTTGGTAAGAGTTGGTCGTATTCGCTATTTTGCGGGTAAGGTATACATAAATAATAAATCTTTGAGAATAAGTGTGACGATAACTACCAAGAAGACGTTTTGCCGATTTTGTTTAAGCTGCTGTGGTCTAGAGATTGATGTTGACGGCGATGAGGCTCTGGCGCTGCGTGGAGATACTAGCAATCCACTGTCAGCTGGATACACTTGTTTGCGCGGTCGAGAGTTGATCAATATTCAACAGCACCCCGATCGTATTCGCGGAGCCTTAAAGCGGATTGGTGGGAGTTTCACTGAAATTACGATGACGCAAGCATTGGACGAAATTGCGCACAAAACCCAGCGCCTGATGGATCAGTATGGCGGCCGTGCGATCGCCAGCTACAATGGCAGCTGGGCGTGGTCGAATCTTCCCACATTACCTCTTTCTAAATCTTTTCATCAGGCTATCGCTTCACCGTCCGTATTTTCGCCAATGACTTTGGATCAACCGGCAAAGGCATTTATGTTGTGTCGCTTTGGACTGTGGGCAGGTGGGATTCATGCGTTTAAAGATGCCGATGTAGTCATGTTTATTGGTAACAATGCGCTTCTTTCCCAGTATTCACCCCTTGGGGGTCTGCCACCTTATAATCCAGTTCGACGTCTGCAAGACGCTCTAGATAAAGGTCTTCAGCTATTAGTCATTGACCCACGTAAGACAGAGGTAGCTAGCCGGGCCACACTGCACCTGCAGGTCAGGCCGGGAGAGGACACTACGTTGTTGAGCGGCATGATTCGAATCATCATTGATGAGCAGCTGTATGATCATCAATTTTGTAATGAATTTATTGATGATTTAAATGGGCTGAGAGAAATGTTGGAGCCCTTTACGCTTAGCTATGTCAGTCAGCGTGCTGATGTGCCTCGAGAGCAAATAACGACTGCAGCACGGATGTTTGCCGCAGGACCCCGTGGAGCGGCATCCACGGGAACAGGGCCAGAGATGTCGCCACGTGGATCGCTTACAGAGCATATGGTAATGGTTATTAACGCTATTTGCGGACGTTATTACCGCGAAGGTGAGGAGCCTGCAGTAGCGCCGCCGCTAAGCGTGGGTCGTCAAGCCAAGGCACAGGTAGTGTTCCCTCCTCAAGCATGGGGAGAAGGGTTCGTGAAGTCACGTTTTAGAGGGCTCACTCAGATTGGCGACGAGATGCCATGTAATATAATGGCTGATGAAATTTTGACCCCTGGAGAGGGGCAGATTCGTGCCTTATTTTGCGTAGGAGGTAATCCTATGATTGCGTTTCCTAACCAGGAAAAAATCGGTCGGGCCCTAGAAGATTTGCCTCTGTTGGTAGCCATCGATCCATGGCTGTCTGCGACCTCGCGGCGAGCTCACTATATTTTAGGTCCCAAAGTTGCATTGGAAAGAGCGGATGCTACTTTACTGGGTGAAATGTATTTTGAGGAACCCTATGCACACTATACCGAGGCGGTAGTTGAAGCGCAGGGCGATACAATCGAAGAGTGGGAGTTCTTTTGGCAGATCGCAAAGCGCTTAGGACTGTCATTGTCAGTTCACGGTCAAGCTGTACCAATGGATAATTGCCCATCGAAATATCAGATCACCGAGCTAATGACGCGAGACTCGCGAATTCCACTCTCGAGAGTCAAGGCGGACAGTGCCATCGCCGGTGGAACAATCTATCCTGAAGCTCGCGGCGTGGTGGCGGCTAAAAGTCCTAGTAATCATAACCGCTTCAGAGTCCTTCCTAAAGATGTGCGGGATCAATTACAGGAGGTCGCCAATGAAGTGCTAAATGAAAGTGGCTCAGTGGCGATGGACGGTTCTTACAGTCACTTATTGATTTCACGAAGAATAAAACAGTTTTTTAATTCGACAGGCCACAATCTGCAGCAGCTAAAAACAAAAGGCACCACCAACTATGCATACATGAACTCCAGTGATTTGCATAACATGGGAATAGAATCCGGCACGTTGGTAGAAATTTCGTCATCAACTGGAACGATTATTGGCGTGGCTAAGTCTAGTTACGATTTGAAGTCGGGCGTTGTTTCGATGGCTCACGCCTTTGGGGATAATAATAGCGATGCAACGAACGTGAGGCAGCAGGGTTCATCGACAAATCGTCTCGTTTCTGATGAGGCCCATTTTGATAGTATTACGGGTCAGGCTCGACAGAGCGCGATTCCCGTCTCAATTAGCGTATATGAGGAAACATGAGTATGACTACAATCTAGTCCGAAATAAATGGGTAGCGTCCCGTGATGGGTCTGCGCCATGCTCATTGCCGCCAGTTCTGCGAATTACGGAGTAAGGGTTGCAGTAAATAGTCTCGCAGTGGACTTGGGCAAGACGTCTTCCTAGTTATATTGTGCCAACTCAACGCTGCAATCAAAAATTACAACGTGCATAAGGCCATCGAGTGAGGGGCCGATAGCAAAGAAAATTTCGATGTGACGCAGCGCATAGGCGTAGAAGCAACTTGTGCTGGCGCCTGATGTTAGTTTATCGGTATCCGACGTAAAATCTGGATGCGATGGGTTAGCGAAGTATTTTTTGTGTGACGTTGTCGAACCCGGGGGTGGACACTTGTTTTTTGGTTGCCTCAGCGCATAGCGCATTGATTGGCTTATTACTCAAGGCTTTAGCCCTTGGAACGCCTTAACCCACTAAATAAAAGAGAGAAAATATGAAGGTACTAGTTGTCGGCGGCACAGGTTTAATTGGTGGTGATATTGCGCTGTACTTAACATCGCGAGGGCATGAAGTGACTATTATGGCGCGTAAGCCGTCAACTGCGCCTAGCTTGGCTGCACTGCCATTCATGCGGGGAGACTATGTCAACGATACTTTTGGCGATGAGCAACTCAGTGGATTTGACGGGTTGGTGTTTGCTGCTGCAGCTGACATCCGCAATATGCCGGTGGATGGAAGTATTGAGCCCGCGGCATTTTATAGTGAGGTAAACGATGTTGCAGTGCCGAGATTTATTGCTGCCGCCCGAGATTCCGGTATCTCGCGTACGGTTTATATCGGCACGTTTTATCCGCAGATCGCTCCCGAACGTATCGGCATTTGTCCCTATGTTACATCGCGGCACAATACTGATGCCGCGGTGCGTGCCCTAAGTAGCGCGGCATTTAATGTATGTAGCTTAAATGCGCCGTGGGTGCTGGGACACATCGATGGCCTCGATCTTCCTCATATCAAGGCGCTGGTCGCCTACGCCAAAGGGCAGCTTGTTGATCTTCCGGTGTTTGCGCCACCGGGTGGTACCAATCATATCAGTGCGCATTCTATCGCCGTAGCGACCCTTGCTGCGCTTGAGAGGGGCGAATCTGGCAAAGCCTACTTGCTGGGCGATGAAAATATTAGCTGGAAACATTATTTGGAGCTATGGTTTGCCGCTGCGGGTAATCCGCAAGAACTGCAGGTAAAGAAGGATGAGCATCCTCTATTGCCATCGGTGATTATGTTCGCGGGTGCCGGCGCCACCATACACTATGAAGCGGCCGCGTCTGAGCAGCTGGGCTACCCGTGTCAGCAAATTGGTGACCTCATTAAGCAGGTGGTGGCCAATTATTGAATCTGAGCGTTAATAGAGCGCTACGGCAACTAGTGGCGTATTTTCGCTGCAGTATAATGATCGTTAACTCTGACCCTGTCTTAACGTGTTCCCTTGTGTGAGGCCTGCAGTTGCGCAATCTCTGACCCGGTAGAATCATTCGCGGTCGCAGAAGAACGTTGTATCGGGTGCACAACATTTTTTTTACAGTTGGATCAATAATTTAGCCTCGATTAGGTAATTTTTTTTCGAATAGAGATTCAAACCGAAATCTAGCATTTGCGGGCTGTTATATCGCGCAAAAGAGGTGTACTGTATGTTTCAACGCAAACCATATTGCGGCCAAAACAATAAATTAACACCTTGTTTACTCACAGTTGGAGCATATCATGACTGAAAATTTACAGGCCAACGACGCGGTTGGTATTTCTTTTTGGCTTATCTCGATGGCGCTCGTCGCCGCGACAGCCTTTTTCTTCCTTGAGCGTGATCGAGTTTCGCCTAAATGGAAAACGTCTCTTACGGTTTCTGGCCTTGTTACGTTGATCGCAGCAGTGCATTACTTTTATATGCGTGATGTTTGGGTAGGCACAGGAGAAACACCAACAGTCTATCGCTATATTGATTGGTTGTTAACGGTGCCACTGCTGATCATTGAATTTTACTTAATTCTCTCTGCGATCACGAAAACGCCGGCAGGTGTTTTCTGGCGTTTGTTGATCGGTTCTCTTGTCATGCTGGGTTTTGGATTTGCGGGCGAAGCAGGCGCAATGGATGTAACGTTGGCGTTCTGGATCGCAATGGCTGCTTGGGTCTTCATTATGTGGGAGATCTTTTTTGGGCAAGCAAGCAAAATCAATGCTGGCAGCGGCAATGTAAATGTGCAAAAAGCCTATAAAGCGATGGCCTTGTTGGTAACGATAGGTTGGGCAATTTATCCTATCGGGTACTTCATGGGTTATATGATGGGTTCAGTGGATCAAAACTCATTGAACATCATTTACAATATAGCTGATTTGTGGAACAAAATTGCCTTCGGCTTGGTCATCTGGGCGGCAGCAGTAGCCGACTCTGAATAGCAAGTTCTAGGTTGTTGAAAAGGGTCGGCTTTGCTGGCCCTTTTTTTTGCGCTGCTGTTAGTTGCTCTGCCGTGACTTGACGCCGGCGTCTTCAAAATATTATCACGGCGTTTGCTTGGTCTATTACAGACTCGTTCTTGACTGCTTGGCCGGACGGCGCAGACTGCGTCCGCTGCTGATGACACAATGACAATATTTTTTAGGAGGCTTGCGTAATGGCAGAGCGATTTGGCGGCAAAGTAGCGTTGATCACAGGTGCAGGCTCAGGGATAGGCAGAGCCTGCGCCGAGCGCTTTTATGCTGAGGGTGCCAAGGTAATCCTAGTGGACATCAATGCGCAAGGGTTGGACGATACCGTGGTCCAAATGCCCGACAGCGCCCGTGTACACTCTATGGTTGCAGATATAAGCTCGCCCGAGGTGTGCCACGTCGCTGTGGCGACAACAGTTGAAGTGTTCGGTCAGTTGGACGTGCTTTGCAATATTGCGGGCATTTTTTTAAGTGGACGTATCGAGGATATTACCCCAGAGGCTTGGCAACGAATTTTGCAGGTTAACCTGACTTCGGTATTTTTCTTGTGTCAGGCGGCAGTGCCAGAACTTACAAAAACGCGCGGTAATATTATTAACATGGCGTCCACTGCTGCCTTGACGGGGCAGGCGTATTCGTCGCCTTACGGTGTCACCAAGGCTGGGGTGGCGATGCTAACCAAGTCTCTGTCGATGGAGCTTGCTGAGCGCAGTATTCGAGTAAATGCAGTCTGTCCTGGAGCCGTAAATACGCCGCTGGCTGCTACTGCAAGCTTTCCTCAAGATGCTACCCCACGACTGATAGACAAGTTGATGTCATTCTATGGGTTTGCGGAGCCCAGTGAAGTTGCGGCACTGGTTGCCTTTATTGCATCCGAGGAGGCGCGCTATATGAGTGGCTCTGTAGTGCCCATCGATGGCGCGCAGACCGCAGGTTGACAGCCATGCATGGTAAGTCACAAACGACTTTTAGACAGGGTATAAGTGGATAAATTGAGATGTTGTGGAATCGTATGCGTTCCAATAGCATTCTTGATTGAGCGTCCTGGTGAAAGTTTTGGCGCACGAGTGACGGCGGGAGGTGACCATGATCGGAAAGATGATGATATTTAGTTTGGGTGTTGTGATTGGCGTTGCAGGTCTGGCGGGGTTTCAATTGCGCAAGGTGACGGTGGAGCCCGTCGTCGCATCGGGTCAGCTAGAGCAAAGTCTCGACCAGCTTGCGGGCGCGGTCCGCGAGGCGGGTGTCTTTGTGCGCGATCATATCTGGTTTGGTAGTGAGGAAGAGCAGGCGGAGGCATACCGGCATATTGTTCGGACATTAATTAACAGTCTAGAGTCGCGGGCGCTGGCCGAACCAGACTTCCCATTCTTTGTATCACTCAATCATTTCAATAAGCTGGGGATGGACAACTCGGATCAGCGCTATCGTATTGCGCTGTTTGAAGGTGATGGTGTTTATCGGGTATGGGGAACGCGCGGGACGACTCGGCGGCTAGATTTTGCGGTATACGGGCCCGATTCGATGGCGCCTATGGTCGACACATTGTCCACAGACGATCTTGAGGTGGCAGCCGATGGCAGTTTCGAGCTTTGGATTGGAGGCAAGCTCAGGGAGGGCAACTGGTTGCGTGCAGAGCCCGGACTTCAGCGCCTATTGGTGCGTCAGATTCACTCTGATTGGGCGGCGGAACTTCCCGGAGAGGTGCATATTGACCGGGTCGACAGTGGTCGTCCTATCTATCCTTCGTTCTCCGCCAGGATCATGGCAGATCGGCTAACGGCGGCAACGATGTTTTTTGCCGAAGAGGTACGCCGGTGGCCCGAGCTAAGTCGTACGCGGATCGCCGGTCTGGTGCCTGCCAATACGCTCCTCGCACCGCGCGATACCGGTTCGGAAGGAGGACTGGCTGGCCGACTGATGTCAGGAGGGCATTACGAGCTCGAGGACGACGAAGCCTTAATTCTAACGTCTTGGCCCTCCACCGCTAAATATCAAGGCGTTCAGCTGGGACATCATTGGTGGGAGTCTCTCGACTATGCCAACCGTCAAACGTCCCTGACTGCCGATCAGGCTTATTTGAGCTCAGATGGCGCCTACCATTTTGTGGTGTCTGCTAAAGACCCCGGCGTGCCCAACTGGTTAGACACGGAAGGGTTCTCACGCGGTGTCATTCTGATGCGTTATGATGGCCTCGGGGCGGTCGGTATTCCCGGTGAGCAGCATCCTACGGCCACGCTGGTGAAATTATCGGAACTGCGCGGCAGTTTGCCGGCAGACGAGCCCACTGTGTCGCTAGGCGAGCGGGCAGATCAGTTGGCAATGCGCCGGCGCCAAGTTCAGCGACGCGAAAACTTTTAATTGGCTTGATGCATTTCACGCTTGAAGCGGGTGGTTGGCTAAAACTTTTAGTTTCCTGAAAAATATACTCATCTGATAGTCTTAAACTATATAAAATTTTTTGCGTTCAAAGCAGTTAGACCCAGCCTTTTCTTTTGAAGAAAAAATACAGGCTTATGGCGATGGTGATGAATGCGACCCAGACACTCGGGTATCCCCATTTCCAGTCGAGTTCAGGCATGTGCTTGAAATTCATGCCATATATGCCAGCGACAAATGTTAGTGGAATGAAAATTGCGGAGAAAATGGTGAGTATTTTCATGACTTCATTGAGCTTGCTGCTAACACTGGACAGGTAAATGTCTAACAAGCTGGCAAGAATATCCCTGTGTGTTTCTATTGACTCGATGATGCGCATCACATGATCGTGCACATCCCTCAAGTAGAGATGTGTGCTGGAATGGATAAGTTCGGATTCACTGCGTAATAAATTAGCGGAGAGGTCTCTGACCGGGGCGATATAACGTCGCATCTTAATCACCTCTAATTTAATCTGGTGAATTTTTTCCAACATAGTTGGAGTTGGATCGGTAAATATGTCGTCCTCAAGCGCGGCCAGAGTTTCGTCTAACTGATCCAGTACGCCGAAGTTCTGGTCTACAATAGTATCCAATAGCGAATACATGAGATAATCCGAACCTAAATTTCTGATACGCCCATGGCTGTTTTCAATGCGCGTAGACACTAAGGAGAAAAGTGAGTCGGTTTTTTCTTTAAATGCAAAAATAAAATTTTTGAAAACAATCAAACTGACCTGCTCATACGCAATATCGAACTGGTTATTGTCGGGCGCCAGACTTTTCAGAACGATATAAAGGTAGTCTTCGTGCTCTTCTAGCTTTGGTCGCTGGTGGGTGTTAAGAATATCTTCTTGCACCAGTGGGTGAATATTGAAGTGCTTACCAATAGACTTTACGATCGATGCGTCTGCGAGACCCTCGATTGTGACCCATGTAATTGAGTCCTTATTACGGTACTCCAGAACGTCTTCTAATGACGACAATGAGCGCTGCTCGCAGTGGTGTTCGCTATAATCAATCAAGGTTAGGTGAGTATCTGGGTGATGAATATCGCCTATGTGAATCAGTGATCCTGGCGCAAGGCCCGATTTGTCAGAATTTTTTGCCCGGCTTTTAATCATCATCATTGCCTCGAAAGTTAGTTTCTGGCTTGGCCCATTGGATTTTCTTATAATCGAAGTTATTTTGAATTGTGGGCTTCACGATTTCAAAGTAGGGGGACAGGTCGAAATCCCTCGGTGTGAAGTGACTATAATGCTTGGGCTCTAGTCTTGCGGCACTGTACGTAATCGATGAGTTACCTTGGATTTCAGGTGTCTCATGGGGGATGATGGGGTATCGGACTGATTGGAAGGCCTGAGCGATAAGGGTTGAGCAGATGGCACTCGTGGGGTCTCCGCTACCCAGTTGTATCAGACGTCGACGATAGCGCGTCGGCACAGGTGGCATAGGGAGCAGATAGCGGACAAGGTCGACAATGTTTTTTGTATCATAGCGCAAGCCTACGCGATCAAGGGCATACTGCAGCGTCGCGAGCCGGTCCTGCTCCGTTAAATTGACGGCGCGGCAGATCCGCGTATTGCAGTTCGCATACTTCTCCAGCGGAGATCGGATAACGCCTTCTACTAGGTCTGCCTCAATCACAAAACCCTTACCATCCGCTCCCTTACCCGCAAACATACACACGTGTGACCAAGTAGATTGGGTCAAATATTTGATGGCGGTGCTGATGCGGCTGTTGCCCTCGACTAATAGCAGATCGCCAGGCTCTAGGGCGTCATCAAGTTGTGCCTGAGTTAATACTGAAAAGCGTTCATAGTGGCTCCGAGGCTGACTCAGAAATTTTGCCAGCCATAAGCCCAGTCGCTGGGAAACGATATTCATGTCGACCTTACGCCGTCTGCAATGCGCTGAATATTCACCTGAGTAAGCATAAGGCTCCGCTACTGAAAAATCTACGGCAGGCGGAGGCTTTTACGTTCTTGGTCAGCGTCCGAGCCCTGATCTGGGATAGTCAGAGAATTAACATGCAGCGCAAGCAAAGCGGGTGTTTTTGGCGCTACCGTAGCTGACTTAATTCGGGCGAGGATTTCGATGTTATCGTCGCATTCGACATCACCGAGGCCAAACACTGCAAATAGTCCACCCCACTGCTATACTCATCACTTGAGACGAAAAGCGGGGCTTATCCCAAACGATGATGTCATCCAATGGTAGTCGAGCATCCTAAGCTTATGCCATCCGACCTAAATGGAGTATTTTGTAAGTGATAACTGTGAATCGAAAGCTTTTCTACGGTGCCATATTGAGTGCGTTATTTCTTCTCGTCAGCGCTTGCAGTGGTGACAATGATTCGTTTGATGTAGCGACTTCAGGGCCTTATGCAGACGAGGCCCTGTGGCTATGTAAGCCCGGTATTGCTTCTGACAGATGTCTTGAACTGGATCAGACAATTACATACGTCTATGAAGACGGGAACACCGCGGTCTTTGAGCATGAACCAGTCGTTGATGCTCCGTTTGATTGTTTCTATGTCTACCCAACGGTCGACAGTAGGGAAGAGCCCGGTAATATGCTGGACCTTTCTGACGATACCTTGCTGCTGCGCCCGTTGTACAATCAAGCCGCCCGTTTTACGCAACTGTGCGATGTATATGCGCCGAAGTATCGGCAAATGACGATTGGAACGTATGCGTTAGAGAGCCCCTTCGACAGTGAGTATTTTCAACTTGGTTATGCGGATGTAGAAGAGGCCTTTAACCAATATCTGTTGGAGAATTCAGGGCGCAAGTTTGTGCTCATGGGACACTCGCAGGGCTCTCATGTCCTACTGCGGCTTCTTGAAAACCGTATTGACAATGATGAAGTACTTAGGGCTAGGATGATCTCCGCGCTGATGATTGGGCCTACAGGCCGACTGAAGGTTCCAGCGGGCGAGGTTTCAGGCGGTACGTTGGCCAACATTCCTCTGTGTCAATATGCAGCGGATACGGGGTGCATAGTGGCCTATGATAGTATCGCTGCGGCAGATGCAATGAGGCCAGCAGTGCCGCAACCACGCCCGTGCGTGGATCCAAGCGAATTGGGTGGGGAGCCAGGGATCGCCGCCATTACCATTTATAATAGTGACGAAGGGATCCCTTTTCCGGAGGGCGTAGAAACCGACTGGATTGGCTATCTTGGTCTATACTCCGGATCATGTGAACCTGACGGTTTTTTAGGGATTGGCGTCGCGCCGGGACGGACAACGGTTTATACGCCCGCACTGATTCAAACGTTTTTTGGCGGACGCTCTTTGCATCTAGCAGATTACAATTTTGGCATAGGTGATCTGCTGAGAATCGTAAAAATGCAGGCAGCCAACTTCTAAGCGTTTAACGCGTTAGTCATGTCGGCTTATCATCGTAGGTACGGAAGCACCTGACGTTCAAACAAGCGCAGCATCTCCCATGCTCGCTCGGGCGCGATGCCTGCTAGAAGCGGGTTGAGATAAACTACGGTATCTGCTCCCAATTCATTGAACAGCGCCAGAGACTGTTCAGGCGTGAGAACGCTATACGACCGACTTTTTTTAACCGCCTCTGCCGTGATGCCGCCCGCATAGGGCCCTGCAGCTTTGCCAAAGGCTTCGACTGTCCAGTCGCTGTAAGACTTCAGCAGGTAACATACGTGGGGATAGATCCACTCCCAATCCTTGTCTGGTTTTTCCGAAATCCACAGAAATATAGGACCCTGGGCGGGGTAGGGGCCCGGGTCAGCCTTGCCCACCGTAATGCACTCATCCCTATACGGTGGCCAGAGGCGGGCGTCCAACGGCGGGAACCAGTCATCAGCGATATGAGCGGCGCGACGGGCGGCCGCTGGCGAACTGCCCCCCAGTAATATAGGCGGGGGGGCCGGCTCTGGCGCCGGTGTGATATGGCAACGTCGTCCCTGCCATTCGAAGGGTTCGCCAGTCCATGCCAGCCTGAGAAAGTTGCAGGTCTCCCCCATGAATCTCCAGCGGTCTTTGAGGTCGCGGCCAAACGTTTCGAACTCACTAGGCCGGTAACCGGCCCCAATTCCTAGCAGCAGGCGGCCGTTAGAGATCGTCTGAGTAACTGCCGCGTCCTCGGCTAATTTGGGTAAATCGTATAACGGAGCAAGCAGAACAGATGTGCGTATTTGTAGCCTCCGCGTGCGCGCAGCCATGGCGCTAGCCAAGATCAGTGGTGACGGGTTATAACCATCTTCGCTACCGTGGTGCTCGCCCAGTCCTACGAGGTCAAAATCGAGATCATCGGCCCAGGCAACCTGATCTAGCGCGGCGTCATACAAGCGGTTGCGCGACGCACCAAAGTCAGGTGTGCGCATATCGTAAGTTAGGCACAGCTGCATGATGTCTATCCTTTTTTGCTTAGGTTATCATCCTTCGGCCCATAGAATAACGAAAAAGCGAGACAAGTTCAGTGCGCCGTTGTAGTTGATCTCAAAAAGGAGTACCCAAAATATTCAAACGCCGCAGGACTGTCCCTGTATCGTAAAAGGGCTGATACTGGACATTGAAGGACGATTTCCTGTCCGCGATTGCGGTCAATGATTGCCCCCTTGTCCTATTCAAACTCTATCTTTTTATACTATGATTTGTATGGCCGATTTGAGATAAAAAATGTTTACAGTAAAACCCATTGCCAATGCGCTCGGTGCAGAGCTTGACGGCGTCGATCTGTGTAAAGATGTGCCTAGTGAGGTCTATCGAGAAATTCGTCGCTTGCTAGTAAAGCATCAGGTTATTTTTTTTCGCGATCAAAATATTAGTCCGGCGCAACACAAGGCCCTCGCGGAGTCCTTTGGGCCACTGCAGACGCATCCCGCCTATGACACTATCGCCGGCTTTCCAGAGATCACAGTTTTGGAAAGTACTGTGGAAAAACCGAGTAAGATTGAGCTGTGGCACAGTGATATGACGTTTCGCAAACATCCGCCATTAGGCTCTGTATTGCGCTCTAAAATTTGTCCTCCTAAAGGTGGAGATACGCTTTGGGCGAGTATGACAGCTGCTTATGATGGTTTATCAAACCCCATGCAGGAATTTTTAAGCCGCTTGACAGCGGAGCATGATTTTAGCTTCGGTTTCAAAGAGAGCTTAGCAGAATCCGGTGGCAGAGAAAGATTGGCGCAAGCAGTTACTGATAATCCTCCGGTAACGCACCCTGTTGTTCAGATTCATCCTGAAAGCGGTAAAAAGGTCGTGTTTGTTAATCCCCTGTTTACCACGAAAATAATAGAACTGGAGGACGATGAGAGCCATGCCTTGTTACGCTTTCTCTTTAAGCATGTCACGATGCCTGAGTATATTTGTCGTTTCCACTGGCAACCTGACTCCATAGCAATATGGGACAACCGCAGTACCCAGCACAAGCCGATTAACGATTACTTTCCTGCGCACAGACGTTTGGAACGCATTGCGATTGATGGTGATCGACCCTACTAGGGAGCCCTCATCACATGAAGTGATCAAAAATATCCACTGAGAAAGTTATGGAGTATCCTATTCAGCCTATTCGAGTCCCTGCTATCTGTAGCTATTTACTCGCGGTATTACTGTTACCACTAAGTCTGTCGGTTTCTGCTGCCGGAATTGATGCCAGTATCAATGAAGCAATGGCCCCGATTACAGACGCGGTTGCCGGCTTCATCTTTTATGAGGTGAGAATCTTTGGTGGTCAGCTACCACTGATAATTCTTTGGCTAATATCGGCAGCGATTTTTTTCACCTTTTACTTCGGCTTTATAAATTTGCGTGGTTTTAAGCACGCGTTCCAACTATTGCGTGGCGATTACGCTAAGCCCGGTGATCATGGTGAAGTGTCGCATTTTCAGGCGTTGGCTACTGCTGTCTCTGGCACAGTAGGTATCGGGAATATCAGCAGCGTGGCGATTGTGATAAGTGTCGGCGGTCCGGGCGCAACCTTCTGGTTGATGATAGCTGGATTCTTTGGTATGTCGACGAAATTCGCGGAATGCGTGGCGGGGGTGAAATACCGAAAGATCAACTCTGACGGAAGCGTCTCTGGTGGCCCGATGTACTATTTAAGGGAAGGCTTAACAGAACGCAATCTTGGTTGGCTGGGCAAGCCGATGGCTTTGTTCTATGCAATTTCCATCGTCATTGGCTGCCTCGGTATCGGCAATATGTTCCAGTCTAATCAGGCGTTCCAGCAATTTGTCGTAGTAACTGGGGGCGCCGATAGTTTTTTCCAAGACAAGGGCTGGTTATTTGGTGTAGCTCTGGCGGTTACAGTCGGCATTGTCATCATAGGCGGGATTAAGAGTATTGCCAGTGTCGTGAGTAAGCTGGTTCCTTTCATGGCATTGGCGTATATCGCTGGTGCTTTGTTGGTGATTGCTCTAAACGCCGAAAAATTGCCCTGGGCCATCTCTGCCATTGTTACAGAAGCCTTCAATCCGACCGCCATTGGGGGTGGTTTTTTAGGCATCATGATTATGGGGTTTCAGCGCGCTGCATTTTCTAACGAGGCGGGCATAGGCTCTGCGGCTATTGCCCACTCTGCAGTGCGCACGAGCGAACCGGTTACCGAAGGGTTTGTCGGCTTGATGGAGCCGTTTATCGACACCGTTGTAATTTGCACGCTGACCGCCCTTGTTATTATCACTACAGTGTATGAGCCGGGAGTAACTGCTAGTGGAATGCGGGGTATCGAATTGGCGTCTCAAGCATTCGGTAGTACCTTGAGCTGGTCTACAATTCCGCTGTCGTTTATCGCCGTCCTATTTGCGTTTTCGACTATGTTGTCTTGGTCTTATTACGGGCTGAAAGGTTGGACCTATATTTTGGGAGAATCAAAAACAGCAGAAGTGGTATTTAAGTTAATCTTTTGCTGTTTTGGCGCCTTGGGCTGCATGATTCAGCTGGACGCGGTTTTAAACTTTTCCGACGCATTGGTTTTTGTAATCGCGTTGCCGAATATTTTGGGCCTGTATATTTTAGCTCCGGTTATCAAGCGCGAATTGAAGAGTTATCAAGCTAGACTGAGAACCGGCGAAATCCGGAATCTGCGAAAGAGAAAGCGTTTGAATATCGACATTATGTAAGCACTTCGGCCGCAGTGCTCGCAGGCCACTGGTTAGCGGCAGGTATAGCCCCCGTCGATCACCAGCTCAGATCCTGTCATATACTTTGACTCATCTGAAGCCAAAAACAGACAGCCGTTGGCGATGTCCAATGGCTCCCCCATGGTTTTTAACGGTATCTCCCGCATTAGATTGGCGTGCATCTCTGCGCCAGCGTCTGGGGAGAGGCTGCCAATCCCCTCGGTGACCATCGGTGTAAGAATATAACCTGGATGTACTGTGTTTACGCGGATGTTGTAGTTTTCTTGAGCACAGTGCAGAGCAGCTGACTTAGTGAAAATACGCACGCCCCCTTTGCTGGCGTTGTAGGCGGCAGTCAGTGCCTCGCCAATGATACCCTCAATGGAAGAAATATTGATGATGGAGCCGCCAGTGGCTTTCATTGCCGCTACGCCGGCACGAGTGCCCATAAAGACCGCCTCCAAGTTGACGGCCTGAGTTTTGCGCCAATCAGAGAGACTGGTACTTTCTACCGTGCCCGTGATAACAATGCCGGCATTGTTGACAAGAATGTCGAGGCGCCCTTTGACGTCAATAATTTCCTGCATTAACACATTCCAGTCAGACTCATCGGTAACATCTTGGCGTCGGGCTGTGGCTCTGCCGCCGGCGGCACTAATGGTTGCGGCGACGCTTGCGACACGCTCGAAGTCAGCGTCTGTGAGAAAGACATGGGCACCTTCTTCAGCAAACCGAGTGGCTGTGGCAGCCCCAATGCCACTGCCAGCGCCCGTTACCAACGCCACTTTATGTTGCAGTCTAGGATTCATTGCAATCTCCAGTAAATCGGTTAGCGGCGAATGCCCAGTTTACGGCCGAAGCCAGCGGGCGCGCCAAGATGTTCGCCTAGTTTAAGTTGTTCTTGAAAGCGCTGTAGTTGCTCTCCGGTGAAACTTGTACCACGCCGCGTCTCCATGTCTATATACATCGTTAGACACTCGTTCGTAGCTGCGATAAAGCCCTCGTCAGCATTGTACATAGTGTGATAGTAGTGCAGCCGCTTGCTGTCATAGTCTACTAGTTGAGTGGTAAAGCGCAGCGCATCCTCCGCGACGACTTCGTGAACAAAATCAATATTAGACCCAAGCGTAAATGTTGAGCAGTTAGTGTTTTTATAATGCACGATACCGATATCGAGAAACTCAAAATAAGCGTCGGTAGCAATATGGTCGAATGCCACCAGATAGTAACCCATATTCATGTGGCCGTTATAGTCGATCCACTCAGGCTTTACTGCCGCAGTACTGGAGAATAATAGCGTGTCTGACATGGTTGCGGCCTGTGCTTAGATTTTGAAACTGGAGCGGTTAGAAAGTGTTATAAGAACTCACACATCATGCCGCACAATACCCTCAATAGTGTATCCGGCTTGTCGCGCTGGGCCAACGCTAAGGGGTATTTTTATTAGTTTCATATCTCGATAGATAGCTGCCGATGTGGCGACAGTAGAGCCTAATTTCTAGCGCCCATAGCGCAGCATGTCTGAGTAAGTAATAATACCGATTGATAATTATCTTGTAGTCTTTAAACTAAAGACTTATGGTTACGTTTACTTTGCGTGATTGCATGCCACATTTATATGACTTGCAGACGTGACCTGTCGGGTATTGTGAGTTACGTGATGGTGGATATTAAAGAGGGTTGTGCCGGCGCAGAGAAACGTCGCGACGCGCTTGGGCCATCACCTGTGCTTGCCAGCACACACTGCGCCCACGCCTGCTAAATCACTTGCTGACAAGGTTTACCGTATGCGTATCTGTAAGATTAAGTTTCTGACAGCGCTGATGACCATAGTAGTCATCGCTCTTAGCCTCACCGTCCATGCCTCTAAGGCAAAGGCCCAACAGCCTGTTGATGGCAAGAAGATGGTTTTGATGGGACATAGTTTCTTTAAGCCGTATGCCGAATTGATGCCTGAGTACACAGCTAATGCTGGAATAGCAGGGCACTCGCAAACTGTTGTGTTTTCTGGTGGCGCCACGGGAACACCTGAAGCTCTCTGGAATAACGCGTCCAAGAAACTTGCGATCACTAATGCATTAGATACGGGGGATGTTGATCTGCTTGGCATGACGTATCACCCTGATTACCCAGAGAATACTGGATACGTCAATTGGATTGCCTATGCGAAAGGCAGAAATCCCTCTACACAATTCTTTATCTGCCTGCCTTGGATTCCACAGCCATCGAACTATACAGATGCAGTTTATTCAGCAATCTGGGAAGGGTTTAAGCCAACTTGGTACACATTCATTGACGAACTCAGAATCCTATTTCCGTATACTGACATTTTCAGTATTCCTTGCGGGCAATCTGCGGTTGAACTGCGAGAACACTACACCGCTGGTGACCTTCCCGAGATAACCGCGATGCAGGGAGCAAAGGCGACATCAATATTCAGAGACAGTCTCGGACACCCCGGAGACCCCTTAATAGACCTTGGAATCTTAGTATGGTTGGGTAGTATCTACGGTGTTGACCTTACGAACTATCCTCACGGCCCAACATACAGTATTGATCTCAACCCGATCGCTCAAGGAATAATCGACGATCACGATGCTAACTACAACGCAGCGTACCTCACGGATAGTGACGCGGATGGCGTTGGAGACTCTATTGATAATTGCCTGCTAATAGCCAACCCTGATCAATCAGATGCCGATGGAGATGGCAGAGGAGACGCATGCCAGGAACTGCCACCTGGCTGTTAGGACTTTTTGAAAAAGCCCGCTCCCATGGAGCGGTTTTTTTTGCCGAAAAATTGATATGGCTGATGTCCGCTTTCCGCTACGATTATGTTGGCCATGAATTCTCAGCTTTCTGACGAACGACGTAGCGTCGAAAACCAACACCAGTTCGAGGTACCGACGATCGAATTTTTCAAGTAAGAACTACAGTAGTCAGTAGGAATTCTGACTTGTAGCCGATTACACATCATTAATATGCACAAAATGATGAGTACTTGCTCCTTCGCTATTCTAATTGACCCCGAAACCTATGCTAATGGAATGCCCTATGATGAACTAAAGCGAATTCGGGATGATGGTCCGAAGCTCTATATGGAATACGATATCAGGGGAGTGCCCTACTGGCTTATTACTGTCCGCGGCGAAATCGACTATATCTCCAAAAATCCTAAGGTACTTTCCAGTGAGGCCCGTAGTGTTCTTGTAGAAGAATGGGCTGAAGAGGAAATGGTGACTAGTCATCGCAGCATGACAACCAATATGGACCCTCCGCGCCATCAACAGAATCGTCGTAAAGCACGCAGTTCCTTTAGCCCGTCTGCGGTCGATTCGTATGCGGGGAGTTTCCGAGCATACGCCAAGCGTATTATTGATAAAGTCGCTAGCCGCGGTGAATGTCAGTTTGTGGAAGAGGTCGCGACCGAGCTACCTCTTTTGGCTATTTCTGAGTTGCGTGGGATCCCACCTGAAGACCGCAAGGACTTCTTTCAGTGGACGAATACATAGGCGGTCAGCAGTAAAATGTTAGCGATAGCTTAGTAACTGTGTGGGACGCACGGTGGCGAATGTCTTTTAGCCGAGGGTGTTTTCGCAGTTCATTGCTAAACAAAAGTCTCCGTGTAGAAGTAACCATGGAATCCAAAAGGCACGTGGTGTTCAAGTGGAATGACGGCCAGTTCATGCTGCATGTCTTTGGCGTCCACAATGACAACCTCGCTCTTTTCGCGTGCGTGGTTGTAGACAATAGACACTAGGTATCCTTCGTCCTCTGCCGCGTTTTCGCCCATTGGTGTGAAGTTGGGTTCCGATGTGAAGCGGCCCTCGCCAAAATCGTGTATTTTTAGTTCCCCGGTCTTATGGTCGATCTTCTGAAACGCATTAAAATTATAGGGAGTGCCATTCTCGATAATGGTAGCGAGCCACGTATAGCGATTTTCACGTCCCGTGCAACGTGGGTTCCAAGCTGGAAACTCCCCCGCAACTGCGCCTTCTACCAGGGTCTTTTTCACATCACCCGTTGCAAGATTTAGAGTGAAGCGATTAAATCTAGAGCCATTGGTGAGAAATTGAAAATCGTCGCTGCGCTCTATAAAGACATCCGACAGGCCGCCCATAATCTCCATGGTATCGACGCATAGAGCGTCAACAAAGAGTTCTTCGCCATTTTGGTACGCGTTGCCAAGGTGGAACCCAAAGAAGGCGTCTAACTGATACTCCATTACGATTTTGCCTGTTGCCAGTTCGAGTACGATTACCTTGGTAGTCTCGCTTCTGTCGAATTGAATGGACTCGAAAATGCTACATAAGCCTAGTAAGAACTTAAATGGAGTACGCATGAATGCTGGACACAATATGAAGACTGCGTACTTCTCGGTAATCGCAAAATCGTGGCACATGGCGTAGTCGCCTACACTCTGTGATGTGTTGCTGACCATCTGTCCCTCAGAGTCAACCTTGTAAAAGTGCAGTTTGGGTTTAGGGATGCCGAACACGCCGAAGTTGTATAAGTCATGGTTGTGCGGATCGATCCGCGGGTGGGCGCTGAACGGTTGCATAGAGGACAACCCGCCTTCGTAATTATACTCGCCGATCGTTTCGAGTGTGCTTGGATCAAGTTCCCAGGGCTTGCCGCCCTCCCACAGTGCCAGTAGTTTATTCCCATGGAGTATGACACTGGTATTTGCTGCGTTACTCGGTGCGCGAAACATGTTTTTCAGTGGGCCACCGGGAATCTGAGTGCCGACGCCGCGATATAGAATTTCCTGCGCAGCGGTCTCGTTGACGTACTTTGGCGTGCGTACATAACGATTCTTGTAGTGTACACGTCCATCCTTGATGGTGACTGCACTGACCATGCCGTCGCCATCGAACCAGTGGCCATATTGTTGTCCGCCGATCTTGTTACGCCCCGGGCAGTTGAGAAACAGAGTGCCCCTCAAGGCAGGGGGTATTTCGCCCACGATTTTTTCAGCGTCTATCCAATAAGAGGACTCGTCGAACAAGGTTTCATAGCCTTGTAGCTCGCAGCCGGGCAGTACCCGAGGTTTGTTTGGTAGGGTCCCTTTCAACGCTATATTCATCGTCTGCCCTCTAAAGTTGACTTTTACTAGTCTTTTCATCGGTGGACTTATGGGACCGACATTACCCCTTTGTGTTCGTTTTCACAAGGTAGATCGTCGGTCGACAGACCGAGGACTCTTTAATGGAAGTGTCGTATAGTGGCTTGTCTGAGGAGTTGGCGTAGACAGGCTAAATTCCTACTGTTGGCTTTGAACAACGCTTTGTTTCCAAACGAGCGTATAACTCCGTTTGGCAGATTCAGTGTCATTTTCCAACGTTGACTTTGAAGCTGCCGCTGCAACCGATCAGTGGATCAAGCAGGCCCCAAAATTCGCATTAGGCCGAAGAGGGTTTGCGTCGTTCCAGCCAATTATCGAAGCGCACCAGAAGTGGTGGAAGAAAGAGTAGGTCTAACAATAGAGCGACGATAATGATGGGCGTGAGTAACAGTGCCACATTCTGGTAATAAAAAGTATTCGATAGAACCAGAATAAAGGTTCCGACTGCCAGTGACAATGTCGTGATTGTGATTGCCGAACCTGCCTTATCAAGCGAGTATAGCACTGCTACTTCTGGAGATTCGCCCTTGCGGCGGGCGACAATGTATTTGCTTAAGACGTGAACGGAATCATCTACCACTAGGCCAATACTGATTGAGAACAGCATCAAGATGTAGGGGCTCAGTTCGCCCACCAGCAAACCCCAGATGCCAAACACTATTGTTGCAGGAAACAGATTGGCTACAATACTAAGCATGCCATAGCGCACACTTTTTAGGCCGACCAGTAATGTGGCTGTGATCAACAGAAAGCTGAGGGTGAAGCCTTCCATAAGTTGCAGTGTAATCATGTTATTTAAGCGTGCGTATAAGATGCTATTGTCGCCATGCATAATGTCGTATGCCGGATCCATGTTGAGAGCAATCCAGGTTTCAATCCTGTCACTGAATTCGAGCAGTTGTGCATTAGAGAGGTTTGAGGTGCCGACCACCATGCGAATAGCGGAATATTCGGTATTAAAAATAGGTTCTAGCTGCGGCTCGATTTCCTGCACAAGCTGATAGCCCACTAAGTAATCGATTATCTGCAAATTGTCTTTCGGCAAAACCTCCCAGGCAGGGTCGTTATCGTTTTCGGCCATGTTGCGGTTTTTGAGGAAGTCCGTGTAGCTGGTAACAAAACTGGTTTGCGGCTGCTCCTCGAGCCAAAGGCTAAACGTTTCAATTTTGCGTAAGAATTCAGGCTCGGTAATGCCGTAGTACTCGCCGCTATTTATACTGTAGACCAGACTTTGGTCATTGCCGATTTTTTCGGCAAGTGCTGAAATGACCGTATGGAAGTCCGAATCTTTGTCGACAAAGCTAAACCGGTCAAAGTCCACCTTATTGAGTGGTAGCATCGCAAACGTCACGATGATGAGTAGCAGACTCCCCCAGAAAAGCTGCTTACTATTGTTGGTCACTAATTTGGCGACAATGTTGATAAAACTTTTCACACCTAAAGGCTTAGGTACTTTTTTTACGGGCAACAATAGGATAAGCGCTGGCAACAGGGTAAATGTCACGAGGAAAGCCCACACCACACCAACAGCGACGACATTGCCAAACCCATAGATACCCGGTGCTGCACAGTAATTAAGGCTGAGAAACCCCATCGCTGTTGTCACCGTCGCGAGCGTTACTGGCTGTATATTGACACGCAGACTTTCGCGCAGGGCTTCGAGCTTACTGAGTGATTTTTGCAAGCCCTGTAAATACACAGACACAAGATGAATTGAATCCGCCATAGCGATCATGAATACAACCAGCGGCCCCATATTGGATATCTGGTTGAAGGGCACTTGCGCCCAGCCGACAGTGCCGACCGTTAAACCGACCGACATTACAGACACCGCAGCGATAGCTAGTGCAAACGACAGTGAGCCCAGGCAGAAGTACATTAAGCCGAGGATGGTTAGCATGACGATCGGGAAGAGGTATTTCGCATCGTTGACTTGGGCGTTATAGCTGTCGTATTCAAAGAGAATGCGGCCCAGCACGTAAATATTCTGTTCAGGGTATTGCTCGCGTAGCGAGTCGCGCAGGTCGATGATAGTTTTCGCAATCCGCAGCTGCGTCTCTTGCTCCTCTGAGGTGGCGCGAAACTTGATCACCGCCAATGCCATATCGCCCTCAGGTGATAGCATGCTTTGGGTAAGGGCTTTATCCGCCAGACCTATCTCTCGAATGTTCACTAAATCATGCGGTGTCAGTGTATTCAGTTCCGGCAGCAGGTAGTCGCGCTTATGAATATCCGCATCTACGGCATTCAGGCGACGATTGATAAGTGATGCGACAGAGACTGCCGACTCTACATCCGTATAACGGTCAGTGAGATCCTCCATTGCCTGCAGCATATCCATATTGAACACGTTGCCCTCGGGTGACATGAAGGCAAAGACGACGGATGTGCTGGGAGGAAAGTCTTTGTTGACCTGAGCAACTTCCAATCGGTATGGGTCATCTTCACTGAGAATAGAGTCGTCGCTGCTATTAATTGTCGTCTTCAGTGCACCTAGCGAGATGGTGCCACCAATTACGATAGCTAGGGTTGCGAGGAGGTAACGCTGCGACAGAAGAAAATTGATCAAACGTGTCATTGAAAGGCCAAAAAATTTGAGAGTCTGTTTATACCATATTCTGGAGGCGAGTAACCTACGAGATTAGCACGTTAACCCATCGCAGTGAGATTTCACTGGGCGGGCTATAGTCTTCTAAGAACTGACTTAGATAACGCTCTATGAATTTGGCGGCGCGGCAGCACAGTGTCATTCTGGAGATTGGCAGCAAGATTAGTCGCAAACCGGCTAAAAAATCGACTTTACTCGTCAATTTGATTCATGTTTTTATACTCACTTAGCATAATCGCTGCGCCGATTTGTTCCGCTGCGCTAGTCAGATGGACGAAACTGAGGAGATACTTATGAAGTTTTACCGCCTGCTATTGGTTTTGCTGGCTACGAGTCTGCCCATGACACTATATGGCGCTGTGCAAGCGGCCCAAGTTGGCGATTTTGCGCTGCTTGATCACCAAGGCAAGTTTCATCAATTGAGTTGGTACGATGACCAAAAGGCAGTCGTTATTTTTATACAGGGCAATGGTTGCCCTATTGCGCGCAACGGCGCGCTCACACTGAAGGCCATCCGCGACGACTTCGCTGAGCAGGGTGTAGCGTTTTTCATGCTCAACCCACAACCACAGGATGACCGGGATAGCATCTCTAATGAGGCTGCGGAGTTTAACTATGACTTCCCCATACTCGTCGACGAGTCTCAGTTGGTGGCAGAATCCCTTGGAGTGGATCGGACTTCAGAAGTGTTTGTGATTGATCCGAAGACATTGAGGGTATTGTATCGTGGTCCAATCGACGATCGCCTCGGCTACGAAGCACAAAAGCCCGAAGCGCAAAATCATTATTTGCGTGATGCACTGACCGCGGTGTTGTCTGGCACTGTAGTTGCAACAGATACGCCGGAAGCTCCAGGCTGTTTGATCAGCTTTCCTGCGCGCGACAAGTATCAGAAGAGCACTATTTCCTATGCAGATGATATCGCGCCAATACTGATAGAAAACTGCGTGTCCTGTCACCACGATAGTGGTATCGCCCCTTGGTCGATGAAGGATCACAAAATGGTGCAAGGTTGGTCACGCATGATGAAAGAGGTATTAATGACTCGCCGAATGCCGCCGGGGCAAATTGATATGCATGTGGGAAAGTCCATCAAGGATGTCATCGAAATTACACCGGCAGAGTTGCAGATGTTGGTGTATTGGATTGACGCTGGTGCCTCTATGGGCGAAGGCGAAAATGATCCCCTATCCGAACTCATCTTCAGCGACTCGCTGTTTTCGCTTGGCGAGCCAGACCTAATATACACTGTTCCTGCACAGTCTATTCCAGCAACCGGGCTCATCGACTATCGTTATATTCCAGTGGAGCTGAATCTCGATGAAGATGTTTGGATCAAGGCCATCGAGTTTGCACCAGGGGACCGTAAAGTATTGCATCATATTATCGCCTATCTTCAGAGCCCTGCCGATAAGTCAACGGGTGGCCGTGATGAGGGTGATGGTCGTGATGACAGCATCGGCGGTTTTGCGCCCGGCCGTCAAGCCGACGCTTTTCGTGACGATAGTGGTCGCCTGATACGCAAGGGCTCGAATTTGTTACTGCAGATGCACTACACAACATCGGGCAAAGAGACCATTGATGAAACAACAGTCGGTATCTATCTGCATGATAAGCCGCCGAAGTATGTTATGTCTGGCGGTGTTGCCGGGCAACGCAGATTTATGGTGCCGCCCCATGCTAAGGAGCATGAGTTGAAGGGTGAAATGATGATTGAAAGCGATGCGTATCTATATGCCATGACGCCGCATATGCACTTCCGCGGGAGGTACATGAGTTACAGCGCGCAATACCCAGATGGAACTTCCGAATTGCTGCTGTCAGTGCCCAAGTACAATTTTAACTGGCAATTTAGTTACCACTTAGAGGAGCCGCTGCTGCTGCCAGCAGGTACTCGACTCGTAGCGCATGGTGCAATGGACAACTCTGCACAAAACCCCTTCAACCCCAACCCAGAAGTGCCAGTGGTGTTCGGTTTACAAACCAAGCACGAAATGTTTTTCGGCTTTAATACCCTGCGCTATGTGGGCGATACCCCTGCAAGCCTTGGTGACAGCGAAATACCCGAGAAAAATCCGTCTTCTGGCTCGTAATCGGCAGACGGCTGCGTGACCTAGCGTCAGTAAGCACCATGCCCCGCAATGAGATGCCGCTTCTGTTCGCTTTGAATGCATCTGTAGGCGTTGGTTGCGCCATTTTCACGCATCAAAGAACAGGTCCTGTATGGCGCTAGGCGTGCTTTTCGCGTTGGAATATGCGGCATTAACAAATGCTCTTTATTACTCGCGCTGTCGCTTTCTGCGATTTTGCCGGTGAGTGGCCAAAGAGTAGGCTATGCTCCGCGACTGTGACATGGGTTTCTTCAAACTCTTAACGCGTCAAAAGCCTGTAGACCCGTATTCAGCGATGATCGCGTTGTCGATAGCCATTTGTTCCGCGTCAGCGTCCATTGCGCTGCAGTGACCTTTGTTCCAGCTAGCGTATGCCGCGTAATCGGCGTCACCTACCTTAGTAAGCGAATCCCACACGAGTAAGCAAAGCTCTGTGTTTGATAACAGCGTCGAACGCTTTGCCTCATCAAGAATGCTTGGCATGGTAGATTGATCCTTCGATATGCGCAGCCCTTCGCCAACATCTAGATGAGCAAAATTTCGCTCTCCTGACGAAAACGGCGGCCAGTCAATTGGTATTTGGGGTGCCCCTGTTTTGGCAAAGTCAGCCCAGGCAGACATCATCAATGCCTGCATCTGGTCTCGCGGTTCACCTTCTGGATACACATAGCTTGATATCGGTCCGTAGGTATACTTTCCTGTTACGAAAGCGATATCGATAGCGTGCGCAGCACCAATTAGCTTGGGGAAGTCTGCAAAAAATGAGGTCTCTTGGTCATCCCAGTCAAAACGGTAGGCGTAAAGCGCTTGATATCCCGCGACCTCCATCGCCACAAGAGGTTCGTCGACCCCTCTTAATTTCCAGGCTTGAGAGCGTATACGGGCCCAGAATGCGTAAAGATCAGGGTCTCTCAGTGTAATGCGAGGCGGTAGCCAGCGAGTCAGCAGATAATCGGCATTGACGAAGTAGCGATGCCTGCTCATCCACAGTGTGACCTCATCTCGGTTGGCGCCGGCAATCACCGGCACATTTTTGGCATTTCTGCTGTCCGCCAGAGCAGCTAGCATGCCCTCCTTGGAGATAACGATTCCATCGGCGGTCGTCAGCGGGACATCCCCCTGACCGTTCAACTCTAGGTAGTATTCCATTAGTATGTTGCCAGCCACATCATAGGCGGATTCTGTGGACACATCAGGCAGCACACCAGCGTCTACCATAGATGCGAACAGCTGTGAGCTAGAGCGCCTTATCCGAGGGTAGTCGCCGTTGGCATTGATCGCCTCTTCTACAGTGTTGGTCTTGAGGTAACCTGACTGCGAAATGGCCTTCTGAAATAATCCGTTGCTAAGTGGACTCGCCAATAGTGCGAACACATTGTGGCCACCTGCGGATTCGCCGAATACGGTAACATTTTCGGGATCACCGCCAAATTTACTGATATTTTGTTGCACCCAGCTTAGTGCCTGAATGATATCCAACGTGCCGAAATTTGAACCGCGATCTAGTCCTTTCGTCTGCTCCTGCACCACCGGATGGCTAAACCAGCCAAAGGGTCCAAGACGGTAGTTAATTGCGACGGCGATAACCTGCTGCGATTCCACCAGAGTGGAAAAATCATAATAACCTTTAAAACCTGAAGTATTGCCGCCTCCGTGAATCCAAAACATTACTGGTAAAGGTGCAGTGGTGCTAATCGTCAGTGGCGCGGTGATATCGAGATATAGGCAGTCCTCGGCGCCAACCACTCCATTCCCGGGAATCCCGCCTCCGTCCCAAGCTCCCTGCAGACAGGCGACATTTTTACGCTCGGAGGGGGCCACTAGCGCCGCGCTGGCAGGCCTAGGGGCCCGCCAACGCAACTCCCCAACGGGGGGTTGTGCGAAGGGGATATTCCGCCAAAATGCAACGTTTCCTGCGACTTCAGCGGTGACTGGCCCTGAGGTAGTGTTAACCCGCAACGTTGCAGGTAGCGTTCCAGGGTCGCCTCCGCCAGAACAAGACACCAGCAGTGCTATGCCAGCTATGGATAAAAAACGCTTCATTAGCACCTCAGTGGTGTCACGCCATCGCTGCTGCCCCAGCAACGTTCGGCGTCACGGCCAGGAATAATATCGGATTGAAAACGCTTCAGTCTAGAATTGGCTGCGTTGGTTAGGAGGGGCGTCCTTAGGATTTATCAGCTTTCTCTTTCCGCAGCTTCAGCAGCCAAGAACTATGATTTTTCTCCGCATCGTAAAATACTGCCACGGTAAAAAAAAACATTAAGATTAATATGATGTGTGCCGCTATACTTATGCCGAAATAATAAATGCTGCCAAGATATGCAGCGACTGCGCCGCTCCACATAAAAGCTAAAATGGTCATTATAAACATGCGGCTGGTTGGGTCAGGAATATGCCTAAGCGGGTTTTTACTTGAATCAAAAATGTATTGATATGCTTCGTAGAGCCTTAGTCCAATATACTTCATAAGTGGTTTCCTTGTTAATGACAAATAATATACGTTGAAAAGCTGCGATCGGATTGGTTTGCACGCATAGACCGAGCGAAAGTGATGATCTGGCTCACAAAAGAGAAGAACTCAATAGAGGATTGACTATGAGTCATCGATATCTGCATCAGGCCATGAAGTTGATTCTGTTATTTGCGTTGCTTTTTTTTGTGGTGCTGCTGGTTTGGGCATTCCAGTCGCGTAGTATGCCTGCGCTTCAAATCTGGCACACCACGACACTGCAAAGCGAGTTTCATAGCGCAGATGCGATAGTTGGTTATGAGCTAGCAGACTATCTAGAACAAGAGGGCCGTCTGTTTGACGAATTGGAGGCCAAGATCGTTTTACAAGTAAAGCCCACTAAACAACTGAGCTATGAGCGTTATAAAAAAGCAGGGGTGCAGAATCCGGCATGGCCTTCAAGAAACTGGAATCGCAGCTATGAAATGGTCCCCGAGCAGATTAGAGGAGGCGTTTTATTGCTGCACGGGCTCAGTGATTCGCCATACAGCTTCCGTCGTCTCGCTGAAATTCTATATCAGCGAGGATTTTATGTCCTAGCTCTGCGTTTGCCCGGCCATGGCACTATACCAGCTGCCCTCACTGAAGTGCAGTGGGAAGACTGGCAAGCGGCGAGTCGCATTGGTGCTAAACATGTGCGAAGCCGCATCGGCGCTACGTTGCCTTTTTTTATGGCCGGATTTTCTAACGGTGGTGCATTGACCATGACCTATGCATTGGATGCCATGGTTGACGAGGGTTTACCAGAACCTGAACAACTATTTTTGTTCTCGCCTGAAATTGGTATCTCGCCTTTTGCGATGGTTGCAAATTCACAAAAGCTACTGAGTTTTTTGCCATATTTTGCTAAATTTAAGTGGCTGTCAATTCAGCCTGAATATGATCCGTTTAAATATAACTCGTTCCCCAAAAATGCGGCGCAGGAAGCATGGGAACTGACAGAGATTCTCAATGCGCGACTGACTGCTGCGCGTGCATCGGGGCGATTGAAAGATTTTCCTGGCGTGCTGACTTTTCTGTCTTGGCAGGATTCAACAGTGAAAACGTCAAAGACTATTGATCGGCTTTATAGCTCTCTGGACAATGATGATAGCGAGCTAGTGGTGTTCGACGTCAATCGATTTGATTCGCTAGTGCCCTTTATCCCAGCAGCCAACGCTTCGCCGCTGTTAAGGCTCAAAGCTGATGATAATCTGCCTTACCGGCTGACGGTGATCACCAATATTTCGGGTGACTCGCAGGAGATGGCAGAGAAAACCAAGGCACCTCACACTGCCGACATAGATACTCAGCGATTAAATCTGAGCTGGCCACAGGACGTGTATTCCTTGTCCCATGTGGCGATTCCCTTCCCGCCGGATGATCCTGTGTATGGCGCCTACCAAGTAGGTGACTCAGCGTATCGAGGCTTGCCACTGGGCGCGATGGGCCCGCGAGGGGAGACTCGCCTATTAATTGCGCCGGTGGGCCAGCTTATGCGTTTGCGCCACAACCCCTTCTTCACTTATATCGAAGCTCGTGTTGAGGAGGAAATCACAGAATCATTGTATTCCGCTAAATGATGCCGTTATAAAGAGCACTATTTTACTTCAAGGTGTCCTGCCCCTTTTCAATACGGGCCCAACGCATTAAGTTCATCGACAGTTATCACGGTGTCACCGATACTGATAAAATCAACAGTGACAAAATTGGCCATAGCCGCACGGACGGCTTCACATTCGTTAATGCGAGTCACTAGAAAAGGGTTGGAATTAACCTGCTCCGCTGACTCTGGCGAACCGAAGACACTCGTGAGGAAATTGTTAAAAATGAACAGATCATGATTGGGATTCCCTCGATTAACGTCGCAGGAAAAATCCTCTGGGGTGGCAGCAGCATAGTTAGTTTCAAAGGCGTAATCCCAGACATACATTTGCCACGGATAGGATGGATAAACTGATACGTCTTGGAACACAACGAGACGGGTACCAGCGTCAATCATTTGCCCCAGTGTAGGCCACGC
The DNA here is from genome assembly GCA_029246385.1 of Halioglobus sp. GTDB lineage: Bacteria > Pseudomonadota > Gammaproteobacteria > Pseudomonadales > Halieaceae > Marimicrobium. The sequence continues at coordinate 45,181 of JAQWNG010000043.1, forward strand.
TCCACCATCATGTTGGTACGTATATTTTTTGAGATCGGCAGCCTCGAAGGCAGCGGCAGTAAGCTCGGCAGTAACATAGGACTCAAAGATTATAGTCACTACCTCGCCGGGGTTTGCATCCAGAAAGTCAGTTATTTCTTGAAGTCCATCCGAGAGGGGCATGTTTCCGAGGAGACACAGTGCGTGACACAAAAATGGCTTTTCTGGATCCTCGTCAGGTAGTTGAATCTGGCCATTAAGAGGATTTGGATCACCCGCTTCCCAGGCGTCCAACATTAGCCCTCGGGCTCCCAAAGCCAGTTGACCCGATACATCCAAAGCCTGATTGGGCCCGATCCAGCCGTCTGTTGAATTGGACATTGCATTATGAGTGGTGGGATAGTGAACTTCATTATACGGGCGGCTACACAAGTATGACTTGCCGTTGCATCCGCTTATGGTGATTGTTTCGGTTTTGGTTACGGACACATCTCCATCATTGACTATTATCAACATCTCTTGATCACCGGGCGCAAAAGCACTGATGTCAGTTGTAAATGAGAAGGGCGCCGTGGTGTCTACTTCGACCTCTTCGCCGACGACACCGCTAGGATAGAGACGGACCGAAGTTGGGGTCATCGGAGAGACGTTGATGTCAATTGTCAGGGTTGCATCACCCGCCGACCAACTTGTAGCGGTGGTGATGCTGGGGTAATTCGTGCCTTGTGTAAAAACAGCGGTTAATGGGGGAGCAGTTTTTCCCCACCATGAGTCCACGATGCTGGCGGGCACATTGAACGAGCAGTCAGGCCATTGTTCACCGCACCCGTCCCATCCAGAAAAAACCCAACCTTCGCTCGGCAGCGCTGTGTAGGTGACGGTATAATCGCCAGTGACATGATTCGGACAGGGCTGATCTTCCAACGAGCAGTCATTTTTCCCAGTAGAAGAAACAATATTGCCACTGCCTACTATTTTTTGCTCATGGGAGCAGGCTGTAATGGAGAGCAGCATAATCAAGGTAAACAGGATTCTCATAATGAGCTCATTTTTTGGTTAATTTGAAAAAAGCATGCACGTTTAGTGTAACGGACTTTTTCTTAAATATTGAGATTGAGAAGCCACTTTTCCTAGATTAGTTTGAATAATGACACGAAGCACGCTTAGCAGGCAGTGTTTTAGCCAGATTTTCTCGTTTGAGCAGGTTCTTCAGGATCAAACGCAGGCCAACGGACTGATGATGGCATCACCTTTTATTCGACAGTGCCTCGCAGTAGCGTTACTGAATCAGGCCGAACTTCTATTGTCAGGCGCCCATCGGTCACGTCCAATTGATCCAATGGCTCTATCATATAATTCCACAAAAACGCCTCCTCCGCGGCAAAGTCAAAACCCGGGCTTGCAAAGTCAGCGTCTGGCCACCGGCGATAGCTCTCTGCGAAGGTGTTGCGGTATGCATCAATGCGATGACGAGTCGCCTGACCTTGCCATCCTGCGGCCTCTATCGTCAGTTGAAAGGCCTCGCTTACATGACCTACCCTGGGCGCAGCATAAGCCAATGCATTCGCCAGCGACTCGGCCAAGCTGGCATCAAGGTTGGGACAGTCATGAAGTAACTGCTGTGCTGTGGTGCCTGCTTGAGCCAGTGCCGCGATTTGCGCTTCTGTGTCTTCGCTTTCGAACGCTGTGCAGCCAATCAGTTCGGGGGCGACATCTTCATTGAAGACCAGCCCGTCAGACAACAGCCCTCGGGTAAATTGCTCGCTGACAGTCTGATTTTGGCCCGCCACGACAATCACCATCTCATCGTCCTCGCGGGAGGCCAGAAGATGGAACGGGAACGCCCCGTCTAATTCGTTGATTACTGCGATGCGTTCCCCCTGTAACTGCGAAAGCATCCAGAAAGAAGTGGCGGTGGGCTTGGGAAGGTTATTCACGGTTAGAAGTCCCATGCGGGTCTCTACCATATCACTAGCGCCCCAGTCCCAAGCCTCGAACCGATAAAGGCGATCATGATCTTGCGCCGCCATCGTGGCAGCCGTTGCCACTTCCTCTGCGGCACCACGGTGATCGCAGAGCACGGCTTTTGGATTAACGCCTGTCGGTGTAGGTACTCCACCATCAAAGCTTGCGATCGCGCTTGGGTCACAAGTGGTTGTAACGTCAGCGCCAGACAGGGCTGCGGCATACTCACCCACATCGATTATGAGGTTTTCATTAGTGCCCCAGGAACGAACCTCCTCTACGGAATTTTCAAGCAGGAACCGTTCGGATTTGCTGTAGTTATGGTAGACCAAAAAGTCGAAGCTGCTGGATGTGCTGGATGTGCCGCTACAAGTCTCCTGGATCAGCTTTAGAGCCGGACCGTCTAGTGGATTGATGCCGCGCTCCCATGACGATATATCCGGTCCACCCACTAGTACCGGTGATCCTGCACCTAACGTGTCACGAACTTGCTGTGCTGAGGCGCACCACATGTTCACGAAGCTGGTCTGATTGGACTTCCACCAGATCTGGTCTGGTTCGTTCCACAGACCAATGCGCAGTTTAGGGTTAGCCCCATCAAAGTCTACGAGTAGTTGGGAGATGGTGATATTCAGGTAGTCGAGCCACGAGAAGTCCCCTACGATATCCATGGTGGGAGGACCGGCCCACCAATCGTCGTCGGTACAAGAACAGGCGATATTCTGACCGGTAGGGTTGTCATTCGCCGCAACGTCCACCTCTCTGAGGATGTGATAGGTATCGTTGCCTTTCGCGACAACACAACCTGAGCAGGTCTCTCTCAAGAATGCTGGCGTACCCATTAGTGACCAGAACATCGAAAAGCCTCGCGAGTGAAGCTCCGCTATTTTGCTGCGGTGCGTGATATCTTGCTCAAGGGCAAACCGGCCATGTTGAATCTTATCCCAATATCGGATCGCGCCGGGCGTGCACGTCAACGGCTGTGCACACATGAGTTGTATGATGCGGTCAATGTCTGCGGTGTCATTCAATCGCTTGCCCGCATCGAGGTTCACGCTGCGAAAAAGGTCACCGAAGGGTTTCTCCTCTGCATTGTCGATGTTGAGCGTGACGAGGTGATCACCTTGTGTGAAAACAGCGGTCAATGCCGGCGTTGTTTCTCCCCAATACAACTCTACGGTACTGCCGGGTAAATTGATGACGCAGTCCGGGAATTGCTTGCCACACCCTTGCCATTTAGAAAAAATCCAGCCTGCTCTCGGCATCGCTGTGTACGTAACGTCGTAATCGCCAATGACATAATTGGCACAAGGATGATCTTCTAGTAAGCAGTCATGTCCACCGTTAGAGGAAATAATGTCGCCATTACCGACTACGTCCAGCGGATGAGAGCAGCCTGTGACGCATATCAAAAGTGTCAGGGCCAATAGTGTTTTCATGAACCTATCCTCTATGGGCAAACGGTTCTTATACTCAACGCTAACACACTAACGGATTTTTCTCTGAAATGTTTGAATTGTGAAACTGACTTCCTATAGTTCGGCGTTTAGATGCTCCTTGCCTATTATAATGACCGATCTACCAATGATTAGCCGTTCATCTAAATTTGCCAGCGCACTGGGAAGTTTTTCAAAACGTTGGATGCGTTCAATATGAGGAGAGATCTTAACCTGTTGATAAAGGTTACTCTCGCGCCAATTCCGGCGCCAGCATGCCTTGATCTATGATTGCCGAACACTCACTTCTTTGCGGTGCTGTGTGGGCGTTAAGATAGTTGTATTACCTGACAGCATATCGGAGCTGGCCCGCGGAAACGAGTATACCGGCTGTTGTTGTAATGCCATCAGTCGGCACAATATGCTTCATTGTGTCCGAGTTTTCATATGTCCTCTTGCGCAGTCTATCCATCTATCCATCGCACCCTGGCAGCTGTGGAAAATATAGTCCACCTTGTCGATGTGGATCACGCACCAGAGTACCGTAGATAATTGCAATGCATGTAAAAACGCTGTCTAAATGGCAAAAATTTGTTAACGTTAGCCTAGCGGTCGGATTATCTGTGGAAGCCTTGTCTGAACGCGCGTTAATAATTAAAAAAACGAAAGATTGGAGGTCTCTGCTATGGACACGTTTGAAGCGCGCAATATGATTAGCCTGCTACTCTCTTGCATAGTGACGTCAACCTCGTGTATTCCGACCGCGCTTGCTGCTGGAGACTCGGCCTTAGAAGAAGTGATAGTGACGGCCCGCAAGCGGGAGGAATCACTGCAGGATACGCCATTAGCGGTGTCTGCGTTCACCGGGACGGCACTGCTTAAGGCGGGTGTTTCGAACCTTGCTGATATAACCGAACTGGTACCGAACTTGCAGATCAGTCGCCCGGCCCGAGATGCGAATATTTATATACGCGGTGTTGGTCCTACCCGAGGCGCCACTAATGTGACCGAACTCAGCGTAGGCGTATACCTCGATCAGGTGTTCTTACTAAAACCTCAAGGTCAGTTGCTAGATCTAGCTGCCATTGAATCTGTGCAGGTTCTGCGTGGGCCGCAGGGTACATTGTTTGGCAAAAATACCACTGGGGGTGCCTTACTGGTCACGACGGTAAAGCCGTCGGATGAGTTTGGAGGCTTCGGTCAGGTGACAGTTGGGAATCTAAGCCAGCTAAGCGTCAAGGCCTCTGTTGACATACCCATTAACGATAGCTTGATGAGCAAGCTAACAGTTACCAGCGTGCAGGCCGACGGTGGGTGGAATGATCCTAGTGACGGCACGGACCTGAATAACGATGATAGGCAAGGTGTCTTCGGACAATTACTGTGGCTGCCTTCGGACGATGTCACGGTTGATTTTGGAGTTTTCCATAATCGTATTCGAGAAAATTTGCTAGCCAATGGCAACTGTGTGGTGACCAACCCTGCGGCTCAAGTTCAGGCCCAAGGACTGATAACACCTGTCAGCGGTTTTAAGGGAATTGCAGATTATTGTGAGGAGGCTAGTGATTCGGTGTCACCTTATTACCCTCCACAACGAAAATTTACGGTGGACGCGAGCTTGGCATCGATGAATGCTGCGTGGGAAGTCAACGACACTACCAGCTTTCGCAGCATTACTGCCTGGGTATACCAGGAAACACCGAACTTCGTTGTCACTAACAGTTTTGTTGGACAGCCGAGTGGGCAATTCTCGCTGAAAGATGGTGATTCGACACAAATAAGTCAGGAGTTCCAGCTGAATGGCGATTTGCTTAGTGACTCGCTGCATTATACGGCTGGTTTTTACTATATGAATGACAAAACGGATACCGGTAACCTAGCAAACTGGAACGGCGTCAATGGAGTTTGGGGAGCAAGCGGGGGGGATGTTCCGGATGGATTAGTCGCGGCGCTCTCTAATTACAGTCAAACTGGACAGACCAACAAAAATGATTCCTACTCTGTTTATACCCAGTGGAGCTGGGATTTCACGGAGCAACTCGAGTTAACCGCGGGACTGCGTTACGGCTACGAACAGCGTGACGTTAAGACACGCCGGCAAGATTCAATACCCCCCTGGGAGGCGTATGAGGATGTGCCTGGCGCATTGATTATTCCAGGACTTACAGCGTTGTTGCCCACTGATGTGTTTTTCAATAGCGCGTTGGACGCGCTCCCTTTACCGTTAGATGAGCTGGAAAATCTGCAGGCTAATAAAAATTTCGATAGTCTGACACCGATGGCCAGTATTGGTTATAACCTTCCAGATGATATGTTGTCAGATAACATCAATGGACTGTTACTTTATGTAAGTTACACCAAGGGGTTTAAAGCTGGAGGTTTCTCTGATTTTTCTACCGGTGAGCTTATTCCGTTTGATGAGGAAGAGATTTATAGCACCGAAGTGGGCGCGAAACTTGATGCTTGGGATAATCGGTTGCGCGTAAACGCAGCGCTGTTCAATATGGACTACAGCAATATGCAGCTGTTTGTAGCGCGTCCAGAACAGGATCCAAATGCTGTTGGTAGTTTTCAGGGTGTGGTCAATGCGGGAGACTCGCAGATTAAGGGCGCGGAATTAGAAGTAACAGCGCTGCCGACTGAAAATTGGCTGATTAATTTTTCTGCAAGTTATGCTGACGGTGTGTTTAAAGAGTTTCAAGATTTTACCTTCGAGGGAGGTGAAGTTATTGGTTTGGATCGATCAGACGAGGATCTTCCATCTTTACCGGAGTTGACGTTTAATCTTGGTATTCAATACGACTGGAATACCAGTTTTGGCGGTTGGACGGCCCGCGCCGATGCTTACTATCGTGACGAGCTGTACTGGGGTTTCGATGCGCTGAGTTGGAGTATTCCATTGGCAAGAGAGGCTGCGACCACGGACAGCTTTACGGTGTTTAATGCGCGTTTAAGCTGGCAGGTTAATGATGCACTTACGGTAACCGCGTGGGGCAAAAATCTTACGGACAAAACCTACTACGATGGCGGCGTAGGCGAGGCGCAAAACCTCGGTATCGCCAATAAAGCGTTTGCGCCACCGCGCCTTTATGGTCTTGACGTGCGTTATACATTTTGACGATTGCATCAATATCATGCTTGGATACAACGCATGGTTTTTTTCAGTTTGGGTAAGCTCTTTTCAACGTTATTGTCTTAAGTCTAGCCAGAATTCTGCGGTTGGGGTCTTTTTGTCTATAGAAAAAGCGCGAAAATAAACTCCCGCTGCAGTGATGTCCAACTCCAAAAATCCTTCTGTGGAATGCGCAAAGCGGGATCTATCGTTATGCCAAATACCGCTGACTTTGTTGCTGTTCCCAGCACCGCTAACCAAGAGGTAGCTGGCGCTGCTGTCATTATGCAATGGCTGCATTAGCTGTAGGCTGTGTTCGTGGCCGGCCGCGTGTATCACACGGTCATATTGGCTCATTACCCGGTTTTGCGCCTGTACCATTAATTGATAATTGGCATCTTGCGTATCCTGCGAAGCCGCTTCTGGAAAAAATTGATACAGGATATTCATAATCAGCCAGTAGCGAAAATCGCTAAGGTAACCGCCGTGCGGCCCCTCAGTAACCAGCGGATGGTGCTGGGCTACAATGATGAGGTTCGATGGATATTGCTGCCTAATGCTTGCGAACGCATCGGCCATCGCCGCCTCGGAAGAATACTGCTTATCGCCCGTTAGCCACCATTGAGAATCAACAAATACGATGCTGACGCCAGGAAGATTAATTGATGTCGGTAGCGTTATCCCTTCGCTTTCACGGGGTTCGAAAAAGACCTTGGCGTTGTTTTCGAGGCCGTACTGCTCAATATGAAGGGCTTGGCTATTGACCTCCGTGGCGTACCAGTCGTGATTCCCCGGGATTAGGTAAAGGCTAGCGCCGGAAACCTCGGCAACCTTAAGTTGCGCATCGAGGTAGCTAATAGATTCTAGCTGATCTTCCGTCCATTCCTGCTGGCCCACATCCTTACGAGGAAAACCTTGATAGTAAATATTATCACCAAGCGCGATGACGGTGGTTCGGTTCGGGAATTGACTGGCGCGAGCGGCGACCTTCGCCATACTGGGTTGCCATGGATTGATTGAAGAGTGTCCTGCGTCACCATATAGAATCACACGCTGTATAACGTCATCGGCGTTTGGGGCAGGGGCTCGCGACTCTTCGCCTAAGAAAACATAGGGCTCGTTGTGCGAAGGTTTTATCTGAGGATTGAAATATAATAGTCCGACCAGTACCGCAACGATGACCATCAAGGACAATAGAAATCTTTTCATAGTTTTTTGCTACTATTCTTTGAATTTGACTACAGCGGTGTATCGTTGATGCCTTTTATTATGTTTATATTTTTTCAAGATACAATGGTAGATTATCTTGGGGTTTTGGCATTGGGATCATCATAAGTTTTGGTGCATAGCCTTCTTTTACCGTGAACCGATAGCGGCATAGAAAGTGATGCAGGAAGCATTTTATCTGCATGCTGGCAAAATGAAGGCCGATGCACTTATGGGCGCCTCCTCCAAATGGCGTGAAGGCGAAGTTATGCCTTTTGTGCTCGGAGCGAGCGGGCAAAAAGCGGTCAGGATCGAACTCATCAGGGTTGCTCCACCATGTGGGATCGCGATAATTATACAGTAAAGGCATATAAATCACTGTGTTGGGCGGGATTGTATAGCCCTCGATCTCGCATTCACGAATACTCCTCCGCCAGGACATAGGAATTGACGGATGCAGCCGCTGGGCCTCTAACAGCACATTATCAAAATCGACCATACTCTCAAGGTCATCGTAATCGAGGTCATCTTTAGACAGGCCCTGTGACTGCTGCCGCAGGCGTTCCTGCCATTGGGGGTTTTTCGCCAGTTCCATAATGATATTGGTCAATGAGGATGCCGTAGTGTCATGAGCAGCCATTAGCAAAAAATTGATGTGGTCAACAATTTGTTGATCGCTAAAGAAACTGCCATCGGCTTGTTTCTCTTTACTCAGGTAACTCAAGAAGTCACTGCTAGAATCTGCTTCGCGGCGCTGCGGAATCAGACTTTCATAGTGCCGCTTGAGGTTGCGTAAAGCACGCTTTGCGCTGGCCCACTTTGTGCCTGGTATTTCTTTTTGAATAATACCGACCATTCCATCAAACATGTCGACAAAGTTTTGGTTAAGCATCTCAATTTCATCTTTGCTGTCGACACCAATAAAAATACTGGCGGATGTGGTGAGCAAACACTGCTTTATATGCGGAAAGAAGGTAAAGCTATCGATGTCCCCCCATGATGGAATTTGTTTAGCGATGATGTTGTTCATTTGGAGAATATATTGCCTCATCGGTTCGGCTTTAAAAGCGGTTTGGAAAAGTCGGCGCTGAGCTTTGTGTTCCTCGAAGTCAATTAACAACAGTCCGCCTGAAAAAAATCGTCCAATGGTATTTTCAAAGGCTTTTTCATTAGAAAAGTTTCGATGTGGATCGAGGAAAATGTCTTTAACCACGTCGGGATTCGCCACAAAAATGCCCTTGCTACCGGCGATATTAAGCTTTGCAATGGCTCCATACTTCTCGCGCAGCTTGGCGGAGAGCCCTCGTAAGTCATTGAAAATCCAAGGTATATGGCCAACGATGGGCAGGCCGAATGTGCCTGGTATATGACCTAGGTCAGTACAGTCGGGCTGATTTTTGTAGTCGTATCCTGGTGGCAGGGCTTGCTGGCTGATTTTCATGGGTTATTGTTACTTCCTTAAAATGCGCACAAGGTATGGGCCTCATGCCACTTAATATGATGATATTTAGCCAAGGCTAAATGAAACAAGCTTTGGCTATTATTTCTGTGACAGATTGAGTTTTTTCAGTGCGGTTGTCTTTGCCCATCGGTAGTCTGGTTTCCCCGAAGGTGAACGAACCACCGTATCAACCTGCAATAAATGTCGTGGCACTTTATAGCCAGCGATTGTCTTGCGGCAGTGGTCTTGAATATCCTTAAGGCTTGGCAGCGGCGCACTCGCTCGCAACGCAACCAACGCGCATACAGCACTTCCCCAGCGCTCGGAGGGAACTCCGATCACTGTGACATCAAGTATATCCGGATGGCTTTTTACCGCAGAGTCAACTTCTTCAGGAAATATTTTTTCACCACCTGAATTAATGCACTGCGATCCACGACCTAGCATTGTAATTGTCCCGTCGGCCTCAAATATCGCCGAATCGCCACTTAGCGCATAACGTTTTCCGTCGGCAGCAATGACAAACGTTTCAGATGTTTTAACTGGGTCTTTATAGTATCCGAGGGGGATAAAGCCGGTTCGCGCGACAACCCCCTCTTTCTCGCTACCTGGTGCTAGTGCCTCAAGCGTGTCTATGTCGAGCACAGTGGCGCCTTGGCCGGGAGTGACAGTGGGCCCCCCTTTCATTAATTGGCCTTTAGCGGCCATCAGGATGCCGCCACCACCAATTTCTGAGGAGCCAATCGAATCGATGATCATCACACCGGCAAACTGCTCAAAAAATTCATCTTTAACGGTCTGTGAAAATACTACTGCGGAACTGGCCAGCAGGAAAAATGACGAGACATCAATTTTAGTTTTGAAGGATTTGTAAGCCTCTATCAATGGGCGCGCCATCGCGTCGCCGGTAATAAACAGGCCATTGATTTTTTCCTTCTCAATCAATTTCCACGTTTTCACCGGATCAAATGTCCTGGATAGGACGACCCGGTGGCCTTCAAAACCCCGACCTATTACTGCCCATTGCGATGCTCCATGCATAAGCGGTGCTAGAGGGAACATGGTTATCTGACCGTTTTCTCCTCGCTTCACGACGTCCAGTGGGCTAGTGACTACGTCGCCCGTGGTCTGGTCAACACCGCCTCCAAGCGCGAAAAAAACATCCTCTTGACGCCACACTACGCCCTTGGGCATGCCGGTAGTGCCGCCAGTGTAGATAATATAATGATCGTCACCCGAGCGCTGGGGGAAGTCTCTTTTGGTGGAGCTTGCGGCCATTGCTGACTCATAATCAATGTATTGAATGCCGTTTATGCTTGCATTGCTGCGATCGTCAATGACCACCGTGTGACGCAACTCTGGCAGGCTACTGATAACATTGACGACACGTGGTATAAATTCTCTGGCAACAACTAGTGCCTTTAGATCAGCGTTGTTAAAAATGTAAGCCAACTCATCTTCGACATAGCGGAAATTGATATTGATCCACACTGCGCGAATTTTGAACACGGCCCACAGCGTTTCAACCCATTCCATGCAGTTATAGGCATAGATGCCGACATGGTCACCGGGTCGCACGCCCTGAGCATGCAAATGGTGCGCAAGACGATTTGCACGTTCTTCCATCTCCCTAAACGTGCATCGCTTTTCATCAGCAACGAGATATTCACGTTCTGCGTAGCGGTCTACCGCAAGCTCAAAGACATCAGCGAGGTTGTAACATGGCGTTGTCTGCATATTTTCTCCGCGTGGATTCTGATCACAGACTAGCCTTTTCAATTCGATCAAGCACCATCAAACGCAATTAATATACCTTGTAAGCCCCTGGAGTGTGGGAAGTCGCACCATCGAAACTTGTTTTATCTAACTAATCGACAAGCCGGCGATTTATGCGAAAGGCGCTATATTGATGTAATATCACTTATCCAAACGGCAACGGAGTATCACGTGTTAAAAGCACTATTTCTCGACTTAGATGATACGTTGTGCGACACGTTTAGCGCCAACGAGCAAGCCAAGCAGCTAATGGCAGCCGCGCTGGAGGAAACGTACGGGGTGCAATTCGACGGACAAGGCTTTTCTCAGGCTTATATGCATGGCATATATCGTAATTGGACCGATAAGCAGCGCGCAGCCTACACGCCTATTATCGCGGAACACAGTGAAAGCGTGTTCCGCGTGCAGTTAATTCGCGACTTGTTGGCAGAACGGGACGTGAAGAATGTGAGCGATGTGCAGGCTGAAGCGATCCAGTATAAGTTTGATCGGGATCGTTTGGAGGCATTTGAGTTTTATCCGGGAATCAGTGATTTTTTGCTCAAGGCTCGAAGTCTGTTCACGTTAGTCGTGATTACGAATGGGCCGGAGTATTCACAGATACCCAAGGTGGAAACGGTCAATCTGGCTGCGCATGTCGATCACATTATCATTGGTGGACAGGAGCCAGAACAGAAGCCAGCCCGTTCGATATTTGATAAAGCGCTTAAACTTGCAGCTTGCGAAGCGCATGAAGCGATTCACGTGGGCGATAATTTAGCTGCCGACATTGTTGGGGCGCACAATAGCGGCATCACTTCTGTGTGGATCCAGCATCAACAGCCACTGGACGCTGAGCTAGGCATTAATCCAAACCATACGGTATTACATCCGCGTGAAATACCGGCGTTGATTCGTCAGTTACATCGCGATTAAGCGCGTGAGAATTTCGCGCGGATATCCTGCTCCACCATGTATAATACCGGCAGCAGAACGAGGGATACGAGCCCGCCAAACACAATGCCCCATGCCATACTCATGACCATCGGGGTTATATAGCTGTTTTCACCCATGATCCCGTAAGCCGTAGGAAATAGACCGACGGCCGTCGTGACGGAGGTGATGAGAATTGGCCTGAACCGACGATGGGCTACGCCTGCCACTTCAGTCACGGATAAAGGCATACCTCGCTCACGACGCTCTTCGTTAATTGTGTGCAGCAGCACTAGTGAGTCGTTGACCAATACACCTACCAGTCCTATGACTCCGGTTATTGCCATCATTCCTAAAGATAAGCCCTGCAAGCTGTAACACAGTATTACGCCTACTAGGCCGAAAGGTATACACAGCATGATTAGCAATGGCTGCGACAGGGAATTGAACAAAATAACCAATACAGCAAAAATTGACAGCAGGCAGATAAACGCTGCGGTCCCTAAGTCTCCAAGGGCCTCTGACTGTTCTTCCATTTCGCCCCCTTGGTTCACGCGCAGTTGCGGATAGATGTCGTTCCAATGCTGCAGTGCAATCCACTGGGAAAGTTCCGCATTGATCTGTTGCACACTGGTTTGGTCAGAATCGATTTCACCGTACACCGTGACCGTGCGCTTACCGAGATAATGTTTGATATCTGCTTCTCCCGGATGCAGCGAAAAGTTTGCAACTGCGTTCAGGTAAATTGCCTGCCCGTAATCATTGACCACGGCTAAACTCTCAAGCGTTTGTAGTTTGCCCGCGGCCGCTAACGGCAGTTGCAAGCGATAGCTTACGCGCTCATCCAATGTCTGCAACTCATCGACTACGAGGCCATCTACGGCGATTCGCATCGCCGTAATCAGATGCTCCATTGTTAATCCACGCGCTGTCAGAAGTGCATGATTAACCTCTAGTTCAATCACATCCTTGCCCGGGGTGGCGCTAGTCCAGGTATTTGTAACCGCCGAGTGAGCACGTAAAAAATTGCCAATATGGTCGGCCACGTCGTAGCGTTCATCGCCGCTGCTGATGACCTCCACCTGAATTGGTTTTCCGGCAACGGGAACGTCGGTCTGAGCCTGCACGACCAACGATTTAAAACCGGGTCGTTGTGCGGCCCAGTCCTGCATTTTACGCACAACGTCGTAGGTGTTGGTGTTCCCTGAGCGTCGTCCTAGTGGCTCTAGCTGCAATGCGATTAGAGCCCATGCATGGTTTCGACCCTCAGTAGCGCCATAGAAATCTGTATCGTGGTGGCCAATCTGGCTAGTAATAGCCAACAAGTCTTCCGCGACTACAAACTGACGCAGGTCTTTTTCTAGTTGCGACACTGCAGCCACTGTTTGGTCAAAGCGGCTGCCCACCGGCAACTCGACTTTTACATGCACCGTATCGATATCGATATCGGGGAATAGACTGAATTTAATGGTAAGTGCACCGAGCGTCATTACGGCGATAAACATGATTAAAAATAATACTAGGGTGCGATAGCGATGCCGTAACCAGACAGTGATAGCGCGATGGTAAAACGCATGTAAACGGTCAAATGTGGGACGAGCTGGATCCTTCGCGCGCATAGGGACGCCAGCCAAATGGCTGGGCAACAGGCAAAGGCTTTCAAACAGCGAAGCGCACAATAATATTATGACGCTTGCAGGAAGGAACCACATAAATTCGCCACTGATGCCGCCGAGAAAAAGTAGTGGAATGAATGCCAGCATAGTGGTGAGGGCGCTAAAAATGACCGGCTGAGAGACTTGCGTCGCGCCCTGAATGCTCGCCTGCCTACGATCCATACCGGCACTGCGCAGTCGCTGTGTATTTTCGCTGACCACGACTGCGTCGTCGACTAGAACGCCCATAATTAGAATGATGGCCGTTAGACTCATGGCATTTATGGTCACATCAATCGATGCCATCAGTAGGAAAGCGAGGCAAACAGCAAAGGGAATGCCAAGAGTCACCCACAGGGCGAAGCGCACTTGTAAGAAGTAGCACAACAGCAGTAATACCGACATCAGCCCCAGCAATGCGTTGCCTCCAAGTACGTCCAGCATGTTCACAGTTAGCCGTGAAATATCTGCCACCATCACTAATTCTACGCCCTGTGGCAGCGATACGCTGTCTGCAAACGCGCGCACATTAGCCGCGGTATGAAGCTCATCTGAAAGGGTTTTTTTACGCGCCTGTAGAGCAATGCTCAAGCGGCCATTGACCCGAGTTTGTACGTCCCAATCCTCATAGTCACTGACAAACGTTGCCACATCTCGCAGCAATACGGTGTTGCCGGGGGCACCCGATCGCACCACGACGGTTTCTATGTCACGCGGATCATGGAACTGGCCTACAGCTATGATATTCTTCTCTGTCACGAATGAATCGACAGCGCCGCCACTATCACGCTTATTGCGTGCGCGAATCGCCGTTATAATTTCGTTGTGACTGATGCCTAATTTGGCCAATTTTGCTGAATTCAGCATGATGCGCACTTCTGGTCGACGGTAGCCGCGTTTTTCCACGCTGGCGATACCCTCCACTTCGCGCAGGCCATCAGCTACATTGCGAGCAACATCGCGCAACAGAGCCTCCGGTACATCACCCGTTACGTGCACCTCCATCACGGGTGTCACCAGAGTTGAAAGTTCTTCAATCCTGGGTTTTTCTAGTAAGTCCTGCGGCAAGCGCGTAAAGGCACGGTCAACAGCTTGTTGAATATTGCGCATGATCTCTTGTTTCTCTGCTGCGTCCAGATCGAGGCTAACAGTAATAACTGATAGGTTTTCCATGCTGTTGGAGTAGACCTTTTTAACGCCTTCTACCTCCAACAATTCCTCTTCCAGCGGCAGTGTGATGGCCAGTTCGATCTCCTCCGGTCCGGCGCCGGCTTTTATCGTGGTGATGTTCACCACGCCCATATCAACAGCGGGATTGTATTCATAACGCATGTCAGCAATGGTAAGAAAACCCATGGCGAATACCATCACCATGATCATGGTGACGACCAGCGGCCTATCGACGAACCAGCGTGTAAGTTGTCGCATAACGATTAATCTTCGCTTCGAATACCGACGGTTGTACCGTCCAGCAGCCGTTCCTGGCCGCTGATAACCACCAGGTCGCCTGGTGCAACCCCGTCGAGAATATGCAGCCGTTGGCCAAATCCTGCCGCCAACATTGGCTCGCGCAGTCGCGCAACGCTGTGTTGTGCGTCTTCCTCCACAATAAACACCACGCGTCGACGATTTCGATCCACTAGCGCTGATTCTGGTAACAGCAAGACATTGGGTATGTTGATGCCCTCGAGGACAGCGGTTGCAGTCATACCGGGTCGCAAGGCGTCGGTTTGATTAGTGAGAGTAAGCTTTACTGGAAAGTTGCCTGTATCGGGGTCTGCACTAACACCTACCCACTCTATGCTGGCCTGAAATTCTCTGCCAGCCAGTCCAGCGGCGATGATTCGCGCTTCACCTCCCGCCACAATATGATGGATATCGGTTTCGCTGACCCAAGTATGTACGCGCAACCCTTGGGTCGCCTGCAGGGTAATAAGGCTCGCACCGGCAGTTACAGCTTCGCCAACCTCCACAGCCTGTTTATCGACAAGACCGGCTGTCGGGCTATAAAGTCGGGTGTCGGCCAGTTCGCGCTCAGCCAGCTGCTGGCTGACCAGTGCCTGCTGGTACGTTGCTGTGGCAGTATCGACGGCTAGCAGCGCATTATCGAGCACTTCCTTGGAGATAGTCTTCTGTTCGGAAAGATTGCGGCGGCGTTGCAGTTTAAGTCGGGCCTCGTCTAGCGCGGCACGAGCGCCATTGATCTGTTGACCGGCCTGCTGCAGCGCTAGCCCTTGTTTCTGTGAATCCAGTTCTAATAGCAACTGTCCGGCTTTGACCTCGTCTCCCTCGTTGACGTGCACGGCCTCTACCGTGCCAGATAGTTCCGCCGCAATATTGACTTCTTCCTGCGCCTCCACGACGCCAAACGTGCGGATACTGCCCTGCCAGACTTGGGTTTTGAGTTCTTGCACAGTAACGTCCACTACCTGCGCAGCAGTTGGCCCCTCTGTTGCGGGCGCAAACTCGTCCTCTGAGCAGGCGACGAGTGCCAGCGGTAAGGCGATCAGGAGCGATGAGCGGAGATATGCAGGCCAGGTATTACCTCGAATTCGACGGGTATCTCTCCTGAACATTATTGATCTAATAGTCAACGCTGCTTCTCCTGCCTGACAGTTATCTTATCGACTCTGTATCGTAACGCTTGATCGTAGAGTCCACCTAATAAAAAGATTATCATCGGGCAATAACGCAGTGACACCTGTCAAAAGGGAGCATGGTCTGAATCCCATTCGCAGTGAAGTATCCAAGGTTGTCGCAGCAGTGAGCAGGTCTTCGTAACGATCTTTATCGTTATTCTGGCGTCGCTCGTGCAGATTTGATGGTCATTATTGACCGTTTTCGCCATATATTCGCCCTGCGTGCCCCCATATTATCACCATACGCGCATAGGATTTAAGGGAAATCGCTTCAAACAGGTGTCTTCAGGCGCAAAAATTTCTATGCAATGCATTAGGTTTTAACATCCCTGATGTTCAACCTCAGCCGCAAAAGGTAGAGAACTATGGAAGACCAATTCGTAGTGATCACCGATGGCGAAAATTTGATGAATGTGGTGTTGTTTTGGCGTAACGATGTTCCCACAGACTGGAAGCAGTTAAAAGACGCGCCGGACCGTCGGATAGCAGGTATGTTGCCGGCAGATATGGGTGATTCCGAACTGGTTGCTCTGCAATCGGAGCAATCTGTCATTGTTATGGGCTATGGTGCGCTGGTGGTGAATAACACCCTGCGCAACATCCCTTGGTATTTGCCGGAGCGAGCTAGCTCGCTAATGATCAGTCTGGTTGGGAGCAATCCCGAGTATCAGCCTTACGGCGTGCAGAAATTTTTTTAGAATTTGGCCCGACAGCGCTTAGATAATGACTGGGTAAATACTGATATTAGCTCCCCTTCTAGTGTGCCAATGGCGAGTATGGATTCCGATCGGGTCTACCTTATCGGCGCGCGTGACAATCAATGGACGTTGGAAGGACTCGATTGGGCTACCGGAGAATCTGAATTCTATTATGTTATCGGGGGGCGGCGTTACAATGTGTTATGTCCGGGGACGCTACTGGATGAGGATGGCCGTATTCACTACGGTAGCCCTTGGGGCCGTGTTCGGCTGAATACGAAGACCGAATCCTAGCCCTGACGTGGTATGTAGGTGACTGAGGCGAGTATTGTGAATAAAGACCTAACTCTGGAAGTCAATGATGGCATTGGCCTGATTACGTTCAATCGCCCTGAGGCGTTGAACACGTTTAATGCTGCTATACAAGTTGGTTTGGGAGAAGCCTACCGTCTTTGCGACGAAGATGATGCGGTGCGAGTGATCGTTATCACGGGTGCTGGCAAAGCGTTTTGTGCGGGTGCTGATTTGAGTCCGGGTGGAGACACTTTTGGTGGCGTAGAAGAGATGAACTTCAGCTCCTGTCCACTGAGTGTTCAGGCTTGGGACCTGCGTAAGCCGGTGATTGCTGCAGTCAATGGGCATGCGCTGGGCGTTGGGCTTGGTATTGCGATGCAGGCCGATATTCGGGTGCTAGCGCAGGAGGGAAAGTATGGGTTTTTACAAAATCGTCGCGGCGCGCTAGTGGATTTTGCCATGGAGTATTTCCTGCCACGGCTGATCGGGTTCGAACGCGCATTCGAACTAATTGTGCGAGCACAGAAGTTGAGCGGTACAGAAGCATTAGAGTGGGGTTTGGCAAGTCGTGTTGTGCCTGCCGATGAGGTGTTGGCGTGTGCGCTTGAAATTGCACGGGATATGGCAGTGAACTGCTCACCGTTGGTAATGGGAATGCATAAGCGTTTGTTGTGGAAGGGGCTAGATATGAAGCGGGATGATCTTATCGAGTGGGAGACTCGCGCATTGCACGACACTCTGTCCCGCCCGGATGCGATAGAGGGTGGCCTGGCATGGTTTGAAAAGCGCAGCCCGCGGTGGTCTTCCAGCGTACCAAAAGACTGGCCCTCAGATTTAATGGATGGCGAATAAAACGAACGACGATCTGTTGCTTATTACTAACCCATTGTCTGGGTGAGCAGTTTCGTTGTGCAGACTTTTTGTCTGGGCATCTCGTGTCAGTCATTGGTCAAGCAAAAACCGCCTAGCCACTCTTTTGGGGAACAATCATAGATCAGTCGCCCTCTCTCTCCATGTTGGGCATCCAAGATTCTTTCAGTTTTTTTGCTTGGGGCCATGCCACGTGCGGGTTCTTCTTGCAGCTGATCCAAGGGGATTGGGTAGCTCGCCCAGTCTTTAGGAGCACGCCAACCCGGCGGCGCCACTAAATAGCTTCTGGTGCCATTAATGGGATGTAGGGCGCGCCAGTCGTGAATTTTTGTTGATAAATTTGCAACAACCTCCGGGTGTGCCTGAGCGAGGTTATTGTATTCGTTGGGGTCGTCCTGGATCTTGAAAAGGTAATTGGTAACCGTCGTTTCCAGTTGATCCTGATCGATTTCCTGTACCAGCTTCCAAGTATCGTTAAATGCGGTGAGATTAAAGTGCCCGGCGATAGGCGTTTCGGACGCAAAATAGATGAACTCCTCGCGGGGCATCGCTGTGCCATTGGCAATTGCTGACCAAAGACTCTGGCCATCAAGCATCCTTCGATTTTTTGGGGTGACGCCGCTTGCTTCTGCCAGAGTTGGAAAGACATCCATGGCTGTCATGATTTGAGTCATCTTTTCTCCGGCAGGTACATGTCCAGGCCAACGTATGATAGATACTACGCGGATGCCGCCCTCAAAAGTTTCACCTTTCCCTCCGCGCAGTGGAGCATTGTCGGCACCGCCAACGGAATATGCGGCGCCGCCGTTGTCGCTGAAGAACAGAATGATTGTGTTGTCTGTTATCTGCTCTTCATCTAGCGTATTAAGCACCTGACCAATGGCCTGGTCCATGCCGTCTACTACCGCTGCATACATGGGTCGCGCGCTGTCCATCATGAGTAACTTAGACATGAGCCGGGTGTTATCCGTATTTTTCGCTCGCGCTGGAGCCAGGTCAGTGTTGATGTCTTTGTATTTTTCCTGCAGTTCCAGCGGCGCATCCAGCGGTGTATGAGGTGCAATAAATGGCATGTAAATCAAAAAAGGCTTTGTCTTATCACGCTCCTGTATGTAGCGGGATACCTCATCTGCCAATAGAAACGATTCATAACCCTGATCATCTATTGAAACGCCATTGCGTTGGAAGTCCTTGCCTCCCTGATTAGCAAACGGCGGATAAAAGCCCACCTCCGTGTGCAGATGCCCGTAAAAGTGCTCAAAGCCACGGTTGTTAGGATGGTAGGTCATCTGCGCATGCCCCAAGTGCCATTTGCCCACCATGGCGGTCTGGTATCCTGAGGCGAGGAAAGATTCGGGCAAAAAGTGCTCGTCCGGATGGATACCGTTATTATCCCAGGGCAGTATTACACCGTAGGCCACACCGAGACGCATGGGGTCGCGCCCTGTCATTAGTGCTGCCCGTGTCGGGGAACAAATGGGTGTGGTGTAGAACCGATTGAGTTCCGTGCCTTCTGCCGCCAGACGGTTTAGCGACGGTGTGTCGATATCACCGCCGTGAAAACCAACATCATTCCAGCCAAGGTCATCGGCTACGATAATAATAACATTGGGCTGTTCAGCCGTGGCAGGCGCCATCGCGGCACATGACAAAAAAATGGCCGCTAAAATCTTCATGTTTAGTCGTGTCAATATAATCATGAGGAACTCCATCCTTATACTTTTTTTGCTCAACTTCGGGAACCCGTGGTCAAAATCTTTTGATGCAGTGTCAAGCTGCGACTTTAGCCACTAAATCTCGTAATCGTTGCGCATTCCATTTCCGACTCGCTCCAATAACTCGACTAATGCCTGCTCTCTTTTGTTGTCAGGCTGCAGACTGATCTGGATTCGCAGACGGCTATAAGGCTGACATTTTTCAACACATTAGAACGAATCAACTAATCTTGCGGAAACTTCTGTTTTAAACTTTGGAGCTCCTCGGGTGGGGCATGGTCTTTGATATGCTCTTTGATAGAGTTTGACCCTGCCACGACGGTGGCAGCAACGATGACGCCTGTGAACATGATCCCGGCCCATGCTATGATTATCGCCATCAGCTTGGAGAGGCGTGTTATGGGGCGTATGTCACCATAGCCCACCGTAAACCCAGTGATTAATGCCCAATAAATGGAATCGAAGATACTCCATCGCTCCCTGTGACCGACAATAACGCCTAAAAGGATCATAGTGCAAAGCAATGCTAATAACAGGGGTAAACCGAGATACAGGACCGTGAAAAATAAGTTAATAAAGACCATTGTAAACTCCACCTATGACTGTCCCCTCACTAGGAATCAAATGTGAGAAATATCTTAACGGAGTTAGTAGGTATGTCCAGTATCATAGAGCAGCTACATCAGTTTGGTTGCTAAGACCTTTAGCCTAGGCCGATATTTTATCGTGGTGCTTTTCTGAACAGAATCGATACTTTGTACTACAAGTATTGAAGCCTGATACTCGATAGTGCAAGCTGGCATAATGATTTATAACAACATATGGCTGCTGTCGGCACATCTACTAGTCTTGGTGGCCATAGTTGTGCGCGTTTTGGAGCGTCCGCACCGGGCGCCGGCCTCGCGTATCGCTTGGCTGGTTGTCGTATTAGCCCTTCCCGTGTTCGGGATCATTGCTTATTTGATGCTTGGCGAAACTCATATAGGCCGTCGCAATCAAAAGGCCATGCTTGCAAAGCTTGGGGGCGAGCACTTCAGCGAGTACTTTATCGATGAGAACGCAGATGAGTCTATCGGCTTGCCCTCTCACTACGTGCATTTATTCCGAGTGGGGCGCTCCATTAGTAACTTTGCTCCGGTCACCGGCAATAGTGTGCAGCTCATGCGGGATTCAGATGCGACCATAGAGAGCATCGTGTCCGATATTGATGCTGCACGCAGTGAAGTGAACTTGCTGTTCTACATTTGGATCAATGATAACAGCGGTGCGCGTGTTGCGAATGCGCTTAAACGTGCTGCCGGTCGCGGAGTGGCATGTCGGGTGATCGTCGACGGTTTGGGTTCTCGGGTATTGACCAAGTCACGACTTTGGCGAGAGATGGATGCTGCGGGCGTGCATACAGCGATCGCATTACCTCTGGGCAATGTTTTTTTACGCCCTTTGCAGGGACGCGTTGATTTACGAAATCACCGAAAAATAGTAGTGATTGATGGCCAAATTACCTATTGCGGTAGTCAAAATTGTGCGGACAAGGAGTTTAGCCCTAAGGCAAAATTCGGGCCATGGGTAGATGCTGTCGTGCGTATGGAAGGGCCAATCGCAAGACAAAATCAAATACTGTTTACCGCCGATTGGCACCTTTGCACTAATGAGGTCATAGCTGGTCTAAGTGGGCCTTTACAGAGCCATATGGCTGGAAATGTTGTAGCCCAGGTGATCGCTAGCGGGCCCACTCTGCGCCACTCGGCGATGGAAGAGGTGTTCATCTCACTGATGTTTTCAGCGCGCCATGAACTGACGATCTCTACACCATATTACGTGCCGAATCAGCCCATGCAGGCAGCCCTATGTGCTGCCGCTTACCGAGGAGTGCAAACGACGCTTATTCTGCCTGCTAAGAACGATTCTAGAGAGGTGGCTGGAGCCAGTCGTAGTTATTACGCTGAGCTGCTAGAAGCGGGAGTGGATATTCGCGAATACGTTGGCGGGTTGTTGCATAGCAAAACGCTTACACTGGATGGTGAGATAACTCTGATCGGCTCGGCGAACATGGACAGGCGTAGCTTTGATCTCAACTTCGAAAATAATATTTTGATTTATGACCCTGAATTGGCAAAAAATTTACGTGTTCGACAGCAAGATTATGTTGATAGGTCTGACAGAATCACCCTAGACCAGGTAGAAGGCTGGTCGTTAACGCGATGTCTTTGGAATAACTCCGTCGCGATGCTGGGGCCGATACTATAGTGTCCGCGCAAAGTGGTATAAGGACATAGAGTGAGGTTTGTACACATCAACGATTTGATGCAATTGGATAGCCATTTTGACTGATATATGCGCAATATTCGCGATAGTAACTCCCGATTAAAAGGCAATTGATGCTTCAAAACCATAGGTGCGTGGCGGCCCTAAGACATAGGAGCCAGCACCCAAAGATTCAGTGTTTGAAAAGCCGCCTTGGAAATAGTTTTCATTAGCCAAGTTGTCAATAAAAAACCATAGTTGAATATCATCGTTATCGACGGGTGTATAGCCAAGTCGAAAATTCCACAATGTCACATCATCGATAGTGGCGAGATTACGAAAGCGCGAGTCCCAAGCAGTCGCATCTAACCCTGTATAGAGTGAGTCTCGGTAATACATAGAGAGCCGTGGTGTAAATACACCAATTCCGGTGGGCAGGATACCCATTGCCGAAAATGAATACGTCAGTTTGGGTATTGCAGCAAAATCTTCATCGGAGCGATCTATTGTCGACTGCACTGGTGGGATCGCTGAGGTGTCGACATCAGATGCGATGAATTGGTCGTAGCGGGCATCCGTATAGCCTGTCGTGGCATTGAGAACGATATTAGGGAAGGGACGCGCCGTAAGCTCCATTTCAAAGCCCTGTATAGTGGCTGCGCCTGCGTTATCGATAAACAACAAAATGTCGGCAAAAGATTGGCCTTGTTCGGTTATTCGAATTTGAATGTCATCGTAATCCATATAAAAGAACGCAGTGTTAAAACGCAGACGTTGAGAAAATGCGTCCAGTTTTATCCCGATTTCGTAGCTGGAGACACTCTCTGGTTCAAATTGTGATATTTCAAGGCCTTTCATTTCAAACCCACCAGATTTGAAGCCTTTGCTGTAGGTCAGGTACAGAAGAGTACTGTCAAATATGGAGCCCTCTAAATACCTATTGGGAAGGCTAAACGCGCCGGTAATAGTCGGAGTCCATCTTGACCATTTCTTGTCTGCTTCTGCACTGCCGTTTTCGCCTGCGAGTCGCACCGGTAAGACGGTTGGTGGATTTACGTAAAAATTACTGGGGTCACCTAGTCCTAGTACGTCAAATGCGCATAGATCGATAGCGTCTTGAACAAGCCTATTTGTTAGGATTGCGTTGCAATCTTCTTTATATAAAAGCGCCTTGCGCTGACGTTTTTCAATGGTATAGCGGGTACCCGCGGTGATTTGATACCAGTCAGTGAATTGATATGTACCTTGCGCAAAGAAGGCATAACTGTCGCTGCTAAGATCACTGTTAGTTCCGATGATTTTCGGTATGATTGTCGATACATTGGCTTTATAAGAATAGCCTTTATCGCCGACCATATTGCCCGACATGGTATTCTTTAGCTCTTCTATGGCAACAAAAAATCCCGAGGTATACGACAGCCTATTATCAAATGCAGTACCCGTAAGCTGCAACTCTTGGCTGTACTGGTTGCGCGTCTCATTATCAGGTATCGAGAAATTACCGTAACCTGATGCCAGAGAAGCCTCCAGACCGCCGCGGACAGCCAGAGGGCCTGTTTCAACGCCTGCGATATCCGTCGCGTCACTATCATTAACAATGCCGATATCGTTCTGATAACTCCACGAAGAAATGCTCTTAATCTCAAAGTCGTCATACTTCCAGTTTACGGTTAACCCGATAATCTGACTGCTCATCTCAAATTTCGACGGTCCATTGATAAGCACTTTGCCATTGCTGGATTCTGCTTCACTAATCCGACAGCGAGATTCGTAGGACTTGGGAGTGGTGAAACCCGGCCAGGTAAATGTGTTAAAGACGCTGTCCGGATTCTGGAAGAAGCAGGTGAGCCCTGCACCTCTCTCATCAACTTGTGACCAATAGTAAAAAAGGTCAGCGCTAAACGTGTCAGACGGCTCCCAATAAACGCGAGCGGTTGCACCGAGACGATCCTGATCGCCATACTCTGCGCCGTTGAAAGTATTTTTCAAGTAGCCATCCATATGTGTACTCTTAATACTGACTCTGGTCGCCAAAGTACTATCGTTCAGAGGAATGTTAGTGCTCACCTTAAAGTCACGTCGGCCGTAGTCGCCGATGCGAACCGAGACCGCTGTCTCGAGAGCATCGATATATGGCTTTTTAGTGGTGACGAGCAATGCACCGCCAGTATTATTTTTTCCAAAGAGCGTACCTTGTGGACCGCGCAATACCTGTATCGATTCAGTATCCATGAGGTCCAGCAACTGGCTGTCGGTGCGTGCGATATAAATCGAATTTATATAGACACCTACGCCGGGGTCAAGTGCCGCTGAGGATTCCTTCTGACCGACACCGCGAATGAATATTGAAGGCGCCTTATTGCCCATTTCGCTTATACTAAGCCCGGGAACTGATTCCTGCAGGTCGCGGATGTTAGTAATGCCGGCTACTCTCAGTGCTTCTGCAGAGAAGGCTGAAACAGCGATGGGTGTCTCTTGCAGTCGTTCCACCCGTTTTCTAGCAGTAATGACAACTTCTTCTTCTATCAGTCGATCATGAGATCGATTAAGCGCAGGATTATCTGCCTTTACGAATGCCGGCGAGTAAGACAAAAAAACGATTAAAAGTAGTAGTGCTGCTTTCATTAAAAATATTGCGCCAATGGTAGATTGTTTAATTAGCGCTGCCGCGTTATGACTATCTAGCTCAGTGACTGCTTTGCAAAAACATTAGCTATCTGCTGGCAGCCATTACTGACTAGAAGTCATAGCGGACTTCGATGCCGGCCATGCGGTTGGCATACTTCGGAACATATTGGATATAGCCATTTGGAAGCAGGACATCGCTGTTAGCATAGATAAGGGACGCGTAGTTAGTGTCGAACACGTTTTTAACGAAAGCAGTGACTTGGTAGCCGTTGCGCGTCCCAGCAAGCGTCGCGCGCAGGTTAACGATCGTATAGCCGTTCTGTTTTGTATTTTCATCTTGTGATAGCCCGTAGAGAACATCGTCTTGAGAACGCAGGTTGCCACCAATCACCACATTGAATGGAGCGTTATCGAGTCTAATTATATAGTTAGTGCTCAGATTTAATTTCCACTTTGGAGTGTAGGGAAGTTGGCCTCCCGAAAGGTCTTGGAAGCCCAGGGGGCATTCGCCGCGATACTTTTGACCACTACTACAGTTGCCTTTGGGATAGTCATCTATAGTTGCATCGGTGTAGGCAACACCACCCGTTATCGTCCAGTCAACACTGGGCTGAGCAATTACTTCTAGCTCTAGTCCCTGCGTAGAGACCTTGCCCGCATTGATGAGAACAAGACTAGCGGGGAGCAAGTCATCCGGATCATCAATGGAAGATTGCGCCTGAAAGTTTTTATACTTTGCATAAAAGGCGGCGACATTGACGATCAAACGATCGTCCAACCAACGCGATTTAAACCCTGTCTCCCAAGCATCGCTGGTTTCTGGCTTCACATATGATCCCCCCGCAATGAGAGAGGTGTCAAAGGCCGGACCTTTATATCCACCGACATAGCTGGCGTAGACCATGGCATCGTCATTCATGTCCCACTGTATTGCGAGCTTTGGTGAGATATCACTATCATCTAATGAATCACTGAATTCGCCAGCGGGTGGGAAAATGAGGTTGTCTGTTTTGTCTGCGCTGGTATCGTATTCCAGCTCATCATAGGTATAGCGGCCACCTAGTATAAGCTGCCAGTTCTGCCACAGGTTAAAGTTAACTTCGCCAAATACAGCGACGTTTTTTCCGGTTACGTCCGTTTTTGACATGCGGGTGGTCGCCGGGATAATCGGTTCAAACAGAGATGTCGTCGTAGTATTGCTGGCCTTGATATCTTGCTCAAAGTAAAATGCACCGACGATATAGGATCCCCAATCAGCTGGTGGGGATGCGATACGAAATTCCTGTGAGAATTGATTCTGGTCCGTTTTTGGTGGAGATGGAAAGCTCAGTGCCAGAGGATTGGTTGGGCCGTCATCAAAATCAACAATGCCCTCACTTTGCCAGTCGCGATATGCGGTAATCGATACGAGGCCATAGTCATTTAGTTCCCAGTTGGTTGTGAGAGAAGCTCCGCTGCTCCTAATATGTGAGAAGGTCCGTTGATCGTTATTTACATTCTGATTATTTTTGGAAGGCACAACGGGGAGTTGTTCCTCCAAGAGTCTTTGCTGGTCAGGCCCTTCCAAGATAGCTCGAATACTCAACGCTGTGCAGTCGCAATCGCTCTTGCTGTAGTCGCTGGACAGCATAAACTCTAGGTCTTCGTTTGCCTGCCACAGAAGCTTGCCACGCACGTTGTAGCTCTCAGTGCCGTTGATTTTTTCTCCATTGTAAACATTCTCAGCATAGCCATCGTCGTGCACCCCAGATCCCGTTAGTCTAAAGCCTAGGTTGTCTGTTATTGGACCTGCAACACTGCCATCGATGCGGTACTCATCGTCTTGGATTGCTGTGGCCGCTGCGGTTCCTGTCAGTTCAGGCGTGGGATCCTTGGTGATGATATGCACCACGCCCCCCGATGCATTCTTGCCGTAAAGAGTCCCCTGAGGGCCTCGCAATACCTCAACTCTCTCAATGTCCACTAAATCTAAAAAAGCCATGCCGGACCGGCCCATCACAACGCCATCCAACATCGTGGATACACTAGGATCCACGGCAGGGCTAAAGGCTTGCGTGCCGATTCCGCGTATATTAAAGGAAGAGGTTGCGGGCCCAGAACTGGCCTGCACGTTGAGGGTGGGAATCAGTGTGGCTAGTTCTGCGGCGTTTTTAATTTGTGCGTTGCTCATGGCCTTACCTGAAAGCAATGACACTCCCACTGCTACATCTTGTAAGCTCTGCTCTCGTTTTTGCGCCGTTACTATAAGCTCTTCCAGCAGAGGACGATCCCCAGTGGTTGGGTTTTGAGCGCCCACGGCCAAGGGCAGCAGACTGGCGCTCAGTGCAGTGCAGAGAAACGCGGACCTATTACTGTATACGTTCATTTTCGTTCCTTAGTTATAATTTTTAATTGGTATCAATAGAGTTATTGGGCGTTCTGAGCAGTCGCAGCGTATAGGAGATGTCTAGGAGATGTCGCGCAAGGCTTCGAGTGCCTAGAAATTTATGCACGAGCGCCTTACTGCGCGTGCGTAGTAAAACGACCACGTATCGCCATGCGCTTACGCTCTGCTCCAAAAACGCATAGGTCAGTATCATCACTGAGGCAACGGTCGCCGGAATGCTAAAGATTCCTACTTGTCTGGCAGTTTTTTGTCGTCTTGTTCTGCCCTTCATGATCAATCTCTGTGAGTTCTTCGGTCTCGGGGAAGCACAGTGTGACAGCGCTTTTGGGTCGAAATATCAGTACTATTAATAGACTGATTATACGACTTCTGTTAAAGATGTGAAGGCTTAGTCAGCATTCAACGCACTACCCGGAAAGGCAGTTATGTTTCGAAAAATTATAGTGTACGTCGCCCTCATGATAATGATTTTTGTTGCGATATTGCTATGGGCTTACAGCGGGGCTATCGTTAAGGCCCCCGTCACTGAAAAGTTAGTGGCTTTGACTTATGATGATGGCCCTAATCCTCCACATACACAAAATTTATTGGGTATGTTGAACCGCCACTCCGTCAAGGTGACGTTTTTTCCAAAAGGTCAAAATATAGAGGCGTTTCCTGAATCTGTGCGTGCGATAGTCCGAGAGGGGCATGAGATTGGTAATCACAGCTATAGCCATAACCCGATGGTTTCATTGAGTAAGACCGATATGCTCGAAGAATTGGTATTAAGTAATCGACTAATAGAAAATCTTGTGGGTTACGAGCCCGTGCTTTTTCGCCCTCCTTACGGCATTCAGGGCCCGGGTTTAAAGATGGCTCTGGAAGAACTTGATATGACGTCTATTCTAATGAGTAGCAGTGGTTTAGATTGGGAAATCACGGATCCTAAATTAATTGCCAGTACCGTTGTTGAATCGGTCGAACCCGGGAGTATTGTACTGCTGCATGATGGTCATGGGGATGTGAACGATCCAAATGCTCAGGACAGCAGGGCGGCGAGCGTAGAAGCGACCGATATTATTATCAAAGAGCTCAAAGCTCAGGGCTATCGGTTTGTGACCGTGGGTGAGTTAATACAGCTGTCGAAGTAAAAAAGGCTTCCCTCCGCTGTTAATGTTAGCTTGTCTGTCCTCGCGGTCGACGGACATAGCGATTCTTCAGCATTTGAAGCCACGCAGAGAAAGGCCCTGTTTGCGCCTCCCACAGGGATTCGATTTTTTCGCCAGACGATAAGCCTGATGCCGGATATTCGCCTACCGAAGGTCGATAGTAACTGCCGAAAGCAACATCAAACATTGGAAGCCAAATAGCAAAGTTTTTATCCTGATGCTGCGGCATTTTTGAGTGGTGAATCCAATGGTATTGGGGCACTGAAAAGAACGGCATTAGACGATTGAGCCTGTCTATTCTTACGTTGGCATGGATAAAGTAGTCCCAGAGCACAGGTAATAATCCGGCCGCTACAATGGCCAAGACAGTCTCTGGCGCCTCTGTTACATCGAAAATCAACCCGATTGTTAATCCTTTCACGAGGGCTTGCCCCGCAGGTTCAAGGAAGTGCGAACGGTAAATTGTGGTGCTATTCATGTGTTCATCACTGTGATGTAGTTTGTGAAGTTCCCATAGGAATGGCACCTGATGTTGCGCACGATGCCACCAGTAATACCAAAAGTCGCCCAGAAAAACCGCAGTGAAGAATATTACTATACCCTGCAAAATAATATCCAAAAACGGAATTCCAACTGACAGTTCGGAGGTTGGTATGCGCAACTGTGTCAGGCCGGAGTAATTGACTAGAGAGACCGCAAACAGTACGACCATCGCGGCGAAGGGGGGCGCTAGTAGAAGGTTACTGCAGGTGATTTTCCAATTTAAAGCGTACTGCGAACGAGACGTATACTGCGTTACAGGCTTGAATTTTTCGACCAATAGAAAAATTGGCCAACTTAAAAGCAGCGATAGATATGCAACAGCTAATACCGCGAAAGTGCCAGTCGCAAGTTCAACATACTGGGACCAAAATTCCTGCATAGAGATATCCCCAAATTAAAGACGTTCAAACGTACTATGCGCGAGAGCCTGTCCTCATGATCATGGCTCTTTGCTTGAGTGCTGCAGCCGTTTGCTGCTCTCCCACAGGCTTCCAGCCTGGCGGTCGTAAAAGGTAACCAAAAAATGTCCGAAGGTCTCCAGCGCTGCGCAAGTCAGACCACAGTAAAGTGAACTCTCCAAAGTGTACATCTAGGAAGCTGGACGTATTGACCGCTCGTGTAATGCCATAGGTCACTGGCTCGTGATCTTGCAGTGGTTTTAGCGTCCCCATTAGCCAGTCACCAAATAGGGTAATGGAGTTGTAATTGGTGTCCATATAGTCCACGTTCTGAGCATGGTGTACACGGTGATAAGACGGTGTCTGCATGAAGCGTTCAAGTAGCCCCCAGCGTCGCGTTATCACGTTGTCACTTAAATGCAGCAAGTTGCCCCAAACGATGTCCACAAATGTGAATACAGCAATGATGATCGGATCGACACCAAGAAGTGCTGGGACCAGCCCAAGGGTGATCGGCATATAAAAGATCGTTTCAAGGAAAGAATGGTTAAACCCAACGAATATATTCATGGATTGAGGCGCATGGTGAGGTGAGTGCAGGCACCACAGCAATCGAATCTTGTGTGCCAGCCAGTGCTGTACCCAGTAGCTCATCTCATAAACGAAGAAACCGTAAAACCATCCGACAGGCGTCAGGCCTGCATCGAAGGGAGTGAGACTGGCACCCCATAATGCGAGGAGTAACTTGCTAAATGGGCCAACCACGAATTCAAACAGCACGCCGATAATACCAGTGAACCCTATTCCCTTGAGAGACATAGCATACTCGCCTAGCTTCGCTTTACGTTGTCGAAAGTGCACAAAGGTTAATTCGGCTAGGCCGTAAGCGAACAATGCCAGCATGAAAAATGGCAGCGCTTTTACTAGGGGTAGCGATTCGAGAGATAGTGTATCCATGAGGGTAAGCGTAACGTGACTGGGGCGAAATTTCTAGTGAAGAGCGGAACGTGCTGGTCGGGCGCAGGATGCCGCTCCTAACACGGCCTATAGTGACAGCGGGGTCTAATCAACTACTTATGATTACGGGTTGTGCCGTCAGCAAACGCGTTTTAATGCACACTGTGCGCTATCTTGATAATAACCGACGGATGAGTGCTATTTCAGTCGGTAAAATCGGCTGCCGTTGACTTCATCATTTCTTCAAGAAACCAGGCAGGGAACTGCCCAACAAATTTTTGCATGTCCCAGTAGTCGCTCCAGCGATAAATTAAGCCATCTTTGATTTCGTGCATGCTGGCAAAAGTATGGGTGGCTGTCTCGCCTGAGGTAAATGTCCACTTTTCAGTGTGGTCAAGGAACACGATATTACCGTCTGCAGCCAGATGATGCGTGACCTGCTCCTGTTTTTGCAGATGCTTGAAGGCAATTTGCAGACGTTTCACGCAATTCTCTGGTCCGTGGGCACCGGGATCATCACTAGGGACATCCCGATAGTGGACTTCTGGGTGCATACAGGCTTTCATCGTATCCCAATCCATGTCACCTAGTGCTACCCACATTTTTTTAACGACTGCCTTATTAGTTTTGTTTGACATGAGCCATTCCAGTAGGTGAGCCGAAAATAGAATTGTTGCATAACACCGGTTTCTTCACCATCTTTAGACTGCGGACAGTGCGACATAGAACAGGTAGATGCAGATACCGAAGCCGGTGATAAAACTCAGCGAGCGCAATTTGTCCATATTGCCAATGTACAGAAAAATATAGGCGATCCGCAGCGCCACAAATAGCATTATCGGGGTGCCGATGCTCTGTAAGCTTACTCCGCTGACAAAGACTGCAAGAATAGCGGCGCTGTATACCGCTATTGCTTCCCATGTGTTGGCCTGTGCTGCTGCGGCTCGCGCTCCAGCCCCTGTAAGTTGCAAGGACTGCTGTCGGGGTTCTTTGTTGTCAACGCTGCCGAATTGTTTTTGGCGATAGTATCCGGCAATCCATGCGCACATTAGCGGAAGCAGACACAAAATAAGAAGGCTCAATACTATTGTGTGCATGATATAACGCCTCGCTAGCTTTTATTGGTCAGAGTTTTCTGACGTAGTAATGGTTTTTCTGTGCAGTTGATCAATCGCATGTTCGCTCTTCAGGTGGCGTAGCTAGTATTTTCTCTAGCAGTAAAACCTCGTCTGTCATGATGCCATCCACTTTTAAGTCAATCATACGAAGCATCTCTTCGCAGGAGTTGATAGTCCATACCTGCACACCAAGGTTTGCGTCGTGGCTGGCGTCGACGAGTTCCTTGGTGGCGAGTGGTATAGCGGCGTCACCGGGTATCTGGTCGCCGATCTGGCTGGTATCGGGGGGCGCCTGAAAGCTGATGTGTTCCGGGACAGGTGGAAAGGCACCGGTGGACTGGAAGATCGCTAGCAATCCGAATGCCTGTGCAAACGGTACCGAAGAATAGACGCAGGGCGCCACCGCTTTAAAATTATTTGCAGCCTCGTCGACGAAGGATGCCGCTATGACATTTGTTGAACGGCCATAGCGCTGCAACAGTTCAGCCATCTGTTGTTCATAGTTGCCAACACCGTCTTGATCTGGTTTTAATTCGAGATTGAGAAGCTTGTGAGGAAAACGCGCTAACGCGTCTTCTAGAGTAGGTATGCGGAAGTCGCTCGCACTGTAGCCAGTAGGTGGTGACTTCTCTCCTGTGGCAATACCGCGAAAGGTATAGTCAGCATCTGGGCGGTCATGAGGTGTACCCTCACCCTGCACAAACCAATAGGCGGCATCAAGCTCTCGCAGTTCGGCCAGGGTGAGATCCACCACATTGCCTTGACCGTTGGTAGTGCGGTCGACGTTAAGATCGTGCAGGATGATTAATTCGCCATCTTTTGTCTGATAGACGTCCATTTCCAGCACGTCTGCGCCTGCTTGCGCAGCCTTTGCATAGGCGTAAAGGGTATTTTCAGGAAAGTCACGGACACCCCCGCGGTGGGCAAAATTCAGCGGGTCCGCACCCTGCACCAGCCAGGGATTAGGCTCATTTGAAAAAGGCTTGTCGCAGGCGGTATCGTCATTGGCAATCGTGCCGACAACTTCTGTCTCTGTGGGTGTCGCATTGTCTGAGGTGCTGATTTGCAGGGTGAACGTTTCTGCTAATTCTTCTTCGGCATCACCGATCAGTTCAATATTGATCGACCCTTCAATAGCATTTGGCGGAATCGTTATTTCTCCTGCCGCTGATAAATAGTCCTGATTTTCAGTCGCGGTTCCGGGGATAGTCTGGTAGGTGATATTTACCGGTCCTGACTGTGGTTCGGTCATGGTGACTCTGAATGTCAGCGTCCGAATTTCTCCGGCGGCACCCTCTGGCGTTGCATTAGGAACAATGGTCAGTGATGAAGGGGCTCCAAATAGAGCGGAAGTATCGTTGGAGTTATCGGAACACCCAAATGTAAATACCCCGAGGGCTACACCTATAGCAACAATCAGTTTTTTCATAAGACTCTCACTGGGAAAATAGTCAATTTAACGTTAATCCATATACTATCAGACTACAGGCTTTAGCAGCATTATTTCACCGCTTCAATATAGTGGGCTACTAATTCAGGGTTCTGCATGGGAATGAAATGATTCATGTCAGAGAGATATACTTCCTGACAATTTGGCAATGCAGCTGCTAACTGCGGCCACGTGGGAGAGTGGCTTAGGCTTGGCAGGGCATCATCGCCCGGTGGCGCACGCAAAAGGGTGACGGGCGTGTGTATGTTAGGCAGTTCTTGAAGGGCTGCATCATTGCCCCTCTGATGAAGATAGATTCCTGCTTCGTTAACGGGGTCGCATGCCAACTGTTTTAGTGCGTTTTTTTTTGCTGGCCGCAATGCATAGTCACAGTAGTCGCGAAGGACCTGTGGCTGCCAACTATCGAAGGGTGGGCGTCCTTTAAATCTATCGTACATTTCCTGCGCATCGCGCCATTGATTTTTACGCCGACTGACGGGGTGATCTTTAGCGCTGAGTCCCTCTGAGATCAAGTGGAAGTCAGTGTAGCGCTCAGGAGACATGATGACTGGATCAATGAGAATGAGATGTTTGAAGCGCTCAGGGGCTTGAGCTGCAGTGCGCGCAATTAAATGTCCGCCAATGGAATGGCCGACGCCTATCAACCTATTGAGATTCAATTTTTCGATTAGCAGGCCAATATCTTTACCCATAACTCCCCAGTCTGTATCGCCAGAATCTCCGCTTGCACCGTGGAAGCGGAGGTCAACCGCATAGACTTGGCGTCCCGGTAAGTGCTTAACAACCTGCGTCCAGCAGCGACTATGAAAACCAGTGGCATGTAACAGCAGTATCGGATCACCTGTTCCGGACCATTCGATAACACATAACTCGATGTCACCTATGTCTAACTGGAACTCTTTTGCGATTTTCATGGTTTAGTGAAGACCTCCGGTGGCAAACACATGATTACATTGTACGATAGAGTGAGGTTGCGGACGACCCAATAATAGACAATGTCGCCCGTCACTGTCTTTGGTTGTTTTCATATAGCTTGGGTGGCCAATTTTTTCAATTAGCCGCCCCGCGAACGCTATAAGCTTGCATGTAATAAGAGTTCAAGCCGACTATCGGCTAGTAGGACACTGCGCTCAAGCCTGAAGCAATGCAGCAACTGTTTCAGTTGCTTTTGACTGTGCGGGGCATAGCCGTGCGGTACTGTGGTTCGCGCCCTGAGACTGAGAGCATCCAACTGCTGGATGCCATAGAGTTGTCTGTTTTGGAGGGTTTTAGGGTTATGCACCGAAAATGCGTGGGCGACACTGGTGGGCTTTAGGTGTGGGCGTATTAATTTTAGGAGTGCGGCGATAGCGTCGCTGTTTAGGTAGTTAAACAGGTCCCAAAAAAGACAGATATCGAAGCGGGTACTCGATGGAAATGTAACGACCTGCTCTAATTGCTGCTCCAGTGAATCTGTAGCGTCTTCATTACATGCCAGAGGTATGGCAGAAAATAGATCTATGAAATACACTTTACAGCGATAATTTGAAAAAAAGTTGACGGTTTCCGGCAGTGCAGGGCCTATATGAAAAACAGTGACCAGCTCTCCCTCAGCAACATGCTTAAATAGAAAAGGCAATAGCTTAGAAGGCTGTATAGCGGGTTTCTGCAATGGTTGTATGTAACTCACCTAAGACGGCAATCTAAAAATCGTAACTGCAATCTCTTATCAAAGAATCGCTAGACGCTTTTCAGGTCTAGGCCGGGAGACGACATATGAGCGGCTGCAGTGTTCGCGGGTTGTTGCGATGTAAGTGTTGCGTCTGCCGGGATTGCAGCGGCAGGATCCATGTCGATGCTGCCCTTGAAAATAGCGCCGTCTTCAAGCATCACGCGAGGCGCCACGATATTTCCGCTAACGTTGCCAGATTTAGAAATGACGACTTTTTCAGCCGCCCAGAGGTCACCGGTTACCGCTCCATCGATGTTGATTACACGGGCTCGTATATCGGAACTTACGTCACCGGATTTTCCGATAGAAACCTGATTGCTATTAAGGTTAATGACACCTTCAACGCGTCCCTCGATAAGAATATCTTCATCACCAGTGACCTCTCCTTTGATGATAATACTGGGTCCTATCATTGCGACGTTCCTTACGTTTGAATGGGGGGGCGCACTTGTACTTGAATCTGCCGAGTTACGTTCCTTAATTGGTGTTTCCGCTGACTTCTTTTTACTTCGATCAAACATGGCGATCGCCTCTGGCTAGCGATAAGAGAAACACATGCTATCAGCCCGACCAGCGCTTGACCAGTGTGCTTGAGGGCTAAAATCGTCAGCAGCAAAAAGCACGTGCGTTTGCCACTTGATTGAGGAAGTGAAGGTTTGCTTTGTTAACAGCGATAGACTAGATTGTCAGTTCGTCGATTTTATCTAATTAACTGTCAAAAAGAAGGTGTATGCAATGTTGAAACTTATTTTTATGTCTTTGACCTTCGCGTTTCTAGCGGCCTGCGCCACGGGCAAAGCTACTTTTCCTACTAAAAGTTCTGATGGCATGGATCTGATGCCAAATAGCAAGATGGCGGCATGGTATATGAAGCCCGGAGCGGACCTGAGTGAGTATGACAAAATAGCGCTATTAGATACTTACGTATCTTTCGCCAAGCATTGGCAGCAGAACTATAACGAAACTGCAACGTTTGAGGACCAAGTAAGCGATGCAGATATGAAGAAGATTCGCGATAATGTGGCCAAAGAATTTGCGGCAGAGATGACAAAGGTGTTGTCAACCGAAGACGGGCGTCCGATGGTGTCGGCTGGGGGTGCGGGGGTGCTGATTTTGCGCCCAGCCATTATTAACCTCGAGATATCGGCACCCGATCTAATGACCCCAGGCATGAGCGAGACTTATGTTGCCAGCGCTGGCAGCATGACTCTCTACATGGAGCTGTTTGACGGTAAAACTGGAGATATTATTGGCAAGATCATCGACCCAGAGGCCGCAGAGGATTCGGGGATGATGCAAATCTCTAGCAGTGTCTCTAATACTGCTGATTTCGATAGGATAGTGAAGCGTTGGGCACAAATTTTGAACACTCATCTCGCTCAGGTCAGCAAAAATTAGTGAGGGGAGTTGATCTCCTTGGGTGAAGGCGAAGAGATCCGCATAACTGATTTGGCCAACCCATTGCGCAGTGAGGTGCAGCGCAGTGCGTTGGCCTATGCTGAAACCCTTGAGATAGAGCTGACAAGTCAGAGTATCCTACAGGAGGCGAGTCAAGTGACCGGCCTCGATGACTTTGGTCAATCGGACTTTCTGCAGCGACTGGAATTATTATGCGATGAATGGGGTCGCGATAAAGGGTTAGTGAATCTGGGTCGTCTTTCTTTACGTAATAAATTATTACAGCATGCGAAGAGTCGTTTACTGATACAGGATGTTTTAACCCGCTATCCAGAAATTCACGCAGTAGAGATTCGGACTCCGATTATTGTAGCCGGGTTGCCACGTTCCGGTACCACACATTTGGTTAATCTGATGGCCGCAGACACAAGGTTGCGGTCACTGCCACTTTGGGAATCGTATGAGCCTATTCCGTTGGCAGGTGAAGCGCTGCGGGAAGATGGCGTCGATCCTCGTTACCAACGCTGTGAAGATACGTGGCAGATGATGCAGTCATTGTCGCCTCTGCTCGCCGCCATGCACCCAATGAGCCCGGATCATATTCACGAGGAACTGGAGTTGATGGGGCCTGATTTTGCCTCCTACAACTACGAGTGGTTGAGTGTGTCACCTCGCTGGAGGGATCACTACTATGCCTGCGATCAAACACCGCACTATGAATACATGAAGACCGTGCTGAAAATCCTTACCTGGCAAGATGGAGACGTCTCAGGAGTCAAAACGCGATGGCTACTGAAATGTCCGCAGCACCTAGAGCAGTTGAGCGTTCTGCAACAGGTGTTTCCTGATGCCACTATTGCAATTACGCATCGTGACCCAGTCTCGGTCATTCAGTCAGCGGCAACGATGCTGGCATATGGACAGCGTATCAACCGTAAGGAAGTGGATTTAGCCGGTTTGATGAGCTACTGGACGGATCGTGTCGCCCACCTATTGCGAGCCTGCGTGCGAGATCGTGAAAGTCTTCCAGCTGAAAGAAGCATTGATGTCCTGTTCCATGAGTTTATGGCTGATGACTTGGCGATGGTAGAAAAAATTTATGCCAAGGCAGAACTCGATATGACGGCGCATGCCCGAGGTCAGTTGCAGTCATATGTTGACGAGCATCCCCGAGGTAAGGATGGTCGGGTGATTTACAATTTGCAAGATGACTTTGATGTTGAGCCGGCGCAGCTGCGTGCGCTGTTTGACTTTTATACTGCACGATTTCCTGTCGAGGTGGAAGTGTCATGAGTTTTTCCAGCAGTGCTATTAGACGTCCGATCTATAAGTCTCGTCCTATAGAGCCAAATCCTGCCAAATTTGGCGGCCAGCGGATCAACGATTTCATTGTTTTGTCAGAAGCGTTTTCCAATAGTTATCTGCTGCAAACGTCTGAAGGCAGCATCCAGATTAATTCAGGTATGGGTTTCGAGGCCCCCGTCATAAAACATAATTTTGACGAATTTTCAAAAGATGCCCTGCGATACTTGATTCTGACGCAGGGACACGTCGACCATGTCGGGGGCGTTGCATATTTTCGTGAGCATAACCCCGGTTTGGAAGTTATTGCTCAGGAGGGAAATGCTCGCCATCAGTCTTACGATGGACGTCTGGCTGCATTCCGCGGAAACCGCTCGGCCTTCGCATTTTCCGAAAAGTTTGCATCAGCGTTTGAACACTATACGCGCAACGACTATACAAACTATCCAGCACAGGATGCGCCGGTAGCTGACATTTTAGTAGAGGACCGATACGGTTTTTCCTTGGGCGGGCTTTCGGTAGAGGTTATAGCTGTGGCCGGTGCCGAGACCAACGACTCGGTTATTGTGTGGCTACCTCAGCATAAGATTTGCCTGACAGGGAATCTTTTTGGTTGTTCGTTTGGCCATTTTCCCAACTTGGTGACTATCCGTGGTGATCGCTACCGTGATGCACTAACGGTGGCCGCTGCTGTTGAAGTGGTGATGGATCTTGGGGCTGAAACTATTTTGTATGGTCACCATGACCCCATTGTAGGCGGTGAACTTATTGCCGCCGAGTTAACCGTGTTGCGCGATGCGATTCTTTATGTACATGACGAAACAGTGAAGGGGATGAATGCGGGTCTGGATGTCCATACCTTGATGGCTGAGATTCAGTTGCCGGCGGAGTTAGAGGTAGGGGAGGGCTATGGCAAAGTTTCTTGGAGCGTACGTGCGATTTGGGAGAATTACGCCGGTTGGTTTAAGCATGAATCGACAACAGAGCTTTATGCACAGTCGCGCAGTGCCATTCATAAGGATGTTATCGAACTAGCCGGTGGCGTTGATGTCATCGTCAAGCGGGCGCAGCTGAAAGTGATGGACAAAAAATATACGGAAGCGTTACATCTTTTGGATCTTGTGGAATTTTGTGAATGGCGCTCTTCTGATGCGATCGCGGTGGCGATTGCCGCACATGAAGGTCTGCTAGATGACAGCGAAAATTTCTGGTTGTCTTCCTGGCTAAAGAGTCAGATCAAACTGCTGCGAGAGAAACTATCTGAAAGTACGTGAGGCGCATTCAATTCCTCTGATTCGAGGGCAGGTAGTCCCTTGTTAGTTGTTCTGAGGTTTCCCTCTGCTCTTAGGCCGAGAGGCTTTTTTATAGGCTACTTGCAATCACTCAAGTGTGAACGCTTTTGGATGTGGCCTCGGTACGGGATATTCGAGCTGCCAGTTTACGAGCGCATAAAGTATTCGCAAGTTTTGATACACCGTAAGTGTTGTAAGGCTCATAGTGTTCAATACCCTTTAGAGTATAGAATTCAATGTCTTTATCCGTGCGGAGGTGGGCCCGGAACCTGAGCAGGGTGAAGCGTCACTGCGGTGATGCCAGTCCGGGTCTCAGAAGCTGATCGATCAGAAAGGAATAGCCACGCGTTGTTCGCGCGGCTCTGAGAACACTCTGTTACACTGTTTCCGCGTTTATTTTAGAAATGGTCTACCACGTGAGTCAGCAACTTTTTTCCAGTTTGCCCCTACCTCCTGCCCAGCTCGTCAATCTGGAGAATATGGGTTACGCAGCAATGACCCCGATTCAAGAGGCGACATTGCCGCAAGCACTCGCAGGCGCGGATCTGATCGGTCAGGCGAAAACTGGCAGCGGTAAAACGGCGGCGTTTGCTCTGCCCCTGTTGATCAGACTCAACCCCCGTGACTTTGGCACCCAAGCGTTAGTACTCTGTCCAACGCGTGAACTGGCCTCACAGGTAGCCAGTGAAATCCGGCGCCTAGCCCGTTATCAGCAAAATATTAAGGTCGTCACGCTTTGCGGCGGTCAATCGATAGGGCGACAAATAGGCTCTCTAAAGCATGGAGCGCATGTAGTAGTCGGCACTCCGGGCCGCATTAAGGATCACTTGTACAAGGAGACACTGTCGCTTAAACGAATTAGCACATTAGTGTTGGACGAGGCTGATCGGATGCTGGAGATGGGTTTTATTGACGATATCGCAACGATTATTGACGAAACACCTGCATCGAGACAGACATTACTATTTTCCGCGACTTTTCCAGACAATATCCAGTCATTGAGTCGTCGCTTTCAAAGTTCTCCGCAGCGCATTAGCGTTGAGTCGGTGCATGAAGAGCAGCAGATCAGTCAACGATTTTTTATCTGCCATAAAAGTGAGCGACTGCTGGGACTAGTGAGTTTGCTTGCCATGTTTCAGCCTTCCAGCGCTGTAGTATTTTGCAACACCAAGGTGTTGGTTCGGGATGTCTGCGAGTACCTTGGTCGCTCTGGCATTCATGCTCGGGCACTACACGGCGACATGGAGCAGCGCGATCGTGATCAAGTGCTCATACAATTCAAGCAGCGAAGTTGCACTATATTAGTCGCTACCGATGTTGCTGCGCGGGGTCTAGATATTAACGACCTGCCGGCAGTAGTAAACTTTGAGCTGCCGCGCAATGCCGAAGTTTATGTCCATCGTATAGGGCGCACGGGGCGCGCGGGTAAAGAGGGCTTAGCGATCAGCCTGCTTACTGAGTCGGAGTATTACAAGCTGCAGGCTATTGGACTGTATCAGAATCGTGAGTTGAGGTTTGAGGCGATTGATCGCGTGCATGATGCGCATAAGCCGTTGCCTAAGCCTGCATTTGTAACCCTGTGTATTCACGGCGGGCGCAAGGAAAAAGTTCGGGCTGGTGATGTTCTCGGAGCATTGACCGGAGTGGCGGGAATCGACGGTAAAACGGTGGGTAAGATTACCGTGACAGAGTATTCTACGTACGTCGCCATCGCGCGATCTGAGGCAGATGCAGCTTTAAGGTGCTTGCGTAATGGCAAAATCAAGGGGCGTAAGTTCAAGGTGCGTAACCTTTAGAGTCGCGCTGCAGATTCGAATTATTACCGCAGACTGCGCTCGACCCAGTAGGGTAAATACTCTAAAGTGCGTTCGCGATTTATAGCCGCTTTGTGCCCGTACCCTAACCACACTCTCGTTTCAGGAAAATTCTGTTGATTTCTACCGCCAATGTCACTATGCAGTTTGCCGCCAAGCCCCTGTTTGAAAATATCTCGGTCAAGTTCAGTGACGGCAATCGCTATGGCCTGATCGGCGCCAATGGCTGCGGGAAATCTACCTTTATGAAGATCCTAGACGGTAGTCTGGCACCGTCTGCCGGTAACGTCTCAATTACGCCAAGCGAACGTCTTGGCAGCTTAAATCAGGACCAGTTTGCCTTTGAAGAATATTCTGTTATCGATTCTGTTTTGATGGGTCACGAGGAGTTGTGGAAGGTTAAGCAAGAGAGAGATCGTATCTACTCGCTGCCTGAGATGTCGGAAGAGGACGGCATGAAGGTCGCAGAGTTGGAGATCCAGTTTGCAGAAATGGATGGTTACAGCGCCGAAAGTCGTGCGGGAGAGATACTGATGGGCGCAGGTATTGCGCAAGAGCAGCATTACGGCCTAATGAGTGAGGTGGCACCGGGCTGGAAATTACGCGTCTTACTGGCTCAGGCCTTGTTTTCTGATCCTGATATATTGCTGTTAGACGAGCCCACCAACAACCTCGATATTGATACTATTCGTTGGCTGGAAGCTATGCTGAATGAGCGTAAGTGTACGATGATCATCATTTCACATGACCGACATTTCCTCAACGCAGTGTGTACCCATATGGCTGATATCGACTATGGCGAACTGCGAATTTATCCGGGCAACTACGACGACTTTATGACGGCATCTACCGCAGCGCGGGAGCGTCAGCAGTCGCAAAATGCTAAGAAGAGCGCTGAAATTGCTGATCTTCAACAGTTCGTTAGTCGTTTCTCAGCTAACGCATCTAAGGCAAAGCAGGCCACCTCGCGCGCGAAGCGAATTGAAAAAATTAAGCTAGAAGATATCAAGCCTTCAAGTCGAATAAGTCCCTACATCCGCTTCAAACAGGAAAAAAAGCTGCATCGCCAGGCACTGGTGCTAGATAAGTTGTCTCATGGGTTCGATGAGGGCCCGCTATTTTCTAAGGGCAGTATGATTCTCGAGGCGGGCGCGCGAGTTGCAGTTATTGGCGAAAACGGTGCAGGCAAGACGACCTTTTTGCGCTGTCTGATAAATGAAGTCGCAGCAAATACCGGGAGCGTGAAGTGGGCAGAAAATGCCACCTTGGGGTATTGCCCGCAGGACAGTACTGCTGTCTTTAACTGTGATCTCAATTTGTTTGACTGGATGAGCCAGTGGCGTAAGCCCCAGCATGACGATCAAATTGTGCGCGCTACGCTCGGCCGATTACTGTTTTCGTCGGATGATTTTAAAAAGCAGGTGAAAGTTTGCTCAGGTGGAGAGAAAAACCGTCTGCTATTTGGTAAACTGATGATGATGGACAGCAATATTCTTTTGCTGGACGAACCGACCAACCATTTAGATATGGAGTGTATTGAGTCTCTGAACCTTGCACTTGAGCACTATGACGGTACGCTAATTTTTGTTAGCCATGATCGTGAGTTTGTGAGTTCACTGGCGACGCGGATCATTGATATCCAGAATCACGAGTTAGTAGACTTTCAGGGTACGTATGAAGAGTACCTCAACTCCCAAGAGCAGCGAGAAATACACGCGCGCTAATTGACTGTCAGTGCATGCGTGAAATCTGCATGCACCTATTCTAGTAAATCTGGCTGCTCGGCGACAATGACATCGTAAAGAGGCTGAAAGTTGAACTTTCCTGCAAGGGGGTTGCCGACCACGTCTCGCGTGAGAAGTGCAACCTCGTGGCCTATGAGTTTAGGTGTGCCCGCTGCCTCAGCCATTAACTGTGCTTGGCAGCTGCGTTCCATGGTTATAAACCACCAAGCCGCGGCGTCAATGGTTTCACCTACAGTCAGCAGTCCGTGGTTTTGCAGGATCGCAGCTTTACGATCACCTAATGCCGCTGCAATCAGCTCACCTTCGCTATTGTCTAATATCACGCCGCTAAAATTGTCAAATAGGACATGGTCGTCATAAAAGGCACAGCTGTCCTGCGTCAGTGGGTCCAGTTGTTTTCCGAGTGACGCAAAAGCCTTGCCATACAATGAGTGGGAATGCGCTGCTGCCGTTACTTTGGGGTTAGCCATGTGAATTCGCGAGTGAATGGTGAACGCTGCGCCGTTGAGCAGCCCCTGTCCTTCAACAACTTTTCCAGTATGGCTGACCAGCAATAACTCCGACATTTTGACCTGTTTGAAAGATCTGCCCATGGGGTTCACCCAAAAGTGATCCGTTCGCTCTGGGTCGCGCACGGTAATATGTCCGGCGACACCCTCATCAAAACCAAATTTCCCAAATAGGCGCAATGACGCGGTCAGCTTACTTTTTCGATCCTGGCGTATCTCGTCTAGGCTTTCTGGCGGCGCGTCCGTGCCGTTTGTGTCGTCCATATTCATCACGATACTGTTTGTTGCATTCTTCATGTTACTTGCCTCGCTTTTTTTCCTTACGACGTATCGTCCCAGTTTACACTTTTCCCGCACCAAAAATCGATAAATAGCAATATTCGATAGTGCATACCTCGACGAATACGCACTTTCAGTAGACCTATAGAACACTGTTATTGTTGTGATGCGCAAGCACGCCGCAAGTAGGGTGAAAAATCGTCTATAAGATAATAGTAGCCGTTATTAGCGCAGTATATTGCAGCCTAGCGGTGACTCGAACTATAGGTGGCGCATATGAAATGCAATGTGTTCGCCGATGAACGAGGCGATAAAGAAATAGCTGTGATCGTAAGCAGCTTGCCTGCGTATCGTGATGGGGTAGTTCGCATCGGAACATGCTTTCTCCAGAAGCTCTATTTTTAATTGTTCGATCAGAAAATCGTCGGCATCACCTTGATCTACTAGCAGGGGTAAGTGCCCTTCGGCCGCTGCCACAAGTTCGGTACTATCGTAACGCTTCCAGCGTTCACGATCGTTGCCAATATAATGTTCGAGTGCCTTTTGGCCCCAGGGGCAGTTGATCGGGGAACAAATCGGTGCAAAGGCCGATGCTGAGCGATAGCGTCCGGTATTTTTTAATGCGATAGTCAGAGCGCCATGGCCGCCCATTGAGTGCCCAAAAATACCCGCGCGATTAGAGTTTATTGGCAGATTGGTGGCAATAATTTCTGGCAGTTCATTCACAATATAGTCATACATTCGATAGTGTCGTGACCAAGGTTCCTGTTCTGCATCCACATAAAAGCCTGCACCTAATCCAAAATCATAAGAAGC
The DNA here is from genome assembly GCA_029246385.1 of Halioglobus sp. Lineage (GTDB taxonomy): Bacteria > Pseudomonadota > Gammaproteobacteria > Pseudomonadales > Halieaceae > Marimicrobium. Next base: position 88,620 of record JAQWNG010000043.1, read on the forward strand.
ATCTGGATCATCCGGCACACCCTCTCCGCGCGGACTCGTGTCTGGTGCGACAATAGCAACGCCGTATTGGGCGGCATACTGTTGCGCGCCCGCTTTTTGCATGAAATTTTCGTCTGTGCAGGTTAATCCCGACAGCCAGTATAGTACCGGGACGTGATTTTGCTGCGCTGCGGGCGGCAGATAAACCGAAAAACTCATATTGCAGTCGAGTGTTTTCGAAGTGTGGGAGAAGCGCAGTTGCCGTCCACCAAAGGACGATGTTTCCATTGTTTGCAGTGGGGATGACACTAAATACAGCCTTTTTTGATGTTGATGACATGAGTTCTGTAAAAGAGGGCTAATCCTCCTACCAATTTGCCAACTAATGCTAGCGCATTAGTAAACGACGACAGAACGGATACTTTCACCGCTGTGCATGAAATCGAACGCCCTATTGATATCAGACAGTGGCATGGTGTGGGTGATCAGCTCGTCAATGTGTATTCTACCTTCCATATACCAGTCGACAATTTTTGGAACATCGGTGCGGCCACGGGCTCCGCCGAAGGCGGTGCCGCGCCAGGAACGACCAGTCACCAGCTGAAAGGGTCGCGTCGATATTTCCTGCCCTGCACCAGCAACACCGATAATGCAACTTTGTCCCCAACCCTTATGACAACATTCCAACGCTTGGCGCATCACATCGACATTGCCAATGCACTCAAAACTGTAGTCTACGCCACCGCCTGTCATGTCAATCAGGTGATCAACCACGTTTTCAACCTCTTTTGGGTTCACGAAGTCCGTCATGCCGAATTTTTTCGCCAGTTCAACTTTTGAGGGGTTTATGTCGACACCAATTATTCGTGTTGCTCCGACCATTCTGGCACCCTGAATGACATTGAGGCCGATGCCCCCAAGGCCGAAAACCGCAACGGTAGAACCGGGCTCGACTTTCATGGTGAAAGCGACCGCGCCGATGCCGGTGGTGACGCCACAGCCAATGTAGCAAATCTTGTCAAACGGCGCGTCCTCGCGCACCTTGGCGAGTGAGATTTCCGGCAACACAGTGTGGTTGGCGAACGTGCTGCAGCCCATATAGTGCAGGATAGGTTCGCCATCCAGAGAAAAACGGCTGGTGCCGTCCGGCATCACGCCTCGTCCCTGTGTCGAGCGCACTGCTTGGCAAAGGTTGGTCTTCGGATTGAGACAGTATTCGCATGTTCGGCACTCGGCGGTATACAAGGGAATCACATGGTCGCCTGCTTTCACAGAAGTGACGCCGGGGCCGACTTCGACCACAATGCCGGCACCTTCGTGTCCGAGTATGGCGGGAAACGCTCCTTCGGGGTCGTCACCTGATAACGTGAAGGCGTCAGTGTGGCAAACCCCTGTCGCCTTCATTTCTACCATTACCTCGCCGACTTGAGGTCCCTCTAGATCAACGTCAACGATTTCCAAGGGTTTGCCCGCTTCGAAGGCGACTGCCGCGCGTGTTTTCATTTTATTCCTTCAGAAAATTAACTAACACTATCCTTAGTTTAACGATATGCCTGTCAGAGATAAACATCTCAATGGCCAGCAGTAGGGATTTATACCGACCAGCGCTCCAGACAAAGTGACAACCAACGCTTGAGCGCTGCGCTGTGGAATTTATCGCGGTGTGTGATTAGATACCACTCACGGCGGAAATCACGCCCGGGGACTTGCAGTGGCACCAGTGAGCCGCGCTTAAATGCATCAGCTAAGCAGATCTGTGACAAGCAACCCACGCCCAGCCCCGCCTCCACGGCTCGCTTGATGCCCTCGGTGTGCTGCAGTTCCATGCCAATGTGCAAATCCGTGAGAATACCCTGCATTGCGCGGTCGAATGTCTGACGTGTACCGGAACCCTGTTCCCGCACTATCCACGGTAATGCTAATAAGTTTTGATCGGACAGGGCCTTGCGTTTTGACAGCGGATGGTTGGGGGCGGCAAACACCACTAACTCGTCACGCCGCCAGTGAATAATCTCTAAGTCTGGATGCTGCAGTTCGCCTTCGATCAGCCCCATATCGAGTTCGAATCCGGCTACCTGCTTGGCAATGGTTTCGGTATTTGCCACCCGCAGAACAATATCCGACTTGGTATTCTGGTGACGAAAGTCCGCGATCATGTTGACAGCGATATAGTTGCCGATGGTCAGAGTGGCGCCTATTTCGAGTCGCCCGAACGCGTCTTCGCCGGTCAGTGCTTGCTCCAGAGAGCGCGACTGCTCCAGCAGACTCTCGACCTGAGGTCTCAGCTGCTGCCCCAACTCGCTGAGCTGCAGCCGCTTACCTAGCCGATCGAACAGCTTCATATCAAACTGGCTTTCCAGTTCTTTAAGAGCCCCACTGGCTGCCGACTGAGACATGGCCAAGGTCTCAGCAGCGCGGGTTATGGTTTCATAGCGAGCAGTCGCAACAAAAACTTCTAATTGGCGCAGGCTGTAACGCATACTGACCCCTATATTGATAATATCGATATATAATATAGATTATAACTGTTTTACCGATTTAAAGGCAATCCGTATGCTGACGACTTAGACATTTGATAAAGAGCAAAAGCCCATGGCACAGATACTCCGAGAGCAGGTAACCGCTGTCCACCATTGGACAGACCGTCTATTTAGCTTTAAGACCACGCGCAACCCGAGTTTTCGATTCAAGAATGGCCATTTCACCATGATTGGACTGGAGAGCGAGGGTAAGCCACTCATGCGTGCCTATAGTCTTGCCAGCGCCAATCATGAGGATGAACTGGAGTTCTTTAGTATTAAAGTGCCCGATGGACCCCTTACGTCTAAATTGCAGGCGATTGAGGTAGGCGATGCCTTGTTAGTCAATAGCAAGGCCACGGGCACGCTGGTGCAGGACAACCTGCTACCGGGCAAGCATCTGTATCTTATCGCTACCGGCACCGGGCTTGCGCCTTTTTTGAGTCTCATTCGGGATCCCGAGATTTATGAACAGTACGACAAGATTATTTTGACCCATGGCTGCCGCTATACTGATGAACTAGCCTATCGGGAATTGATTACCGATCATCTCCCGCGGCACGAATACCTCGGCGAAATGGTGCGTGAAAAACTGCTCTATTATCCAACGGTGACAAGGGAAAAGTTTGCCAATAATGGCAGACTAACTGACCTGCTGCGTATTGAAAAGCTCACTAGGGACCTTGGTTTGCCACCAGTAAATACCGATACGGATAGATTCATGATTTGCGGCAGTCCTAGTATGTTAAAGGACATATCCAGCTTCTTAGATGGTCTCGGTATGCAGGAGGCGCGTCATGGCAATGCTGGACATTATGTTATTGAGCGGGCTTTTGTAGAAAGCTAAGTGACACAAAGGGAATTCTAGCTCTTATGTTTCAGCACACGCTGCGCATCCTTATTAGTCAACATGTTTCAGTGTAGAACTTGTCGCCCTTTAGTATATATTAGTACTTTTTGTTAATGGAAAGCGCGATGAGCGATCAATTTGGAAGTCGCAATAACGACCTTGCCCCCGCCAAGACCTACCACCTCATTGTTGGTGGTTTGACGGGCATAGGGCTTATTATTGCCTGCTTTGCTGTGGTTACAACATCGCGCGATGTTCTGCCTCTGAGTGCAGGTTTATTTACAGTTGCTTTTTTAGCTATTTCGACGATAGTTTGGATTGTGGTCGTCCCTCGAGCCTTTGTACTTGGATTTACGGCGGCACTGTTGACTATGCTTATGGGCTGGCGGATTGCAGGTTCGCTAGATATTCATTTGGTTGCATGGGCACTATTGCCGGCATTCTTGTCTGCACTTGCCGTTTTGTTTATCGCTAGGAATGAAGATTTAAAGCGCACTGTGCCAGTAATGGACGCTACGGATTGGGGGCTGACGTTTTTGCGACTGTATGTTGGGTTTGATCTTGTCCCGCACTTTACTGAAAAGCTTTTCGCGGGTTCTGCGCCGCGCTTGGAAGATGTTGCAGCTTTTCAGAGTATGGGGCTGACGGGCGCTTTTTGGTTCGTGATAGCTGCAGGTCTTTGTGAGTTAGGAATCGCTATTGGTATTGGTCTGGGTTTCTTTACTCGTCTGGCAGGTGCTTGCGCAGCGCTTTATTTCCTGATCGCGAGCTATCTTGGAGGACATTTTAGTAACGGTTTCATCTGGGCGTCTGAGGGCGGTGGTTGGGAATACCCAGCCTTAATGATAGCCTTATTTATGGTGTTTGCTGCTGTCGGTGCCACCCGATTTTCGTTGGATGATGCGTTACGCAACGTGATTCGTTGACGGGTAATTTGTGATAACTAGTTGCAATAGTAGGGTCGACGTTTTTCACCCTAGCAGAGTGCTTAGATGTGGAGATAGAATATGACATATAGCCGATTTTTACCGTTGATCGCTTTGTGCTTGGCCGCTTTGCTTAGTGCTTGCAACAATCTGTACAGCACGTCTTCGGCCATCATTGATTACAACCGAAATTACGATTTTAGTCGCGTCCGCACTATTGCGATGCAGCCGATACCTCGGGACACAGTCGAGACTATGATGACGTCTGATGCACTGATTGTCAGTATCAATGAGGCGTTGACTGCAGAATTGCAGCAGCGGGGCTTCCGTATTGCGACAGAAGATTCTTACGCGGATATGTTTCTCTCTTGGAGGTTTGTGCCGCAACAAAGTACCACAGTCAGCACGTTCGATCCGGCGACACAGCAGGTTATAGAGGCTACCATTTTTGTCGATATGATTGATCCAGTCATTTTGCAAACTGTGTGGAGAGCTAATTTTCGCGCACAGCTAGATACTCAAGTTGACACCGATGGCACCGGTGAATTCAGTCGGAAGGCGGCATCAGCAATTCTCGCGCAATTTCCACCCATCTCGATAGCGCGCTAACTTGGCACCGCCTGAATAAGCGCTTGCGATCGCTATTCAACTGTCGATACTGTAACCTGTGGTAGTGTTTAGTTAGTCAATCGCGCGTGCCTTTCATCTAAATAAGCCAAGAGAATTTTCATGACATTTGACGAGCTCGGTTTGTCCGCGCCGCTGTTACGTGCAATCGAGGAGAAGGGCTATAGCGAACCCAGTTCGATTCAGGCAGCTGCTATTCCAGCTGTTCTATCGGGTCGCGATCTAATGGCTGCAGCCCAGACTGGCACGGGTAAAACGGCCGGATTTACACTGCCGATATTAGAATCACTGCATGCAAAGGGAGTCGCACATCCGCGGCGCATCAGAGTGCTGGTGCTCACTCCTACCCGTGAATTGGCTGCTCAGGTTGCCGAAAGTATCGTGACTTATGGCGCGCATCTGCCGTTTCAGTCGGCAGTGATATTTGGTGGAGTCAAATCCAGTCCGCAGATTATCGCCCTGCGTGCAGGGGTCGATATTCTGGTAGCCACGCCCGGTCGATTGTTGGATTTGTGTCAACAGGGCGAGGTGAAACTCTCGAAGCTGGAAGTTTTCGTTTTGGATGAGGCTGATCGCATGCTCGACATGGGATTTATTCATGATATACGTCGCATTCTTAGGTTGCTGCCGCGGCGGCGTCAAAACTTGATGTTCTCGGCCACGTTCGCTAGCGAGATTAGGGGGCTGGCCAAAACGATAATGAGCAACCCGTTGGAAGTGTCGGTTTCCGCACCCAACACGACCGCCGAGAAAGTGAAACAGTGGGTATACCCGGTAGACAAAATCCGTAAATCTGCATTGCTGCGGGAACTTATAGTTCAGAACGATTGGCAGCAGGTATTAGTGTTCAGCCGGACAAAGCACGGTGCTAATCGACTGTCAGCGTATTTGGAAAAGGCCGGTGTCAATGCTTCCGCGATTCACGGTAACAAGAGTCAGGGCGCTCGCACCAAGGCTTTGTCAGGATTTAAGAGCGGTAAGATACGTGTTTTGGTGGCAACGGATATTGCAGCCCGGGGACTTGATATTGCACAACTGCCACAGGTAGTGAATTTCGACTTGCCAAATGTCCCTGAAGATTATGTGCATCGGATTGGTCGGACGGGTCGAGCGGGTGCTTCCGGACGCGCATTTTCTCTGGTTAGCGCGGATGAGATCAAGCAGCTCAATGATATCGAACAAGTTATTCAGAGACACATTGTCCGCGAGTACGTGGACGGATTTGAGCCTGATCACGAGGTGCCTGCCAGTGCACCCTTACGCAAGTCTCGTGCGTCAGCAAAGGGGACGCCTGGCGGTGTGAGAGGCCGTCGCAATGAAAAGCGTGCTCCTGCGTCGCGTGGACGCAGTGGTGAGGGGAATAATAGGCCGAAACAAAAAAAGTGAATTCTCAACAGCCCAAGATAGTTTGGGCGTTAGTAGCACATCTATTATGCGTAGTGCCCTCTCAGAGCTTAAAGGAGTCGCAGACTAATCAGTAGCCTGCCTTTCCTGCCTGTAATATAGCTGCAAAATCGGCAGTCAACCGCTCATAGGTCTCACTGCGCGGTTTTAGCACAAAGATAGGGTCATTGACCCGGTCTAGATCGTATCCCTCCTTGCGTAACTCCCCTTTGACCATTTTGTACGTGCCCGTTGTGTCCAATTCACTTTGTATACGAATAAAAACTGGCCTAGCGTAAGCGGGAAGGTGTCTGTTGATGTACTGTGAAAAAATCTCCACGTTCAGCGTGCCAAGTCCTTCAGCCAACACCAGCGATGCCATGCCAGCCTTACCGTCAGCTTTCGGAATATCCACGCCGTAGACGTTGCAAAAATCGATCTGACTCTCGGCATTAATGATTTCACCGACTTCATTGGTTGAAACGTTTTCAGATTTCCAGCGAAAAGTGTCGCCCACACGATCGACGAATTGGAAATGTGGCAGTCCAAGAGAAAACCCTACGTCTACCGTTTTCATTAGATCACCGGTATTAAACCATGCGTCTCCGCTTTCAAAGATGTCCCGTAAGATCTTTTTGTCAGTAGCTTCTTTGCTGGTGTAACCTTCAAATGTTGTTTTTTCTGTTATTTTTCCCAGCAGCAGTCCAGGCTCGCCATCGGGGACCACTACGCAGTGGCCATTTTCATCAGATATAATTTTATCCGCATCTACATCGTATTTTACTAAAGCTATCGGAACGCTGGTGGTGCCAACTGTGCAATCCTTGTTTAACATGTTTACGAAGGCAACATTGCCTTCGCTCGAACCGTAAAACTCTGCTATGCGTTTAACGCCAAAGCGAGTTTTGAATTCATGCCAGACATCCGGTCGCAGCCCGTTGCCCATCATGCGGGTGAGGGGAGTTTTGTGATCGTCTGCCTGGGCAGGAATATTCAGCAGGTAACGGCATAACTCGCCAATATAAATAAAGCAGGTTGCACGATGTTCTCGCACCTCACGAAGGAAGTTACTGCCGGAAAATTTTCGCCGAATAAACATGCAGGCTCCGGTAGAAAACGCAGCACCTGCACCGAGGAACAGGCCTGTGCCGTGATAGAGCGGCAGACAGAGGTAGATGCAGTCGTTCTCCTTACACTTAATGCCGGCCTTGTATGAAAGTGCAGAGGACAGCAGAAAGCGACGATTAGTGATTATAGAGGCTTTTGGCAGGCCTGTTGTCCCGGAGGTATACATGTAAAGTGCTACGTCGGCTAACGTGTTTTGCTTTGTCTGAGTCGGATTTGTATCTCCGCCGTCGCCTTCAAGGCTGATAGCCCAAGCAGGACACGGAAGCTTGCCTGCGTCTGTAGAAAACAGCCAATGCTTGATAGAGTCAAGGTCGGGATCGGATTTCACATCGGTTACTTCTTGCAGACGCTCTTCGCCGAAAATGCACATCTTAGCCTTGCTGACCTTGATGCAGTGAATGAGAGGTGAGCCAGTTAGATTGGTATTGATCAGCGCGACAATTGCCCCCAGTTTATTTAGAGCAATAAGTGATGTCAGGAATTCGATGCGATTTTCCATGATCAGGCTCACGGCATCTCCAGCGACTAAGCCATGTGCGCGCAAGGCGTTTGAACACCGATTAGCCTCAGCGTTTAGCTCCATCCAAGTAAGACTCTGACTTTCAAAAATTACAGCAGGATGTCGAGGGAAGCGCGCTGCGGTGCGTTCTACCCGAGCTGCAAGGCAATCTGCAGTGGCCAATGGTCGCACTTTGGTTTCCTTGGTCACCTCCAGCAGGGTGGGAACCTCTACCAGTGTTGAGAGGATGCTTTTTAGACCCATGATGTGGTTCTCTATAGTTGTCGTTTAGGCAAAACAATAACGGGCGTACGCCAGAATAGTCAGATAATATCAATTTTAATTTTATAGGTCAGAATTTTCTTGGCCTCAATTCATAGAAGATTGGCCATTTTGTCATTCGGAAAACGCAAGAGTTGGGCGTTTTATTGTGCTTTCGGCACCAATCGGACATTTACGCGCATAGACGTTTTTCTTCTCGCAGAATTTTTCTGCTGGAGTGGGCAGGGCAAGTCTGCCCAAGTAATTTAATCAATAGGAATAACGCGGGACGGTTCATCAACGTTCACAGGCGAAACACGCCAAAAAGCGCCGCGTGGTCAGATAACTCGCGCCAATGTTGCGTACTGAGACGCTGACAAACGTTTGGTTTCAATCCACGGTAGTAAATCCGATCCACTGGCAGAAGCGGTGCCCAAACGGGAAAGGTCAAGGCGTGACGACCATGCAGTTTTACGAACAGTTCCTCCAAGCCCAACTCAGTCTGCAGAGGGTGCCCCGCGCGGCGGCGCCAGTCATTGAAATCCCCGGCGATGATTAGTGGTTCATGATCGGGGACATGACGCTTTATTCTGTCAATGAGAGCCCGTAGTTGCTCGCGACGTTCCTGCTCGAGCAGTCCTAAGTGGACGCACAGGGTATGCAGACGACTATTTTTTTGTGGGAGTTCAATTACGCCGTGCAGTATGCTGCGACTAGAACCTCGGAAAATTGAAATATCGATATTTTCCCAGCTGACGAAAGGATGCTTGCTTAAAATAGCATTACCATGATCGCCTTTACGGTAGATCGCGTTGCGTCCATAAGCGAAGTGAGGCCAAGCCTCTTCTGCCAAGTACTCAAAATGCGGCTGGTCCGGATAAGAGAAGCGTCGACGCTTGGCACTACTTTTAATCGCTGTACCATGAATTTCTTGCAGGAAGACGATATCTGCGCCGGTCTCCGCGATACGGTCGCGCATAGCCTTCAATACAAACCGACGGTTGCCAGTGCAGTAGCCCTTGTGGATGTTGTAGGTCAATACATTGATATCTTCATTCATAGGTATATCCGCCATAAAGTCACCGAAAGCTAGCGTCCTTCAGCGGAATTTGTATGTGGCTGCCGTAGCAAAAAAACTGCGAGTGCTCGCTGTTCTGATTGCGTCAGAGGGAATAAAGGCATGGGCGATGGCGGCGCTGCCAGCACGTCGATAACTGCCGCATAACCGAGACGCTCATTCAGATTTTCTAATTGGTGCGGGTTTTCACCTTGTTCATGACAACTTTGACACTGGTAGTGCTGATAAAGCGCATTTCCCTGATCAGCCATGGTGGTCATATTGGCTTCGTTAAGCCATTCAGGCGTCTGCGTATCGAGGCGATTCACCGTGGGTACTGCAAAGGCGGCAGCGGTATTATTGTCGGTTGCGCCGTAGCGAACGCGATAGATTGCTCCGGCGTAATCATCCGAGACGTAAATGACGCCATCAGGCCCTTGAGCGACATCAACCGGACGGCCACTTATCGTACCGTTCTGATTGAAGCCGGTTAGAAAATCGCGTTCTTCGATACCGTCGTCTCCCCAGTGCAGTGACACTACTTTATACCCATCAGGAGAGCTGCGATTCCAGGAGCCGTGCAACGCCGCCAGCGCAGTGCGTCCATACGACGGAGGGAGAGTGTCTGCATCAAGGAATGTCATCCCCAACGGCGCATTATGGGCGCGAAAATTGTGCACAGGAGCGGTCGGATCGCGGTTTTTCGCAAGCGGATCATCGCCCATGTCTGGGTCGGCAATGTTGTCGCCATAAAAGTAGGGCCACCCATAAAATTTACCCACTTCTATTTGGTTTAATTCACAGGGGGGGAGATTATCGCCTAGCAGATCGCGTCCGTTCTCAGTGGCATAGAGCGCGCCATTCCAGGGTGCCCAGTCAAAGCCAACACTGTTTCGCAGCCCTGTTGCAATAATTTCTGGCTGGCTGCCATCAAGCTGAAAACGCATAAGCGTTGCACGTCTGGCATCTTCTTCCTCGCAGATATTGCAAGTAGACCCCTGCGCCAAATATAGCTTTTGATCCTGGCCTATGCGAATGGTTTTGCTCCAATGGTTGCCATTGTCTGTCAAGTCCCTCACTACGGGCTGCAGAACACCATTAACAGTTCCAGTGTCACTGTCAAAATGTATGCGGCTCACGCGATTCGATTCGGCGATATATAACCACCCGTCGCTGATATCCATGCCCAGTGGCCGCTCTAAACCCTCAATCAACGTCGCCCGAGTATCGGGTTTACCGTCCCCATTTTCATCACGCCCCAGCAGCATTATGTCACCCGAATAGGGTCTGCTGACCAATAGGTCTCCGGCTGGTGTGAAAAGCAAAAAGCGGGCGCGCGGCAGGTCTGCTTCGTAAAGTTCTAAAGTGAAGCCCTCTGGAACCTTATATTGTTGCCGCACGACATCACTATTGGCCGCAGGGCCGGCTATGCCCACTATGCTACTGACCAGCATGCGGAGGCTGGAACTGTCTGTGGTGCCGCTGGCCAGTAAAAAGATCGGTATACTAACGAATAGCAGCAGTAGCAGGCTCACGCCGATTAACAATTTACGCATAGGGTGTTCCTAATTCTTGATTCAGATATGTTGAGATAAAAGCAATCCGCAAATATAGCACAGGATGTGCTGCGAAGATCACCGGCTACAGCCCATAGCTAGCGATTGACAGCGTTCTATGAGATACATTTGGACATCCCACGGTATGGTGCACAAAGAGAGTCTCTGGTGCCTTGTATCTTTACAGCGCTCTTTGGCGGCACAATGCTGGCAGATGAGGCTTGACCTGTGATCGTTAGATACACAAAATAGAGATCAGTTGGGTGACTATACATAGAGTGACCTTGCGATTTGAATGCTTGCGTTAAGCATAATATTGATAGTGAATTTAAGGTTTTTTTATGCGTAGACTCTTAAAGTTCGTTGTACTTCTAAGCCTGTGCGTCGGAGGTTCCGCCACATGGGCAAATAGTTACAGCGACACCATAAAGGCATTTAGTGGTGCCGGTGAAAGTGGGAAATACTTCAAGATGTCTTATGGGTATGCGGTATTTCCTACGGTAGGTAAGGGTGGGCTTTTTTATATCGGCGGAGGATACGGTGAAGGTAAGGTGTTTGTTAATGCCAAACATGTGGGAAATTCCACTATGACACAGTTGTCATTGGGACCGCAGATCGGAGCACAGGCCTTTAGTCAAATCATTTTTTTTCAGAATGAGCAGGCTTTCAATGATTTTACCTCCGGCAATTTTGAATTCAGTGCCCAAGCCTCTGCTGTAGTGATTACAGCTGGTATATCTGCCGAAGCCAATACGGGGGGTGGCACTTCAGCAGGCATGAGTGGGGGGCGTAACGATGCGGTTACAGCATCGGGCGGTTACCGCAAGGGCATGGCTATTTTTACCATAGCAACCGGCGGATTAATGTTTGAAGCCGCGTTGGGTGGACAGAAATTCAGTTACACACAGCTGTAGCCGCTCTTTAAGTGGTCGTCTGCGCTAACACTGATTTCTTTGCGCAGCTCGCGCAATGTTCTGCGCATCGACAGGCACGTCACCCAACAGTACGACATGCCAGCGGTGGGGGCCATGGGCACCATAAATTAATTCCCCCTCAATATCTGCCGTGCTGGAAGGCCCGGCAATGAAGTTTATACCGCGGGGCCGCCCAGTTTTTTCCAACGCATGATGAATTCTTTCCCAAGCTTTCTCCATCGTCGGCACTAGATCGTTTTTATCCACCAGAACGATATGGTGCTCCGGTAGGAAATTGTTTGCAGCTGGGTTGGCCTTGCTTGTCCATGTGACAGCAGCGCCGGTTTCGACCACGCCTAGCCGAGCAAAGCTCAGAGCGACAGGTTCGCCTGCTTCTAGGCTTCCAAAACGAGGTAGTACTCCAGCATCTCTCCAAGGCATGGCCGCCAAGCGAGGGTCATTGCCGGTCACCAAACGGTAATTGTGAAAATGTGGATATAAATAGTGTGCTATCGCTTGGACCGCCTCCGCTCGATTATTCACGCAAGCCACGCTACCCTGATTTTTCAGCACATTGAGGATAAAGGCCTGACAAATCTCTGTCGCCGGCGGCGCAGGGGCGGACGCACTACCCAAAGACAGTCGCTCGCGCTGAATGTTTTCTTCACTTTCGCCACGACCCGCTTCGCGCAGATGGGCGAAAATCTCTGACCGGGCGCTACCGCTCATTACTCTGCTTCATCTTGGCCTTGTATAGCTGTGTAAAGGTGCGTTCTTGAGGCACTGGAAAGTCGCGCTGACTAGTCCATCCGCTGGCGAAAGGCAGTTTTGAAAAGCCGCCTCGCTTTCGACCTAATTGATACAATATGCGAATACTTATAGCGGCCAGTGTCTGATATATTGACGGGTGCCTCGCTAGCCAACTATGCAGTTTTAGGCCGTATCGCCAGCGCGGCGCAGAGAGTTTCTTTATGCCCTCCTCATGTCTCAGGTCGCGTAACAAATCCGGCAAGGGAATCTCCGCCGGACATACCGCAGCGCAGCGACCGCAGCTGGTGCATGCATTAGGAAGCAAATGGCTGTGTTCCAGAGAGGTCAAGAGAGGCGTCAGCACAGAGCCTATGGGACCGGAATGAACGGAACCATAGGCTTGTCCTCCAACACTGTTATAGATGGGGCAGTGATTGAGGCAGGCACCACAGCGCATACATTCGAGTATTTCACGGTAGTCGCTGGACAGAATATTACTGCGTTTGTTGTCGAGTAATACGAAATGTGTTTCTAGCGGTCCGTCGATTTCACCTTCGCGACGGGGGCCTGAGTAGAAGCTGGTGTAGCAGCTTTGGAGCTGACCTGTCGCTGAGCGAGCTAGCAGCCGCGACATTGCGGTGGCATCCTCGGCCAGCGGCAGTACTCGGTCGATGGTCGTACAAATAATCAATACTCTGGGCAGATTGGCGCAAAGGTCGCCGTTACCCTCGTTGGTGACCAACATGGAATACCCATTCTCGGCAATCAGTGCATTGGCGCCGATGATCCCCACTTCGGCTTGCAAAAAATGTTCCCGCAACACATCACGTGCCTCGACAACAAGGTCTGAAGTCTCCCGCAGCTCTCTGGCGCCCAGATCATGCTTTTGCTGGAATAGTTCGCGAATTTCGTTGGCCGATTTATGCAGCGCTGGACTGACAATATGGCTTGAAGTTTCCCCTGCCTGCTGAATAATATATTCGCCCAGATCGGTTTCCATGACGCTCAAGCCAGCGCTTTGCAAAAAACTATTTAGACCGGTCTCCTCTGTGACAATTGATTTTCCCTTGGCGACACGCCGTGCGTCGTGTTGCTGGCAGATATCTAGGACGAGGCTGTTTAGGTCCTCGCTGTTACGCGCAAAGTGGACCTGACTGCCGTTGTGTACGGCTTCCTTTTCAAACTGGCTGAGGTAATAGTCTAAATTATCCAGGCTGTGCTGTCGGATTTTCTTTATGTGGTGCTTGAGGCCGTCAAACTCTTCGAAGCGTTCAACTGCAGCGGCACGTATCTGCGATGCGAGCGAAGTGATCCTATCGCGGCGCTGCGCTTGTTCGCCGTTTTTTAGTGCCTTACTGGCATTGTCAAGAAAGGCCTCACTATGTTGCTCCATAGGTTACCTTCCCTCTCCGATAGGGGGTGTATCCATATCGCCGCTTAGTAATTCTGCTATATGGCGCACCTCAATCTTTTGGCCCCGGCGTTGCGCCCGGCCTGCGATATTGAGCAGGCAGCCTAGATCACCGCCGGTAACAATTTTAGCCCCGGTAGCGAGTACGTGATCGAGTTTATCGTTGACCATTTTCCCTGATATTTCTGGCATCTTTGCGCAAAATGTACCGCCAAAACCGCAACAGACTTCGCTCTGCTTAAGCTCATTGACTTCAACGTCACACAGTTCCCGCAGGAGTTGCCGCGGTTGCTCCTTGATGCGCATTTCGCGCAGTCCGGCACAGCTGTCGTGATAGGTGACGGAGAGGGCACTTGGCGGCGTATTGAGCTGCGGCTGTATGCAGACGATGTCTTTTAGGAAAGCGGTTAACTCAAAAGTTTTGGCGGCTAGTTTGAGTGCACGATCGCGCCACTCGCCTTGCAATAGTTTGGGGTAGTGGTGGCATAGCATGCCGGCGCAGGAACCGGATGGCACCACAACGTAGTCAGCCGTTTCTAACAGAGCGATGACTTGCTGGGCAAGAGGCACTGTAGCCTCGTAATCGCCGCTGTTATATGCCGGTTGGCCACAACAGGTTTGCCGCAGGGGTACAGTAACTTCACAGCCCGCTTGTTCCAGCAATTTGATGCTGGCAAAGGCGACCGATGGCCGAAATAGGTCTGCTAGACAGGTGACAAAGAGTGCAACCCGCATGCGCTTTGGGGGATGCGACTGATCGTGATGCTGCTCATTCATGCCGGTCGCATTCCTTCCTAGTTGCTAATAGTGAGGAGCGGTCGTGGCAGCTCCGAGTACGGTAGTATATCGAATTGCATGATCCGATGTCGCCCCGCATCGCATCATGTGATTCATGCTCTCTAAGATTTCTCACGAACAGAGTGCTGAGATCGCTACGATAGCAGCCATCATCACCGCTATACCGCCCTGGGCCCGGCAGATGACGAGCTTGCAGCAGTCTGTTAGCTACAGTACTGAGGTCAACGTTTGCCCGCGCCGCATTATCGACGTGGTCTACTGTTTAACTGATGTGTGGGCAAAAAAATGGACGAGGATTTGCAATTTTTCACTAACGCCACAAGGTTTTAAGGGCTTGCAGTGCTGTATGCGGTTCCTATCTCAAGGCCTAAACGGTTACCGAATCGACAGCCTTAAAGGTCAGCCCTGCGCTTGCGGTTAGGCGGCTGAGGTATTTTCCGGCTAAAGCTGACGCCGGCGTCCAGAACCCTCCGCCAACCGGCAATTCATCTTTTGCCAAGCATACGGCAGCCTCGCCAAGCATTCTAGCGGTCGAGCCATACCCCGGATCCAAGTCACCACTGACGCTGACGACAGTGTCTTGTCGGCGGTCTTGAGTGTTAATGCCACGAAAAAACACTTCATAATAGCCGGCTTCTCGCTGGTCACGGGTTGGTCCTTCACCGGGTTTGGGTAAAAAACGCTGAGCCAGTTTCCGCGTAGGGCCTAGGGCTAGCGCAACCATGCCTATACCGCCAGCGACGCTGCTGCGGGTGGCTTGGTAACGGGAGGCATTGAGAGTGGCTTCATCATAGCGAAAACTCTCGCCCCAGGGGAAATCCAGCAGCGCGTTACTGCGACGCACTACTCGGGTGTTAATAGCCGCCATGATAAAGGGCGAGGTCCACTGATTAAAATCCTCGTCAAACTTTACGCCTGTCTGGTCGGGCCCATCCTGCCCCGCGGAGATGCCCGCAGGGTAAAGGGCATAGGGATTAGCCACTTCACTGCGCACCGCAGGGTCGTTCTGGGCCTCTTCCATCATATTTAAGATACTGGCGATGGTGCCCCCACTCGCAGCACCTCGATTGCGGCCCACACGCGCTTTGACCTGTTGTGCATAGATCCCATGGCGTTCGAGCATGACCTGTTGCAGATACCAATTGCCCATATCGAAGGGTACTGAATCGAAGCCGCAGGTGTGCACAATGCGAGCTCCGCTTGCCTCTGCAGCCTTCTGATATTGAGGGATTACCCGCATCATCCATTGAACCTCGCCCGTTAGATCGCAGCAATCTGTGCCAGCCTCGACGCACGCCGCAACCAGCGTTGTGCCATATTTCGCGTAGGGTCCAACAGTTGTGCATATCACGCTTGTCCTTTGCACTAGTGCTGCGAGACTGTCGGGGTCGTTGCTATCGGCGATGAGGATAGATAACTGATCGCATTGTCCATCGGCGAGACAGGACTGCCGCACCGACTCAAGTTTGCTGCGGTTGCGTCCGGCGATGGCCCAGCGTAGTTCACCGTCCACGCCATAGGTCTCAGCCAGGTACTCCACGACTAATTGGCCTGTAAAGCCGGTTGCTCCCCAGACGATAATATCGAATTCGCGTTTGGACATTGGAATCTCCTAGTGAATGCCGTGCATCATTTTTTTCAATACTGGCGATAGCAATAATAAAAATGCTGCCATTGCCAGGCCCACATATAATAGATTAGTAAATAGCGCTGTGTAGCTTGCCAGTGCTGCGCCAATATCGGTCACCGCACCGTTGACTGTTTCAATTGCAGCCAGCTTGGCCAGTTGCACAGCAACAAATTCAGAGTAAGCGGTTGCAAGGAACCAAGCACCCATCATGACCCCGACCACGCTTGGGACTGAGAGCTTGGTAACTGCCGATAGCCCGACAGGCGAGAGGCATAGCTCACCCGTGGTATGCAATAAATAGGCGAGTACCATCCAATATCCGGCCACCATGCCGGCCTCGCTGGGTGTTGCTGCGCCTATGACGAGGGCTCCAAATCCTAGTCCTGCTTGAGCGATACCCAGGGCAAACTTAACCGGAGTAGTGGGCTCGAGTCCTCGTCGACCTAAAAAGATCCAGAGCCAAGCAAAGAGCGGGGCAAACAAAAAAATAAAGAAAGCGTTGAGTGAGCCGAACTGGGATGCAGTCATTTTCAGGCCGAGAATATTGCGGTCCAGTACACGGTCGGCGTAGAGAGTCATTGAAGCGGATGCTTGTTCAAATAACGCCCAGAATACGACGCTAGACATGGTCAGAATCATCAGTGCCAGCATGCGACTCCGCTCAACTGGGTTGCATTTGACCATGATGAACCAGCCGAGTCCAAGCAGTACCGTCAGTGACAACAAATTTAAGGTGAGTCCCACCGCGCCATGAAATTGCAACATTTTCCATACTGCGATAATGCCCAGCAAACTGCTCAAATAGATTGCCCACTCCTTGTTCAGTCCGATCATAGATTTCTGTTTGAGAACAGCTGCATTATGGGGTTCTGCAAGACCGTGCAGGTATTTTTGTCCGAACAAAAAGGTGGCTAGCCCGATAGCCATTCCAATTCCCGCCACACCGAAGCCGTAGCGCCAGCCAAATGTTTCGCCAAGGTAGCCGCACAGCAAAGTTGCCGAAAAGGCACCAATGTTGATGCCCATGTAAAAAATGGTAAAGCCTGCGTCACGTCGTGGGTCGTCCTGCGTGTAAAGCTTACCCACAATCGTAGATATATTTGGCTTGAGAAAGCCTACCCCAATGACGATTAATGCTAGTGACAAATAAAAGACCTGCAGGCTGCCCTCATCGCGAACCACCTGATTCCCAACCATTCGAGCCTTCTCCCCCTCCATCGCCATGCCTAAATGGCCTAATACCAGTAGGACCCCGCCGAAGATTACCGCCTTTCGCATACCCAGGTAGCGGTCTGCAAGCAGACCGCCTATAACAGGCATGGCGTAGACCAGTGCGGCATAACTACCGAGTACTTCGAGTCCGTTGCTATCGCTGAACAGGTGGTATTTTGTCAAATACAGTAGCAGCAGGAACTTCATGCCGTAGAAAGAAAATCGCTCCCACATCTCAGTGGCAAAACAGACAAATAGCCCTGTAGGATGACCGAAAAAGCCGTTGTCTTTTGCCGGCAAGGGTGGTGCCGCGTTGGCGTTGGTCATTATTGTTCTATTTCCGATGAGGTTGAGGCTTGATAGACGTGGTCTATTATAGGCACTAGTGGGTGCGTATCGCATCTTTTTTACGGGTGCGAATTTTGTAGCGACAGGTTATGCTTATTCGTGTGTAAAATGCCACTGTCTCTGTAGCCAATGAAAGTCGATCAAATTGTCCTTAATGCCATCCTCCAGCGCTACTTCGCTTGGTGTTTGCCGATTGCTGTAGCGATGTTTCTGACATCCTGCAGTGAGCGACCGTGGAATGATCCGCAGTTGCCGTCTCCGGACGGCCTAGCCACTTACCAGTCGATGATTATGTCCACGCCACCGAAGCACCTAGACCCAGCGATTTCGTACGCCTCCGACGAGTCATTGTTTACGATGCAGATTTATGAGCCGCCGCTTACATACCACTTTCTCAAACGTCCCTACGAGCTAATTCCTGGCGCACTGGTTTCGTTACCAAAAGTGGCCTATCTTGATTCGTCAGGGAGGGTCGTGGAAGAGGATGATGACGCAGTAGCTTTTACTCGGTATACCCTGCGTTTGCGAGACGATCTGCACTATCAGCCGCATCCCGCTTTTGCGCTCGACGCATCAGGACAACCAGAATATCTGTTTGAGACCGCTGCGGCCGGTAGGCGCTACCGCCAAATTCCGGATTTCCCGCGCATGGGTGATCGTCCGGTGCATGCCAATGACTATGTTTATGCAATCAAGCGGTTAGCCGACCCAGTCATCGGATCTCCAATGCTGGGTTTGATGTCCCAGTATATTGTGGGTATGAAAGAATTTTCGAAGGAAGTCGCTGCGCTGCCGCGTGATCCGTGGCTCAACCTAGACAATTATACTATGGAAGGCCTCGAGGTGGTCGATGAACGTACCTTGACCATTACGATTATCGGCCGCTATCCGCAGTTTTTATTCTGGTTAGCGATGCCGTTCTTTTCGCCTGTTGGGCCGGAAGTCGATCGTTTTTATCATAATCCGGGTTTCATTGATCGCAATCTTACTTTGGATTGGTGGCCGGTCGGTTCAGGACCATTTCTTATGGCAAGGAATGATCCCAACAGCGAGATTATACTAGAGCGCAATCCGAACTACCGAGACGACTTTTTCCCATCAGAGGGCGAGCCTGGGGACCTAGAAGCAGGTTTCCTAGCGGATGCTGGCAAACGTATCCCTTTTTTGGACCGTGCTGTTTATCGACTTGAAAAAGAGTCGCTCTCTCAGTGGACTAAGTTTCTGCAAGGCTACTATGATCGCTCAGGAGAGGTTCACAGCCAGCCCGCGGGTTTGTTCGACCACGCCTTTCAGATCGGTGCAAATGGGGTGGAACTCGCGCCTGAATTAAAAGAGCATAACATCACGATGTCGCCGGATGTGCAGCCGGCCGTTTACTACTATGGCTTTAACATGCGTGATCCTGTTGTCGGCGGTTACAGCGAAAAAAAACGCAAGCTACGACGCGCTTTACAGATTGCCTTTCGAACGGAGGATTATCTCAATATTTTTTACATGGGAAATGGGATCGTGGCTGAAAATCCTATTCCTCCGGGAATTCCAGGTCATTTAGAGGGAGAGCCCGGTATGAACCCCTATGTATACGATTGGGTAGACGGCGCGGCACAGCGTAAACCCGTGGAATATGCTCGGCAGTTGCTGGCAGAGGCAGGGTACCCCAATGGCCGTGATGAGGTTACAGGTAAACCCCTAAAGATTTTTCTCGATGTTCAGAGCCAGGCAATCAGCAATACGCTGATGACTTGGATGGTCCGTGCGTTTTCACAAATTGGTGTGCAGGTGGAATTTCGTCCCGCCGATTTCAATCGAACTCGGGAGAAAATGCTGACCGGTAATACACAAATATTTTCATTCGGTTGGTTAGCTGATTATCCGGATCCAGAAAACTTTTTGTTTCTGCTTTACGGGCCAGAAGGGCCGCTAGAATGCGACTGCGATGGCGTCAACAATGGCAATTATGCAAACGAAGAATACGATAGCTTATTCCGCCAGATGCGTATTTTGCCGCAGGGACCCGAGCGCGATGAACTCGTTGCTCGAATGGTCGAATTGCTCCGGTATGATGCAGTATGGTTGTTTGCCTATTACCCGACCGAAATTTTTTTAAATAACAGTTGGGTGCATAACAATAAGCGCCATGGTATTTCTCGAGCCACATTGAAATACGTTCGAGTAGAGCCGGAAGAGCGACTCAAAATGCAAAACCGTTGGAATGAGCCGATTACGCGACCGCTGTATGCGGTGGCTCTCATTTTAGTTGCGCTGGCGTTACCTGGGGTGCTTGCCTATCGGCGTCGCCAGAAAGCGACCGCACGCTGCTTACAGGAATAGTTATGCTAATCTATATTATTCGACGACTTTTTTACGCTATTCCTATTTTGCTTGGGGTCAACCTGCTGACGTTTACGTTGTTCTTTGTGGTGAATTCGCCTGATGATATGGCGGTCTCCCAGCTTGGAGCAAAGTACGTAACTCCCGAAGCAATTCATTCATGGAAGGAAAAAAATGGCTATGACAGGCCGCTGTTTTATAATCCAGACGCTGCGGGCAGTGATGCTCTGACGGAAACAATTTTCTTTTCCAAGTCATTACGATTGTTTGCGTTTGATTTTGGCCGCTCTGAGAGCGGGCGAGATATCACCACTGATATATCTACTCGCATGTGGCCCAGCTTGGCCGTAGCGGTGCCGAGCTTTGTAGTGGGTATCTGGGTGAATATTTGTGTGGCGCTACTAGTGGTGATGTTCCATGCCACTCGGTTGGATCGCTGGATCGTGTTTGTCTTCGTGGCGATGATGTCAATTTCTTATTTGTTTTATATTATCGGCGGACAATATCTTGTGGCCAAAACATGGCGGCTTGTGCCTATTTCGGGATTTCATGCCCAAGGACAGTTCTGGAAATTTTTAATCTTGCCAGTGCTCGTGGGTGTGGTGGCGGGTATTGGGGCCGGAGCACGCTGGTATCGAACGCTATTTTTGGAGGAAGCCAACCAAGATTACGTGCGCACTGCGAGGGCGAAGGGCGCCAGTGAGATTCGTATCCTTTTTAGGCACATACTGCCGAACGCACTGATTCCCATCCTGACTGGCATAGTAGTACTGATACCATCGCTGTTTATGGGAGGGCTGCTAATCGAGTCGTTTTTCGGTATCCCAGGCCTAGGCAGCTATATGCTTGATGCTATCAAGTCTCAGGATTTTGCCATCGTTCGCAGTATGGTGTTTATTGGCTCAATTCTTTATATTATCGGGCTTATCCTGACGGACATCTCCTATACTTGGGCTGATCCTAGATTGCGTCTGGATTAGCGTATGAAACCATTACTGCTCTGGTCTGATCTGTTAATTTATGTGCTAGTGTTGATGCTCTGCCTGTTTTTTTTGCGTCTGCGCAGTGATCCTCAGACACGAGAGCACTGGCGGCGGGTATTCAGCACACGGCTAGGCATGGTGACCTTTACTCTAATTTTGGTCTATGTGGGTATAGCGTTGCTTGACTCACTCCACTTCCGCCGAGCGCTGGAACCTGTAGCGGGAACCCAAAGCAGTGAGCGCTTTTATGACAATCAAGTGACCAGCGCGCTGGATGTGATGCTCGGGGGGATGGGAGAGCGCTTTGAGCGCACCTATTCCTCACCTTTTGCACTTATATCCTTTGCGAAAGAAAACATGAAAGATGAAAATGGTGCTCTATATAGAGACTTCCCCCAGCTCGAACACGCAGGACGTCATCTTTCAGCGCCCGCGGAGCGCTGGACCGATGTTCTGAAAAAGTCTATCACGGCGCTGATTTGGGGCCTGTTAATTTCGGCTGTGTTGGTCGGCATGCAATGGGCTTTTTTGCGCCGCAGTTCACTGCCTTGGTATGCTTCATGGCTGACACAGACGACGGTTATTTGTCTAGCGGTGTGGCTGGTCCTCATCAGCCCTTATTACCATGTATTGGGCACTGATCGCGGGGGCGCTGATGTAGCCTACCAGAGTATCAAGGGTGTGCGCACAGCGGTTCTGCTGGGCACGCTGGCAACGCTTATTATGTTGCCTATCGCCGTGACCCTTGGCGTGATGGCAGGGTATTTCAAGGGCAGGGTAGATGACGTGGTGCAGTACCTTTACACCACCATGAGTTCTATTCCAGGCATCCTCCTCATTGCGGCTTCCGTGCTGCTGTTTCAGGTCTATATTGACCTGCATCCGGACTTCTTCTCTACCGGCATGGAGAAAGCCGATGCGCGGTTTATTGCACTGTGCTTTATTTTGGGTGTGACCAGTTGGTCGTCTCTTTGCCGTTTAATCCGTGGAGAAACACTCAAAATCAGTCAGTTGGAATTTGTTCAGGCTGCTCATGCTTTCGGGGTAAGTCATAGTAGAATCGTGACACGGCATATATTGCCCAATGTTGTCCATATCATTTTGATTACTTTTGTACTGGATTTTAGTTCGCTGGTATTGGCAGAGGCGGTACTGTCTTACATTGGCGTGGGCATTGATCCAGCGATGGGTAGCTGGGGCAACATGATTAATAGCGCCCGCTCCGAACTGTCTCGTGAACCTGTCGTTTGGTGGACACTTAGTGGGGCGTTTTTCTTTATGTTTGTGTTAGTGCTGGCGGCCAACTTGTTTGCGGATTTGGTGCGCGATGCGTTTGATCCGCGTACTGGATCACGGGTGGCTACCGCATGATGGCGCGGCCTAATGTCCTAATGCAGGTACAGGATCTCAGAGTGAAGGGGCTTGAGACCGGCGGCACTATACTGAACGGCGTAAGCTTCGAGTTAAAGGCTGGCGAGATATTCGCGTTGGTTGGTGAGTCCGGTAGTGGTAAATCGGTAACTTCTCTCGCTGCGATGCGTCTGCTGCCGGCTGCTCTTGCGATTACCGGCGGAGAGGTTCGGGTTGCCGGTTTGGACCTGTTTGAGTTGCCTGAGGCCGATATGCAGACGGTGCGCGGTGAGCGCGTGGCAATGATTTTCCAAAATGCTATGTCTGCCCTGAATCCGGTGCAGACGGTCGGGGAGCAGGTCGCTGAGACTTTGCGTTTGCACACATCTCAGCGAGGCAGCGCTCTTCGACAGCAAGTTCTGCAATTATTTGCAGAAGTGGGAATTAAGAGTCCCAATGAGCGTTATAGTTTTTACCCTCACCAATTGTCCGGCGGTCAACAGCAGCGCGTGTTGATTGCTATGGCGCTAGCGTGCGAGCCCAATATTCTTATCGCTGATGAGCCCACTACTGCGCTTGATGTAACCATCCAGCAGCAGGTCCTAGCGTTGATCAAAGGCTTGACCCGCTCGCGGCAGTTGGCAGTGTTGCTCATCACGCACGATATGAGCGTCGTCAGAAATACTGCTGACGAGGTAGCCGTCATGTACCGTGGAGAAATTATTGAGCAAGCGGCAGTGGATGCGTTTTTCCGCAATCCCAAAGAGGCCTACAGTCGAAGACTGATTGAAGCTTTGCCAAATCTTGCAGATTTTCATAGTGCTTTTGAAGGTGAAGCGTTGTTGGAATTGGATGACGTCAAAGTGCATTTTCCAGTCCGCAAAGGTATTTTGCAGCGCATCTCAGACTACGTTAGGGCAGTCGATGGCGTTTCACTTAGCATTGGTCGGGGAGAGACCTATGCACTGGTAGGTGAGTCCGGCAGCGGCAAGTCGACTCTCGGCCGCGCCATCCTAAACCTTGACCGAATTTCGGCAGGTAGTATCACCTTCCAAGGTGTGTCGATACACTCACTTAACCGACGGGCGTTACTGCCATACCGTAAGAAAATTCAGGTGATATTTCAAAATCCGTTTTCTTCTATGAATCCGCGGCTTACGTTAAGAGAGATCATTTATGAAGGTGTTGATAGCTTAATGAACTTGTCCGGTATTGAAAGAGAACAGCGTATAACCGTGCTACTCGACCGCGTGCAATTGGGTGCGGAATTTAGCCAACGCTATCCGCATGAGCTTTCCGGCGGACAGCTGCAACGTGTCGCCATAGCAAGAGCGTTGGCGGTAGAACCTGAATTAATTATTTGCGATGAGCCTACCAGTGCGTTAGATGTTTCGATTCGTGCAGAGGTGTTGGAGTTACTGCAGGAGTTGCAGAGTGAGTTCGGCGTCTCCTATCTCTTTATTACCCATGACCTCTCTATTGTTCCCGGTCTAGCGCACCGTGTGGGGGTCATGCAGTCGGGCAGGTTGGTGGAGCAAGGCACGGCTGAGGAGATTCTGACACGTCCGCAGCATCCCTATACACAGGCCCTGTTAGCATCCGTGCCGCGGGTTGATGCGGCGGAGTCAACAGACAGTACCGGGGAGTAGCGAGTTAAAGGGCAGTGTCGACCGTATTTCTGTGCGCCCCGGCCCCAGCCAACGCATAGTTGCGCGTGCTAGTGAACCTTGACATCATGACGCCGTTCGCGAATCAAATCCGAGTCTCGGAATCTATGAAAGTGTGTATTTATGGTGCTGGCGCCATTGGCGGATATCTTGGTCTTGTGCTGTTTGAAGCCGGTTATGATGTCAGCTTGATCGATCAGGGGATTCATCTTCGGGCGATACAAGAGCACGGTCTGACGCTTCGTATCAATGGCGAATCCAAAACGGCCCATATACCGTGCACCGATAAGCCGGAGACACTCGCAAAACAGGACTACGTCATTATTGCGGTGAAGACCTACACTGTTCCAGAAATCGTGATGACAATACCCGGCCTGCTGCATTCAGGGACAGCGGTGGTGAGCGTCAATAACGGTATACCCTGGTGGTATTTTTCTGACATGCAGACAAGTGTCGAGCGAACCTTCCTCGAAAGTGTAGACCCGGGGGGTAGTGTGTGGAATCTGATAGGCGCAGAACGCGCACTTGGCTGTGTTGTCTACCCAGCTTGCGAAGTACTCTCCCCCGGCATCATCCAGCATATATCCGGCAATCGATTTGCCCTAGGCGAGCCTTCGGGAGAGAAATCCGAGCGCGTAATGTGGTTGGCTCAAGCCATGCGTAATAGCGGACTCAAAGCCCCGGTGAAGGCACGAATTCGCGACGAGGTGTGGATGAAGCTGTGGGGCAATTTGGCATTTAATCCCATCAGCGTATTGACCGGCGCCACACTGCAAAAAATCTGTGAACAGCGCGATACGCGTGCACTGGCCAGCGAGATGATGTTGGAGGCGAAGGCTGTTGCAGAAAGCCTCGGCACGCGGTTCGCGCTTGACGTCGAACAACGAATAGCGGGCGCTGAGGCAGTCGGAGAGCACAAGACATCCATGCTCTTGGATTATGAGGCGGGGCGTCCACTTGAAATAAATGCATTACTGACCGCCGTACAGGAACTTGGCGTTCTGGTTGGTCAGAGAACGGGCACTATCGACAAGGTCGTAGGCCTGTTGAAATTAAAAGTGACGTCCTTGGGGAGGTTTGAATCGGAATGAACGCAGCAAGGCCGCCACTTGTTATATATGGGGCATGGTATTTTAGTCGCGTTGTCAGCGAGGCGGCCGAGGCGATGGGCTGGGACGTTATCGGGTATGTAGACCCGGATCCACCGGGCGACGTCGCCACGTTGGAATCGGTCCCGCTCGATGCAGCAGTATTTATTGCCATTGGTGATAACGCGATTCGGGGCGAAGTGAGTGCAGCGCTTTTGGCGCGCGGAAGGTTCCTCGCAACCATTGTTCACCCAGCGGCCAGTATCAGCCCCAGCGCGCGGCTTGGCCGCGGGTCCTATGCCGCAGAGTTGGTAGCGGTGCGCACTAATGCGACCCTTGGAGAGGGCGTTGTCTTGCAGGCCGGGAGTGTGGTCAGCCACGATTGTAATATTGCTCCCTATGCGTCCCTGGGTCCCAATGCAGCAGTTGCCAGCAAGGTCAGTGTTGGCCAGAGGACGATGGTCGGCGTCGGCGCCGTCATCGCGCCGGGGCTAGTATTAGGCGATGATTGTACTGTGGCTGCCGGCGCAGTAGTTTTCAAGAATGGAGGTGCTGGTCAGACCCTCGTGGGAAACCCTGCTCGGGCAACGCCGAGCCCTTCCAAAAATAGAATCCACTCCGATTGGAGCGCTCATAATGTCTGGTAAGTCATCCACCGACCCTGATCAACAAGATGTGAATCAGTCGCCACCAGTATCGACCGCCCTGTTGCTTGCCGCCGGCGCTGGAACGCGGTTACATTGCGCAGCGCAAACTGAGGCAATGCCAAAATGCCTTTTAGAAGTAGGCGGACTATCAATATTAGAACGTCTGGTGAGTAGTCTTATGGCGAACGGTATTCGTCGTTTGGTCATTGTCACCGGTTATATGGAAAACCGTATTCGTGATGCTGTCACTCAGATCGTGAGTGACATCCAGATCGAAACGATTGAGAACTCAGACTACGCCACGACCAACAACATCTATTCTCTGTGGCTGGCCAGATACAAGATCCGAGAGCCCTTTTTGCTTTTCGAGAGCGACCTGGTTTTTGAAGCCAGCCTGTTACCCAAAATGCTGGCGCCTGACAAAGCCGCGATTTCAACCATTCTTCCCTGGATGAACGGTACAACGGTCAGCCTGAACTGTCGGCAAAAAATTGAATCATTTAACGTGATGGGCCTGTTCAATCAACGGGATCAGTTTAAGACAGTCAATATGTACTGCTTGTCACTAGAAAGCTGGGATCGAATAATTTCCCAACTCGACGAGCACATCTCTGTGGGGCGGACCTCCAGTTACTATGAAGTGGTGTTTTCTGAAATGGTGGCAGAAAACGATCTCGAGTTTGAGACCGTTATCTTCCCTAATGATCGTTGGTATGAGATAGATACCCATGCGGATCGGCATGCAGCCAACAAATTACTCGCTTCATGGCCAACCGATAGGATCAGTGGTTCCAAAGACACTCAGGGTGGCACACGGCAGTGAAGAAAAAAGCCACGCTGGAGCAGGCTTGGATTGGAAAAATGCGCGCCGGGGCAAAGTATTTTGATCAGGGGCAGCCTGACAAGGCCACAAATTCCTTTCGAAAGGCGACGAAGCTTTGCCCCCAGCGTGTGGAAAGCTGGATAAACCTAGGATCGGCACTGCTGGAGTCCCAGCGATATGAGCAATCGGTGGTCGCGGTTAAGAAAGCCCTGTCCCTCCAGCCTGAGCTGATGCTGTCCCATCTAATACTGGGGGATTCTCTACGCATGCTTGGCCAATGGGACGATGCGATCAATAGTTATCAGACCGCCGTTGACTTAGAGCGTACGCCAGTTTCTCTAAACAAGCTGGCTTGCGCTCTACGGTCGCAGGGAAATTATCAATTCGCTGAGAGGCTATTGAGAGAGGCTATAGGGATGAATCCAAGCTTCACCATAGCCCGTGTTAACCTCGCGACGTTGCAGATAACTCTAAACCGTTTCGAAGATGCAGAGGCGCGACTAAAGGAAGTGGCAGGCTTATTACTGGCGCCCGTTGAAAAAAAGGAAATAGAGTCTGCTCAGCTGGCCCTTTCAGAGCACGCGCGGCTTAAAGGCGCAATTACTGAACTCACCGAAAAAGGCGCTCTCGACCCGCTAGAGACTCTGCTGCGCAGTATCCCCGCAGAAAAACTGCAAGTCGACGAAAATACACTCAGCGCTATCGGACGGTACACTGATTCAGCCAGCCGACTCACTTTCGCTAGCTCGCCTATTAACAACAAGGTGCCAGACGAATGGCCTTTAATAGAAGCAATGTTCATGATCCCCCATGTAAACTCGGTCAGCGAATATCTGGCAGTTAAAGGTAGCCTGCAACACGGCCTTCTCCTGGCTGGAGACTTATTGGAATCGACTAACATGGAAGCGGTCATCCTAGCAGCCCGCAGTACACAGCATGAACTTCAGGATCCGATTAAGGCCGAACTGCACTTGCGCCATTGGCATGCGCTGGCCTGCCAAAACCTGAACGATTTTATGCCCGGACATTTCAAATACACGCAAAACTGGAGCCCAAGCAATCCATCGCTGCAGCGGGTTGATCCGGCTCAGGCTAGTGGAACCTTCAGGCGTTTTATCGATGAGTTCTATCAACATGCGCCCCCCGGTCTTGCACGCGCGGCCCTCGTTGCCATGGCGGTATGTGATTTGCACGCCTTTGCTGATGGCAATGGCCGGCTCGGCATAACCTGGCTAAACCGAGAACTCGAATGGGCCGGCCTAGCGCCAGCACTATTTTCCAGAGAACTGGGGATTAGAGGGAAACTGGGTGCCGCCCGCAAAGAAGTGCGAAGCAACAGAGGCAACCTGGAGTCCCTCGTCGCCGTCATTAACGAGGCTCAGCAATTCGGTCGTTTTTTCTGCAGTCAACTAGCCGAGATACAGGAACAGTAAGCGATGGCGCTTAACACACCAGATGAAAAAGCCGGTTTCAAAAGAGCGACAGCATACGCGTGCGCCGTGACAATGACACAGCGATTTAGATAAGTTCTCAATGGTCGTCTCCACGCTTTTTTCGAGTGGCCACGATGGCTTTAGCCCGCGTTTAGCGGATGTTATCGCGCCCATTATTTGGCATATTGAGGTGATCCTGCTCCTGGCTTCTTGTTCTATTGGCAAGCGCTAGCAGGTCTGTCGGCTGCCCTGGTGTCAAATCGATGAAACTTCTATTGATCTGACGTAGAATACGTCGCTTTCGCGACTTGCTAGGTATATTAGTCGCACCCTGTAGACACTAACTCAGAGAATATTAGTATGAAGAACTACAAAATCGCCTTATTGGCGGGAGACGGTATTGGCCCTGAAATAATGCGTGAGGCGGTGAAAATATTTCGCCTGATTGAAGAGCGTAATGCCGTAACATTCACTTTGGTTGAGGCAGATTTCGGTGCGGCTGCATATTTCAAGTGCGGCCATCCCTTTCCCGAGGAGACAAAAGCAATCTGTGATCAAGCCGATGCTATCATTAAAGGTCCTATTGGATTGAGTCATGAAGAATCGAAAAAGATCCCAGTTGATATGCAGCCAGAGCGGGGCGCACTGTTGCCGCTGCGCCGTCGCTACAATACATTCGCTAATTTCCGTCCGGTGTCACTGCCGAAAGCGCTCGCACATTTTTCTCCTTTAAAGCCCGAGGTCATTGGCGCAGGCATCGATTTAGTGATGGTGCGTGAGCTGGTCGGTGGTTTGTATTTTGGTGAAAAAGAAGTCGGTGTTAATAAAGAGGGCTTGCGCTATGTCAAGGAGACCTTGGAGTATGACGAAGAACAGATTTGCCGCATCATGCATGAGGCATTGCGACTATCTATGCGGCGTAAAAAAGTGTTACACAATATTCACAAGAGCAACGTTCTGAAGTCTAGTGTGCTGTGGAATGAAGTGTTAGAAGAAGTTGCTGCCGAATATCCGGAGGTAGAGATTAAGCATATCTTAGTTGATGCGGCGGCCACACAGTTGTGTCTGAACCCGGGGCAGTTTGATGTCATGGTGATGGAAAATATGTTTGGCGATATTCTCAGTGATCAAGGCGGCGGTATTCTGGGTTCTTTAGGCTTAATGCCTTCCGCATGTAAAGGGCCTGACAAGAGCTATTATGAGCCCTCGCATGGTTCTGCACCTGATATTGCGGGCCAGAACATTGCCAATCCGTATTCTATGATTGGTTCTGTTGCCATGATGTTAGAAGATAGCTTTAGCATGGTGGAGGAGTCTAAAAATGTCTGGACAGCGATGCAAAGTGTTTTTGCTGATGGCTACTCAACGCCAGACCTATCTAAGCCCGATAGCGGCGTGAAAATGATCAAAACCGCGGAGTTTGGTGATAAAGTAGTTTCTGCGCTGAGAGCTATGCCGACGGGGGCATAAAAGCAGTTTCACACTTGTGCAAAGCGTCGTTACAGCTGGATTAATGACCGTTCGTGTAACTGAAAATTAATAATTCGAAGAGCGGCCAAGATACTGGCAAAGACCTGATTTGAATGTACTCCCCGAGTTTTCGTTTCCTGGCCATCACAATCCCAAGTAATAACACATTCCGTTAGTGCATTGGTGTGTCCGCCCTTGGGAATGCGTACCTCGTAGTCCGCCAATTTCGGTAATATGTAATTTTTCGACGCCATGACTTCATTCATAGCGAAGATAAATGCATCAAAACCGCCGTTTCCTGAGCCGCTAGCCTCCCGTATGTCGCCATCAACATCTACTCGTATATTTACTGTTGAATTCAGGTTGAGCTCGCTGGTGACTGAGCAATGCAGTAATTTGATGTGGTGATAATTTTTGCTTTCAAGCACCTCTGCGATGATAAAGGGGAGGTCATCTGTCGTAATCAGTTCCTTGGAGTCACCCAGCTTAACAATTCTCGCCAACACCCGTTTCTGATTTTCCTCGGATAGTTCAAGTCCCAGTGCTTCAAGATTTTTCGTTAGCGATGCTTTGCCGCTCATTTTGCCTAACGCATAACTGCGGGTGCGTGAGAAGCGTTCTGGGCTGAGTCGAGTTTTGTAAAGGCCGCCTTTATTGTCTCCGTCTGCATGGATGCCCGCCGTCTGAGTGAATACATCGGCCCCCACGATGGGTGCATTGGCGGGTACTCTTTTACCGGAGAAGGATTCAACCATACTACTCAGTTGTACGATATAGCTCTCATCGATTGACAGGTTGATGTCCATCTTGTCACGCAACACGACACAGATTTCGCCCAGTGATGCGTTGCCAGCTCGCTCTCCTAGGCAATTGACCGTGCAGTGCACAGATTTCACGCCGGCTCTAACCGCCGCCATAACGTTGGCAGTTGCCAGGCCATAATCGTTATGAGGGTGAAAATCGAACTGCTGCCTTGGATAGCGCGCTGTCATGTCGCTGAGGCTGTCGAATACATCAGTGGGCGCCATTACGCCCAAGGTATCGGGCAGCATAAAGTGACGTATGCCGCAATCTTTTAACTGATCCATCATTTTGTACACGTAATCACGGCTGTCGAGATAGCCGTTAGACCAGTCTTCAAGATATGCGTTAACCTGTAGCCCTTTCTCCAAGGCGTAATTTACCGTTTGCAAGATTTCACTTACATGCTGATCCAGTGTCTTCCCCAACTGCTCTGTACAGTGCTTCTCACTGCCTTTGGTCAGTAGATTAATTACCTGCCCACCGGTTTGCAGGATCCAGTCTACACTCTTGGTGTGATCAACAAAGCCCAGCACTTCGATTCTGTCGCCCAGTCCTTGTTCTTGAGCCCATTTATTGATGCTCGAGACTGCTTCCATCTCTCCTTGAGACACCCGTGCGGATGCAACTTCAATGCGGTCAACTTTGAGCTGTTTTAACAGTGCGCTGGCGAGATTCACTTTTTCCTCAGGTGAGAAGGAGACACCTTGAGTTTGCTCTCCATCGCGCAGAGTAGTATCCATTAGTTGGATATGTTGTTGTGCTTTGTTCATATGGTTTCCGTTAAAAACTGCACTCTGTTAGCATGGCGTCAAGCTAAATAGGAAGTATGTCTTGATTAGTTGCGCTTGTACAATCGAGATCTTGTTAATCTGCTAGGCTGCACAGCTCTTCGCGCCAACAGAGTCGAGGCTCTGTTGCAAAATAGGCCGAATGTCTTCAGGTGCGCGTAACCGTTTGATCTGCTCGAATAAAAGTGCGGCCTGAGGAAAGTAGCCACGCAGGTAAACCAACCATTGTTTGAGGGGGTTACCTGCATTGCGGGCGTCATAGTGCAGTAGGTTCAGCTCAAAAAAATTCGCCAATAGTGGTGTGATGTCTGACCAGTGTAGAGATTCTCCGGTCTCGCCGCAGACAGCTGCCGTTGCAATCAATCTCGGCAGGTCTGGGCGGCACAGGACACCTCGCCCCAGCATCAATGACTCACAGCCGGTGACAGCGAGACAGCGCAGGGCATCGTCGACGCTCCAAATATCCCCATTAGCAATGATTGGCAGCGACACTAGCTCTCTAGCCTCGGCAATGGCGTCCCAGCAGACCGGTGGACGATAGCCTTGTTTTTTGGTTCGAGCATGCACCGTTAGCTCGTTTGCGCCGGATGCTTCTATGCCCGCCACAATATCCAGAAATAGTGCTTTGTCTTCATACCCGAGTCGCGTTTTCACTGTGACTGGAATATGTGCAGGTACAGCCGCCCTGGCTGCTGCGGCAATAGCGTGCACACGCTGAGGCTCACGTAAAAGAATGGCTCCGCCATTAGAGCGGTTCACCGTTTTAGCAGGACATCCAAAATTGAGGTCAATCCCGAGAGCACCCAACTCTGCCGCTCGCGCTGCATTTTCTGCTACAACGGTTGCCTGGCCGCCCAGCAGTTGTAGGTAAACCGGAACACCGCCAGCAGTGATCCCGCCCACATGCAGTTCGGGACAGAGGCGGTGAAAGACGCGCGGCGGTAATAGACGATCGGTGACCCGCACAAACTCTGTAACGCAGCGGTCTAGACCGCCCAGCGAAGCGAGTAGCTGGCGCATAGTGTGGTCGATAACACCTTCCATAGGTGCAAGCATTAGACGCATAAAAAAACTATATTCATGTGCACTATTAACAGTAGTAAAAATTTATTCATCTCTGAAGGTTTCACGTTACGCTAAACAAGCGGCGAACGCGGGTTGTTCAGAATGTTAAGTCAGTGATTGGGGGCCGCAACCCCGCTGCACTAGGTCTAGTGTAGTTGAACCCGTCGACGGGACGCCAATGATTTCGAGCCTAGTGACAATATTGGTATCTACAGTCTGCTGTCTAGTCTGTTACATGTTCTGTTAGTTGTTTCGCACTGGATGCGTGCTGGTCGCGTTGGCGTGCACTGCGCACGGATGACAAAAACGTCATGCATATTTCTCGACTTATTGATTGAATTACAGCACTTTTGAAGGTGCTCGCGGACCCTATGGATGCAATGTCACAGCTGGCGGTAGGCCGCCACAATAGGTGCGAATTCCTCGGGAGTGGATCCATGAATCACCACGCCATCGGACCCTACATGCAATTGGTTTTTCCACGCTTGGGCACATTCTTCTGCACTGCCTAGCGCAGCGGGCAGCCACTCTTGAGGAATTAACTCGCTGATCTGTTCTAACTGCTCTAATGTGGCGACGCTATCAATGCCACCTGCCATAGAGGACACCACTGAATCTGCCCTAAAGGCCACTAGTACTTCCGGATCCCACTCATTGAGCTCAATCAACATCTCTGCATAACCCGGCGCCTGCATATAGGTAGCCATACGCGCGACTAATTTGCGCAAATAGCCTTCACGGCCAAGGTCAACGCCGGTCGCCAAGACGGAGTGCAATTTAATGTCTTCAGAGTTGCGTCCTGCGCGTTCTGCCCCTTCCTCAATAAATGACTTGGCGCGACGCAAACCATGATCAGTAACAAAGGTGTGCAGATGCACACCGTCAAAGTGCTGTCCAGCAAAGCGTAAGCTTTTGGGTCCAAACCCGACAAAATGCAGCGGGATATCTGCTGCCATCCAATCTCCCATGCTCAGATAAGGCAAATTGCCCATTTCACCATCGTGGCCGATGATTTTCTCACCCTGCCAAAGGCTGCGCAGTAACTGTATGCCCTCTGCCATTTGGGCATTACTTACGGAGTTCAGGCCCATCAGTTGATTGCGTATAGCAATCCCGCGGGCCAACCCTAACTCAAAACGGCCACCCGACATGTAGTGCAGAGTGCTGCACATCGTTGCGAGCACCATCGGGTGACGGGTGTGAAGATTAGTGCCGCCTGTGGCGACATGAATAGAGTTGGTTGCCGCCAGCGCTGCGGAGCAAATCACGCCAGCATCTTTAACGTCGAATCGCTCTGATACCCAAACTTTACCCAGCCCCAGCGCTTCTGCCTGCCTTGCTTCTGCAATTGCATCGGCCGGCGTAGTAGTATGGCCAGGTAGTAAATAGCAGCTTAACTCTGGAAATTCTGCATTGCTTGTCATAGTCATTCTCAAGTCGGTAAGTTTAAGTAATCAGGGAAAATGTAACAGACAACATTTCCGCATAGCCAAACATCTGTTGCTTCTTTTGATCCTGATCGCGCAAGTATTGGCTGAACTGTCTTTTAGTGCAATTCTAAAACCCATAGCGACGATTATACTCTTGGAATAAGGGTTTGTGTTCCTGCCGACTTAAGTTGAAGTCCTTCAGGCTATACTGATGCGTACCGTGTTTATCTCTAGGCTTACTGTCAAGATAGTGCTGCATGGCATGTCGTGCTTCCGCATTGAAATCAAACCCGAAGTGTTGATAGATTTTTTCAATAATGGCGAGGGGTTCAGTAATGATATCGCTAAACTGAACATCGAAAAATCGACTGTCCCGATCTGGCATAGCGTCTCGTTGTGCCATACCTTGTTTTAATATGGCAGAGAAAAATAACACCTCGTTAGTGGCAATTTCTTCAGGGTCAATGTCATCGCTAAAGGCGCCATGTAGGGTGCAAGACAAGCTAGAAATAGAGCCCATCACATCCATTGGGTCGCGGTGGGTTTGAATGATTGCTGCATCAGGATATTGTCTAACAATCGCATCGATATAGGCCAGATGCGGCGGAGTCTTCAGCACCCAGCGCTGTTTCTTGTAATCCACTTGCAAGTGCTGAAGAAACTTATAGTGCCAAGCATAGGCCTGCACCATATCCTGATTGCGCATCCACTCACGGTATTCGGGAATAAAAAAAGTGGCCCCGTACTGATCAGACATAAAGTGCGATGCAAGAATGGCTACGCATTCCTGCGGTAATTGTGAGCCAATTTCATGGATAGCCTTAAATCCGGGCGCGAGTATTTCTGTCTTTTGTAAGACATCCTCTACTGCAGTAATACGTGGATCGGTTAAAAAGGTATCCGGATGCGCTGGCGGCATGGGCTGAGAAACCTCCCAACTCACCGGCGAGCGATGTGCCGGGTCCTGTGCAAGCAATTCGTAAAGGATGGTGGTTCCTGTTCGGGGCAGGCCCAGTACAAACAAGGGACGTTGAATCTTTTGTTGCGCAACTTCTGGCCGCTGTTTTCTATAATCGGTCAATTGTAGGCGAATCTTCAAATTATCAATCAACATTTCTTGCGCAGCTATACGGCCTATCTGGGACAACTTGGCCTCTTGGTCCAAGGATCGACACAGTCTGTAAAGGCCAGGCAGGAAACTCTCGTCACCAAAATCGTGAAGTCCGGTTTGCTTTTTAGCCTTAGATAATAAAAGTTGCGGTGATAATGATGGCACAGAGATGCCGATAGGTCGCAGTCCACGCCCCAAACGATTAATTAACTTGATTGCGAATGGCTGCTGGGCCGACGGATGTCGCATACTGTGATTTGTTGAGTTCTTCTCCATTATGTAACCCTTGATGAGAAAACAGGTGTTGTAATTGCCGCTATGCAGCTAAAGACGCCTCTGGCCTGGTGGCATACCAAGTCAAGTGGTCTAAGCCTGCGTCGAACACTGTAGCCGGTTAACGTAGGCCCCATTTGAACAGTCGAAAGAATGCGTAGGACGGATCTTCTATGCCCGGTTGACCAATGTGTGATCCCTCTATCATAGGATGATCAAGACGCACAGTGGAAGGGCTGTTCAACGTTGCCCAGTCTGCTAAAACGGCCCGGTGACTGAATTTCCAGACATCTTCACGCTTCTCATAACGGTCTAAGTAGCGGCCGCCTATCATGAGGTCTACGGGTTGATCGTCGGTTTGTACCTGATGAAACGCCAAAATATAGATTTCACCTTCGCCGTAGTTTCCGTCTAGCGCGATATTTACGGTGGTGATGTTGTGATGCAGAATCATCATCGACGCCTGTATATCCGGCAACCTGTCGATGAATTCCATCGCTAGACCTTTGAAGAAAGTGCCATGATCATCGATAGCGTCGTCATGATAAAGCTCGCGCATTTTTTCATGGTCGTGTCGGTCGGCAGCGTTGCAGTAGCTGTGGACAAGCTCTGTAATCTCCTGCTTGTCCAGAAAAGCTTGTAGTCTTGGATCCATTAGCCTGTTCTTAGTGCCCGCCGATAAGCGGTCACAGCATTAGCCAGGCCCATTCGAATAGCATCGACGGTGAGGTGGTGCCCGATTGAAACTTCTTTCAATCCCACTATGGTTGCGAAGCGTGGCAAGTTGTTGAGGTCTAGATCATGCCCCGCGTTCAGTCCCAGGTTTTCTTCTGCCGCCACTTCAGCCGCCTGCAAAAATTGCTGGAATATATACTCGAGATCGTCGCTCTCTCTAAACGCGCGGGCATAGGTTTCAGTATAGAGTTCAATACGGTCTGTACCTGTCTGTGCCGCTAGGCGAATCTGCTCAGGATCTGGATCCATGAATAGACTGGTGCGGATGCCTAAGGATTGCAGTTCCTCAACGACTTGCGCAATGCGCTCTCCATCCTGTTTCAGGTCAAAGCCATGGTCTGAGGTGAGCTGACTATCACCGTCGGGCACAAGGGTGCATTGAGTCGGGCGAATCTCTTTCACTAGCGCCATGAAACCTGGATAGTCGCCTATATCTGAACGCTCATTTTTGCGCGGGCCCGTCATCGGGTTCCCTTCGATATTAAACTCAACCTGCAGCATCGAGGCGAGGTCAAAGCAGTCTGTGACACGAATATGCCGCTGGTCCGGGCGAGGGTGCACTGTGATCCCATTGGCCCCTGCATCGATACACATCTGAGCATGCTGAGGAATACTCGGGTTGGTGGTATCGCGTGAGTTGCGGATCAGGGCAATTTTGTTGAGATTGACACTGAGTAGGATCATCAGGGCTGCTGTCGCACGACTTCTTCGATCAGAATCACCTGTTGGGGTACGTCGCTCATGCCGCTTACTTTGGCGGTGTCTACTGTGGCAATGTAGTCCACAATATCCATGCCTTGACGAACCTCGCCAAAAACAGCGTAGCCCTCGCGGCCTGGAGCCCAGTCTAAATTCAGGTTTGAGCGTTGGTTGATATAAAACTGGGACGTCGCCGAATCAGGATTACTAGTGCGTGCCATGGCGAGGGTGCCCCGCGTATTATGCAGTCGATTCTTCGATTCATTGATAATAGGATCGGAATTTTTTTTCTCTGTCATGTCGGGCAGAAAGCCTCCGCCCTGTATCATAAAGTTGGAAATGACTCGGTGAAAAATCGTGCCATTATAGAAACCGCTATCTACATAGCTTAGAAAGTTTGCAACGGTGATGGGAGCCTTATCGGCAAAAAGCTCCACTGTAATATCTCCTTCGCTGGTTTTGATAGTAACAAAAGGATTAGATGACGCGGTCTCGCCCGCGAGGGTAATAGACGACAACATTAAAGACGCACACAATAACACTAATTTTAACATAATCATTTCCTCGTATACTGCGAATTTTTCTAGGCCCAGCTAGAATTTTTGCGCCGCTTGGGTATTAGACGGGGCGCCACTAAGGCAATTATAACGCCAAGCAATACTGCCATAGCGCCGTTCATAAAATCTTCACTTTCTAACTTGTCTTGCAGTCGCAGACGCTCGGCTTCAAGCATTTCTACCTCGGAGCGTAAGTTTTCTGACTCCTCAACCAGTCTGCGATTGTCCTTGTCCAACTGCACCGACTTGCCAGAGATTTTCTTAAGCTCATGCAGTTCGCGGGAGACACCACTCAGTTCGAAGTCACTTCCGGTGACCTGGCTGATCAGGTCGTCGCGTTCAGCGTTTATGGCATTTAATTGGGCTTCCAGCTCGATATTTCTGGCAGCCGTTTTTTCAGCCTCTGCCGTCATGGCAACAAGTTTAAGGCGCGCAGGTAGATCTGGCATGAGGTACTGAGGTTGAATCCAGCCGCTCTTGCCATTTTCCATAGTGACTTCTGACCATGATCCATCAGCAAGTGAGCTATTGACGGTTAGGCGCGTTCCCGACGGAATGCCACGATGAACGATGCGATAATTGCTGCCTGCTCCGCTGCGCAGAGGGACAAACTGTTTATCGCTGACATAGCGTATTTCTGCAGCCTGAATAGATAACGACAACAGCAATGAGAGCAACAAGGTACATAGGGGGAGTCGCAAAGTTTATTCCTTTTAAATCAGAGAAAAAGTATCAAGTTATCGGACTTGGTTAGTCTGAAAGTGAGTTGAGCCGGGTGCGCTTTGGCGCGGTGGTAATCGGTCTCAACATATTCGCGTATACAGTATATTGCAAGCCCTAGAATAATTTGAACCGGGTATTAGTCATCCTGCTGCAGCCCCCGTTCTTTCGCCTCACTGTCTTTGAGATGGGGGCTGACAATCAGGGCTGTTAGGATCATCAATAACAGCGTAAATCCAATCGCGGAATACAGCTTGTAGCTAACCCAAGTCTCTTCACTATAGCCGTAAGCCACCACTAAATTCAGCGTGCCTACGATAAAAAAGTTTGCAACCCACACAAGGTTAAGCCGGGTCCATATTGCCTTGGGTAGGTGAATTTGGCTGCCCAATGTGCGCTCCATCAAATTTTTGTCGCCAATGACCTGTGAGATACCGAAAGCAAGCCCTAGGGCCCAGTTGAAGATAGACGGTTTCCACTGAATAAACATCTGATTGCGAAATATCAACGTGGCGCCACCGAATACCATTACTGCTAGCAATAACCACAGCAGTCGCTTTTCAAGCGTGCGCGTTATTGCGTAGACAAAAACCACCTGCAGCACGGTGGCCACCATCATCGCAGCGGTGGCAGAAAATATACCGTCGAATTCGTAATGCCAGCCCGCCAGGTTGACACTTTGACCGTCAAGCTGATAGACGATAAAAAATAGCGCAATGGGAACGAATTCAACGATTTGCTTCATGGATTCTATGCTGCTCCGACTGTTACTATGTGTGATGATTAATGTACGTGACCCGATTCAGAGCCGCAATCCCCAGTGTAAAGACTGTGTTGGTTGATTTCCACACCCATACCAGTGCATCTGATGGGGCGCTTGCTCCCGGTGAACTGCTGGCGCGAGCCGTTGCCAGTAAAGTGGAATTGTTGGCAATTACTGATCACGACACGGTGGCAGGATTCCAAGCAGCGGCAGCTTATCATACGAAGCATCTTAGTAGTATGAGCCTCATCTCAGGTGTCGAGCTTTCTTGCCAATGGTTGGGCGTCACGATTCATATTCTGGGCTTGGGCATCGATTGCGAGCATCCAGTGATGCGTGCAGGGCTAACTCGTATGGCGGCAGGAAGAAAGGAGCGTGGAAACAAGATAGCGAGTCGGCTCGAGTCTCTCGGTTTTAACGGAGCCCTGCAGGGTGCTTTGAGGCAGGCAGGTGACAGTCAGTTAGGCCGACCGCATTTTGCTGCATGGATGGTGGAACAAGGGCACGTCAGGGACCATAACCTGGCCTTTGAGCGTTATCTGGGCCAGGGTAAAATAGGCGACGTTAAGGCATTCTGGCCGGAACTGGCAGAGGTGACGCAGTGGATTGAGTCCTCCGGCGGTGTGGCACTTATTGCCCACCCACTTAAATACCGCTTTACCGGCATGAAATTACGACGTCTTATAATAGCCTTCATGGCGGCAGGAGGCCGCGGTATTGAGGTGCTAAGTGGTCGTCAAACCAGCGACCAAACAAATCGTCTGCTGCGTCTGGCCCGGGATTTTGATCTAGAAATCTCCATTGGCAGTGATTTTCACCGGGACGCTCCCTACAGCGCGTCCCTCGGCTTAGAGTCCGCCCCGTTTGGCGATCTGCGTGGTGTATGGCAGCGCTGGTCAAATGTCCCGCAAACATCACTAAAACGATAAGAGACACAGCGTGAGCCAGTTTTATCAGATTCACCCAGACAATCCTCAGGCACGCCTGATACGCAATGCTGTGGATATCATCCAAAAAGGGGGAATCGTAGTCTATCCGACAGATTCTGCTTATGCCTTAGGTTGTCATATTGGTGACAAAGCAGCACTGGATCGAATTCGGCGTATTCGCAAACTTGACGACAAGCACAACTTTACCTTGGTGTGTCGCGATCTGTCAGAGATCGCAACTTACGCGACTGTGAACAATGCGTCATATCGTCTGCTGCGCCATACTACACCCGGTCCCTATACCTTCATCCTGCAAGCCACAAACGAGGTGCCACGGCGCCTGATGCATCCTAAACGTAAGACGGTTGGATTGCGTGTGCCGGATAATGCCATTGCTGCAGCGTTGCTGGCGGATTTAGGTGAGCCGTTGATGAGCGTTACGCTTATAATGCCGAGGGACGAGTTCCCTCTCACTGATCCCTATGATATTCGCGAAACGCTGGAGCATGAAGTCGATCTGGTAATTGACGGAGGTTATTGCGGTATGGAGCCGACCACGATTGTAGATTTGGCTGATGACAGGCCGGTGATAGTGCGTGCGGGCAAGGGAGATGCCGCTCCCTTTCAACGTTAAAAACTGGAATGGCTAAAACGTCAGGAACGGCGTGCTTTCTGATCGGCTCCATCTTTTTTAGTCTTCGTCTAACAATCAAGCTAGCTCGAGATTTCGCCTTTGGCTAATTGACCACTGTGGTTGTGAATTTTCTGTTGGCAAATAGCGGCCCGTTATCAATAGTGCATTAATGGTTTTTTTGCTCATAAAGGATGGTTAGCAGGGCGCGATCGACAAACTACATTTCTGGTGCGTGAAATAATGTTGCGAATGATAATGAGAACGTTTATCATTAGTGGAAGCGAGCGCGAAAATAGACTGAAGGCATCCCCGCCGCCAGCAAACAGCGCGCCTGCATCAATTGTTCAGTTAGGAGCAGCACATGAAGAGTCAACGCCTTTTTGGCCTCAGCTTGATATTAGCTAGCACACTGTTACTTGCAGCTTGCGGTGGCAGTAGCAACAGTGATAACCCTTTTATTAACCCCGTCGATCCGGTAGATCCGGTAGATCCAGTAGCCGACGCAGACAGCGATGGTGTGCCGGACGATAGCGACAACTGTGTAAACGACCCCAACGCCGATCAGGCTGATGCGGACGTTAACGGTGAAGGCGACGCCTGTGATCCTATGCCCACTGCTTACGCATTCGCAAACACCGAAGGTGTTAGCACGGTGTCTTATACGGGGCAGACCGCTCGCCAGGTGCTGATCGATGACCACGTGAGCGCTTTGAACGCGCTCGAGCGCAGTGCGGCCAATGTGCCTGCTAACGTAGAAAGTGACCTTGACTTTTATATTTGCTTAGATCCAGATATTCGCGACGAGAACTATCCTCCTTCCTTTGACCTGTCTGGCGGTGAATTGATGATTGCCAATAGCGTCATGGCGGGCAGCGCTTTGATCGTTCCTGCGGACATTTCCTCTGGCAAAGACATTTGCAGCAAGATCGCGGGTCAAGACAAAGCCGATCACATTTTGGGCGGAGAGTTCTTTGGTGCAAGCGCCTTAACGCCGCTGGAACAGGTCAATGCATGGATCGCAGCAGTTGCTGAGGAGTCTGCTGATACTAGTGACACTATTGTTGTCGCCGGCGGAACTGCCAACATTGGAACTCCGACAGTATCCGAAGAGGGCCTGAACTATCGGCAGCTTATTCAGAAGTTTCTATTAGGCGCGCTGACGTTGTCGCAGGGCACCGCAGACTATATGAGCATTGATTTTGGCTCCGATGGCAATCTTACGTTAGCTGAAGGTAAGCCGTATACCGAGGGCGCACATGACTTTGACGAGGCCTTTGGTTACTTTGGTCCGGCACGTGACTTTGGTGGCAAGTCGAACGCCGATAATAAAAGCCCCGGCTATTCTGACACGGTGGTGGTTGACGGATTGATTGACGTCCGCAGCGAACTCAACTTCGGCAATTCGGTTAACTGCGCGAAACGAGACGTTGGCTCTGAAGGCAACCCCAATCCAACCAATTTTACACAGGACGCCTTCAACGCGTTCATCATAGGCCGTCAAATCTTGCAGAATGCCGCGGAAGGTGCGACCGAATCATCGCCGGGCAACTTGACTGGGGAAGCCCGAGCCGCATTGGCAGCGCAGATCGTAATCGCAGCACAAACTTGGGAAAAATGCGTCGCCGCCACGGTTGTGCATTATATTAACGATATCGAAGACGATATGGATGGGTTTGCTAATGATGAGTTTGCGGACCTAGATAATTTCCTAGATCTAGCGAAACATTGGGGTGAAATGAAGGGGTTTGCACTCGGATTGCAGTTCAGCCCATACTCACCCTTTCGTGACGGCAGTGTTGCTGGCATTAACGTCGATTCTTTGAAAAGCGTACTGGCGGCGATGGGTTCAGCTCCGGTTTTGGCCGATGGCACGCAAAATGGGGTTATTTTCAATGGTGCCGCTAGCGCCGCTGAGGCAAAAGCGGAATACCGAGCAGGCTTGCT
>JAQWNG010000025.1 GCA_029246385.1 Halioglobus sp.
CAAGGCCGCCTATGTGTACTTGCTGACACCTAAAGGCATCACTGCAAAAGCTGCCATTTCGTTGCGTTACCTGCAGCGCAAAGTGCAAGAGTTCGAGGCGATCAAGGCCGAAATTGACGAGCTGGAATCCGAGCTTGTTGCGCAGGGTGTGGATGTGGATTGAGTGCGTATGTGACACCGAAACTCAGGTTGTGAGTCTGCCAATGTTTGATAACGATTGTTACTAGAATAGTAAAGCGTTTCTTAATCAACCATTAGTCAGTGCAGCGACTTTTATCACGGTCCAGACGATACGCTTTTACCGAAGCAGCAGTGTCACGAATGGGTAAAACCTACCACCGTAAA
Source organism: Halioglobus sp. (assembly GCA_029246385.1). Lineage (GTDB taxonomy): Bacteria > Pseudomonadota > Gammaproteobacteria > Pseudomonadales > Halieaceae > Marimicrobium. Next base: position 346 of record JAQWNG010000025.1, read on the forward strand.
CATTAATATTCGAATGTTTCCAATACCTAACTGCCTCTAAAGGTATTTGCATTGCAAACTCGCTGCCAACGACAATTCACACGCTTTTCTCTCACGCAGGGCTTTGAGGTTGCAAGTCTATTGTTCTTACTCGGCACTCGATACTGACTTTATATGCGATGAGACCGTAGGGGAAAACTGCTCAAAAAGCACAAAGCGAATAGTGTGCTTAGTACATACCAAATCATTTTCTGTGACGTATTGTATATAGAAAACAGCATCATAATTCGGCACGAGGGTTTCGCGGGTGACTCAGGTCACCAATTAGTTAGGCGCTGGAATTATTTAGGAACTGAATCTCTGTGAATTGCTGAGCCAGTTGCAGTTATAATGAACTGAAGATATTGTTCCAAATCTAAAGTTAGCAATCTTCACTTACTTTCTCGCCACTCAACGGACTTTAATTTTTTCAAGATTATTAACAAAAAACGCCCAGTCGAGCGTGCTGTGCGTGCATGGAAGCCTGACCGTCACATGATGACTAGTAGCTATGTTATTTCCATGCTCGAGAGTGGTAGGGCATGAGCGCATTACTCCTGAAAATATACTCTTATGTATACTGAGTTTTTAAAATTCTTGAAATCCTCGCTTTTTGTGGTTTCGGCTTTAAAAGTAGCATCGATTCCGGCGTCTTTTTTATTGACGGTACTCCTTGCGAGAACGCTCGGGACGCATGAATACGGTGTTTACGTATTTACGCTTAGTGTAATTACTATCGCCTCAATACCAATTGACACAGGGCTGCGCCAATACATTGCCAGAGAAGTGAGAGTCCATTCCTATGGCGGCGAGTGGGGTAAAGTTGACCTGTTCCTTAAACGAATTGCTTTTTTAGTTTTCGCAGTTTTGAGTGCGTTCGTTCTCACTAGTGCGATGGCTTGCTTGGTCTATCCTAGCATTTTGAATTCGCTTGCCGCTGGGGTACTTCTCCTCGCCGGATCTATCTGTTTGGTTAGGTCACTAAATGGTCTTCGTGTTTCAACGTTAAGAGGATTGGGGTATATATCGCAGTCTCAAATACCCGAGTTGCTGTTCATCCCTGCTTTTCAGCTAACTATTCTCTTCTTCGTTTCTAAGCTATTTGAAATCAATCATTTGGGTGCACTTTCCATTTTGCTTCTGGCGCTCACGCTTGGCTATCTCATAGGCACGCAAATCATCAAAAAATATCGATATATATATCTCCATAAATCCTTCTTTTCGTTACCTGACCGAAAAATGCTCACAGCTTGGTTGAGCTTCTCTCTAATTTCCGGTGTTGGAGTTTTCTCCAATCAAGCGGGTACAATAATTGTTGGCGTCCTAAGCGACGCTGATCAAGTGGCTGCACTTAAAGTTGCAGAAAGCACGTCACAGTTGGTTGCTTTGCCGTTCTTTATAGCGAACATACTAATTGCTCCGGTCTTTGCGAAATATCTGGTTCACCAAGATAAACAGGTGATCTTCGAACAATATAATCGGGCAAGGCTATGGATTTTTTTGGTCAGCATCTCGATTTTCGTGATAATTTTATTAACGGCTTCTGACCTCGTAGGTTATGTTTTTGGTGAAGAGTATTCAAAAATAGCAACTTTCCCTGTAGTTCTGATGTGTTCTGCGCAGCTCTTAAGGTCGGCATTTGGCCCAGTCGGTGCTTTGCTTTCGATGACGGGCCATGAAAAATACGCTCTAAGATCGTTATGCATAGGCCTATTTTTGAATATTATTGTTTGTGTCGTTTTTGTTCCTACTTTCGGCGCCACTGCCGCCGCTATTGCTTATCTACTTTGCACGCTCACTTGGAACGGATTAATGCTTGTAGCATGCAGAAAAACTTTCGGACTTGAAAAGAGACACAGCCTTTAGCGAAATCACATGGGCCTTATCGCATCAATACGCATTTCTTGTGGACGGCCGCGTTCTTACAAAATTGTCAATATTTAGCTGGCTGCTTGATGGTTTTTGTGCGGATTTGTGGTGTGAATTCGGAGGTATTTACTGAGGCCCGTTTAGGGCTTAGTGCAACGACGGATGACTACTCCGCAGCTTTAGATTATCTAGCAGCCAACCTGAAACAGTGCGATGGTAGTTTATGCAGAGGCTCGATTGGTTAGCGAAAGGCAGTCTTTAAATATTACTGTCAGTTAACGCGAGATCACTTTATTATCTTTTGGTGAGTGCTATTTACCAGTACTTCGATAAATGGAACTTTGTGCAATCTTAACGCTTACTACGAGTCCAGCTTAAACTCGAAAGTTTTAAAAGTAGGTGAACGGATGAGAATGGCCTGTGGGGCGATCTGTGAATCATGGTCAACACCGCGTTCTCGGCGTTAGTAAGGCGATTATTAAGTGACTTAGCGATAGAAATGGTAGAATTTGCTATGGGGTATATTCCAAACTTTTTCTTGGTTGGCGCACCAAAATGCGGCACTACGTCTATGTTCCGTTGGCTATGTAATCATCCTTCTGTTGGCAGCTCTTCGCTAAAGGAGCCGCACTATTTTAATAGTGATATGTCAAATAGGAGCGTCGTTGACTGGAACTTGTACCTAAAAACCTTTTCATCCTGTGGAAAACAACAGGTCGCCATCGGAGAAGCTTCAACCTGGTATCTATATTCTCACGTTGCGATAACCGAAATTGAGAGAAGAATCGATCACCCAAAATACATCGTAATGACTCGAGATCCTGCTGATATGGCAATATCTTTATATGATCATAATAGACGACTTTTGTATGAAGATAAGAATACATTTGCTGAAGCTTGGCAGGCGCAGAAAGCACGAGAAGGTTTAACTGCTGTGCTCGCCAACTGCCCTGATCCTATATATTTGCAATATTTTAATGCTTGCTCACTTGGCTCACAGCTTCAGAGACTTATATCAATCGTACCGACTAAACGAGTTCTTCACGTGTCCCTTCAGGATATTAAAAATAACCCGGAATTGCAGTGTGCCCGGGTGCTTCAGTTTTTATCGCTTGATGATTTTGGCGACTACAGTTTTCCGAGGGTAAACGTAGCTCGGGGCGTTAGAAGCAGGCACCTCCAGCGTTTTCTTGCTAGTGGGCATAAGTTGAAAAAACAGTTTGGGATACATAAAAGCCTTGGCCTGACAAAAATTAATGACATGCCCATTACCGGCTCGGCGGCAAGTCTCGCTGGCAGCGAGCTATATCAAGAACTTCATGAGCGGTTCTCAGAGGAAAGAAGGCTATTAAGCTTTTGTGTAAAGCAAATCGGGCAGTGAAGGATCTCGCTCCTTTTGATTTGGATATGTCAATTTGAATTCTAGATTTTATGAGATAAATTTCAGCAGTATCTGGATCATTTTTGACCATCATAGGCATGATTTTCCACAAGTACACGCTTATTTTTTTTATCGAGGATTGCCAGAATTTTGTGGTCTGGTGGCGATCTAGAGTTGCTAACGGAATCGCGGTTTAACTTAAGCTGAGAACGTGATTTTCTGCGAAATTTCTGTTCGTTTGCTTGAAATTTATGCGCCGGTAATTAGTTTCTTAGACCGGAAATTGTAAGATGAAGAGTCAGAAAACATATTATTTTTTTAATGTTATGCCCATTTCCGCTGGGTGGAAATTTGCGTGCGTAATCTATGTTGCGCTCTTTGTTTTTATCCCAGAGGTTTTCGCCCTTGTTGGCCAAGAGCAGTTTGGATTGATGTCCAGTATTGCTATTTTACTACTCTGTCTGGCGGCCAATTCGTTAATGCTAGCGCCACTGATCCTGAGTCGCTTTTGTGGAACCGCCACAGGCTGGCTTCATCCGCTAGTTTTACCGACCGTTATATATCTCGCGACTGATGTCATTGCGGACCCATTAACACTTGTTGAGCCAATCTTGATATTATTTGGCACAAAAAATTTGACTTCCGGACATGTTATTTTGGACGTCATGGGTGGTCAAGCTGTGGTGCAAGTTTACATAGAAGATCAAGTATCTAAGCTTCTGGCCTGTGCGTTCTTATATCTAGGCTTTCGCTTAAATCTAATTGGAGCCAGTCATGTCTGGGTGATACGCGATCATGCGTTTACATTAAAGATGGTGTGCACCACGTTCTTTCTTGTCATTGGGTGTCTGCTATTACTGTATTTTTCAGGTGGTCTAAGTACACACTTGAACTCTTTAGGTGCAGGTAGATTTAGGATGAGGGAGGACTTAGGCCACTTCCTGATTCTCGTCAGATTTTTCCCTTTTTTTCTCTTGCTCTGGTACGCGATAAAGCCAAGATTACTGAGTCGCCTTTGGTTCTTGGCACTAGTGCTAGGCGCGATCGTTCTTCAGTACGTCGCGACGGGAAGTAGGTCGGCAATGTTTGTATCCATAGTAGCGTTTATGTGCCTATGGATTTTTATTAATCGCAGACTGCCAATTTGGACTGTTTTACTTATCGTAATTGCTGGGTCTCTTACGCTTGGCGTTTTGGGGGAGCTTCGCTCCAGTTCGCAATCAAATGATGGTGTAGTGGACTACAATATCCTTACGGATTTTTCGTTACAAGACGCAATAAATAAGACTTTAATAGATAGAGAGCATCGTGAGGAGCGTTCAGGACGGCTTGCTGTGCTTGCTAAGGTTCCAGATACGGTAGACTTTTTGTACGGGAAGTCCTACCTAAGTGCGCTAACATTTTTTGTGCCGCGCTCACTTTGGTCAGAGAAGCCAAGGGGAGCTGGCGCGAGTGTTGCAGGATTAATATTCCAATCTCGATACTCAATGGACGGCTATCAGGGCGGCGGGATCCCACCAGGAGCAATTGGAGAGGCCTACTTTAACTTTGGAATTTTTGGCGTAGTAGCGGCTTTTTTTTGTTTTGGGGTATACTTGCGCTGGCTTCTAAGAATGTTACTCAATAATATGAGTAATCCGTTAGCACAAGTATTCTATATATCGTCTTTGGTGATAATGGGTTCGCCCGAAAGCATATCTATTGTGGCGTTTTTACAGGTAGCAGCTCTGTTGCTGATCCTAGTAACTGTGCTGAGGATGGGTTTCTCGCAAAGTGGAGGTGCGGCAAGTGGGTCACTATCCGCTACTAGGCCAAAATTTTGAAACTTTCTTATGCCCATGATCATTATTTTTTTCGGGCAGTTGGGGAAGTATATTCTGAAAGCCAGTTTGTCGCCGCAGATTGGTCGCGCTACTTGGCCGTGTGTCAGAGCTTACAGGTTATAGCGCGAGGAAAAGATGCTAGCCATATTTTAGAGGTAGATGAAGCGATGATGTCGAGTCGTGATTCTGTGTCTTTTGAATTAATTTCTAGTTGCTCAAATTTCTCTGCATTGACATACAGGCGTGCTCGATATCGAAGAGAAATGGTCAGCTTGTTGCGTGGATCGGATGGTGTGGTAGTCCGTCTCCCTAGTGAGATCGGGGTGTTGGCTGCTCAGTGTGCCATAAAGATTGGAATGCCACTGTGCGTAGAGGTTGTCGGGTGTGCATGGGATGCAACGTGGAACTTTGGAAGCGTCGTTGGTCGGTTATATGCGGCTTACAACTATCTTAGGATGAAAAGTATAGTCAGAAATGCATGTCACGTCTTGTACGTTACGGAGTCATTTCTCCAACAAAGGTATCCTAATCGAAGCGCCCGGATTGTGGCCGCCTCGAATGTGGAGCTAGAGCGCGCAAACTCGGATATACCCCTAGTAAGAAGGGAAAGAATTATTGGGATGGATGAATGCGGGCCGAAGATCGGTGTTATCGCGTCGTTGGGGAATCGCTACAAGGGGATTCAGGTTGCTCTTGCAGCTATGGTTGCCGTGGTGCAGGTATATCCGCGATCTACCCTAAACATTCTTGGTCCCGGGGACATATCGCCGTGGCTTCGTATGGCAGAACGGTTGAATATTGTTGAGAACGTTGTATTTCATGGCACATGTAGTCCAGGAGAGGCCGTATCGAGCTGGTTGGACACTATGGATATTTATATCCAGCCCTCTTTGCAGGAGGGCCTTCCTAGAGCTTTGATTGAGGCCATGAGCCGAGGATTACCCTCGATAGCAACTCGTATAGCTGGTATCCCAGAACTGCTGACCGATGAAGACATGATTGAGCCTAACAACGCAAAAGCCTTAGCTTCGAAGCTCGTTGAAAAAATGGGTAATGTGAGCTGGAGGTTGGAGTCTTCCAATAGAAACGTTCAAACTTCATTGAATTATGAGCGGGAAGTGCTGCTAGAAAAGCGTACTGATTTTTACGCAGACTTCGCGCGTGTATGCAACGAAAAGGAAATGTGATTTGATTAGTATTTTATTTTTAAGTTTTATCGATTGCGGTTTCAGCTATATAAAAAGTGAAGAAAAGCTTTTGGTGTCAACTGAAGGCTCATATTAGTTTTGATTCGAAAATCTCGCGAACGGCTTTAGCTATGGCAACTAGAGCCTGTAACTTGAATTAATAAGCTTTTAGACGTCAGCGTTTTGTTGATGTCAAAAACGCTTTCCTTCAAACAAGATTCTTTATCATCTTATATTACAACATGCTTTGGTATCACTAAACATTTCCTAATCACGGTAAAGTATCGGGCTATTCATATCTGATATTAGTAGGTGTTCTATCGTGAGTTTTTTTGATGTCAGGACCAACGTTTTTTCTAGGGTTAAAGATGAGAATATTATTTTTCGCCAATACCGATTGGTATCTCTATAATTTTCGGCTATCTCTTTTCAAGGCGCTCCGAGACTCTAGCCATGACGTGCTGCTTATTTCGCCTCCTGGCCCATATGGTAAAAAGCTTCAGGAACTGGGGTTCGACTGGATTCCAGCACCCATGGACCGGCGCAGCTTGAATCCATTAAAGGAGCTAGCCCTCGTTTGGTGGTTGATACGCTTAATGCGAAGTCGATCAGTTACTGTGGTTCATGGGTTCACGATCAAATGCGCTCTCTACGCAGCCATCTCTGCGCGGCTCACTCGAGTCCCAGCACGAGTTAGTGCTGTGACAGGGATGGGATACGTATATACAAGCAGGGATGGCAAAGCCAAATTGCTGCAGCCGTTGGTGTCAATGCTTATGAAACTAGCGTTAGGAGGGAAAAATTCACGGCTTATACTGCAAAATCAAGATGACTTTGATTTTTTCGAGAAGAATCATTTGGTAGATGCTGAGCAGATAAGACTGATTCGAAGCTCAGGAGTCAATTGTTCGGCCTATGCTCCTAAATCACATCATCACGTGGACCATGCAAAGCTTCAAAATCTCACCGTGTTATTGGCAGCGCGCATGCTCTGGGATAAAGGAATCAAGGAGTACGTGGCGGCCGCCAGGATCTTGCTTGCAGAAGGTCGAGACATCGAGTTTATATTGGCGGGGGATCCAGATCTAGGTAACCCTGCTAGTGTGCCCGAAGACTGTTTGAGAAGCTGGGAACAGGAGGGAATTGTTAGGTGGATAGGGCACTCTGATAATATGCCTTCCCTTCTGCGGGGCATAGATATTTTTGTACTACCTAGTTACAGAGAGGGCCTTCCAAAAGGGCTTATTGAAGCTGGTGCGTGCGGGCTTCCCTTAGTAACAACAGATGCTCCCGGATGCAGGGAAGTTGTGACAAATGGCGTTGAGGGTTTGATCGTTCCAGTTGAGAGTATTGGTTTGTTAGCTGAAGCTATCGCTAGACTTCATGATGACGTGCCGATGCGGAAGCAGTGTGGGATTGCGGCCAGAGCTAAAGTCCTCAGCGAATTTGACGAACGCATAGTAATTTCTCGCACCATGGACGTCTATGAGGAGCTACTGAATGATCAAATATTATAATCCATATTTCTGAGTGTTCCTCCTATTTTGATAAATTAGGAGAGCTCTTCTAAGTTAGTAAATATTGCGTTGGTTAGATAAAGAGTATGGCCTTATGCTTGGTTCTGGAAAGTGCTGATGCTTATTGTGGCAGCAGCCTCGATGGATACGCTGGAAGCACTGCAAGCTTGGAGGTTGAAGGTCTAAGAGCGATAGCGCAGTAGCTGATTTCCCTTCAATCGCTGCCTAATAGCCTTTAAGGGAGAGAGCCTTGAGGCGCTTAGTTTTAATGGGTTCAATTTCTCGCATTTTGTCGGAGTCTGGATGTGCCCCCGCAGGCTCGTCATCAATTATATTTTAGTTTATAAAAATATTGGACGGTTTATAGTGAAAACGAAAGACAGCAAAGTTTCTAGCGAGTTTTACTTAGATAATGATGCGGTCAAAGCATTTGATACAGAATTTCGAGATTGGGAGGCTTACTGTTCTGTACTTTCAAGTTTAGGAATTCCGAGATATACCAAAATTAAGGTTCTTGATATCGGCGGTGGGAATGGAATCTTTATGGATCGGCTGCTCGACTTTTTCCCGAATGCAACAGGCGTAGTACTCGACTACTCACAATTCATGCTAGATAGAAACACGCATAATCCTAGAAAAAAGGTGATGCAGGGATCTGCTACAGACATAGATACCTTGCTGCTCGGCGAAAATTATGACCTCATAACTATAAACGTATTGCTGCATCATTTAGTCGGCGAAGATGAGGAACAAAATTTGATAAATATCACCCGCTGCCTTAAAAGTTTGCATTGCATTTTGGCTGGCACAGGAAAGTTAGTCGTTTACGAGCAGGTGTATGAAGGATGGTTGCGTCAGCCATCACCAGGCGAGATTATTTATAGAATTACAAAGGTTAAGAGTGGGGCGTTTTCATTTTTGATGAAGCGATTAGGAGCTAACACCGCAGGAGTTGGGGTGAGGTTCCGATCAATCAGAGGGTGGCAAGGACTATTCGAAAGACATAACTTTCGGTCGATTCACACTGGTTTTGTTCTCGAAGACAAGCCTTCAATATTTCGAAAAATATTTTTGAATATTCGAAAAGTTGGTTCATACCTTTTTGTTTTAGAAATACAAAATGCAGGCGCTCGTTCAGAAAATAGCCATCACCCCGCGTATGGTGTCGATGAGTAAGGCTATTCTCAGTACTCGGCAAGTACGTTGTGTGACGCCATAGCTAGTGTAACTGGCACAAGGCGATAAGATTGCCATTTGAAAGGCCGGATAGTCAGCAAGCAAGCAAGGCATAGATGCTGTCCTCACTATTAATGTCAAGCGCTGCCAGTTCATGTGCTAGTCAGCATGCAAGTTATATCAGGGGAGTGCTCTAAACTAGTGTCGGGGAAGCTATGAGGCATTAGAAATGCGCGGCTAAACGCAGTATTGGAGTTGCTGTTACGATTTGTTATAGAATTGCATGAATTTCACGATAAAAATAAGCGTCTCACGGCGAGTTTGTAAGCTAGTTCCTGTGAGGTAGTGAAAGTTTTCAGGTAGTGATTAACGGAAACCTCGACTCCTTTGCGCGTTTTTTGTGCGGGTGTTGCCAAATAAGTGGGGACAACCGCTTAATGTAGTAGGACGAGCTTAAAGCGCGTCCACTTCGAAGTTGTCCAGACACGACGATGATGAGCTGCCGTGCGCTTTGAATATAACTGGGAGCGTAAGAAGAGAGATAGGAGTAAAAAATAGTGAATACGCTAACGTTAATTGAAGAACACTGGCTTATAGTTAGTGCATGTCTGCTTCTAATTATTACAGCACTGTCATTATGGCCGCTAGACATTCCCTCGGCCCCAGGCTCCGATAAAATACACCACTTGGTAGCCTATGCTGCGTTAGTCTTTCCTGTCGCGTTACGTCAACCCAATCGATGGCTGTGGTTTGTGGTGTTTTTTATTGGCTACAGCGGATTAATCGAGTTGATACAACCGTATGTGAATCGCTATGGAGAATGGCTAGATATGTTGGCCAATACCGCAGGCGTGGTGTGCGGTATCGCACTGGCGACAGCCATAAACGCGGTGGGTAATCGCAGGCTAAAGGACTAAGTCGCCCTGATCTGTTCGGGTCAGGTGTTGAGCGGATGTGATGTTCGCTGCCTTCGATACCTTGGATAATATTGGCCAAGGCACATGGGAGGTATAGTATGGCGGCAGTTGCATTTGATTCATTAGAATATGCGCATCAGCTTGAAGCCGCCGGTATGCCGCGCGCACAAGCGGAGGTGATAGCTCAGGGATTAACGTCTATGTTCGTGCACAATTTTGATTCGCTGGTCACCAAAGATTATTTGGATGCGCGTTTTAGCGAGCAGGCTGCCAGGCTGGACGCGATGGATGTCAAATTTGACGCCAAGCTGGGGCTTCTCTCAGCTGAAATCGACGGCAAGCTCGGTAAGCTCTATGTGATGTTTGGCGTGATTATGGCAGGCGTGGCCGTGCCGATTATACAAACGGGTATCGCCTGGCTGGCGTAGTGTTGGTCGCGCGTTTGACTCATTAGAATATGCTCACCAGCTTGAGGCCGCCGGTATGCCGCGCGCACAGGCGGAGGTGATAGCACCGGGATCAACGTCTATGTTCGTGCACAATTTTGATTCGCTGGTCACTACAGATTATTTGGAGGCGCGTTTTGCTGAGTCAGATGCAAAAATGGGTGCACGCCTTGAGCGAATGGAAGGCAGGTTCAATCTGGTCTTCTGGATGTTGGGTCTTGCGATGATCTGTGTCGTGGTCCCCGAAGTTCTAAAATTTCCGGGTTAAAGACGTTGGAGCAGCGTGCGACTGCTGGGACATAAACAACATTGCTCAAGAGAGGAACAACACGCGCTCAACTGCAAGGCCTGACGTCCTAGTGCCTTTCTGGCTAAATGATATAAGAGGCGGTGGACGTCACTACGTTAGTTTCTTTATACTACGTTGCGTGAAGATCTTTATTCCACGCAGTTGCAGGCGCCCGTTAGTGAGGTGCAACTGTAACCATTTTAACGAAAGGTTTTGTTGACAAAAATGCCTCCTATTTTTTATTTTCAGCGTCTTGTCACTCTATGGCCTACGGCCACACTAATGCTTCTTTGCTTCCTATTTTTTTCCGCCCGCACGTCAGCCGCCGTTTGGGTTGCGGTAGGCGAAAACGGCACGATAATTAACAGCACCGATGGACTTACGTGGTCAGGCGCCACCAGCGCAACGTCAGAAACGTTGCGTGGCGTCTATTTTGATGGTGTCGGCACGTGGGCGGCGGCCGGTCAGCAAGGCACTGTCGTTAACAGCCCTGATGCAGCCGTTTGGACGCAGCAGACAAGCGGCAATACGAGTCCGCTGTGGGGTACGGTTTTCGCCGGCGGCCAGTGGATTGTCAGCGGCGGCAGTGGACGCGTTATCACCAGCCCCGACAGCGATGTCTGGACCTCGGTTAATGGCAGTTTCTCCTTTACACTGTATGACATTGCGTATGACGGCAGCGGCCTGTATGTCATCGCCGGTGGTGACTCTGGCGCGAAAGCAATTATTCTGACCAGTAATGACGCCGTGACGTGGACGCAGCAACCGCCACAACCGTCGAATGCTGAGAGCTTTTACGGCATCAGCTACGGCGCTAACGAGTGGGTGGCCGTTGGGGATGCAGGCACTATACGCACGAGTGCAGACCCTGAGGCTCGCGCCTGGGCCATCCAAACGAGCGGCACCTCTGCCAATTTGAGAGACATTGTTTACAACGGCACAGACCTTTACGTTGTGGTGGGTGTTGGCGGCGTAATTCTTACCAGCGCCGATGCGCGCGCATGGACGCCGAGGAACAGCGGTCTCGGCACTGACATAGATTTGGTCGGGGTAGAGTACGATGGCACCGGACTGTATGTCGCAGTGGGTACCGACGGAACAATACTCAGCAGCAACGACGGCATCAGTTGGACACCACAGATAAGCCCTATTATTCAGAACCTAAGAGATGTCGCTGTGGGTAAATCCTCTCCCTCTCCTCCGCTAAGCCCTGCCTCTATTCCAACACTGCCGTTACCACTGCTCGTACTGTTGTCGCTACTGATGGCGAGCACGGGGGTCATAGTGTTTAGACGGAAGAATGCCTAACAGCGGTTGTACAACAACTGTTCCCCCGCCTCGCGTGGTACCGTATTACGCTCCAGCTTATCGCTGTTCTTTAGTTAACGCGCGCTGATATTTATGCCGCAGACCCGCGATACGTCCCTGCCGATAACCACACTAGTATGACTTGGGCTGTCACCGGCTAGGGTATCAGGCGCGTAGCCAATATAAACATTGAGCGCTGTGGCCACTGCAGACATTCGGTCACAGTCATTATGCGATTCGTTTCGCCAGAAATGCGGCATCCTCAATGAGAATTCTGTGCATCCTAGAGATAACAAATAGACGGAATGCCACAACATTAAAATCAAGCTTACGATTTTTATTAAAGACGCGCGTCATTTTTTTCTGACACTTATCAAAAAGCCTAACTATATCTGAGCGGCCGCCGCTCGAGCCGGTCACAACGTCTTGCACTACCACACGCTCTAAAACATAATCAATCACTTCTTTTTGAAACAAGTTTTCAGCGCCATAAGATCTTAGCTCTTTGCAAACAAAATCAAAGACGGCCCTGCTTTTAAAAATATTCTTTGTTTTGCCTTCTGCTCTGTATGTAGAGAACATAATGTCACTAAAACGAGCAGCCACAATTTCCTTAAACAAGGATTTATCGGTTCGAAGATCATCAGGAAGACTTCGCACACACTGCATAATTTTTTTCGATAGTAATGGCTGAATGACTTCTATATAAGCTAGCTTGAGATCGCTGCGCGCCGCAAAAATAGTAGGAATTTCAAACACAGAATTCACCCGGTCTCTCCATTCCTCTAAAGATTCATTCGATTTTTTTTGAAGATGAGGCGGACGTTTAGTTGCAAAACTTTGAAAAATCTTACCAGCATGACTGTCCAACTGATAATCATCAAGCACGGCTATGCCCATATTTCTCCATACATCGTCTGGCGTCTTCACCTTGCGACAACCAAATGCCTGATCCCCACGGATAATACCCTCGCAGCCACTCTCGTAGAGTTGCTTCCACACCTGAAGGCTCGCATTCGGTGAGAATTCAGCGAGTCGTCCCTCTCCCGCCATTAGCCATCGATCTAAGACGACGCCAATCGATTCCTCGGAAAGGTCTTTCTCAAAATAGTCGTTTGGCACATTAAATATAGACGCGAGTTTTTTTGCAGTGGCAGCATCGCCACGTTCAACGTTCTGCGCAGACTTGAAGCCAAAAGTGATGGTTCGTGGAACCGATCCGAGATGATCTAACATAGTGAAAAAAATGGCTCGACTGTCAACGCCTCCAGACAACGGTAACCGCCACTTATCGGTTTCAATCTTCATGGACGAAAACGTTTCCGTTATCGAGTTCTTCAATCGGCGCTTGCTTTCTTTTTTGGCAGAGTTGCTTGCCAAAAACGTAACGGGATTGACAATGATATCTACACGCCATTGTTCACGATTGAGTATCAGTTTAGAGTCAGGAGGCAATAAGCGTATACGCTGATCCCAAGAAAACCCTGGACCCAATGTGCCCGACGTTAACATCCACGAGTACACTTCACTATTTTCTTTGAAGCTTTGTAATAAGATAATAATTGCGCGTTGCGAGGTTGAAGCAATAAAGTAGTCATCCGTCTGTATATACCAAACAGACCTCGAAGCGACCGCATCGGTTAGGACCTCGACAGACGTATTATCACCTCTAAACAACGCATATGAACCATCAGGAACTGCACTTCCGGGCGCGTGCCAGTCGCTCGAGGCGCCAAAGAGAATCCCCATGCACACGCTCGCGCCTGCAACAGTAAGCGTGCTCACAGGATTCATAACGCCCGCTAAGAGGCCGTCTCGTTCAATAAGGGTGGGTGCATTGGCCACAATGTTATCAGGCGTAATCCGATAAGATAATTGCAGGATGTCGCTAGAGGAAAAAGGCGATGACGAAGGGTGCCGTGGGCAGATATAGACTATTTTCGACAATGCATACCGCGCCAAGATTATAAATTTAGATTAGCCGTACCAATGATTGTATTATCAACACAAGACATGCCGTTAGTCAAAAAGGCCAGGCACTAAAATGCCGTTACGCTGCCAGTGAAGGCGTCTTTGGTGAAACTGTTTTGTGTGGTGTCCGCACCAGGGTGAAGGCCACAGCTTTCCAGCAACGCGGCAAGATGACGCGCGTGTTCTCGAGGCGCATCTGCCGCACTGGTCAGCAGTTGGTCCCGTTGGCGGGCCCAGATTCGGTAAGCGTCAGGCATTGTTTTTTGCAGGCTTTGCTCCAGAGCCAGCACGGGCGGCATTAGCTGATTGCGGCGCCGGGCAACCTGCACCGACCAGACTTGTACCTCGCCGATGAAAAACTTGCGCACCACATTGTCAACGACTCGTCCTTCAGGGCTGGGTGTGTTGCCAATGCAAATTGATGCGCCCTCCAGCCTCTGCTGGATAGCGGGCGACGCTGCAGCGAGGGCAGCGCGCTGTAAGTCGAGCGCTGCCAGCAGTGCGCCGCCATCGCCGCTGCGAATGTCCCCAAGCAAACGCTCAAGTTCGCCGCTGCCAGCCTCGTAGTGTCCGTCCAGCCACTGGCTTGACAGTTCCGCCAGCCGAGCCAGCGAGAGAGCTATCTGGCCTCCGGTATTCGCGGGGTAATTGTCAAGACTGTGGGGGCGTTTCCAGAAGGTGCGGAATTCCGGCCCGCCGAGCGTGGCATTCCAGATTCGCGTAGACAGCATCCGGTGCTTTTCAATCAGGGCGGCTCGCAGCGTAGCGATCAGCTCAGCATCAGTGGTCTGATTCAGCGAACGGATGCAGGCCGGCGCCAGCGACAGAAATTCAAGCTCCAATAAAAGGCGCTGGGAATCGCTGGCCAGTTTGCCGAGACTACTATTGATAGTGCCGATTGTGATACTGAGCTCGCAACCGTTCAATGCCAGCAAATCAAGTAGACCGATAGAGTGTGGTTGCGGATCGATGTGCAGATCGCGGCTGCGGGGCAGTGGCGGCAAGCGGTCAGCCTTCACCGTGATAGGCCGATCAAGACTGTTCGCGAGACGCGTCAGATACTTGTCTAGCGGCACGCTGGAACTTTCGCTGCACCCGCTCAATAAACTTGCAGCCAGCAGCAGAATCGAGATTCTGTTACGCGCGCTTTTCACAGCTGTGCACTCATTGATACAGTGGCACTGCGCAGGCCTTCGCGCAGTTGCAAGTAAAGCGCAGGAGCAGCCAACGACGAGAGACTCGTTCGCCGGCCCTGCTTATCGGGACGGTTACATCACGCAGTTTTTGGCGTAGGCTTTGGCTTCGTCACCAGTCCACTCGCCTTTTGGCTTATCATTCAGATCTTCGCACCAATCTTCGGAGCCGATGGCCATACCGTCAATCAAACAGTTTTTCGCGTACGTTGCGGCATCCGAGCCGGTCCAGTCCGATTTTGGCACTTCGCCCTGAGCGACGCACCATTTTTCGCTACCGGGGTCGTTCGTGCAGGCCGCTAGTGCGAGGATGCCGACGATCATTAGAATGCGTTTCATAAGATACTCCTTGAAGGTACGGTAAAAGAATAAAGCAATGCCTCTAGTATACACCTTGTTTAACTTTTTGTGCGACATCGTGCCGTTCTGGGTTTTATGGTTTATTCATTAGGCCTGCAAGTGCGGCTAAATGTATTATGAAATAGTCTGTAACCGACTACACTTAATGCTTAGCGATGCGTGTTTAGCCTTTGAGTAACAGGCTGATATTGACGAGTAGCAGACACCGGGATCAGGCGCTGAATGACAGCTATCGGACCAAGGAGTAAAGGATGACCTGTATACCTGCTGCAAAACGAGCGCAGCCAACCGAGCCAGGTGCTCGTCTGCAGGTCATTGATGCGATCAGGGGGGCTGCTTTGTTTGGCGTTTTACTCGTCAATATGTATAACTTCGGGGCTGATAGTTCGGAATGGGCCGGTGCCGTGGACCGTACTTTTAGTACGTTAATGCATGCACTTTTTGAAACGAAATCCCTACGCCTGTTTTCTATGTTGTTTGGCGTCGGTTTCGCACTGCAGTTTGCCTGGGCAATGTCCCGTAGCAATGGGTCTTTGTGGCTTTACGTCCGGCGGTTGACGATTTTATTTATGTTTGGCATGGCTCATGCGCTATTTTTTGACGGCGATATTCTGATGGAATACGCCATTTTGGGGTTTGTGCTTCTGGCGTTCCGCAATGCCGCCCGTCGCACGTTGCTTGTTACAGGCCTTGCACTCTTGGCGGTATTTCCACTGGGCAATCTGGTTCATATGGACAGTGACGATGTGCTGGTGACGCACTGGGAAGACGCCCTGCCGCTCGCCGAGCTGCGTGAAGATCATCCCTATCTTGGTTCCCCGATGGACGTGTTCAGTGAAAATGCTTTCGCGATCCCGCCACCTATTGGGTCAAATTTACACGGTCCTGAATCGAGTCTTGTTATCTTCTCGATGCTGCTGCTGGGGCTGTATGTGGGCCGAACCAAAATTCTTTATGACGTTACATCGCATCTGCCGGTGGTGCGAAGGGTTTTTACGTGGGGCATTGGCATTGGGGCAGCAAGTGCGCTTGCTGAAGGGTTGCTCAGCCAACATTATGGTTATGCCGTGTTTACGGCGACCCCAGCATCAGGCGGTATACGGTTTCTTGGAGACCTGCTCTTTGCCTATGGATCAACGGCGCTGGCATTGGGTTATGGTGCGGGTATCGTATTGCTGGCGCAAAGGCCTAGAGGGCAATCTGCGCTCAGGCCGTTGCAGAACCTAGGGAGGATGGCTCTGACGGCCTATCTGTGCAGTACCCTGATGTTTACGACACTTTTTTACGGTTGGGGCTTTGGTCAGCTTTTCTTGATGGGTCCGGCAGAAACGACTTTTTATGCGGTGGTGTTCTTTGCAGTACTAACGGTATTCTGCACCTGGTGGTTGGCCAGGTACAGGTTTGGTCCCGTTGAGTGGGTGTGGCGCAGCCTAACGTATTTAGCGCTTCAGCGTTTACGCCGGTAGTACTTGTTCGGGTTGGTGGAGCCTAGAGCGTAGAAATGCCTTCCCACACGCTGCTCTGCCCGCAATCTGCAATGTCATTCAGTTGTTCTTGATCGATGGCCTCAACCTTCGAACCCTCATAAGCATCACGGAATAAGCCCATCTCTGCGAATGATGGAAAGACAGTGACAAATCTAAAATCACCACGGCCATCGGGTCCAGTGGCAATTGGGAACCTGATGGCCACATCGATATTTTTTCCACCCTCTGTGTCTCTTGCCGCCTCAATCCACTGCTTAGTAGCTTTAAACAGGTCAGCCGCCGTCGCATCATCGTTAAAAGTGCAGACATAAATCTGTATTGCCGACATTTTTGTGTCGGCAAAAGTCGGTGCAGCGGCAATCAGTAGCAGGGATACTAGTAGTGATCGTGAAAATTTTTTCATTAGTTATACTCCGTAAGTTTAAGACTTCCTCACCTTGAGCATATCCACCTTTCGAGCTGCGTGTAAGTAGGTAAAAGCCTACCTTTAAAAAAAACGCTGGCTGCAGCGTTCTTGATTCATGCCTGTCGCCTATAACGTTGTTTCGCTGCGATACAACGTTATAGGCATAACATTGCGAAAGTGGCCAGTGAAGAAGACACGGATACGCCCGTAAGTGTTCGATACCCTTAGTGTTGAGCCGCAGGCTCGACAGGGCTGCCTTCATAGGTGCCTGTCGCGGGTAAGTACATTTCTTTTAGAATCAGGGCTAGAGGCAGAATCGTGGCCGCCCGCTCGATCACGGCACCACCCATAATGGTAGATCCGAGATTAATGCTACAGCCGTCATGTACTGCGGTTCGTTTGACCTTCAGTATCATATTCTCGAAGGTATGGAATTGAAGAACACCGTTAATCATGCAATCGTCCCCCAAGTTAACTGCATTCCAGTCGGAGGCTTGCATGGGTGCAGAGATTATCGTTCGTCGACCTATCTGACACCCCATCCTTCTCAACACGGTATTAGACAGCAGTGTCCCCGCGGTCATCCTTAGGGGTCTCTTGCACCAGGCGAAGAAGCAGTCCTGCGCAAAAAAATAGCTAAAGTGTCGCCAAGACCAGAACGGTGTCGAGTGATCAGTTCCCCATTCACTGCCCACGAGTAGCTTCTTGATCGCGGAGCACAATAAAATAATAATGGCTTCAGCAAATATCAACGCCAAGAAGGCGCTGACCATCGGTTGTCCGTCCAGACGCAATAAGCTGGTGTAAAGGATTACGTAGACCAGCATTCCTGTCATGGGCAAAAATCCTATGCTGAACAGGTCATTGAGGAACACGCGAGCCAGGAAAAGCGAAAAGCTAGGAAGTGTCTGAGAGCCGTTGTCCTTATCAACTGTGTCGCTCGCAAATTGCACCGGCGGGTTACCCGCTACGGTGATGGGCTCGCCTCCTCGAGACCGCATCTGGCGCCGAAACTGAATATCGTTGCCCAGAGTAGATGCGCCTAGCAGGAAGTTGGACGGAAACTGTCCTGACTCAGCGACAGAGTTGGTGCCACTAAAGAAATTCCGAGGCATATCCAGTTGACACAGCTTAATGTGCTCCGCACCGTGGTCCAGCATGTTTGTGAAACAGCCATTGGACCAGAAGACCTGTGAGTCTGCATTGGCGAGTTCGGGCACTAAGTTGTGCATTAGGTCGCATTCAGAGCCTCCCACCCGCGGGAAGTGCATGCCGGCGAGGGCGCGCAGGTACTGGCCTGAGATGGTCCACGTCCATTGTCTCTGAATCTGATTCATTTTCTTCATTCGATATAACAGCAGGTAGCCGCGCAGCCCTCGCGAGGAGTAGATGCCGGGTGAGGCGGGCGTGCAGCGCAGAAAGAGGCAGACCAGTATAGAAATCAGCAGGACGGCAGCCCAGGTGGTGATAAAGGTGTAGAGGCTCATATCCCAAATAATGTCTGTTAGCGGCGTCACTTTGAAATACTCACTGGCGACGCCGGCCTCTGTTACGGGTATGAATGAGGCCGCAAACCATGTGACTGCGGCCGTGGGGACGACAAAAAGCCAAAAATCGAGAAAAACCTGCATAGCGATATTAAAGGCTTCTGAAAGCCAATTGGGCAGCCTGCTATGACAGGTTGTTGCGGTTCGTGCCAGGTCGACACAGTGGCCGCTGCAGTGTGCCGGAGCACCCTCCCACATTTCCTGTTCACCCACGTCTTTTTGTATGGGGGTAAACGGGTTAATCCAGGCACCGTGGCCTATGTTTACATCAGGCCCAATGGCTGCTCGCATGCCGATTTTACAATTGTCTTCGAGGCTGATCGGGCCAATATGCAAATTCTGATCCAGCCACTTTGAGGTGTGGATATAGGCGCCGGTTTGTATCGCGATATTGTCGCCCACGCACAGTAAATCTAGGGGGCCGGAAAATTCGACGTCATGCGCACATTGCAGATTGCTGCCAACCTTTGCGCCAAGCCGCCGCAGCACGTATGCCATCAGTGGCGCGCTGCGAAACATCATGCCTAGAGGGGAGATCACCGAGCTTTCTAGTCGTCCAATGCACCAGACCCGCAGATGCATGCGGCTCCATTTGGGATAGATGCCCGGCGCCACTTTATTAGTGTACAGATGGCCGCCCATCAGGAGCTTGATGGTCATCACCCAAAGTAGATTGGCAAAGGGCAAGACGAGAGCAGACAAGTACATGAGGAAACCCAGACCTACAAACTCCAGAATATGCGCTGTCATGAAGAACTCGCCGATTTCTGCAAATCCAACAATGGCGAGGAAACCGATCAGTGCCGGCAGGTACAGCAGCCATAAAAACAGTAATTGAAGACCGGTGAAAACCTTTGCAGTGAGTACTTTAGTTGATGGACCGTCGCGCTGTGCTCTGCTCGTGTCTACAACGGCAGTCGATGGCGCGCGGGCCCTAGCTCGGGGGTATTGCTGCACATGTGTGGCAATTTTGCGCGCAGTGTCGCAGTCGCTAAGCAGGGCGCGCACCGTCACATCCCACCCCGCGGCATGGAGCTGCTGTGCCAATTGCGCGATAACAATAGAGTGGCCACCATTGTCGGCAAAGACACTGTCCCACGCCATAGGTGTCTCGAAGACGGTCTCGCAAATAGACAGAATTTCGTCACAGCCCGGTGCCAGTTCCGAGCCCGTCTCAGCGTGGGATGCTGTCGTAATCTGTGCGACTGATGTGGCGCTAGCCAGCACGTTAGATAGAACAGGTAACTGCGTTCTATCAATTTTCCCAGATATAGGTTTCATGGCGAAACTTTTCACAAGGAATAGACGTGAAGGAATCGACGGCGCTGGAAGCTGCTGTGCTAGGCTGCGGGTTACTTGCGCTGCCCACGTTTCGGGGGCAGGTACTGCCGCTGTGGCGTCAGGCCCTGACAGAGATGGGGCGCTGACAAAAGCTATCAGTTCATCGTTCTGATAATCCAGCACGGCGGCTTCAATCTCTGTAAACTGGTTTTGCAGTAAGTCCTCTACGGCCTGCGTTTCCACGCGGTGGCCACGTACCTTGAGTTGAGAATCGATTCTGCCTAAGAAGTGCACGCGCTGGGTGTGGATGTCTATTTTGCACCGATCGCCGGTGCGATACAGGCGACCGAAACGCGGGTGTATAATGAATTTTTGTGCCGTTTGCTCCGCTAGGTTTCTGTAGCCACGTGCGACATGAGGGCCGCCAATGCAAAGCTCCCCAATGGCTCCGTGAGGCAGCGGTTCAAGCTGGCCTATATCAAGAATGACATACGTGACGTTGGCCATTGGCGAGCCAATAGTGACGGGCTCCCCCGGCCGTAAACTCTGTCGGCTGGTGTCCGTACTCGCTTCAGTAGGGCCATAGGTATTAATAATTTGTCGTCTGCCGCGCGTCCAGGGTTGCACCAGTGCGCTGGGGAAGGCTTCGCCTGCCGGCACAATATAACGGCAAATCGGATAGGGAAGGTCTAGATCGGGGTTCGGCGTCAGCGTGGTAAGCAGCACCGGCGGACAGAAAAGTACGGTGACCTCCGCTTCCCGTAGCACCGGGATGAGATCAGGACCGGAGCGGACCTGCTCCTTGGTTAGCAGTACTACAGCGCAACCGGAGACCCAAGCGCCGTACATCTCTGAAATACTGCCGTCATATCCCAGCGAAGATGTCAGTGAGGTCGCGTCCATGCCGGGAATGAGATCGAAATAATCCGCATAGTTCAGCGCGAGGTTGACGTAACCTGCATGAGGGCACTCTACACCTTTTGGCAGGCCGGTGGTTCCACTGGTATAAAAGATAGCAGCGAGTTGTCGCGCCGGATCGTCCAGCCACTCGGGTTGTTTGCAGCGGCCGTGATGGTCCGGCAGTGCCAACACGTCCAATGTCGGGCGCTGATGAAAACTGGCCTCTCCCCGCGTGAGAACAATCTTGGGTTGTGCATCGTCCAGTATGTGAGCAAGCAGCGCTTTCGGTAGTGTCGTGTCCAGAAAAACAACAGTACCGCCCGCCTTTAAGATGCCCAGGTGTGATGCCACGATATCCGCGTTGTCCTGCGTCATGGCCACTGCGACCACCTGGTCAGGGCCGGTCAGGAGTGGAGAGAGAGCTGCTGCTATTTTTTCGGCTTGCGCGTTCAACTCTGCGAAGGTTAGCGACTCGCCCGTATGAGGTATCTGCAGCGCGGTTAGATCGGGGAACTTTGCGGCACTGCGGGCAAATATGTCTGTCAGCCACAAGGCGCCGTGCTGGTGTGGAACATTGGCCAGATGTCTATCCCCAAACGTATCGGTCAAGCTGTAGAGGCAAGTATCGGTCTGTGACTCCGGCACTGTTTCTGCCGCCCACAGGTAGCGCCTCCAGGCTACGTAGGCCAGCGCTAAAAAGGCGCCTGCAAAAAGTGTGATTGGCATAGTGGGATGTTTAGTCGAAGTATCGCTGCAGTGAACCGGTCCGGCGAATGTCTAATGTGACGCAGTGAAACCCCCCTCCCAGCATTTTTGAGTGCCTCAACTTGAGCCGAATGACATCAATACCTTGTTTTTCCAGAAGTTTGATTAAAGCGACCTGATCCTGATCCACCACCACTAGGTTAGGGTTGATACTGAACAGATTCATATCTATCCATTTGCTACCAATGCTTTTGCTTAAATAGTCGGCGTCAAAGGCGTTAGTGCTCTCCATCGGAGGGCTGTAAATGATGTCCCACTGTTTCAGTACCTCCGGTAAGGTATCGTTATTGATGCGAGCTGGGTTGCACAGCATTAAGCCGGGACGCAACGCGACAAAGGTCGAGTCGATGTGGCTGCCGTAATAAACATCTTTAAGAAAATGAACGCGGTATTCGTCACCTAAAATAGTTTGCAGCCACTGCCCTCCCATTTCGTTACCAGTGGCGCTGACAAGATAGATAAGGTCTTTGCCCAGGCGCAAGACATTGGCTGCATCAAATGCAGGTTCATCATTACGCGGCGTGGGCTTGCTCATGTCCACATCGAATAGCGAGTCCAGTAGCATCGGTTTGGGTGCGCTGTACCATTTAGCGCCGGAACGCATATAGGCAATCATTAGCTCGCGATAACTGAATGACTCCTGAGCTCGACTGCGGATGACATTGGGTGTCTCGATAATGTGATCGCCAATCACAAGCATGATGTCACGCGGGCAATAGTTATAGTAACCCTCAGAGTCCCAATGAATGCTAGAGAATTTTTTTTGATGCGGCCATGTTTCCGGACGCTTGACGGTAATTCCCAAACCTTTAAGAACCGCGACAAATGCGTTTAGGTCCTCTTCGGTTTCATCAATAATCCATTGTGGAAAAGGGCCCTGTGGAATATCCGCCAGTGCGCGGTCAGGAAATTCCGCCAGTTGGGTGCTCGGGTCGGCGGTTGGAAATTTTGCACGCAGCGGATTGCCGACGACGACTTCCTCCAGTTGATCCCACTCATTACAACTCCACACTAAAGACATACAAATAAAACCTTTGTTAAATTCATGAGTACAGCGTTCTGGGCAGGAAAGACTCGACGTGTGTGCCGCCACCGTCTCTGCCGATTTTTTTTTGCACGAGGTTCGCAACGGCTAAATCAAGCACACCTAAACCGAAGGGAGAGAAAATCACCCTGCGGTCATCACGCGCAGGTAAATGGGCATGCCCCAGCAGGATGTCTCCAAGGGTGCAATGAACAAAATCTGTATTACCTGTCCGTGCAGACGCAAGCTGAATCGACGTGGCAGCTCTATTCACGTGGTCGAGATCATCGACAATATTATGGCTTGATAGAATAGCATCGGCACTCAGATCCCGCAGTGATACATGCAACAGGGTTGCGCCAGCCTGGCAAGCATCGAGACTTTCGACGTGGGGTTCTATGGCTGTAGTGGCAAACGCCACCATGGGGCATTCGCTCAGCAGAGCCTCTATAGTTTTCGCTACGGTGAAGTTTGCTTCAGGCCTGCGCGCGAGTAATGCCTCACCGAACGCGTTGGCGCGCTCTGTTAATAAGTCAAAGCCGATGAATCGCCTAACATTGGGCCACGTGACGGTCAGAAATTGTGCAATTGCGGCGTTAATCGGGCCGCACCCTACAAAGCCGATGACCTCGGGTTCACCAGGAGCAAGCACCCGCGATGCCAAGGCCGCAGATGCGGCGGTGCGTTGCTTGCTGATGATAGAGCCTTCCATTACCGCTGTGGGCTGGCCGGTGATGCGATCGTTAAGAATGATGACTGCGGACGCTCTTTCCATGCCGCGGTCAACATTGCCCGGCATGGATGCGATCCATTTCACACCCGCGAGCTGATATTCGTCACCGAGATATGCCGGTAGACAGATGATGCGGTCTTTATCGCTGTCGGGAAAACGTAGAAAGCTGGAATGCGGCAGAGCACTGGCGCCGCGCGCATGTGTTTCATAGGCTGTTTGGACAGCGTCAATAACCTGCTGTTCATTGCCGTTGAGTGCAGCGTCAATGTCGAGGGCCCCAACTACTGTTAAATCGCTGCCCGTCATTAGCATTGCTCAGTAGCTTTCGTCCAATGATGAGCAATATCGCCGAGTTCGGCCCGGACCCACTCGTCAGAATAAATTGTATCTAAGTAACGCTCGCCTCGATCGGGCAGCAAAGCGACAACCGTAGCGCCTTTGGGGATGTCACTGCTTAGCTGTTTGACTGCGGTGATGACGCCGCCGGACGAGCCTCCCGCCAAAATGGCCTCAGATAGTGCCAACTGCCGACAACCGATAACGCAATCGGCGGCTGTGAGGTGCATTATTTGGTGCACGCCCTCAGTCGGAGTGAGTTTGGGGCAGATGGCAGATCCTAGTCCTGGTATCAGGCGATTGTGTTTATCACTTGAAAAAATTTGACTGCCCAGCGCATCGACGGCGACCACCTTCGTGGAATAATCATGATCCACTAAATAGTCGAGGCACCCTCGAAGCGTACCGCAAGTGCCTGTTGCAATAAAAAGATAATCGAGCATACGGCCGTCTAGGTCGCGCAGGATTTCTTTAATCGTCGACCGGTAGTGGGCTCCCGAATTCTCTAGACTGGCGTATTGATTGACCCAAAAGCTATTTTTTTCTTCTTGCAGAATCACCTCGATACGCCGCAGCTTAGCGGGCAGTAACTCCGCGGTCGCTTGATCTGGGTGGCCGATCATCTCTATTTCGGCGCCATAAGCGAGAAGAATATCGACATTCTGTGTGGTCACCTTGGGGTCGATGAGGCAGCGCAAACGTAAGCCATGGTAGGCACACACCATGGCTAGCCCAATGCCAGTATTGCCGGAGCTCGCTTCTACGACCAAGGTGTCAGCGTCTATCTCTCCGGTCTGCAGGGCCCGCTCAATGATGGCGACACTGGGACGATCCTTGGCGCTACCCCCCGGATTGAGACCTTCCAGCTTGGCGAAACAGCTAAAATGTGAGGATGGAAAGTGTTTCTCAAGAGGAACCAGAGGTGTTCCTCCTATAGCGCCGAGGATGCCGCCCGAGATATTGAAATTTTTGGGTTTAGTGTCTGGTGCCGCTTGCGTCGGATGAAAACCGACGGGGGCTGTCTGCTCGGACTCGTGCGGTGGATCTACAAACGGCATTATCTGTCCATATCCGTAACTACTGGGTACGGTGTTTAAAGGAGGGGTTCGAGTCTAATCATTACCAGACATGTTTTAAAGTAGGTAAAAACCTACTTCTGAGCACAAATTGACGGTTGCCTAATAGGTGACAGGCATGGATCAAGAACGCTGCAGCCAGCGTTTTTTTAAAAGTAGGCTTTTACCTGTACTATAAAAAGTATCTGCAGGTAACCTCCGGGCCCCCATGCCACCAAAAGTGATGCATAAATGTGAGGCACAAGTGAGCCTCAGAGGCACTTTATATAGGGGTTTTAGCAGGTAGTAAGCAAGAGGTGGTGCCCAGAGACAGAATCGAACTGCCGACACGGGGATTTTCAATCCCCTGCTCTACCGACTGAGCTATCTGGGCAATAACGCGGAATTGCATTTCGCGCGTATTAAACCTGTCTGGGCAGTACGAGTCAAGTTGCGCTCATGCGTGCTACAGGCTGGTGAGCTACTTTGTGGGTGGGACGTAACCTTCCGCCCGATCATAGTCTTCCCCTGAAAAGTATTTATCCATTTCTGCTTGTAGATACTTTCTTGCGTCCGGATCCACCAGGCTCAGGTGTTTTTCGTTGATCAGCATGGTTTGATGACTTTGCCAGTCCAGCCACGCTTTTTTTGAGATAGTGTCAAACACGTCCTGACCTTTAGGGCCCGGGTACGGAGGCGCGTCGAGCCCTTCCAACTCTTCCCCATACTTCTTGCAAAAAACCATACGAGACATGCTCAATACTCCGTTTGTGGGTGGCGGTTTGCCAGTGTTTCCAGCAGCGAAGCCACTGGGGCCGCGAGGCCGATTTGCGGTGGTTGGCTTAGGTTATACCAGAGCTGCCGCGGGGCTTCCATCACGGCGTGCGGGGTGGTGCCAAACGCTACAATGATGGGTGTAATATCGAGGTGATAGTGGCTGAAAGTATGGCGAAAGCTGGATTGAGGTGCCACGGCTATTGGCTCAATACCCCAAAGATCGAGACAGCGCTGTCTGCTTGCCTGTGCGTCGTCCACCTCGGGGAAGCACCATAAGCCGCCCCAGATACCGCTGGGTGGGCGTTTCTCTAACCAAACATCGCCGTCTGCGCTGCACGCTATTAAAAAGCAGGTGGTTTTGACCGGCAGAACTTTACGCGGTTTTTTACCCGGGTAATCGCGTTGATCGTCATTGGCCAGCGCTTGGCAGTCTACCGCCAGCGGGCACAGCGTGCAGGCAGGCGACGAGCGCGTGCACAGGGTTGCGCCCAGATCCATCATGGCCTGCGTGTAGTCGGCGCAACGTTCGACCGGTGTGTAATGCTCGGCAACATCCCATAGACGTTGGTGCACCGCAGATTGTCCGGGCCAGCCGCTAACGCGCCGATAGCGTGCCAGCACCCTTTTTACGTTGCCATCGAGAATGCTCGCGCGCTGCCCGAAGGCGATACTGACAATGGCGCCAGCGGTCGAACGACCCACGCCGGGCAGGTCACATAGGCCTTCGATCGTGTCTGGAAATTGCCCGTCCAGAACGTTTGCCACGTGTTTTGCGGCCTTGTGCAGATTTCTTGCCCTAGCGTAGTAGCCCAGCCCGGTCCACAGGTGCAACACGGTATCTTCCGGCGCATCCGCCAGTGTTCGCACATCCGCAAAGGCAGCCATAAACCGCTCAAAATAGGGAATGACAGTCTTCACTTGAGTCTGCTGCAGCATGATTTCTGACACCCAGACACGATAGGGGCTAATGTCTTGCTGCCAAGGCAGATCCTTGCGACCGCACTGGTCAAACCATTCAAGGACGCGTGTAGAAAAGAGTTCAGGACTTGGCATACAGAGGAGTCGGGCGCCGATGGACGTCACAGGGTAATGCCTCACCTGCCATAGTGCCAGTGAATTAAGCCTTGTGTTCCCTTATAATATGGCCCTTCGTGGGGACCCTTGCCCCAGAACTGATCGAGTGGAGAGAACGATGGCTGCGCGCAAAGCCACAGTAACGCGAGATACCTTGGAAACGCAGATCACCGTCTCGGTGAACCTGGACGGTTCCGGCAACACGGTGTTTGATACCGGCATTCCTTTTTTGGAGCACATGTTGGATCAGATCGCGCGTCACGGCATGGTCGATCTAGACATCAAGGCCAACGGTGATCTGCACATCGATGATCATCACACGGTCGAAGACATTGGCATCACTTTAGGGCAAGCCGTCGCCAAGGCAGTGGGCGATAAGAAAGGCATACTCCGTTATGGGCATGCCTATGTGCCACTCGACGAGGCGCTTTCGCGGGTAGTCATTGATTTTTCCGGCCGCCCTGGCATCGTATTCCAAGTGCCGTTTACGCGCTCAGCCGTTGGCGGCTTCGATGTGGATTTATTCATGGAGTTTTTTCAAGGCTTCGTTAATCACGCGCTTGTCACCCTGCACGTGGATAATCTGCGTGGCGACAACAGTCATCACCAGATAGAGACAGTGTTCAAGGCTTTTGGCCGTGCTATGCGCATGGCCTTGACCGCCGATCCACGGATGGAGGGCATCATGCCCTCGACCAAAGGCGTACTGTAAACAGGGATCGTGGGTATGACTGGTATTGTCGCCGTTATTGACTACGGCATGGGTAACCTGCATTCCGTCGCCAGCGCGTTGCAGCATGTAGGCGCGAGTGAGGTGGTGGTCACCCATGACGCCGATGTGATCCGACAGGCTGATCGCGTGGTGTTTCCCGGCGTAGGCGGCATTCGTGACTGTATATCGGAGATTCGGCGCCTCAAGTGTGATGAACTTCTGACACAGGCGCTGACGCAGCAGCAGGTGCCTGTGCTGGCAATCTGCGTGGGTCTGCAGGCCCTGATGAGTCGCTCCGAAGAAAACGGCGGCGTGGATTGTCTGGACACGATTCCCGGAGAGGTTCGTTATTTTGGCAATCCACTGACCGATGCTGAGGGCGCGCGCCTGAAGGTGCCGCATATGGGTTGGAACGAGGTGCACCAGACGATGGCGCATCCTCTATGGGCGGGTATTCCCGATAGGACGCGCTTTTACTTTGTACACAGCTATTACGCGCATGCATGGGATCGCAGCCTGCTGGCAGGAAGCGTCCAATACGGTGTGAGCGCTGATGCGGCATTGGCTCGCGACAACCTGTTTGCCGTGCAATTTCACCCGGAGAAAAGTGCTGCTGCCGGGCTGCGGTTGCTGAAAAATTTTTTGGAGTGGAACGGACAATGCTGATCATCCCCGCAATTGATTTAAAAGACGGACAGTGTGTGCGTCTGCGTCAGGGCCTGATGGATGACAGCACGGTATTTTCTGACGATCCGGTAGCGACGGCGGCACGCTGGGTTGAGGCAGGGTGCCGGCGTTTACATTTGGTGGACTTGAACGGCGCTTTTGCCGGTGAGCCTGTAAACGGATCAGTCGTTACCGCCATCGCGGCGGCCTACCCAGATTTGCCGATACAAATCGGTGGCGGCATCCGCAACCTTGAAACCATTGAGTACTATATTGCCGCCGGGGTCAGCTACGTGATTATCGGCACCAAGGCGATAAAAGAACCGGAATTTGTGGCCGAGGCCTGCGCGGCGTTCCCCGGTAAAGTGATTGTGGGTCTGGACGCCCGAGATGGGCTCGTTGCCACCGACGGTTGGGCCGAGGTTTCCGAGGTGCGTGCCGCCGATCTTGCCCGTCGTTTTGAGTCCGACGGTGTCGCGGCTATCGTCTATACCGATATTGCGCGCGACGGCATGATGCAAGGCGTCAACGTTGAAGCGACCGTTGCGATGGCGCAAGCCTCCAGCATTCCGGTGATCGCCTCCGGCGGTATAACCGACATACAGGATATTCAGGCGTTGATGAACGTCGCACATACCGGCATTTGTGGCGCAATTACTGGCCGCGCGATTTATGAAGGCACGTTGGATGTGGCCGACGCACAGCGTTTGTGCGATGAGGGCGCGGTCTAGCTATGGCGCTGGCCAAACGTATTATTCCCTGCCTTGACGTGGAGAACGGGCGCGTCGTTAAGGGCGTCAACTTTGTGGATATTCGCGATGCCGGTGATCCGGTGGAAATCGCTATGCGCTATAACGAGCAGGGCGCTGACGAATTGTGCTTCCTCGATATTACGGCCAGCCACGAGGGGCGTGATACGACAGTCCATACCGTGGAGCAGATCGCTGAGCACGTGTTCATTCCGCTGACCGTTGGCGGTGGCATTCGCTCGGTGGACGACATCCGCACGATGCTTAACGCCGGTGCTGACAAAGTCAGTATTAACACGGCCGCCATTCACAACCCCGAACTGGTGCGAGAATCTGCCCAGCGCTTCGGTTCCCAGTGCATCATCGTGGCCATTGATGCCAAGCGAGTGGACGATGTGGAGGGTCAGCCCCGCTGGGAAATGTTCACCCACGGCGGACGCAACCCAACCGGCATCGATGCGGTTGCATGGGCCGCAAGAATGGCTGAGCTGGGCGCGGGGGAAATCCTTTTAACCAGTATGGATCGAGACGGCACTAAAAATGGTTTTGAGTTAGGTGTGACGCGCGCGATTACTGATGCGGTTGACATTCCAGTGATCGCCTCGGGTGGTGTGGGTGCGCTAGATCACTTTGTTGATGGCGTTATCCGAGGCGGCGCCGATGCGGTATTGGCTGCGAGTATCTTCCACTTTGGAGAGTATACCGTGCCACAGGTAAAAGCCTATATGGCTGAACACGGTATTGAGATGCGTCAGTGACAGGCGGTCTTTGTTACGCATTTTTTTTCGTTATTAATCGGGGTATAGATTCCGGCCCGCTCCAATACGCTCAGGGCATCTTCTGTGCTTTGGTTTGCACGTTCTGCTCATGTAACCGAAGAATATTCAGGCCTTTTAATAGTGCAAGAGCTTCATACAATTGATTGTCATCGGTGAGCAACTCTTGGTTGACGACGCCTTTCCTGTTTTGCTCGATACCGTTTGCGTTGCTGAGATGCCCTGACAGGTCGGCTTCGCTGACACGCGGCGTGTTGTCATAGGCGGTGATAGTCGCGCGTTCAACGATAATGTCGGGCACGATGCCTGCGGCCTGAATAGAGCGACCGTTGGGCGTAAAGTATCGTGCCGTAGTGAGTTTGATCGCGCGTGAGTCCGACATTGACAGCACGGTTTGCACTGATCCTTTGCCAAAACTTTGAGTGCCCATAATGACGGCGCGGCTGTGATCTTGCAGGGCGCCGGCAACAATTTCTGAAGCACTGGCCGAGCCTTGATTGATTAGCACGACAATAGGCACACCGCCAGAGGCATCGAAGGGAGCGGCGTCATAGCGTGCATCGGAGCCGTTGACCCGCCCTTCTGTGTAGACCACATTACCCTCATCCATAAACAGGCCCGCCACATCAACACTTGCGCCCAAAATACCACCAGGGTTGTTGCGCAGGTCCAGCACGAGTCCCTTCAGCGTCCCTTCTGAGAGCAGCTTATCCAGCGCTTTCTGCACGGCCGCACCTGTGCCTTGTTGAAACTGGGCTATGCGGATATAACCGTAACCGGGCGCTAGCAAGCGCTGCCGTACGCTGGCCACTTTAATCGTATTGCGCACCAGCGTAACTTTGAAAGGTTCACGAGTGCCGGGTCGGCCGATAGAGAGCACGATTTCACTGCCTTTAGGGCCGCGCATCAAGTCGATAGCCTTGTTTAAAGACATACCCTTTACGGGAACGTTATCCAGTTTAAGAATGATGTCGCCACTTTGCAGACCTGCTTCGGCTGCCGGCGAGCCATCGATAGGCGCGATGATTTTTATATAGCCATTTTCCGTTCCCACTTCTAAGCCTAGTCCGGTGAATTCGCCAGACGTGGCATCTTGCAGTCCCTGGTAAGCGTCCTGTGTCAGATACATCGAGTGCGGGTCGAGGCCCATCAACATGCCTTCGATAGCGAACTCGAGTAGTGCGCTGTCATCAATCTCTTCGACATAGCCCGTTCGAATTTGGTTGAACACTTCCGCAAAGGTGCGCAGTTCGTCTAACGGCAGTGCTGCCTGCTCCTCTGCCGCGGGCAGTGAAACAGAAACCGCCAGTGCGAGCGCTGCAGTAATGATTTTCAGTGTAGGGCGGGATCGAGAATTAAAGCGCATGGATGTCGTCTGCAAATCGTTGGCTTGAAGGCTACAGTTTACCTCATTCTTTATTGAAAATGGCATCTGCGGTGGCGCGCATCAGCGTCAGCTTTTACACCAATTGGCCGGATTGGTGGGTTTACCGTTATGTCGAACCTCGAAATATACGGCTGTCTGCTCCATACCCGCACTGTTACCGACGGTGCTGACAGGACTACCGGCCGTGACCCACTCGCCGACTTCCCGCAATAAGCTGTCGTTATGTGCGTAGAGACTCATGTAGCCGTCACCGTGATCGATAATTAGCAGCAGACCAGACCCTCGCAACCAGTCGGCATAGACCACGCGGCCATGATGAATGGCGTTGACCGCAGTGCCTTTTTCAGCGGTTATCGTTATACCTTGCCACTGCATTTTGCCGGCGTTGCGTGAACGGCCAAATTGATTGGTTTGCTTGCCGTTTACTGGCCATGCCATGCTACCTTTCGCGCTAGCAAACGTTGCGTAGTTAGCGGGGACATCTAAGTCGACGATGACCTCTTCGATGGCCTGTAAAAGATCTTCAAGTTGTTGTCGGTCTAGCTGTTTCTGTTTAAGTTGCGCGCTGCTGCTACTGATGCTTTGTGCCAGTTGAGTCACGGCCTGTTTGCGCTCGGCTTGCGCTGTGTTGAGATTAACCTGCTGCTGTTCCAGCGTTTGGCCGCGGGCTTCAATCTCCGCCACGGTAATATCAATGCGTCGTTGCAGCGCCACCAGTTGACGCAGATTCTCCCGATATTCCCCAATCATGGTGTTGCGCGCTTGAAAAAAATAGCGGTAGTAGCCCAGCGAGCGGGCCATCGTATGCGGACTTTTTTGGCTCAATAGCACTTTGATTTGTCCTTGACGCCCGACTTGCCACGCAGTTTTCAGTTCCACGGCAATACGTGCCTGTTGCTCGTCGCGCGCCTTCTCATGCACAGTGCGCTGTTCTTTCAGATCGACCAACTCCCTGTTGCTGTTTGCAAATGCCCGTTGATTCTTAGCGATCTCGCGCTGCAGCGTTCCCAGTTCGACTTCGGCTTGTTTCAGCTGCGTTTGCAGTGCTGTCTGGCGCTGGCTGGCCATGGATATTTCCGCTGTGATGCGGCTTATGTCGACGTCAAGTTGTTGCAGTTGCTGCCGCGTTTCCTCTTCATCCGATTGCGCTGCGCTCTGACATGATAAGCTGAAGAATAGCAGGGTAAATAGTATTTTCCACGGGGTACGCAGTGCCAGAGCTGGCCCAAGCATATTAGACATCGGTGCAGCCTCGGTAAATGTGTCTAGAGGTCAAGTGCGCTTAGTTAGCAGACTGCTGCCCGTCATTTCTGGCGGCTGCGGCAGTTCCATTAAGGCGAGCAAGGTCGGCGCGATATCAGCTAAAATTCCACCGGAGGGTTTCAGCTCCGCTTGTTTTTGCCCGATATAGAGAAGGGGCACCAGCTCTGTGGTATGTTGAGTGTGCGTTTGGCCTGAATCATGATCGGCCATCTGCTCACAGTTACCGTGGTCAGCGGTCACTAAGGCTTGGCCTCCGGCTTCAAGCAGGGCATGTTCTATTCTTCCCAAGCACACGTCCAGCGCCTCCACCGCTTTGACCGCGGCATCGAATACGCCGGTGTGCCCCACCATATCGCCGTTTGCGTAGTTACAAACGATAAGATCGTATTTGCCGGAGGTGATGGCCTGCACGAGATTGTCAGTTACCTCGGGCGCGCTCATCTCTGGCTTGAGATCATAGGTTGCAACATCCGGCGAAGGAATTAACTGTCGATCCTCGCCCGGAAACACCGTCTCGCAGCCGCCGCTGAAAAAAAACGTCACGTGGGCGTACTTTTCTGTCTCAGCGATGCGTAATTGGGTCATGTGGCGTTGAGACAGATAATCACCCAGCACGTTCTCCAGTATTTCCGGGGCGAAAGCGCAGCTGGTCT
Organism: Halioglobus sp.; assembly: GCA_029246385.1. GTDB lineage: Bacteria > Pseudomonadota > Gammaproteobacteria > Pseudomonadales > Halieaceae > Marimicrobium. The sequence continues at coordinate 33,392 of JAQWNG010000025.1, forward strand.
CTATGTCTGCGGCATACTCCGTCGCCGTCACGAAAACTGCTAACGCCGGCACCGTGCTGCGCTGGAATTCATCGAAATCTTGGCCGACGAATGCCCGGGTTAACTGCCTTGCGCGGTCTGAGCGAAAGTTCATAAACATGACGCTGTCGTTGTCTCCGATAAGAGCGGGCTGTTGCTGTTCGTTGCAGATAATGGTGGGCAGCACAAATTCATCACTTTCACCACGCTGGTAAGCCGCAGCGAGCGCTTCGCTACTATTGCCTGACCGGTATTGTGAGGCACCCTCTGTGAGGAGTGCATAGGTGCGTTCAATGCGATCCCAGCGGTTATCCCTGTCCATTGCGTAATAGCGGCCACATATACTGGCTGTGCGGCCGCAGCCAAGCTCTGCGAACAGGGCATCCGCCTTCTCCAGAGAGGACGCCGCGCTGCGCGGTGGCGTATCGCGTCCGTCAAGAAAGGCGTGCAGATACACCCTTTGACAGCCGCGTGTAGCAGCCAGACGGATGGCGGCGAAAATCTGTTGTTCGTGGCTGTGAACGCCTCCTGGTGATAAAAGCCCGATCACATGGACTGCACCGCCCGCTGCAGCGGCCTTGTCGATCGCCCCGGTGAAGGCGGTATTATGGTTGAAACTGCCATCTTTTATTGCAGCGTCGATGCGTGAGATATTCTGATAGATCACGCGGCCTGACCCCAAGCTCATGTGGCCGACTTCGGAATTTCCCATTTGACCGCCGGGGAGCCCCACGTCTTCGCCAGAGGCGGAGATCAGCGCATGCGGAGCTTCCGCCCACAGTCGATCCCAGACTGGCGTGGAGGCATTGGCAATGGCATTATCTTGTGTCTCTTCACGGTGGCCCCAGCCATCGAGAACGATTAAGGCAGTGGGTGTTTTGTGACGTGCGGGCATGTAGATTCTCGACCGGTCAAAATGTTAACGAGCCTTATTTTAACCTTTCTGAGAGGTCAGCGCATCGTCTCTGTAGCTGCTTGGTGGGGCCTGACGCCGATAGCCCCTCAGGGCTGGTTGCGCCTTGGCAGACCCTGTATACTCGTCACGCGTTTTGTAGCTGAATGGTGTTTGGTGACATCATCAGCGTGCGCAGCGCTATCACAATAGCCGTACATCCTCCTTTCAAGGGATCAGTTAACGACATCATGGCACTATTTTTTGAATTTCTGTCGCAGCAATACCTTTTGGTGGGTGCGCTTTTGGTTGTTGTCATCATGTTGATCCTGCATGAGTCCCGTAAGTCTGGCCCAGCAGTTACGCCACAGCAGGCAATTACAATGGTGAACGCTGACGACGGCACGTTTTTGGATCTGCGTGATGCTGCGGAATTTAAGAAAGGGCATATCGTCGGAGCGATAAATATCCCGGCTGCGAAACTGCCGGGCCGCATGGTGGAGCTTGAAAAATTAAAAGCTAAACCCATCGTGCTGGTATGCAAAATGGGGCAGCAGTCCGGTGCCGCAAGCAAACAGCTGAAGGCTGAAAACTATGAACAAGTTTATAAAATGACCGGTGGGATGATGGAGTGGGGTAACTTGCAACTGCCCACGGTCAGCTAACCCGATTGTCTACTACGCGTCCTACTGTCACTCTTTATACGACACGCTTCTGCCCTTACTGTGTTCGGGCCAAACGTGTATTGGACCAAAAAGGTGTTAACTACAGGGAGATCGCGGTAGACAACGATCCGGGGTTGCGCCGAGAGATGGCAAACCTCAGCGGCGCCACATCTGTCCCGCAGATATGGATAGGCAAAGACCACATAGGTGGCTGCGACGAAATGCTGTTATTGGAGCGGCAGGGTCGCCTGGACGGACTGATTAAGCGGGCGCTCGCCGCGCCCTGATTTTTTGACAAGCGTAGGAGTATGACCTTATGGCCGATGAACCGGTAGCAAGCGAGCAGCAACCGCCTCAGCAGCAGTTTTTAATGCAGCGCATTTACATTAAGGATTTGTCTTTTGAGTCGCCTGCAACGCCGCTTTTGTTCAAAAAGCAGTGGCAGCCCAAAATTAGCGTTGATCTAAACACCAAAGGCGAAGCCATTGATGAACAGGGCAACTTTGAGGTTATCCTAACGATTACGATTATCGCTAAACTAGAAGAAGAGGCGGCCTTTCTGATCGAATTACAACAGGCCGGTATTTTTGCTATCCTGGGGTTTGAGGGTGAGCAACTTCGCCGGATGCTCGCGACGGCAGCGCCGAATGTGCTGTTCCCCTATGCAAGAGAGACTATCGATTCAATTTGTGTGAAAGGTGGCTTTCCTGCGTTGATGCTGGCGCCGGTAAGTTTTGAAGCGCTGTATCAGCAGGCCCTCCAGCAGGCTCAAGCAGGATCTGATACCGCTGCAGCAGCGACACACTAAGCCGATTAGGGCGCCATCGTCATGTTCCTGCCCTGAAATAAAAGCTGTTTAATGAAAGTAAGCGCTTACTTACACTAGTTCTGGAAAGTCCAACTGGCGCAAGCCCTCGTAGATTATCAAGGCCGCAGCGTTGCTCAGATTGAGGCTGCGGCTATTCGCCCTCATCGGAATACGGAGGGTGTACTCGGGCCCTAAGTAATTCAATATGCTCGTGGGCAGTCCACGGGTTTCTGGGCCAAACAAGATCGCATCACCCCGTTGATACTGTATTCGATGATAGGCTGTTTCGCCTTTGGTGGTCGCGGCGAAGATTCTTGGATGACCCTGTCCCTGACTGAAGCTTTCGAGGCTGGGGTAAAGTTGCACTTGGGCGAATTCACGGTAGTCCAGCCCCGCACGGCGCAACTTTTTATCGTCTAGATCAAAACCCAACGGCTCAATTAGGTGGAGCGAGCAGCCCGTATTGGCGCACAGTCGAATAATATTACCTGTGTTGGGAGGAATCTCCGGCTCAAACAGGACGATTTTCAGCATAGTCTAAGCGCCTAGAGACCAAGTTCTTTCATTTTACGGGTCAGGGTATTGCGCCCCCACCCCAGTAATTCTGCAGCATCCCGTTTCCGCCCCTGAGAGTGTTCGAGCGCGACTTGTATCATGGCTTTCTCAAATGCAGGCAATGCGTCCTGTAGGATGTTTTGCCTGCCCTTTACCAGCTCATTGCGGGCCCAGTTGCCGAGCAAGTCAGGCCAATCTAGGCGTTCGTTGGTCTTTGCTGTTGGCGAGACGGTGCCGAGTTCCGGCGGCAAATCGCTCAAATGCACGTCTCGGCCCGAGGCCATTACGGTCAACCATCGGCAGCAGTTTTCGAGCTGTCGCACGTTGCCAGGCCAGTTGAGTCCGCATAAAAAGGCTTCTGCCTCTGGCTGCAGAATCTTTGTTTCTCCGCCCAATTCCTTCGCCGCTTGCTGGAAAAAATATCGCATCAGTATTGGGATGTCCTCTCTCCGCTCGGCAAGCTTGGGGATATGGATGCGAATCACGTTCAACCGGTGGAACAGGTCCTCTCTGAAAGTCCCCTGTTGCACCAGACTCTCCAGATCCTGATGAGTTGCGGCGATAATGCGTGCATCCACCTTAACCGTTATATGCCCCCCTACCCGATAAAATTCGCCGTCAGCAAGAACCCGCAGCAGTCGTGTTTGAGTATCAGCCGGCATATCGCCGATCTCGTCGAGGAACAAGGTGCCGCCATCGGCCTGTTCAAAACGTCCCTCGCGCTTGTTGTTCGCGCCGGTGAAAGCCCCTTTTTCGTGACCAAATAATTCCGATTCCATCAGGTCTTTGGGAATGGCGGCCATATTTAAAGCGATGAAAGGCGAATTCATTCTTGGGCTGTGACGATGCAAGGCGCGGGCGACCAGCTCTTTACCGGTGCCGGACTCGCCGTTTATTAGGACGGTAATATTGCTTTGCGCCAGCCGCCCAATCCCCCGAAAGACCTCCTGCATGGCGGGCGCTTCGCCAATAATTTCAGCAACCGGTAGGACCTCTGGCGCGGGGTTGCCGCTGTGTCGTTCTTTGGCATGGGCAAGCGCGCGTTCGGTAACCGCAACGACCTCGTCTAGGTCGAAGGGTTTGGGAAGGTATTCAAACGCGCCCTTTTGGTAGGAGGCGACGGCACTCTCTAGGTCCGAGTGCGCAGTGGTGATAACAACCGGCAGATCAGGGTAACTCTCGCCGAGAAGTGATAATAGCGTGAGTCCATCTGTTCCGGGCATACGGATGTCGCTAATGATGACATCCGGTTGCTCCACGGCGATGTCTCGAAGTAGTTCATCCGCATCCTCAAAGCATCTATTGGTAATGCCAGCGTTGTTAAGGGCGCGCTCTAGAACCCAGCGGATAGAACTGTCATCGTCTGCAATCCAGACTTTCGTGGGGTTATGCATCGTGTGTATCCATGGGGAGGTAGAGAGTGAATCGGGTTTCTCCGGGCCGACTATCACATTCCAGTGCGCCCCCGTGGAGATAAATGATGGACTGAGCAATGGATAATCCCAGACCGGTGCCATCGGCGCGGCCAGTCACCATAGGTGTGAACACAGCAGGTATCAGATCGGCGGGTATTCCTGGGCCGTTATCGATAATGTCTATGCGGCACACCAGCCGATGCAGTGTTGCGCCGATAGTGAACTGCCGCTGTGAGCGGCTGCGCAGAATGATCTCGCAGTGATCCAGAGCTGGCGCAGCCGCCTGCAGTGCGTTGCGCATGATATTGAGCACTGCCTGAATCAGCTGTGCTCTATCGCAGTGAAACTCTGGCAAGCTAGGGTCATAGTCTCGTTTGACGATGACTCGATTGCCCGACTCGGCCGTAATCAGATTACGTACATGCTCGATAATTTCATGGATATTAAGCAGCTCCGTAGCCAATTGTCGGTTGGGGCCTAGCAATCGATCGACGAGGTCGCGCAGGCGGTCAGCCTCGCGGATAATGACGTCGGTGTACTCGGCTAACGCTGCATTGGGTAATTCCTTGGCTAATAGCTGCGCTGCTCCGCGCACGCCGCCTAACGGGTTTTTAATTTCATGGGCCAGACCACGGATGAGCGCTCGGCTGGTTTCTTGGGCGTGTTGTGCATTTTCATGTCGGCTGATGTTCAGTAACCGTTCAACCGCCGTCAGCTCAACCACCAATTTGAATGCACCGTCACCATCGAGAACAGGCGTGGTGATGATATCGACACGAATGTCCTGTCCGGAGACTAATAACAGGGAAACACCGCGGCTAGCATGGGGCATATTATTTGCTAGCGCATGCTGTAGGCTCTCCAACCAGTCTGCGGAGCGCAATATTAGGTTCCCAGCGTGTTGCCCAATACAGCGCGCTTCTGACGTTTCTAGCAGCGCCTGACCCGCGGCGTTGACTGCCACGATCCTTAGATTCGCGTCCAGCGCCACGATGCCCGTACTAATGCTGTCGAGTAGCCCCCGAAGTTGTTTCATTTTTGCCTCATGATCGGGTCGAATCTCGCATATTCTAGTGTTCAACCTTAATGCGATCGTTTCGGTACGCCTTTCTATTAACCACAGTGCTTGCAAAAATTGGGCCATAATGGCGTAGCCGCCGTTACGAAGGGCCAAAATACCGGCGCACTTATCGTGTAGGCGGCAAAACTAAGCGCTCAGGGCGGCGGTTAGTGAGCAATTTGGGCGTTGGACAGAGGTCGGTTGATTATTGAGAAAGCCCTAACGCCTACTTTTCGCACCATAATGGTGCGCCAGTGATCAGGCGCTGTCCAGCATTTTATTGGTTATTCCGGTTTCTCCTAATGCTGGAGGTTCGAAGAACAAAAATACGCACTGCGGGAGACAGGGCTAATATTGCACCGGAGCCGTCAATTACGGCGGCGGTAAGATCGTGTTGGCCGGGGAAAACATTGGTGAGCGCCCATGTTGTGGCGCGCTGCGGTTCGCCCTCGGGCGCGCCGTCGAGGAATAACTGCAGGCTATTATTCGCTCCCAGTGCAGCGCTGACCGTGCTAGTGACGGAGAAATTGCCAGGCCCCAAGGGTATGGTGGTGTTATCTAGTGGCGCTGAGATAGACACCGTATAAGCCAGAGCTTCAGGCTGTTCTTCGCCCGTATTCCTATCCGGGGCAGGCATAAATACCGCCTGTGGAGGTGGTGTGGTATTGATAGGCACAAGGTCAACTTGCTCTGAAACGCTGCCATCGGGCGGCGGTGTATCTGTGAATACGGCATTGCCGTGTGCATCCGTAGTGCGGTAAATAGCGTCGGCAGCGCCACACAGCGGCATTAACAGTAAAAGGGCAAAGAGAAATCGAGACATTACTATCGCCTTAAAAGGTTGCGAACGTTCCCAGCGTAGCAGAAATCTTCAACGTGGCAGAGGTTTCGCTGGCGGACATTGCGCTTCTGAGCGCTATCGTCAGACAAAAAAAGCCCGCCGAAGCGGGCCTACTTCTGATGCCCAGCTGACACTATACAGAGTAATACATGTCGAACTCAATCGGATGAGTCGTCATATTGAGGCGCTGGATTTCGCCTTCCTTGAGCTCAATGAACGCGTCAATCATGTCGTCTGAGAAGACGCCACCCTTGGTCAGGAACTCACGGTCTGCGTCGAGTGCCGCCAGCGCCATTTCAAGGCTGGAAGCAACGGTAGGAATCGCCTTGGCTTCTTCGGCCGGCAAGTCATAAAGGTCTTTATCCGCAGGGTCGCCGGGGTGAATCTTATTCTGGATACCGTCCAAGCCTGCCATCAACATAGCAGCAAATGCCAGATAGGGGTTAGCGGTTGGATCCGGAAAACGGATTTCAATGCGCTTGCCCTTAGGGTTCGCTTCGTAGGGGATGCGGATAGAGGCCGAGCGGTTCCGGGCCGAGTAGGCCAGCATTACCGGAGCCTCAAAGCCTGGAACTAGCCGCTTGTAAGAGTTGGTGGAGGCATTTGCAAAAGCATTCAGTGCACGCGCATGCTTGATGATCCCTCCGATATAGAACAGAGCAGTCTCTGACAGGCCAGCGTAGCCGTCACCAGCAAAGATGTTTTCGCCATTCTTACCGATGGACTGATGCACATGCATGCCTGAGCCATTATCTCCTACAATCGGTTTGGGCATGAAAGTGGCTGTTTTGCCGTAGGCGTGTGCCACGTTGTGCACACAATATTTCAGCACCTGTACTTCATCGGCTTTTTTCACTAGCGTGCTGAATCGCGCCCCGATTTCGCATTGTCCTGCGGTGGCCACTTCATGATGATGAACTTCGATATCCAGTCCCATTTGCTCCATGGCGGTACACATTGCGCCGCGTATATCGTGCAGGGAATCGACCGGTGGTACTGGGAAATAGCCCCCCTTAACACCTGGACGGTGGCCAGTGTTCCCTTCCTCAAAATTGTGGTTTGAGCACCAAGCCGCTTCTTCTGAGTGAATTTTGACACTGCACCCGCTCATGTCGATATGCCATTTGATATCATCGAAAACGAAGAACTCTGGTTCAGGGCCAAAAAACGCTGTGTCGCCGATACCGGTAGACGTGAGATAGTCTTCTGCACGCTTGGCCACGGAGCGTGGGTCACGATCGTAGCCCAGCATAGTGGTAGGCTCAGCGACATCACAACGCAAAATCACAGTGGCGTCATCGGTGAAGGGGTCTAACATTGATGTGCTGTCGTCGGGCATCAGCACCATGTCAGAATCGTTAATGCCTTTCCATCCGGAGATGGATGAGCCATCAAACATCTTGCCCCCATCGAAGAAGCTTTCAGACACTTCCTTGGACGGAACCGTTACATGCTGCTCCTTACCACGCGTATCGGTGAAGCGCAGATCTACCCAGCGGGCTTCGTTTTCTGTGATGAGTTTCAGGGTTTGCTTTGACATCTTGTTTTCTCCATAGGGTAATAATTCATTCGGCCCCGCCAATGGCGCTTTTTCCTGACGCCAGACGCGCCGGGTGCATAGATAGAGCCAGCAGTCTCAATAAAAGCAAGAGGCATGCCATAAAGGTGCTTGAGTTAACATGCTGATATCTATAGGGTTTATATCATATGCCACACGGACAGAGCCAATGTGCACTGCAGAAGAGCGCTTGGCGCCCTATCTTGGTGCAATTTTTTGCCGCGAACGTGCGATCGCTTCACCAGTTTGTCAGAGCCAAGCCTGAAAAATGCCGACTCCCAACAGAGGAGGTGTTTATGGCCTCTATGCAATTCGTTGTCAAGTATTTCTCTGAAATCGTCATGAAAAGACCCGATTGTGCTAGCGGCGGCACAGATTGATACGCACAGCTGCATTATCAATCTCAATATGTCGAGTAGCCGCAGTAAACATCCGCCAGAGCACCGCGCGATTGAGCATGCTGGCGTCACATTAGTATACAAATCACACAAAGTCCTAGCATTCAGTTGGCGTGCTTTGGGTTATACTCCGCGCGTTTTTACGCCACCGCGCTGTCCAGAGGTAACCCCGTGATCGAAAAACTTCGCAATATTGCCATTATTGCCCACGTAGACCATGGCAAAACGACCCTTGTGGATTGTTTATTACAGCAATCCGGTACGCTCGATCGTCGCTCTGCGGGAGCCGAGCGTGTGATGGACTCCAATGATCAGGAGCGCGAGCGGGGTATTACGATTCTGGCGAAAAATACGGCTATTGAATGGAATGGCTATCGCATCAATATTGTTGATACCCCCGGGCACGCCGATTTTGGTGGCGAGGTTGAGCGAGTGTTGTCTATGGTCGATTCAGTTCTATTGCTAGTCGACGCAGTCGATGGCCCGATGCCGCAGACCCGGTTTGTAACGTCCAAGGCATTTGAGCAGGGCCTGAATCCGATTGTTGTCGTCAACAAGGTAGATCGCCCTGGTGCACGCCCCGATTGGGTTGTCGACCAAGTATTCGATCTGTTCGACAGGCTGGGTGCCACAGACGAACAGTTAGATTTTCCGATAATTTATACATCCGCTATTACGGGGATAGCAGGTCTGGATCATGAAGAGATGGGCGCCGATATGCGGCCTCTGTTCCAAACGGTGATCGACAAAGTGCCTGCCCCATTGGTCAACTCGGACGGTCCGTTGCAAATGCAAATCAGTGCTTTGGATTATAATAGTTATGTCGGTGTTATTGGTGTTGGTCGGATCACACGCGGCACATTGACGCCTAATTCCCAAGTTGTTGTGGTCAACAGTGAGGGTGATTTGCGCAAGGGGCGCGTACTGCAGGTCATGGGCTATTCGGGGCTGGAGCGAGTGGATGTGGAGTCCGCAGAGGCGGGTGATATTGTCTGTGTGACCGGTATCGAGGGATTGAATATCTCCGATACGCTGTGTGATCCAGCGAACCCTGAAGCACTTGCGCCCTTATCTGTGGATGAGCCTACAGTGAGTATGACATTTCAGGTTAATGATTCGCCGTTCGCGGGCAAAGAGGGTAAGTACGTCACCACGCGAAATATCAAGGAGCGACTCGAGCGAGAACTTATTCATAACGTCGCTCTGCGTGTCGAGCCTGGCGAGACCCCCGACAAGTTCAGAGTGTCCGGCCGCGGTGAGTTGCACCTGTCTGTATTAATTGAAACCATGCGCCGCGAAGGGTTTGAGTTGGGTGTGTCGCGCCCGGAGGTGATCCGCAAAGAAGTGGATGGCGTCATGCAAGAGCCCTATGAGCAGCTGGTAATTGACTGCGAAGAGGCGCACCAGGGTGCGGTGATGGAAGAGCTGGGTCTGCGCCGCGGCGAGTTAGAGAACATGGTGCCAGATGGTAAGGGCCGCATCCGACTGGAGTTTATTATTCCTGCCCGTGGGTTGATTGGATTTCGCTCGCTATTTTTGACGCTGACATCCGGCGCCGGCATTTTGACCCATGTCTTTGATCATTACGGCCCGATTAAAAATACGGAGATCATTCATCGCGCTAACGGCGTATTGGTGTCTATGGTCAAAGGTAAGACGTTGGGGTATTCCCTGTTCAATTTACAGGAGCGGGGCCGCATGTTCGTCGAGCCCAATGTTGATGTATACGAAGGTCAGGTTATCGGTTTGCATAATCGCGGCAACGACCTGACAGTCAACCCCATTAAGGGCAAGCAGTTGACCAACGTGCGTGCATCGGGCACCGATGAAGCGCTGACGTTGACGCCTCCGGTTCGCCATTCGCTGGAGCAGGCATTGGAGTTTATCGAAGACGACGAGTTGGTGGAGGTGACGCCCGCTAGTATTCGTTTGCGCAAGAAGCTTCTGTTGGAGCATGAGCGTCGTCGCGCTGGTCGCATTTAAAGCCGCTTAACCATGAAGTCTTTGTTACAGCGTGTTAGCCGCGCTGCCGTCACAGTGGACGCGCAGATCGTTGGTGAGATTGAGCGCGGACTGTTGGTATTTTTGGGGCTGGATCGCGGTGATAATTGTTCTGACGCAGATCGCATGGTGGATAAACTCCTAGCGTACCGCGTATTTGCCGATAGCAACGGCCGTATGAACGCTAGCGTGGCAGATATTCAAGGCGACATTTTACTGGTATCCCAATTCACTTTGTCAGCAGACACCAGCAAGGGCCTGCGACCTGGATTTTCGTCAGCAATGCCTCCGCCCGAAGCGGCAGAACTCTACAGCTATACGCTAGCACAATTGCGTCGCTCCCATCCGCGGGTAGCGTCCGGTATTTTCGGCGCTGATATGCAGGTTAGCCTGATCAACGACGGCCCCGTGACGTTTCTTTTGAACGGTTAGTTTTTTTTGGTTAGTGAGACGCCATAACGCATTTTTCGATGCGGTATGTTGTCTTCAGGATATTCATCACCTTCTGCGATGAACCCGCAGTCAGCGTAAAAAACCTGTAAATGCGCCTGTGCGCTTATGCAGATATCAGCATTTGGCCATTGAGCCAGATTGTGTTTGATGCCGCGTTGCACCAGTTCCCTGCCCAGCTGTTGACCGCGCATCGTCGGGCAGACGATGATTCTACCTAAAGAGCTTTCCGGATAGTTTAGGCCGGGTGGAAGGCACCGTTGGTAGGCCAACAGTTCCGTGCCTCGCATACCCAGCATATGCGTTGCCGCTTGATCAAGATTGTCGAGATCAAGATAGGCACACGCCTGTTCAACGACGAAAACTTGCTGGCGTAGGCGCAACACAGCGTACATTTTTTCCAGCGTCAGCCGAGTGAATGATAGGGTTTGCCATTGTAGGTTCATCACATTTCCGCTTTAGCCGTCAGGTAGATTCAACAAAACTTGGGCGCAACGTTCTCCGTTAGCGCATTAGTTGTTACTATAAGTCCTCGACGTCCAGCGTAAAAGGGCCTGACTTGAGTACGCATGGCATACAAGCTGCGGTGCGCCGAGTCAGCGTATGTGTTGGCTTATTGTGAGGTGCGAGGTTGAAGGCGAGATTTTTGAGGCAATAGCGGCTCTGACTCACGCCGACTGCAGTGCTAAAGTGACAGCTGAAACAGCGTGTGCAAGCGTAACGTTCCCCAAGGATCAATTTATTAGCCTGATCAAAAAATATTGTGGAAGTACAAAAGGCTTATTTATGGCGCTGACGAACTGTACCGTTAATCTTAATAAGCCAGTGATCGGTCCGCACGGGGACCGTCACGAGCACCGCATAGGGAGTTGATGTTTCCATAAACCTTGGGTTGCTTGATGCGACATTTGTGGGATCATTCACCTGAAGTTAATTTAGATCATCGTTATACAGGTCAACATTTAATGTCCGAAATTTTGGGAATCGATAAAGACGGCACCGAGCAGGTGTCACTCAAACTTTATGCAGAAAAGGCCTATCTGGATTATTCCATGTACGTCATTCTCGATCGCGCCCTCCCGCACGTGGGTGATGGACTCAAGCCGGTGCAGCGGCGCATTGTATATGCCATGAGCGAGTTGGGACTGAAGTCCTCTGCCAAATTTAAAAAGTCGGCGCGCACCGTTGGCGATGTTATCGGTAAGTTTCATCCGCACGGGGATAGCGCGGCCTATGAGGCCATGGTGCTGATGGCACAGGACTTCAGTTATCGCTACCCGCTGGTGGATGGGCAGGGCAATTGGGGTTCGCCTGATGATCCTAAGTCTTTTGCCGCCATGCGGTACACCGAGTCGCGTCTCACTGCTTATGCCGAGGTTTTGCTCAGTGAGCTAGGTCAGGGCACGGTGGACTGGATACCTAACTTTGACAGCACGCTTGATGAGCCGGTGGTGCTGCCTGCACAGGTACCTAATGTCCTTTTGAACGGCACCACGGGTATTGCTGTGGGTATGGCCACGGATATTCCGCCGCACAATCTGCGAGAGGTAGTTGCGGCAACGGTACTGCTGCTGGACTCCCCTAAAGCGACTGTGGCGCAACTGTGTGAGCATATTCAAGCCCCTGACTTTCCCACCAATGCAGAAATTATCACGCCGCGCGAGGATATTCTTGCGCTTTACCAAACGGGGCGTGGTGGTTTGCGTATGCGCGCTGTGTGGGAATCTGAGAGTGGCGATATTGTGATTACCGCCCTGCCCCATCAGGTCTCGGGATCTAAAGTGTTAGAACAGATTGCGCAGCAGATGCAAACTAAAAAGTTGCCTATGGTGGCCGACTTGAGGGATGAGTCGGATCATGAAAATCCGACACGCTTAGTCGTGGTGCCGCGGTCTAACCGCGTAGACCTTGAAGCCTTGATGAGCCATTTGTACGCCAGTACAGATTTGGAACGCAGCTATCGGGTCAACCTGAATATGATTGGCGTCGATGGTCGTCCAGGTGTTAAAGGGCTGGATAAAATTCTCAAGGAGTGGCTGAAGTTTCGCATCTCTACGGTGCGGCGTCGTCTAGAGTATCGTCTCGACCGCGTACTGAAGAGATTGCATATCCTTGATGGTTACCTCGTTGCGTTCCTTAATATTGACGAGGTGATTCATATCATTCGCACCGAGGAAAAGCCCAAGGCCGCGCTTATGAAGCGTTTCGGGATAACGGATATTCAGGCCGAGGCTATTCTCGAGTTGAAACTGCGTAATCTGGCGAAGCTGGAAGAAATGATTATCAGCGCGGAGCAGGAGCAACTGCAGCAGGAGCGTGACCAGCTGCAAAAAGTCTTAGGTAGCCAAGCGCGGCTCAAAAGTCTTATTAAGAAAGAGCTTCTCGCCGTGTCAGAAAAGTACGGCGACGAGCGCCGTTCGCCGCTGGTAGTGCGCAGTGACGCCAAGGCCTTTAGTGAGCTCGAGTTGGTCACCGCTGATCCGATCACCGTAGTGATGTCAGAAAAAGGCTGGATCAGGGCGGCGAAGGGTCACGACATTGACCCCATAAGTCTCAGTTATAAGTCCGGTGATAGCTATAAAATGTCTGCCCGTGGGCGCAGTAACCAGCCAGTCGTGATATTGGATTCAACGGGGCGGGCTTACACGGTAGCGTCCCATAATCTCCCGTCGGCGCGGGGTCAAGGTGAGCCAGTAACGGGGCGTATCAATCCGCCTTCGGGGGCGAGTTTCGGTGGTTTAATGATGGGGGCGGATGACAGCCTTTATTTGTTGTCCAGTGATGCCGGATACGGTTTTGTCGCGAGGTTAGGCGACATGCAGTCAAAAAATCGCGCAGGTAAGGGGGTTATCAGTTTGCCCAAAGGGGGGCAGGTGTTGTATCCCGCAGCCATTCAATCACTAGAGGAAGCGCAGGTGGCAGCGGTTACCAGTGAGGGTCGCTTGCTTGTCTTCCCGCTGGCAGATCTGCCACAGATGGCTAGGGGCAAAGGTAATAAAATTATCGGCATTCCCGCCGCTAGGGTGCAAGCACGCGAAGAATATGTAGTGGCTATACAGGCATTTACGGCAAAAGATACTATTGTGATTTATTCTGGTAAGCGCCACCAAAACTTCAAAATGAAGGATCTTGAACACTATCTGGGTGAGCGTGGTCGGCGCGGCAACAAGCTGCCGCGTGGCTTCCAAAAAGTAGACAGTATGATTGTGGAACGCTTCATCAAGCAGAGCGAAGCGGAATAACTTAGAGTCTCGTCGGGTCAGTGAGTCGCTTCATGATCAGGCGCAGCTGGCGTTCTAATAAATCTTGATAGGGGCCTGCAAACTCTTCGATGGCGGTGTAATTCATCACCTCGGTCGGTCTGTGTTGCAGCCGCCCTGATATATCCGTGTCCTCACAGAGAGTGGGTGAAAGTAGAATGTTGAGCGGCCTACTGGCGCAGACGGTGTGTAATTCATCGAGCGTATGCTGGGTATATAATCCGGGATAGATATCAGAGCCATTTCCTACGCCTAGTTCACTTTGTGCAATAGCCATCGACATGGAAAGGGATAGCGGCATCTGCTTTTCCAGTGCCTGAGTCGCAGCCTGCACCAACCAGGCACAGGATGCGGCTCGGAACGATGCGCTGCCGGCGGTGTTGTGCCCGCTGAAGTAAATGGCCAGACCGAACTGCCGCGCGACCTGTAAATCTCCCGCATAAAAACCGGCTGCGGCGTAAACGACCTGATGCAAGCGGTCGGTATAGCGTTGCAGCGAAAGCTCGTCGAGTGTATCGACATAGTGTTCGAGGCTAGAGAGATGGAGGTAAAGCACTGCAGTCGTTTGGTAGTTTTCGTCCTGTGGGCTTGGTTCACTGCGGGTACGCAGCAAGTCCATTGGCAGCGCTTCAATTTGTTTGGACAGCAGCAGTAGCTCATTCGCTGGCCCTCCTCTTGAATCCCCCTCCTCGAGTGTGATCTTGCGGGTTAGCGCGGACAGGCGGCTTCCCAGATATTGCCCAAAGCGGCGACTAACGCCGTAAACCGCGAGACTCAGCAGTACCGCCAGCCCCAGCATGCTCAAAATAAAGCGCAACTGCGCGGCATGGGCATTTTCTGCATTGATGGTAACCACGACTTCGCCGCCGATATCTGCTTCGATGTACCAAGGTGCGTTGTATTGGTAGAGGCTTTGTCCGCTAATTTCACCGACCTGTCTGAGCATTTTGCCTTCTACATCCTGAATCAGAATTGCGTGCGCCGCAGACGTGTCGATAATATGCTGTAACGAGGCCGAAACACTGAGCAAGTCGCTGTTTTCCATGGCGGTGCTGACACGAGTCGCCACTAGCGTAGCCAGAGCGCTGCCATACTCTTCCTGCAATAGCGTTTGCATATAGCGTGCAGAAATCGCGCCCAAAATGACAAGGGCAAGAGCCACCAACAGGCACAGCCCTGCAGTAAGAATTGCCAGCTGTTGGCCGAGACTAGTGCTAGTAAAGCGGTTATCCACGCGCGATGACTGACCTACCCGATTACGATACGGCCAGTATAAACCAGACGCGGCGGCAAATACCCCTTTTTGAGTCTTTGCAATTGAATATGCGATGGCAGACTGTTGAAAGTGAGCTTTTCAGCCGTTGTCGTGAACAGGTAGAATGGTTGATCAAGGTTTCTGTGGGATCCGTTGAGTGAACCATATATTACTTATCACTATCTCTGGCGAAGACCAGCCTGGGTTTACGGCTGGGTTGACGGCAATGCTGGCAGGCCACTCCGTGAATATTCTCGACATTGGCCAGTCTGTTATACACGCCACGCTGTCGTTGGGTTTGCTAGTGGAATTGTCGGAGGGCTATGCCGGCGAACAGGTGGTCGAGGCGGTGCGTAATTTCGCGTCGGAGCGAGATTTACGCGCAGTCACCAGCGTGGTGTCCCCGGAAAGTTATTCCTACTGGGTCGAGGCGCAGGGTCTGGCGCGCTATATCATTACGCTGTTGGCACGTAAAATCACCTCTGACCAACTTGCACGAGTAACGGCCGTGATAGCAAAGCATGGTCTCAATATAGATAGCATCAATCGGTTGTCAGGGCGTATACCGCTTGGAGAGCCGCCGGCCCTGAGCAAGGCCTGTGTGGAATTTTCGGCCCGCGGTGCTATCCATGATTCTGCCGTCTTTCGCAGAGAATTACTGGAGGTCGCAGGTGTTCTGGAGGTCGATCTGGCATTTCAGCAAGATAATATGTACCGCCGCACTCGAAGGCTTGTGGCGTTTGATATGGACTCTACCCTGATAGAGGCGGAGGTTATCGACGAACTGGCCAAACTGGCGGGCGTAGGCGAGCAGGTTAGTGCGATAACTGAGCGCGCCATGCAGGGAGAAATCGATTTCAGTGAGAGCTTTCGCGCCCGCGTCGCGTTGTTAGAGGGCCTGGAAGAAAGCGCTTTGGATCGGGTGGCAAGCGAATTGAAAATAACGGAGGGTGCTGAACATTTGATTTCCACGCTCCGCACCCTCGGGTACAAGACGGCTATACTTTCTGGAGGCTTCACCTATTTCGCTAAGTATCTGCAAGCCCGATTGGGTATGGATTATGTTTATGCCAACGAACTTGATGTCGCTGAAGGTATAGTGACGGGTAAGATTCAGGGCGAAATTGTCGACGGTGCATGCAAAGCTCAACTGCTGCGGCAACTGGCTGATGATCTAGGCATAGACTTACAGCAGGTTATTGCCGTCGGTGATGGCGCCAACGATTTGCCGATGCTGAGTATTGCCGGTCTGGGGATCGCTTTTCGCGCAAAACCCTTAGTGCAAAAATCCGCGGAGCAGTCAATATCGACTTTGGGTCTGGATGCGATACTTTACTTACTGGGTATTTCTGACAAGCAACAGCGCAAAATCTGAGTTGTAAATGCGGGCCATATTCCGAGTTGTTGGCGGCGCAGTATTGGCTTTAAACAGCGGCAACCAATTTAGGCTTTGGTGTGACATTGCAATTTGATGCCTATACGGTTCTCTATTGAAGGCATCGTGCTGCGCCTTGTGCAATAAGAATAGTCTTAATTGAAGCCCCATCGCTACGCAGAGACGAGAATCTGACATTGGCGGGCGACCTGCTGTATTATGGGCCTTGGTTTCAAACAAATTAATGAGAGCGTCATGGCAAACTTTTCTACGAATGAATTCCGTGCTGGTCTGAAGGTCATGCTGGATGGCGACCCGTGTAGTATTTTGGATAACGAACTGGTGAAGCCGGGCAAGGGGCAAGCGTTTAACCGGGTCAGACTACGCAACCTAAAAACAGGACGTCAGTGGGAGCGTACGTTCAAATCCGGAGAGTCACTCGAGGCCGCAGATGTTGTTGAACGCGATATGGAGTATCTGTATACCGACGGCGAGTTTTGGTATTTCATGGAGCCCGATACGTTTGAGCAATATCAGGCCGATGCTGCTGCTGTAGCGGATAGTCATTTGTGGCTAAAGGCTCAAGATAAGTGTGATATTACGCTATACAACGGCGCGCCTTTATCGGTTGCACCACCTAACTTTGTGGAGCTAGAAATTACAGAAACTGACCCCGGCCTTAAGGGTGACACCGCTACCGGTGGGACTAAGCCGGCAACGTTGAGTACCGGAGCCGTGGTTAAGGTCCCTTTATTTATTGGTACGGGAGAAGTGATTCGGATTGACACGCGCACCGGCGAATACCAGGGCCGCGCGAGTAAGGCCTGATGGTGGCAGCCGAGTAGCGGAATATGACTTGGCGACCGTTAGCGGATATTCAGTGCATTCGTCAGCGGGCTGGATTATTGTCGACGCTGCGCAAATTTTTTGCTGATCGCTCGATCCTCGAAGTAGAAACTCCCCTGCTGTGTCGCAACGGCATAACAGATCCTTCTATTGAGCCCCTGACGGTCCAAGCTGCGGACTTCTCAGGCGAGGCCCGCGTTTTGCAAACATCGCCTGAATATATGATGAAACGCATGCTGGCCGAATTCTCCGAACCGATGTTCCAGATTGCTAAGGCTTTTCGCAGTGGTGAAGTCGGTCCTCGGCACAATCCCGAGTTCAGTTTGCTCGAATGGTATCGCCCTGGGTTTGATCACCATCAATTGATGGTTGAAGTGGCCGATTTGGCGCAATGTTGCCTTGGCGCGAGGCCTATAAATAAGTACAGCTATCGTGAGCTGTTTCAGCAATGCCTGCAGATTGATCCTTTCATCGCGACTATTGCTGAGTTGGAGGCGATTGCTCGCCGTCATCTTGACCTCGGCAATCTAAGCGGTGATCGAGACTTATGGCTGGACCTGTTAATGAGTCATGTGGTTGAGCCGCAGTTGGCCGGCGACGGGATATGTTTTGTCTATGATTATCCGGCGTCTCAGGCAGCACTTGCACGCGTTGTTCAGGCCAACGACGTAACGGTCGCGCAACGCTTTGAGCTCTATGTCGATGGCATGGAGCTGGCCAATGGCTATTGTGAACTTACTGATGCTGCAGAGCAGCGCCAGCGCTTCGAGCGGGATAACGTCCTGCGCCGCCAGCGTGGTCAGATTGAGCGTGCGTTAGATGAAAGTCTGTTAGACGCATTGGAAAGCGGTCTGCCAGATTGCAGTGGTGTGGCTTTGGGGATTGATCGATTGCTGATGCTGCAGACGGGCTTATCTGACATTAAGAATGTGTTGGCTTTTAATTGGGGGCAGTCATAACTACGGGCAAAACCTTACCTATTTTCAGTAATAAAAAATGCCGGCATGATGACCGGCATTTTTTACGGCGGCCGCAGGCTTAAGAGAATTCTCTGACCAATCCCGCAATAGACTCCTTGGCATCGCCAAACAGCATGCGAGTATTCTCTTTGTAAAAGAGTGGGTTTTCTATCCCGGCGAAGCCTGACGCCATAGAGCGTTTCAGTACGAAAACGGTACGTGCTTGGTCCACGTTGATCACCGGCATGCCATAAATCGGCGACGATTCACTTTCCCTCGCTGCCGGGTTAACCACGTCGTTAGCGCCAATGACAATGGCAACGTCGACATTTTCCATGCGTGGATTGATTTCATCCATCTCCAGCAACTGGTCATAAGGAACATCTGCTTCTGCCAGCAATACGTTCATATGCCCAGGCATTCGACCCGCAACCGGGTGGATGCCGAAGCTAACCTCAGCACCATTTTTCTCCAGCAGCTCTGCCAGTTCTTTGACCACGTGCTGGGCCTGAGCGACGGCCATACCGTAGCCCGGAATAATGGCCACTGTGGTAGCGGCTTCCAGAATATAAAAAGCGTCTTCGGCAATGATAGGTTTGATCTCTCCCTCGACTTCAGTTGTGTCACTCTTGCCGCTGCCGAAACCGGAGAACAGGACATTGGAGAGGGAGCGATTCATGGCTTTACACATGACCTGAGTGAGGATGATGCCTGACGCGCCGACCAGCGCGCCCGCCACAATTAAGATGTTATTGTCGACTGCGAAACCTGCCGCACAGGCAGCTAAGCCTGAGTACGAGTTCAGCAGTGAAATGACTACCGGCATGTCAGCCCCACCGATGGGAATGACCACCATGACACCGAACAGCAATGACAGGCCAATGACCCAAAACAGCCATCCGCTATTATTGGGTTCTAGACAAAACATTACGGAGCTGGCCACAATGCCCAGCACGACAAGGCTGTTCACCACTTGTTGACCGTTGAACGTAAGTGCCGCGCTGCTGATTCTTTCCGAAAGTTTGCCATAGGCGATCATGGAGCCGGTAAAGGTCACGCCACCAATTAGAATGGATAGAATAATTGTAATGAGTGTGAAGGTGCCTGCGTCTGGCCGGAAGGCAAAAGCGGCCCAGCCAACCAGCAAGCTGGCCATGCCACCAAACCCGTTGAATAACGCTACCATTTCTGGCATTTTTGTCATTTGTACCAAGCGCGCGGCCGAGCCACCGATGATGCCGCCGACAGCCATGCCAATGACAATCCACTGAAAATCTACAATGTCTTGGTCTAGCAGCGTCGCGACGATAGCGACCAACATACCAAGCGACGAAATCGCATTGCCGCGACGAGCGGTTGCGGGTGAGCTCAGTTGCTTTAAGCCAAAAATGAACAGCGCGGCGGAAATGATGTAGGCGTATTGCGTTAGTGTATCCATGGCGATCAGCTCTCCTTCTTCTTAAACATGGCGAGCATGCGATCCGTAACGAGGTAACCGCCCACTACGTTGATAGTGGCAAGAGCGACGGCGGCTGCGCCTAGCCAGTTGGCCAAATCTTGCTGTCCACTGCCAGCTAGGCTTATCGCGCCCACTACGGTCACGCCTGAAATGGCATTGGCACCCGACATCAAGGGTGTGTGCAGAGTAGCGGGTACCTTATTAATTAACTCAAAGCCCAGAAAGATAGACAACATGAGTATAAATGTGAGGAAAACTTCGTCTGGTATGATAAAAACGTCAACCGTTATCATGTTATGCGCCCCCTTCCCGAATATTCTTGATCGTTGTATTCGTCACCTCACCACCGTGCGTGATGATGCAGCCGGGCAAAATATCGTGCTCGAAGTCGATCATGAACTTCTTATCCTCTTTGTTCCAATTATCTTCCACTAGACTGAATAGGTTTGCGGAATACATCTGGCTGGCGTCGCGCGCCACTTCTCCGGCGAGGTTGCCTTTGCCGATGACGGTGACACCTGCAATTTGAACGATTTCATTGGGGACGGAACCTTCTACGTTGCCGCCGGTTTCAGCGGCCATATCGACAATGACGGACCCAGGTGCCATTCCCTCGATCATATCTTTAGTCACCAGTACGGGGGGTTTACGGCCAAACACTTGGGCGGTGGTAATGACTACGTCGGATTTGGCAATCACGGCCTTTTGTGCCTGCAGTTGAATCTCTATTTGTTCTGGTGTTAGCTGCTTGGCATAGCCATCTGCGGTCTCACCGGTTTCACCCAAATCGATTTCGAGAAATTTCGCACCTACTGAGCGTACCTGCTCGGCCACGACCGGGCGTGTATCAAAGGCAGTGACCTTGGCGCCAAGACGTTTCGCTGTAGCGATCGCCTGCAGACCGGCTACGCCAGCACCGATAACGAATACATTGGCGGGTTTTAGTGTGCCGGCCGGAGTCATCATCATAGGGAAAATACGCGGCAGGTGGGTCGCAGCCTGCATGACCATGACATAGCCCGCGAGGTTAGCTTGAGAGCTCAGCGCATCCATTTTTTGGCTGCGAGTGCTGCGCGGGATCATCTCCATGCTGATGGCCGTGATGCCGCCATCCTTAAAAGCATCCACCAGGCCGTGTTCGTTGAACGGGTCTAGGTAGCTGATATGAATCGCACCTTGTTTCATCATTGCTATTTCTTCCAGCTCCGGCTTGCGCAGGCGCAGCAGCAAGTCTGCTTTATTAAATAATTCATTGCGGTCTTGGGCGATAGTGGCCCCCGCTTCTATATATTCAGAATCAGAAAAGCCGGCGCCCAAGCCCATGCCGGACTCAATAAACAGATCTGCGCCCATAGCGCAGAGCTTTTTGGCGTGATCGGGCATAATGGGTATCCGGTTCTCGCCCGGATGACTTTCTTTCGGAATGGCGATGCGCATGCGGTGTATAATCCCGTACCTTTATTTGTATATTCTGCCGACGAAGAGTGAAAAAACTATCCTCTGCGTCAGCGCCGAGGAGCTGTGTGCCGTGGATCGAGAACCAAGCGAACGCAGTCGACGTTGGCTATACAGCAGGCGCGACTTTAGCACAGCATTTGTGCCGCGTGAACAACACATATTAGTATACGATACACTTCTTAGTGTGTGTCTAAATTCATTTGTGGCCAGTTCCCTGTGTTTTTCGGCGATTTTTAGTCCAAAGAATCTTTGATTCGCCGATAACATAGCGGTGCCTAAAGTGTATGAGGCTGTTGAACTAGGTCATACTGGTAGCCTAGCTCTAAAACTGGCCTGCTGATCTGGGCTGGGCTGGTATATTGAAGGAGTATGGCCAATCTCAACAGCCTTAACGCAGTCCCCGCCGCCGCTAACAGTCGCTCTGGCGCTGTTTCCCATCATCTTGTTGGTTGCCTTGCTGGCCACATCGGTCTATTTATTTGGGGCCGACTCGTCTTATGGCGCCAACCAGATAGCGCTCATCGTGGCCTCTTGTGCCGCCGCTTTGGTAGGTCGGTACGTAGGAGTTTCGTGGCAGGAAGCGCAAAACGGCATTGTGGATGGCATAGCGGTGGGTCTGGCTCCGATCCTGATTCTATTGTCGGTAGGTATGCTGATTGGCACTTGGATATTGTGCGGCACGGTGCCGGCTATGATCTATTATGGAGTGGAGGTGCTCAACCCGAGCGTTTTCTATGCTGCTAGCGCTGCTATTTGCGCTATTGTTGCGATCAGTATAGGCAGCTCTTGGACAGTGGCTGGTACACTTGGGATTGGGCTAATGGGCATCTCCGCCAGCTTTCAATTGTCACCGGCCATCACCGCAGGAGCGATCATCTCAGGCGCCTACTTTGGCGATAAATTATCGCCGATGTCGGATACCACGAATTTGGCGGCGGCGGTTAGTAGCGTGGATCTCTTTGATCACATCCGTCACATGCTATGGACAACAATACCCAGTTTTGGGCTTGCGTTGGTTATATTTTCTGTCATTGGCAGCTCGGAAGCCGCTGCGCCTCATGAAATCGATGAATTGCAAAAAGCTCTGTCTACGGAATTCAATATTGGAATATACCTGTTGTTGCCATTACTGTTGATGCTGTTTCTCGTTTACAAACATTTTTCAGCGTACCCCTCCATCGTTATCAGCGCGCTTGTGGGTGCTGTATTTGCGGTGGTCTTTCAGCCGGGTTCAGTCATTAAGCTGGCCGGCAGCCCTGATGATATGGGCACTGCGTCTTTACTGTTGAAAGGTGTCTGGATAAGTTTGTTTGACGGTTACACGTCCAATAGTGGGAACGGGTTACTTGATACCTTGCTCAGTAAAGGGGGTATGAGCAGCATGCTCAACACGGTGTGGTTGATCATCTGTGCCCTCGGTTTTGGTGGCGTGCTGGAGCGCACGGGAGTTCTAAACTTTCTGTTACGGCTTGCGCTGAGCGGTGTAAAGAGCATCGGATCATTGATTGCGGTTACCGTGCTGACTTGTTTTGGGACGAATGTTTTGGCTGCGGATCAGTTTATTTCTATTGCCCTGCCCGGGCGCATGTATAAGGACGAATACCAGCGTCGGGGTCTGTCCAGATTAAACTTGTCGCGAACATTGGAAGACTCCGGCACTCTGACGTCAGTGTTGATACCATGGAATACTTGTGGTGCGTATATGTCAGCAACACTGGGTGTTGCCACTCTTACCTATGCACCGTTTGCCTTCTTTAACTTGCTGTGCCCCCTTATCGCGATGTTCTATGGGTATACCCAGTTCGTGATAAAGCCGCTAGAGAGTGGTGCTGAATTTCCGTCATTGGCGGCTGAGTGACCGCGCTAAATCACCAGTGGGACTATCCCCGTCCTCACATTTTGCACACCCATGTGCAGGCTTCAGACATTGACGGCCTCAATCACACCAACAATGTCGTTTACGTCGATTGGTGTCAGCGATCGGCTTGGGCTCACTCTGAGTCAGTCGGGCTGAGCTTAGACCGTTACCGAGAACTGGATCGGGCCATGGTCATCACGCACAGTGAATTTGATTACTTGCAAGCGTCACAACAAGGTGACGAGATCCTGGCTGCTACATGGATTGTTGGATGGGATCAAAAGTTGACGATGGCACGCCACTTTCAGGTTGTTCGTGCCGAGGACGGCGTCACGCTGCTGCGAGCGCGCATGCGTTTCGCGTGTGTTGAACTCAGTAGTGGCCGACCTCGACGCCTGCCAGCTGAATTTATTGACGGTTATGGGCCAGAAGTCCTTAATGGCGCGGAAGTGTCAGCCTCGCAGCTAAGGTAAAAGGCTCACCATGTCCGCGCTATCAGACGACGCGAGCTTCAGTGGTGTCAGCAGTATCGCTGAAAGTGGTCTCGCGGAATTGCAGGCTGGCCAAGCGAGCGTAGAGATCGCATTCCGTCAACAGCTGTTTGTGGGTGCCCGTGGCGATTAGCCTGCCCTCGTCTAGCACGGCGATATTATCCGCATGCAGAATGGTTGATAGCCGGTGCGCGATAATGACCGTTGTGCGATTTTTCATCAATTCCTGCAGCGCCAGTTGCACCTGATACTCGCTTTCTGTATCTAGCGCGCTGGTTGCCTCATCTAGCAAAAGAATGTGTGGATCGTTGAGAATTGCTCTGGCTAGTGCAATGCGCTGGCGCTGGCCGCCAGACAGCCGGACCCCTTGCTCTCCGAGATGGCTGCCATAGCCATCGGGCAGTGCCATGATAAACGCATCGGCGTGAGCGGCGCGAGCGGCTGCTTCAACGTCCTCATCGGTCGCATCCAATTTGCCGTAACGGATGTTGTAGCAGACATCACCGGTAAACAGTGCCGGCTGTTGCGGGACGAGAGCAATATGCTCACGCAGTGCTTTCAGGCCCATACCGCGGATGTCCTGCCCGTCAAGCAGAACCTGGCCCTGCTGCGGGTCATAAAAGCGCTGTAATAATTCGAACACCGTGGATTTACCTGCTCCCGAGGGGCCTACCAGAGCTAGGCTTTTGCCGGCTTCAATGCGCAGCGTAAAATCCTCCAGTGCAGGCAGCTGCGGACGGCTGGGGTAGTAGAAAGAGACGCGTTTCATCTCCAGTTCGGGTTGTTCGGTGATAGGTGTGGTCGCCACGCTAGCCGAATCATCAATCAGGCTGTGGGTATTGATCAATTCTACGAGGCGCTCCGAGGCGCCCGCGGCACGCTGCAAATCACCCCACACTTCGGAAATCGTCGCGATACCGCTGCCTACCATAATGGCATAAAAGACAAAGGCCCCCAGTTCTCCTCCGGTCATGCTACCGTTGATGACATCCTGCCCGCCTTCCCACAACATGCCGGACATGCCGACAAAGAGCAGGAGTATGGCGCCGCAAATAAGCAGCGAGCGTTGCCAGATGCGGCGGCGAGCGATTTCAAAAGCGCGCTCCACTTCGCGGTCGAAAGCCTGAGATTCGAATTTTTCGCGCGTATAACTCTGCACTACACGAATATGCTGAATCACTTCGCCGACGTAGCTACCCACGCTTGCGATGCTTTCCTGGCTTTGATTAGACAGCTTCCTCACCCGTCGCCCGAACACGAGTATTGGGAGCAACACCAGTGGCACGCCGACGGCAATGATCAAGCTCAACTTCAGGTTGGTGATGAACATCATGACCAGTGCGCCCGTTGTCGTTAGGCTGCTGCGCAGCGCCATACTAAAAGAGGAGCCAATGATTGTTTGCAATAATGTTGTGTCAGTGGTCAGCCGAGACATGATTTCGCCACTGCGATTGGTCTCAAAAAAACCAGGATGTAGACGGACGATATTTTCGAAAACCTGCTTGCGGATATCGGCACTGATCCGTTCTCCTAGCCAAGAAACGAGATAAAAGCGCACAAACGTGCCGACTGCCATAGCCGCAGCGATCATAATCAGCAGTAAGATGGCACTTTTAAGGCCGTCACTAGACTCGCCTCCAAAGCCTTGGTCTATCAAAACTTGTAGCCCCCACCCCAATGAAAGCGTTGCTCCGGCAGTGAATAGCAGCGCGATGCTGGCGCCGACCAGACGCAGCTTGTACTGCGACAATAAGGCTAAAACAGGCAGCAGTGCGGGCAAGCCCCTTCTGGCGCGTGACGACATCAGGCTTGCGAGCTCAGAAATGATACGAGATAGTGTGGTACCAAAGCCGTGCAACATTGGTTAAGGGAATTGCTTGAAGTAAACATCATGAACCTGTTCCGTGGCGGCGTTGCTGCATCGTGCTAGTGTAATTGTTCGGCGATGTTAATGATATCAACAAGGCAAGCACGACGGAGACCGCAGGATGGGCCATAAGTTTAAAGATAAGGTGGTGATGGTAACCGGTGGCAGCCGCGGCTTAGGTCGCGCTATGTCGTTAGGGTTTGCGCGTGAGGGCGCTCAGGTAATTGTCGCCAGCCGCAAGATTGCGGGCTGTCAGGCAGTGGTCGGGCTTATCGAGGAAGCGGGAGGCACTGCCATGGCATACGCTGCTCACATGGGGAAGGTTGCTGACCTCGACGGCCTCATTGCCGCGGCCTATGAGCGTTTTGGCCGTGTCGACGTGCTAATTAACAATGCGGGTATCAATGTCGCGTTGGGTCCGCTGTCGGAGATTACGACCACTGCATTTGATAAGATGGTTGATGTCAATTTGAAAGGCGCTTGGTATTTGGCATCAAGGCTTGCGCCGCGCATGGGCGAGCATGGTGGTGGCTGTGTCATTAATGTGTTGTCAGTCGCAGCCTTATGCACGCCCGCTTATTCTGGTATCTATGCAGCGACCAAGGCCGCCTTAAAGGCACTGACCGAGGTGATGGCGCAGGAGTGGGCGCCGTGGAATATTCGCGTCAACGCCCTGGCGCCTGGCAGTTATCACTCAGACCTCACTGACGGCGCCATCGCAGCACTGCCGCATTACGGTGAGGGTATGGTGGCAGCTGCGCTGATTCCTCGCATTGCAGAAACGGAGGAGATTCTCAATCCGGTGTTTTATCTTGCTTCGGAAAGCTTTACCACAGGCATTACGCTGGTTGCAGATGGTGGCCTGATGGCTAAGCGTTAGGTGTTATCGCTATTTTCAGGACGCTGCGTTAGTCTGCCGATGTAAACGCCAATTTCAAATAGCAACCACATAGGGATCGCGAGCAGTGACTGAGAAATAATGTCGGGCGGTGTCAGTAGCATGCCGAAAATAAAGCAGCCTACGATAATGTAAGGACGCTTTTTGGCTAGCGCTTCTGCGGTGGTGATGCCGGCCCAGATCATTAGTATCGCCACTATTGGTATTTCAAATGCCAAGCCAAAAGCAAAAAATAATTTTAACACGAAGTTAAGGTAACTGTTGATATCGGTCATGATGGTGATGTCTTGCGGCGCCACGCTGGTGAAGAAAGCGAAGATCAGGGGGAAGACTACATAATAAGCAAACGCTGAGCCTGCATAAAACAGTAGGACACTAGAGGCCAGCAATGGAATTGCCAAGCGCTTTTCATGCTTGTACATGCCGGGCGCGATAAAACTCCAAGCCTGATACAACACGTAGGGCATTGCCAAGAAAACAGCCGTTACCAGAGAAAGTTTGAACGGCGTAAAGAACGGTGAGGCGACCTCGGTGGCGATCATCGTTGCGCCTGGAGGCAAAAGGGCACGCAACGGTTCCGAGACGAAGGTGTAGATATTGTTGGCAAACGGAAATAGGCAAATAAAGACCACCAGCACAGCCAACAATGCGCGCAGCAGTTTGTCGCGCAGTTCCGTCAGGTGTGTGACCAGCGGCAAAGGCTGATCCGTGGATTCTTGGTCGTTCATTTGGGCGTCTTTTGCGCTGCGTCAACGTCCGGCTTGGCCGAGCCGGTGTGGCTATCTCCAAGCGGCGTCAGCGACTCGGCCGCACCCTTTAAATCAGATCCGATGGACTCGGCGTCTTTTTTTAAACCCTCGCCAGCCTTGCGTAATTCCTGCATGACAGAGTCATTATGCAGCTCCTGGTGGACTTCTTGTTTGATCTCGTTGAATCCGCGTCTGATTCGGTTGAGCCATATGCTTGCGGTTCGAATAGCCTCAGGCAAACGTTCTGGCCCGATAACAAAAAGGGCGACTACTCCTATGATAAGGAGTTCGGCGAATCCTATATCGAACATTCAGGCGCTATTTCTCTTTAGTCTCAGAGTCCGCTGCTTCATCGGATTCTGCGCTATCATTCGCTTCGACGTCATCCGACATACTTTTGCGAAAGCCTTTTACCGCACTGCCCATGTCGCTGCCAAGTGTGCGCAGCCGTTTGGTGCCAAACAACATGATTACGATCGCTAATATGATTAACAGTTGCCAAATACTGATACCGCCCATCTCCGTTCTCCCCATCTAATATGTAGTCACTGCCGACAGTGTATCAGCTGCTGCGTGGATTTCGCGCTGCCTTCTCGTCCAGCCCCGATACACCAAAGCGCTCATCAAGACATGACAAAACCTCTTGAGTGTCGAGCTTAAGGTGTGACAGCATCACCATAGTGTGAAACCACAAATCGGCAACTTCACCAATGACGGCGTTGCTTTCACCGCCTTGCTCGGCGTCTTTAGCGGCAAGAATGACTTCGGTGGCCTCTTCACCCACTTTTTCCAAAATCTTGTTTAATCCCTGATGGTGAAGGCTTGCAACATAGGAATGTTCGGGATCAGCTTGTCTGCGTGCCGCGAGGGTAGTAGCCAACTGTTCCAGCACATCAGTCATGATTTTTTCCGTATATATCGTCGGGTTGTTTGATGATTTCATCGGTGATGTGCCAGACACCACCCTTGAGCTGCCAATAAAAACAGCTGCGCCTACCTGTGTGGCAGGCAATGTCTCCGATCTGTTCCACCTTCATGAGAATACTGTCCACATCACAATCGATACGCAACTCTTTTAAAAGTTGCACGTGGCCAGATGTTTCTCCTTTACGCCAAAGCGCTTGGCGTGAACGCGACCAGTAGATGGCGCGGCCTTCGTTGATGGTCAATTGCAGAGCTTCAGGGCTCATCCAGGCTAGCATCAGCACTTCGCCGGTCTGCCAATCCTGAGCAATAGCAGGAATCAGTCCTTGCTCATTCCACTTGATTTCATTTTCCAGAGTACTGGGCTCAATCATAACGTTATCCTGTCCAACACCGTATTATTACACATGAGCACGCGAGGCACATGTATTCAGTCGTCTCTGGGCCAGAATAGGCTTAGACTGAGACCGCCCAGTAGCCAGCTAATGATGGGCACGTCCGCCAGGTGGTGTCCAGCGCTGGGAATGCTAATTGCAATGGCGGCTATACAGACAATGGCTGCCAGAAGATGACGTCGCCGGCGCCAGCGGCCTTTGTTGTGCTTTTTTTGTTTGTTCAACATCGGTGGCTGCGGTGGCATACGCCGCTCAATGCCGCGGGAATGTTGCAGGCTGTCAAGCACGGCCTCTGGGATTTGAGGCAACTGTTCAAGCCATGATGGGGCATGGCGCTGCAGTCGTTTTAGGACAGATTGCGGCGAGTAACGCTGTTGCACCCACTCTTCCAGAAAAGGCTGTGCGGTGTCCCAAAGGTTGAGTTCGGGATAGAGCTGACGGCCCAGCCCCTCAATGTTAAGTAGCGTTTTTTGCAGCAGCACTAGTGAGGGTTGAACTTCCATATCAAATCGGCTGGCGGTTTGGAACAGATAGACTAACAACTGGCCAAAGGATATTTGACTGATAGGCCGTTCAAATATGGGCTCACATACGGCGCGCATTGCTGATTCAAAGTCTTGCACGCGGGTTTGGGGGGGCACCCAGCCACATTCGACATGCAGCTGCGCGACTTCACGATAGTCGCGGCGGAAAATGCCAAGGAGATTGCGTCCCAGATAATACTGATCCGCGTCTGAAAGGCTGCCAATGATAGCGCAGTCCACGCCGATATAAGTCGGATCTGCTGGGTCTGTTGCATCAACAAAAATATTGCCCGGATGCATGTCAGCGTGAAAGAAACTGTGGCGGAATACTTGTGTAAAAAATATCTCTACGCCGCGCTCGGCCAGCAATTTTAGGTCTGTACCTCGGGCGCGCAAAGTTTTGAGGTCGGTGACCGGAATGCCTGAAATACGCTCCATAGTGAGGACATTGCGGCAAGTATAGTCCCAGTAAATTTCAGGCACATAGAGCAGTTTGTTGTTCTCGAAATTGCGGCGCAACTGACTAGCGTTGGCGGCTTCGCGGCCCATATCGAGCTCATCAAGAATCACCATCTCGTAATCTGCGACAACTTCCATTGGACGCAGCCGATGGCCTTCGGGGTGATATTTTGCCGTCAGGCTTGCCAGAGTAAAAAGCAGAGCAATGTCTTGGCGGATGATCGGCTCGATATCTGGCCGCACGACTTTGACGACGACCTGCTCACCGCTGTGCAGCGCAGCGCAGTGCACCTGAGCCACCGAAGCAGAAGCCATAGGGGAGTGGTTGAAACTCGCAAAGAGCTCAGATACGGGTTTGTCCAACGCCGCCTCAATAATGGCAACAGATTGTTCTTGCGGGAAGGGTGGGACGCTGTCTTGTAGTTTGGCCAGTTCATCAGCGATATCGTCTGGTAGCAAGTCGCGTCGGGTGGAGAGCATCTGCCCGAATTTTATAAATACCGGCCCCAACTCCTCAACGGCACGGCGCAGACGGACTCCCCGCGGCAGATCTGGCGTGGAATATAACCGCCACGGAGCTATGCCTAAGGCGAAGCGTGGCAGCGTGGCAAGCTGTTCTACATTGACGAATTCGTCTAGCCGGTAGCGACCGACGATGTGCAGTATTTTAGCCATTCGTATTGCGCGGGACATGGCTCAGCTCCGCGTTTTGCGCAGACGTTGTTGCAGTCGCTCTGCGCGAGATTGCAGTCGATCCACGCGCAATTCGAGCTCATGTAAGTCGCGGTAGAAATCTTCTACTTCGAGTTGTGGTGGGCTCACTCGGGCTTCCTCATGGACGAATTCCTCCAGCTGTCGGGTAAGGCCCGCAGAAGCCTGTTTGCCCCAGCTAAAGGTGCGGCGCAATGTTTGTGCCAGTTGGTGTCCGGCAACATCCCCGAGGGTGGAGACCAAGGGCGCTTCCCAGTCTATGTCTAGCGTTGCCAAGACCTGTTGCAGCGCGATAAGCGGTGCACTGTCGCCGTCGAGCTCGAGGCCACCGTTGATCAGCGTGGCGGTTGGGTCACGAGACGTTGCCAGCTCGGTAAAATCGGAGGCTTCACCCTTTATGCTGGTAGTAACAGGGCCGTGATGGGTGCTGGCCAAACGAATGCCTTGCGCACCAGGATGAAGGTAAATATCTAGCGTTGGAGCGGTACAGTGCAGTGCGAATACACAGTCTTCGAGTCGCGTTAACCCCGGCTTGCTCTGCGGAGACAGATCCAAGGTGCGGTTGAGCCCTGCCTCCAGCGCGGCCAGTGCAGCGGTGTGCAGAGTGGGATCTATGGTCGTTGTCATTTTAGGCTTTAATGCCTCGGTGCAGCGCGACGACACCGCCCGTCATATTGTGGTATTCACATTGGCAGAAACCAGCGTCTTCCATCATTCCTTTAAGGGTACCCTGATCTGGGTGTTTGCGGATAGATTCTGCCAGGTACTGGTAGCTTTCGCTGTCATTTGTCACTAGTCGGCCCATCACTGGCAGCACGCGGAAAGAATAGGCATCGTAGGCTTTGCTTAGCAGAGAATTTTGCGGTTTGGAAAACTCCAATACCAACAAACGGCCCCCCGGTTTGAGAACACGCAGCATAGAGCGCAGAGCTAAGTTGATATCAGTGACATTACGCAGGCCGAAAGCGATTGTTACGCAGTCAAAACTGTCATCGGGGAAGGGCAGGAACTGGGCATCAGCCTGCACGAATTCGATATTGCCCTGCCGACCCTGATCCAGCAGTTTGTCTCGCCCGACTTGCAACATAGAATCGTTGATGTCGGCTAGTACCACACGCCCTTCGGGGCCGACAATTTGTGCGAACCGAGCCGCCAAATCACCGGTGCCACCGGCGATGTCCAGCACCGCGTTTTTTTTGCGCACCCCGCTGAGCTCAATAGTAAAACGCTTCCAGATACGGTGTATGCCCCCTGACATTAGATCGTTCATCAAGTCATAGCGGGCTGCCACCGAATGGAACACGTCGGCGACCATATCGGCTTTGGCATCTTTCTCGACTTCTTTATAGCCGAAGTGTGTGGTTTCTTTGTCGTTCATGACGCCTCTGCCTTGGGTTTGTACTGTTACCGCATTATAACCTGATGTGGGCGTTTGGTCAGGTCAGCAGGTTTGCCGCGGCGAAGAAACAAATGTCTACTCGCCAAGACTCAGAACTTGTACATCGGGGTCGCGACCCTCTCCAGCTGCCGCTAGGCGTTCGAGGTAGTGCTGCCACCTGGCGTCCTGGTCTCGGCACAAGTCATACAGATAGCGCCAAGAATACAGGCCAGAGTCATGGTCGTCGTCAAACACCAGTTGGAGTGCATAGTTGCCAACCGGTTTTATCGCGGTGATAGCGACCTTGATCTTGCCTGTCTGCAGTACTTCTTGGCCCGCACCGTGTCCAAGGACTTCGGCGGATGGAGAGAAGACGCGCAAAAATTCACAGCTCAAGGAGTAGCGTTCACCCCCAGCATATTCAAGCTCCAACTGGCGAGAGCGGCTATGCAGTTTAACCCCGATGGGTTTATGTTGCTCGGACACGTACTATCCCTTGATTCATATCAATGCATTACATTTCTGCTAACTGGCAGCATATACGTTTAACCAAGTCGGACCCAATAAATCTCAGCGAATCGGTCATCTACGGGATGCCTGAGGCGCACACCTTCAGTCATCCTAACCCGTTTGCAGGCAAGACTAAAAGACTAATCGGAATTGCCGCACTTGTCGTTTCTGCCTTGATGGCCGCGCTGTTGCTTTACTGGGCGACTAAATATCGTCTGAAAATACAATGCCGTCAAAGACATGCGGATAAAACGGCAAATCCAGTATGGGCCTTCGTGGATACTCCCTGTCGTACATATTGCCATTGACTGGAAAGCGCGTCGGGTAATAGTTTTGTTCGCAAATGGTGTGATTGGCCCGCTGATACAAATCAGCATACGCATTCAGTTTGTCGCGCGTGGTCTTGGTTAAGCAGGCATCCAACACCTGTTTGACTGCTTCGCTGTTAAAACTTGATTGGGCAAACTCATCATCTGTAGTGCTGCCGCGTTCAGGTTTGTAAGGGAGTGGCAGTTCACCTGCGCGATATAAAGAGATATGTCTTCCGTTTTCATCGTTGTAAGGGAACGGATCTACCGGCACTCCATTTAACCAAACGTTGCAATGCGTATGTGGAATGCCAAAAGGAAAGGTGATCAAGCCGTCTAAGCCGCTGTAGCCCGTGATGGCAATCGGCTGGGCGCGCATTACGATATCACCTTCTCTTACCGTAGCTCTGGCCAAATGTGCGCAACAGGTGATAAGTCCCTGGCCATGGTCTATATATATTTTGAGGCCACCTCGGTTGAATTCTGAAATAACCTTGATCACTTTTCCCGGCGCTGCCGCTAACAGCGTAGTTCCAATAGGCACGGCATAGTCAGTGCCGTTGTGACTATCATAAGTGAGGTCTCTGCCCCGAAAATCCTTAGTTTGAGTGACTTTTACAGACCAGCCTTGGTCAATGGGCGTTGGCGTATGGTTGAAAAGGTTAGAGATGATTACCTTATTTTCAACTTTCTGCTTTCCACGCCACAGAGGAAAAGCTAAATCGGGTCGTAATTGTCGTAAACTCGAAAGGTCGTATTGCGATGCAGGCACATTTTCTTCGCCTCTAATAGCAATCTTGGCTTGCTGCATGCGCAATTTGAACGGGTGCAGACCAACTGTCTCGCCCCAAAATTTAACACGGCCAGTCGCATAGCGGTTATCGTTACTCTTTGATTCTTTGACGGCTATGCTCCTTACTGTCGCTTCGGCTTGACCGGTTAGCCCCTCAAGTCGCGCGGGGGCTTTGGGGGAAGACTGCAAAAGCGAAGCCCCGTAATGACGAGGAATTTTTTTGCCAGCCTTATAAGCTAGCAGAGCCCTTCCTTTGGGTAAAACCCTAGTCCACTATAAGTCTGTACGCAATAAGGGAACGTTGCGCGACGAATACCTCAGAGCGAGCTGGACTATACGTCTTGCTTCTGTTTGCAGCCTTTTGCAGAAGCCGGTAACCTTAAGTATTGGTTTTATGCAACCGATAATCCAAATTCTTTTGGGGCCACCCGACTTTGCTGTTTAATTCACCGGAATATTTTTTTGCATTCCTGCCTGTAGCTGCCCTTGTCTACTTTTTGTTGCAGCGGTTTAGTGGTGCCAAAGCCGCAAAAATCTGGTTGATAGCAGCCTCGCTTTATTTCTATGCGTATTGGAACGTGGCTTATCTTCCCCTGATAATTGTCTCTATTTTGGTGAACTATACGGTTGCTAACTTTTTGCATCGAGCCAAAAATCGCCAGTCGGCCGCGGTGATCTCTGCAAAATCTATTTTGATTATGGGTATCATATTTAATTTAGGGCTTCTTGCGTATTTTAAGTACACCGACTTTTTTATCGAAAATGTCAATGTTGTGTTGGGCTCGCAGTTTGATTTTTTGCATGTGTTGTTGCCGCTGGCCATTAGCTTCTTTACGTTCCAGCAAATTGCCTATTTGGTTGACGGTTACAAATTTGACATTCATGAATATGATTTTCTCAGCTACTGCCTGTTTGTATGCTTTTTCCCACAGTTGATTGCGGGCCCAATTGTCCATCACAAAGAAATGATGCCGCAATTTTTGGATACCTATAATATCAATCCGCACGCGGAAAATATTGCTCGCGGCATTCTCCTATTTTGTATTGGTCTATTCAAGAAAGTGGTGATTGCAGACACGTTTGCCATGTGGGCTGACCCTGGATTTTCAGTGGTGCAAAATCCATCCTTCTGGGATGCATGGCAAACAAGCCTTTGCTACACGTTTCAACTGTACTATGATTTTTCTGGCTATACAGACATGGCGCTTGGCGCAGCACTGCTGTTTAATATCCGGCTGCCTTTAAACTTTAATTCGCCGTACAAAGCGCTTGATATACAAGATTTTTGGCGTCGCTGGCATATGACGCTGTCACGTTGGCTAAAGGATTATTTGTATATTCCATTGGGTGGGAATCGCCATGGTTCCTTGCGAACCTATTTTAATCTATTTGCGACATTCCTTTTGGGCGGACTGTGGCATGGTGCGGGTTGGACGTTCATTCTTTGGGGAAGTCTGCATGGTTTTGCGTTGATACTTCATCGGCTTTGGTCCAAGAGTGGCCGGGTGATGAATAGCGCTGCCGCATGGCTGATCACTTTTCTTTTCGTCAATTTTGCGTGGGTGATGTTTCGTGCAGAAGATATAGAAGCAGCGGAAAGTCTTCTTGCGGGAATGATGGGTCTTAATGGATTCGGGCTAGATCAAAGCCTGCGAGATAATATTGGATACTTTATCGGGCTTTTGCATCTACAAGGCCCTGTTGAGGTTGATAGGTTGATGGGGCCGGTTGGCGCGGCCCTATTTATTGCTGTCTTTGGGTTTATTGCTTTTTTAGGCAAGAACTCTATGGAGATAGTAGCGGACAGGGTACGTTTTAATATGCGGGATGTTCTGACAGTGGCGATGGCGATATTTCTGACGTTGCTGCTTGGAATTGCATCCAGTTCATCCGTCTTTCTTTACTTCAATTTTTAGCGCGATGCGAGCGACATCATTTCTGTTTTTCGCGGTGCTTATACTGGCAGCATTAGTGCTTGGCTACGTCTATTTGGTAGATAGATTTGTTTTGATTGAAAGGGCAGTGCCCTTCGATTATAAACATTTCTTGCTACAGGCTTCTGCAGATATCGATGGCAAAGTGGTAATAGATTCAGGCTCGAATGGTTCCCATGGCCTAGATGCTATCGCTTTGTCAGACTATTTTGATGCGCCGGTCGTGATTGCATCTGATGTGGGCCACTATCCGCTGAGGAAAAAAATCTTTCGCTTGTCGGCGGCCCTCAATAAAGGTGATGTGCTCATACTTCCGCTTGAGTGGGACTATTACTCTCGGCCGAAATATTTGGCCACTCGCTTTGTAGAAAGTGTAGCCAATAAAAACTTGCGCCTTGCGCACTATATCACCGATCTACCTTGGGTAGAAAAGTTAAGGTTTATTTTAACAGAGTACCCGTTTCGCAATGTGTTTGAGTCAATATTTATATCGCGCCAGTCTGACCCGAAGCATATTTGGTCTAAAAGAAGGCTGGATAAATTTGAGCAACGGTTGCTTCTGGCGAACAATGAGTCATTCGGTGGCACGCAGCGCGATGGTCCCGAAGACATCAATTTTTTTTCCGCATTTGCCAAGTCTTGCGATCACTACCTGTTTGAGAGGGATGGACAGATTCTCATGCATGTGTCTCCGACTTTCCGCGAAAATATAGAGTTACTCAAAATACTGGTAGGCCGTGGCGTGTCGGTGTACTTGACATGGCCGGCTGTAGTCGACAGTCCACAGAGTCGCTGCTATAGCGAGCCACGGATTAGTCGTCAGCTTGAAAGGTATGTCAATGACATAAAAATGACGGTAGAGCATGCCGGACTGCAGATGCTCGGTAATTTTCGCGACAATCATTTGCCGGTACAGTGTTTTCTGAATACTTATTATCACGTGCGCTGGAGCTGCGCGTCACTGCGAACCGGTGCTTTGATAGCGAGCCTAAAGGCGGACAATGTCGGTCCGCTGAATACTGGATATGATGTTGCTGATTTTCAGATTGAGGTCGTGGAGGCGCTGAATAAAAGGCGGCGAGAATTAAGTAAAGACTAAGGGTATGCTTGAGGCTCGGGGAAGCCCTTGAACCGCCTTGCGAGCACTGTAACAAACAGCTTGTGAAAGGTGCTTTTTTATACGGTCTGAATCGAAAAAGTCGCAGCAGCCGTTTAGATGGTAATGCGTGGTTTAGACCTAGGTGCGGTCACAAAATGAATCGGGATAAATCATCATCGCTGCACAGTTCCTGTAGCTGCTCGTCAACATAGGTGGCGTCGACTGTCAGGGATATGCCCTCCAGTCCCGCATCGGCCGCGCCAAAGGAGGTCTCTTCCAGCAGTCGCTCCATGACGGTATGCAGTCGTCTGGCACCAATATTTTCGGTTCTCTCGTTTACCTGCCAAGCGGTTTCTGCAATACGCCGCACGCCGTCCTGTGTAAAGGTGACGCCCAAGCTCTCCGTTGCCAGTAATGCTTGATACTGTTCGGTTAGCGAGGCATCCGGCTCAGTCAGGATGCGCTCGAAGTCGTCGGGCGTGAGTGCTGACAGCTCAACACGAATAGGTAGTCGACCCTGCAGTTCCGGTATTAGGTCTGAGGGCCTCGCCATGTGAAACGCGCCAGAGGCAATAAAGAGGATGTGATCGGTCTTGACCATGCCGTGCTTGGTGCTGACCGTGGAACCTTCGATCAGCGGTAGTAGGTCGCGCTGCACGCCCTCCCGCGACACATCGGCCCCAGTACCCTCGGAACGTTTTGCCACTTTATCCAGTTCGTCAATAAAAACGATGCCATTCTGTTCTGCCTCGGCAAGCGCTTTTTGCTTGAGTTCATCCTCGTTCACTAGCTTCGCGGCTTCTTCGTCACACAGGGCCTCTAGCGCTGTTTTGACTGACATTTTGCGAGTTTTGCTCTGTTTCTGGGACATATTAGAAAACATACTTTGCAACTGACCGGTCATTTCCTCCATGCCCGGTGGGGCCATGATCTCCATGCTGGGGAGGCTGGTGCTAAGCTCGACCTCGATTTCTTTGTCGGCAAGATCCCCCTCACGTAACTTCTTGCGCAGTAACTGCCGTGTGCTTGAAGCGGAATCGAAAGCGGCGTCGCGGGCAGGAGGCAATAGGATATCAAGAATACGCTCCTCGGCCGCTTCCTCGGCCCGAAAGCGCACGCGTGTCATCTCCTGCTCCCGATACATTTTTATCGCCACATCCACGAGGTCGCGGACAATGGATTCAACGTCACGACCTACATAGCCCACTTCTGTAAATTTGGTCGCTTCAACTTTTACGAACGGAGCGTTTGCTAGTTTGGCTAATCGCCGCGCGATCTCTGTTTTACCGACACCCGTTGGGCCTATCATAAGTATATTTTTGGGGCTGATTTCGGCACGCAACTCTTCAGATAACTGCATTCGCCGCCAGCGATTGCGCAATGCGATAGCCACTGCACGTTTCGCCGCTTCTTGGCCGACGATATGTTTGTCGAGTTCGTGAACAATTTCGCGAGGTGTCATATTGGACATGTTGGGACCTAAAAATCCAGTTGCTCGATGGTTCGATTGTGGTTGGTGTAGATGCAGATGTCTGCGGCGATGCCCAAGCCCTTTTCAACAATGGTAAGGGCATCCAGCTCAGTGTTATCTAATAATGCGCGGGCCGCAGACTGCGCGAAGGGTCCGCCTGAGCCGATAGCGATCAGATTGTCTTCTGGCTCAATCACATCGCCGTTTCCAGTGATAATCAAGGAGGTATCCTTGTCGGCAACTGCCAGTAAGGCTTCAAGCCGTCTCAGGGCGCGTTCGGTGCGCCACGCTTTAGCCAGTTCAACGGCGGCGCGCACTAGATGGCCTTGGTGCTTTTCCAGTTGTGCTTCAAAGAGTTCAAATAGTGTGAATGCGTCGGCAGTACCGCCCGCGAACCCTGCTATTACCTTACCTTGATAAAGACGCCTTACCTTGCGGGCATTACCTTTCATCACCGTATTGCCCATCGACACTTGGCCGTCACCGCCAATTACTACGCGATTGCCTCGACGGACGGAAAGTATGGTCGTACCTCGGAACTGTTCCACGTCTTATCTCCTGTGGGCTGACTCATGGGATATTAGTGGGGCCTGTAATGCAGATATGGGGTGATCTGCGCAAAATTCAAGGGCCCCGGCGCCGTCAGGTGCCGCCGCGCTTCAGTAACAGAGTTTCTATATTCTGATTCGTGGTAAGACTCCGCGCTTTCACCATAAGCTCACGGGACTCAAAAGGCCCGAGATAGACCCGGAACCAGATGCCGTTGCCGTTGCTTATTTCTTCAATGATAGGCTCTAGTCCCAGCAGCAGTAATTGAGCTCGGCGTCGTTCTGCGTCATCTTGCTGCCTAAAAGACCCGGCCTGCAATAGATAGGGCTCGGGCAGTTCTGTTGCGGCAGGGGGTTTGCGGACATCCGCTGCGGGCTCCACGGTATCCTGCAGTTCCTGTACCTCATCAATGCTTTCTTGGGTAAGGTTGGTGTAAAAATCGAAGCGCGGCCTTTGGACGATCACTTCTGGCTGCTCCAGTGCTTCAGTCTGGGCTGTCGAGACTGTTGGGTCGGGCAGTGTCACGAGGTAGCCAATAAAACTCAGAAATATGCCCGTCAGCACACCCGCGCCATAGAGGCGCAATCCTGTGCCGCGAGGCTGACTATTGCCTGAGTGTCGCTGCCCCTGAGTCTTTCGAGCGGGCGACTTTCGAGTGCTCTTACTCTGCTTTTTTTTAGCATAATCCTTGGCCATTATTTACATAACCTCGGGCGCAGCAACGCCCAGCAAGCCCAGCCCATTGGCGATAACCTGACCCGTGGCCTGACTGAGGGCGACCCGCGCGTCGCGCAGGTCGCGGTCTTCAACCAGTATTTTATGCCCGTTGTACCAGGCGTGGAACTCGCCGGCTAACTCGCGCAAGTACGTGGCCACGGTGTGGGGTTCACTGTTTAGTGCGGCAGCTGCCAGAGTTTCGGGGTAACGGTCCAGTCGGCGCAACAGATTCTTTTCATGTTCTTCCTGAAGTTGATCCAAGTGTTGCAACGCATTCTTATGATGCCATTCCCAATCCTGTTCGACGAGTTTGCGCATCACGCTGCAGGTGCGAGCGTGGGCGTATTGAATGTAATACACCGGATTGTCATTGCTCTGGGAAAGCGCTAGGTCAATATCAAAAGTCAATTGTGAAGTCGGTGCGCGCGCCACTAGGAAATATCGTGTCGCATCTCGCCCCACTTCTTCAATCAGGTCGCGCAGGGTGACGTAGCTGCCTGCACGCTTGGACAGTTTAACTTCCTCGCCTTCGCGCATGACGGTGACCATTTGGTGCAGTACATAATCGGGCCAGCCCTTTGGAATGCCTTGATCCAGAGCTTGCAGGCCTGCGCGAACCCGGGTCACCGTGCTGTGATGGTCTGCCCCCTGCTCGTTGATAACGCGTTCAAAGCCGCGCTGCCACTTGTTTAGATGATAAGCCACATCTGGAAGGAAATAGGTATACCCTCCGTCGCGCTTGCGCATAACGCGGTCCTTGTCATCGCCGAAGTCGGTGGTGCGCAGCCACAGCGCGTCATCATGCTCATAGCAATGGCCCCTTTCGATGAGTCGTTCTACGGTGTCTCCTACTGCGCCGCTGTCGTAAAGCGAGGATTCGAGGAAATACGCGTCAAAATGCACGGCGAATGCCTTCAGATCCAAATCCTGCTCACGCCTGAGGTAGGCGACGGCAAATGTTTGAATATCATTCAAGTTATTGAGGTCGGCTGAAGCAACAATGTGCTGGCCTTGGACCTCAATACTAGCGCCGAGTAAAAAGTTCTGGGCCACATCGGCTATGTAATCACCGCGGTAACCGTCTTGCGGCCACTCGGCATCATCCGGCGTCATGCCTTTGCAACGTGCTTGCACGGAGACAGCCAGATTGTCGATTTGTATGCCAGCATCATTGTAATAGAACTCGCTAGCTACCTCCCACCCCGTTGCGGCTAGCAGGCGACAGATGCTGTCCCCTACCGCGGCGCCTCGGCCATGGCCTACGTGCAGTGGCCCGGTTGGATTGGCGGAAACAAACTCGACCTGAACCTTGCGCCCGCTGCCTGCGTTGCAGGTGCCGAACGATTTTCCCTGTTCGAGGATGGTGCGAACCACTGCTTGGTTGCTGTCATCTGACAGAAAGAAATTAATAAATCCTGGGCCGGCAATGTCAGTGCGAATCACCAGTGAGTTCGCCGGCAGGGCATTGCTGATGAGTGTTGCTAGCTCGCGCGGGTTGCGCTTTGCGGATTTGGCGAGCGTCAGGGCAATGTTGCTGGCCAGGTCGCCGTGGCGGTTATCGCGCGTGTGGTCAATCTGTACCTGAGGTGCGAGATCATCCGGCAACAGGCCTTGAGCAACGAGTGCATCGAGGGCTTGGTGAATAAGCCGTGTGAGTTCTTCCTTCATTGTGAGGGGTAACCTGATTTGCTTCAAAAGGCGCCGAGCGCGAGTACACCGGATAACCTTCTGTATTATCACCATAAGCCACAGCGATAGCCAGAGAAGTCGTATTTAGAAAACGTTTTGGGGGTCGATGTCGATTGACCACTTTAGCCCGTGCCGCGCGGGTAACGCTTCGGCGTTTGCGACTAAGATTCTGGCTGCAGCCTGGACAGCCCCGCGGGTGGGTGCGGTAAGTAGCAATTGACAGCGGTATTTGCCAGCACGGCGCTGCATGGGCGAAGGCAGTGGTCCAATGAGTCTGGCGCCGTCGGGGAGGTAAGGCGTGCCGTGCTGGCGCAGCTGTTGCAGGAACTGTTCGCCGTATTCCGCATCTGGGCAATCGGTCCGCAATACGATTAATTGTCCTGCGGGAGGCATACCTGACGCCTGGCGCTGCTTGAGTAGCACTCTGGCCTGTTCGGCATAGCTGGTGGTCAACATCGCAAGCAGCGCCGGGTGGTCGGGGTAGTGCGTTTGCAGTAGAACTTTGCCAGAAATGTCAGCGCGGCCGGCGCGGCCAGCCACTTGGGTCAGGAGTTGGGCCATACGCTCTTCACCGCGAAAGTCAGTACTGAACAGCAAGGCATCAGCATCAATTACCGCGACCAGGCTCACGCGCGGGAAGTGGTGACCTTTGGTGAGCATTTGTGTGCCTAGCAAAATGCAGGGTTCCCCCCTATTAATATCTTCCGCCAAAGCCTGCATGGAACCTTTGCTTTGCATGGAGTCACTATCAACGCGATAAGTGGCCCACTGTTTGAAGTGCGTGCGTAGAAAGTCTTCTGTTTGTTCTGTGCCAAGACCCGCGGTCATTAGTCGCTCGCTGTTGCACTGGGGGCATTGCCTGGGCAGCATGCGGGAGTACCCGCAGTGATGGCAGCGCAGACGCCCGCGGCGCCGGTGAACGGTCAGCCGAGCGTCGCAGGCGCTACATTCGGCGATCCAGCCGCAATCATGGCATTGCAGCGTGGGCGCAAAACCGCGACGGTTAAGAAATAGCAGGGTTTGCTGTCCGAGTTGTAACTTTTCTTGTATGGCGTCTAGCAGTTCGTTGGACAGTCCAGCGCGGAGCTCTTGCCGGCGTACATCCAGTACTTTTATCTGTGGCATCCCCCCGCTGCTGGCGCGGTGTGTGAGTTGATGATGCTGGTAGCGTGCAGTGACAACGTTGTGAATGCTTTCCAGTGACGGCGTCGCGCTGCCCAGTAAAATGGGCATTGACTGTATCTGAGCGCGTTTTACGGCAACATCTCGCGCTGAGTAACGAAAGCCGTCCTGTTGCTTATAAGAGCCGTCATGTTCCTCATCCACGATAATCAGCCCCGGTGATGCAAGCGGCGTAAAAACCGCTGATCGGGTGCCAATAACGATATGGGCATTACCGGCGCGGGCGGCTTCCCATGCCTGATAGCGCTGCGCATCGCTCAGTCCCGAGTGCAGCACCGCGATAGTAGCTTCAAAGCGCTGTTCGAAGCGTGCGAGGGTTTGCGGTGTTAGGCCTATTTCAGGCACCAAAATAAGCGCCTGACGCCCCTGTTGCAGACAGTCTTCGATTAATCGCAGGTAGATTTCAGTTTTACCGCTGCCAGTGACACCTTCTAGCAGGTGGCAGCTGAATCCCTTCCCTGCCCCGGCTACCGCATCCAGCGCTGCGTGCTGTTCAGGGTTGAGTGTTATGTGGTGATTGACTTTAAATAGATGTGAGCGCTCACTTTGAATGTGCGACTGGATCAGTTTTTTGCCCTCCAAGCTGCGTAGAACGCTGGCGCTTATGCCATGATCCTTAAATACAGTATTCTTGATGACAGCGTGTTGCATCAGCAGGCTGATCGCTTGTGCCTGGCGTGGTGATCGCGGCAGCGCAGCCTCCGGCAGGCTTTTGCCTAGGGCGGTAAGTTGCCACATTAGCGTACCTTGCGGCTGTTGCGGTTTGCCCTCTCTCAGGCGTTTGGGGAACAATGTGCCGAATACATCCCCGTGCGGGTGGTGGTAGTAGTCAGCGGCCCAGCCGCATAAATGCAGCAGTTGTGGATCGATCAGTGGAGCCTCGTCGAGAATTTCAAGTGCGTGCTTTAGCGAGTTTAAGGGAACATCGGTATTCTCGACCACGGCCAGCAAGTAGCCGGTTACCTCGCGCCGACCAAATGGAACGCGCAGCCGAATGCCCGGTCGCAAACCAACCAGAGCGGCATTGCTCATCCCAATGGGCGCTAAATAGTCAAAATGGCGACGCAGAGGCGATGGAATGGCCAGTCGAAGTACGGACATTGCGTTTTTTGGTTACTCAAAGAGTCAATAAAGTCTCTAGTGTAGCAAAATGGCGGCCGCTATTGCTTCTAACACTGCGTCTGGTAAGATGCCCGCCTCTTTTTCGGTCACATATGCCTGTGGCGGTTCAAGTCTCCCATCGAAGTGCGGTGCCCAACAGCGGTTGGGTGGCGGCACTAATTACTAGGAGTTACATGTTATGAAAGCCGATATCCACCCCAAGTATGAAGTCGTCACTGCCACATGCAGTTGCGGAAACACAATTCAGACACGTTCAACACGGTGCGAAGATTTCCATGTCGACGTCTGCTCTTTGTGCCACCCGTTTTACACTGGCAAGCAAAAGACCTTAGACACGGGTGGTCGTGTTGACCGTTTTAACAAGCGTTTCGGTGGTCGCGGTACCAAACGGTAGGGCATATCGACTATAAATTTTGCGCAAGCATACCCTAATACCAACGCAACAACGATATCGATTGCGATACGCTGGGTTCGCGTTATCTTCAGAGATCACCTGTCGCGTTGTCACTGACGTACTTTTTCTATACTCTATCGGACTTTTTTCGCGACTCTTTTATTGTGTGCAGGTAGACCCATGTCCGAAGACTTGAAACGTGATGCACTGTCTTATCACGCAGAGCCCACGCCCGGAAAAATCAGTATTGAGCTGACTACGCCAGCCGAGACGCTGCGCGACTTGTCTTTGGCTTACAGCCCTGGTGTCGCATCTCCCTGCCGTGAAATTGCCCATGATCCAGATTTTGCATACCGTTACACGAGCAAGGGTAATTTAGTTGCAGTCATTAGCAATGGCACTGCGGTACTGGGACTTGGCAATCTTGGTAGCTTGGCCAGTAAACCTGTAATGGAAGGTAAGGCGCTACTTTTTAAGCGCTTTGCCGGCATTAACTCTATCGATATTGAAGTGGATACAGAGGACACACAGGAGTTTATTTCCACGGTGTCGAATATAGCCGACACCTTTGGTGGCATTAATCTTGAAGACATCAAAGCCCCAGAGTGTTTTGAAATTGAATCGGCGCTCATTGAGCGATGTAATATTCCCGTCTTCCATGATGACCAGCACGGGACCGCGATTGTAACCGCCGCGGCGTTGATCAATGCGCTTACAATTCAAGGCAAGTGCATGGAAGAGGC
This sequence comes from Halioglobus sp., assembly GCA_029246385.1. Taxonomy (GTDB): domain Bacteria; phylum Pseudomonadota; class Gammaproteobacteria; order Pseudomonadales; family Halieaceae; genus Marimicrobium. The sequence goes on from JAQWNG010000025.1 coordinate 77,430, forward strand.
GATCATTACCTGTCTGGGAGCTGGCTCCGCGGCTATCGCCTGCATGCGGTTGTTACTTACAATGGGCGTGCGGCGCGAGAATATTTTTATGCTTGACCGCCGCGGTGTCATTTACGACGGTCGTGAGGGTATCAACGCCTACAAGCAAGAATTTGTGAATGACACTGACAAGCGGAGTTTGACCGACGCGGTTAAAGGCGCTGATGTGTTTATAGGCCTTTCCGGGGCTGATTTGTTGACCCCGGCAATGCTCCTGTCCATGGCAGACCGGCCTGTGGTGTTCGCCTGTTCCAATCCGGATCCGGAAATCAAGCCTGAACTGGCGTTGGCGACTAGAGACGATTTGATAATCGCTACCGGCCGATCGGACTATGCTAATCAGGTCAATAATGTGTTGGGCTTTCCGTTCATTTTTCGCGGCGCCCTCGATGTCCGAGCAACCGTCATTAACGAAGAGATGAAAGTAGCTGCAGTGCGAGCGCTCAGCGCGTTGGCGCGGGAGCCTGTCTCTGAGGAAGTGCTGGCGGCCTGTGACGTAGACGCGCTCGAATTCGGGCCAAGCTACATCATTCCCAAGCCGCTGGACGGACGTTTGTTGACGCGTATTGCGCCTGCCGTCGCTAAGGCAGCGGTCGATAGTGGCGTTGCCCGCCTACCCTACCCCAAAAATTATTTGCCGGTGCTCTAGGCACTAAAAAATATCGTTGATCTGATCGGATATGTCGCCATCGCCAGCGACGTTGTCTTGTCCGCCCCCCGTTTGCTGAGGCACGCTTCCCTGCAGGAAATATTCAAACACAGCGTTGCGTTGACCGGGGACTGCCAGCAGTCCGTTGTCGGGATCTATTTTGACGGTGACAATGCCCGGCGGGGCGGGACGCTGCACTTGCGGGCTACCCTCTAGTGCCGTTTGCATATACTCGATCCAGATGGGTAGAGCGGCAGTGCCACCAAATTCTTTGCGGCCTAGAGGCGTGTAACCGTCAAAGCCCACCCAGACTGTCGTAACTACCGCCTCGGTATATCCGGAGAACCAGACATCCATTGGGCCATTTGTCGTGCCGGTTTTGCCTGCGATATCACTGCGCTTTAGTACGAGTGCGCGCCGACCGGTGCCGCGTGTGATAACGTCTTTAAGAATACTGTTGATGATATAATTGACCCCTGCGTCCTGCACACGTGGCGCGGGTGGAAATTGTGGTGCTTCTGAGCTCTGTGCCACCATAATTTCCTCCATAGTCATCTCCTCATCCGGGTCCTGCGATATATTGAGCAGATCACAGTCTGGACAGACCGTGAGAGGACTAACTTCAAATGCGACTTCACCGTCGAGATTTTCGATGCGCTGAATGAGGTGTGGTTCTACGCGGTAGCCGCCATTGGCCAGAACGGCGTAACCCGTGGCCAGTTCTAATGGCGTAATGCTTTGCGTGCCAAGAGCCAAGGATAATTCTGGCGCATAACTTGAGGTATCGAAGCCGAGACGCTTAGCATGGTCTATCAATCTCGCAACACCAAGCCGCTGCAGCAAGCGAATGGACACTAAATTGCGTGATTTAGTCAGAGCCCAGCGCAATCGCGTAGGACCATAGAACTTACCTTCGTCGTTTTCCGGGCGCCAAAGGTCCCCTGCTCCATCCCCGCCCGTAACGATGGGAGCGTCGTTAATAATTGTGGCTGCCGTGTAGCCGGCATCCAGGGCCGCACTGTATAGAAACGGTTTAAAATTTGAACCAGGTTGACGCTTGGCCTGACTGGCTCGGTTGAACTTGCTCATTGCAAAGCCTATGCCACCGACCATACTGACAATAGCACCATTATTTGGATTCAGGGAAATCAGAGCGGCCTGGGCTGCAGGGACTTGAGCCAGTTGCCAAAAATCATCGTCACTTTGGCGGACTCTGATCAGATCACCAACAGCGAGCACATCGGATACCGGCTGCTGGGATTGTCCGGTGGCGTTTTCGGTTAGATAGGGTCGCGCTTGTTGTATACCATTTTCCCACAATAGATCAGGGGTTCTGCCGTCAGTCAGCAACAAAGTGGCCGCTTTATCCGTCACCGAGGTGACAATGGCGGGCTGCAGACCGGCGATAATAGGTGTTTTCGTCAGCGCCTTTCGCCATTGGCTTAGGCTGTCCTCGCCAGGTGATGCGGGCGGAAATTGTTGCTCAGGGCCGCGGTATCCATGGCGCTTATCGTAGCTGACGAGGCCGTTTATGACAGACTGGTTGGCAACTCGCTGCAGATCACTGCTTATCGTTGTATAGACGTGGTAGCCGTTAGTGTAGGCTTCCATGCCGTAGCGCTGTAGCATCTGTTGTCTAGCCATTTCCGCGGCATAATGCGCGGCAAAACCCAACTGAGCGCCGTGAATTCGGGCGGCGTCAGGTTCAAGTTGTGCGCTCTGGTATTGTGCGACGCTGATGTAGCCGAGGGTAAGCATGCGGCCCAAAATCCAGTCGCGGCGCTGTTTGCCGCCCTCGGGCCCGCTGACGGGGTTGTCGCGGGAGGGTGCCTTGGGGATTCCGGCGAGCATGGCATGCTGGGCTAAGCTTAATTCGCCGATACTCTTCCCATAGTAAACCTGCGAAGCGGCCTCGAAACCATAGGCTCGATGGCCGAGGAAGACGCGGTTGAAGTAAAGCTCAAAGATTTCTTGTTTGCTCAGTGCGCGTTCAATCTCAATAGCGAGCAGTATTTCGTTGAACTTGCGCATAAACGTGCGATCGAGGTTGAGAAAGTAGTTTCGCGCTACCTGCATCGTTAATGTGCTACCTCCGGAGCCTTTTTCACCAGTGAGAACCAATTCAGAAACGGCGCGCATCAGTCCCGGTAAATCGATGCCGTTGTGGGCAAAGTAATTGTCGTCTTCTGCCGCTAAAAGGGCCTTAATGAATTGTTCGGGAATGGCGTCAAAAGGCAGCGGGCTGCGCTTTTGTTCACCAAACTGCCCGATTAGTTCGCCCTCGCGGGTATACACCAGCATAGGCGTTTGCAGCTTTACGTCGCGCAGGGTCTCAACATTTGGAAGGTTTGGGCTGAGGTAAAGATAGGTGCCGGCGAGCAACCATATCGCACCCAAAGTACCGAGCAAGCACAGCCGCACAACAAGTCGAAGGAAGATCATTTAGCCCCTATAAAACAGTCACTTATATATCTATGAAGCGATAACAATAGTGTCCAGTTGGTAATTGTAAGCTTTTTTTTGCCTGTGATATATCGGGGTCTGTGGTATATCTAGCATGGCGGTAGTATTGCATATAAACACGCTAAGTTAGTGATACTGATAGGAAAAAAATTGTTCGGATTATTTGGAAAAAGCAAATCGTCGATTGTTCTTGGGCTGGACATCAGTTCAGCGGCAGTAAAGTTACTGGAGTTGAGCTATTCAGGCGACGGCTATTGCGTAGAAAGTTACGGGGTGACTGCACTGCCGCAGGGCGCTGTCGCAGAAAAAGGCGCCTATGACGTAGTGAGTATTTCTCACGCCATTCGCACGGCCGTTGAGCAATCTAGAACTAAGGTCAAAAATGCAGCAGCGGCCGTTGCCGGTTCCTCCGTCATCACTAAGTTGATTGATATGCCGCAGGGGTTGAATGAGGATGATATGGAGATGCAGCTCACTCTCGAGGCAGATCAGTACATTCCCTACCCCTTAGAAGAGGTTGCTATCGATTTTGAGGTACAGGGCCCTTCACCGGAGCACGATAATCAGGTGGAGGTATTGTTGGCAGCGTGTCGTAGAGAAACTATCGAGTCTAGGGTTGAAGCGATTGAGGAATCAGGTTTGATTCCTAGAATCGTCGACGTCGAGGCCTATGCGATGGAGAGGGCTTTTTCTGTGCTGCGGGATCAGTTGAACTTGGACGAGGCCGCCACAGTTGCGATTGTCGATATTGGCGCAACGATGACAACCTTAAGCGTACTCAGCGATGGATTGACTATTTACACACGTGAGCAATTATTTGGTGGCAAGCAGCTGACAGACGAAATAATGCGCCGTTACGGCCTTCCTCTGGAGGAAGCGGGCTTGGCCAAGAAGCGGGGGGGCTTGCCCGGCGACTATGAGTCAGAAGTGTTGGAGCCGTTCAAGGAGGCGGTGGTACAGCAGGTTGCTCGCTCCTTACAGTTCTTTTTTTCTTCCAGCCAGTATAACGGTGTCGATCACATTATTTTAGCGGGTGGGGTTGCTGCTATGGATGGGCTGAGCGAGCTAGTACAAGATAAGTTGGGTACGACAACGTCAGTGGCGAACCCATTTGCGCAGATGTCGATTTCCCCTCGGGTTAACGCAGTGGCGCTCGCAAAGGATGCGTCGGCAATGATGATTGCGTGTGGCCTAGCGTTGAGAAGCTTCGGCTAATGGCGCAAATCAACTTATTGCCATGGCGCGAAGAACGTCGCCAGATTCTTAAAAAAGAATTCCTGTCCTCTGTGGCATTGGTGTTGATCCTCAGCGTAGGCTTAATCCTGCTCGCGGACCGAGTGATTAATAGCCAGATTGACCATCAGACTGCGCGGAATCAGTACCTAACTGAGAATATTAAGGCTCTGGACAAACAGGTCGCTGAAATTCGCGAACTACAAAAGCGGCGTGATCAATTGCTGGCGCGCATGCGGGTTATTCAGCGGTTACAGGGCAATCGGCCCATTATTGTGCGAGTGTTGGATCAACTTGTGCGGACAGTTCCGGATGGCCTTTTTTATACTAAGCTAATTGCTGTGGGGCCAGATATTACGTTGACGGGTGTGGCTGAATCGAATATCCGGGTGTCGAGCTTGATGCGACAACTCGATGCATCAGACTGGCTGGCAAATGCAAACTTGGACAAGGTCACTGCTGCCCCGGAATTTGGCGATCAGGCAAACGTGTTCGTGTTAACCGTTCATGTTCCAGCCATTGAAGACGCGTTAGGAGAAGGGTGAGCCATGGCCTTTGAAGATACTGCCCGCTCAGTGCGTGAATTTGATTTTGGTAGTCTTGATCTTGACAATGTCGGGGCCTGGCCGCTGCCGATCAAGGTTTTTGTCCGCGTGTTGCTACTGGCCTTAGTCCTTGTGGCGGGCTACTACTATCATGTTGAAGGGTTGCAGTTGGCGTTAGCTGCAGCGGAGGCGAAAGAGGTAGACCTTAAAAAAGATTTTGAGGTAAAGGCGTTCCAGGCAGCCAACCTCAGCGCCTACCGCCAACAGATGGCGGAAATGGAGATGTCTTTTGGCGCGTTGGTGAGCCAGCTGCCAAGCGACACTGAGGTGCCGGGACTGTTAGAAGATATTACCAATAAAGGCTTACTGAATGGTCTGGAGATCGCCGTGATTGACCTTCAAACGGAAAAGGAAAGCGAATTCTATATAGAACTGCCCATTGAGATAGTGGCGTCTGGCTCCTATCACGATCTAGGCGCTTTTATCAGTGGCATGGCCGCTCTGCCCCGCATTGTTACACTGCATGATTTTCAGATTGACACCCGTCGCGATAACCCGAATGTCCTCGATATAAAAATCTTGGCGAAGACTTATCGTTATAAAGACGAGGACGCGGAGGGATGAACTGTTTATCCCGCACTTTATTGCTATTATGTCTTGCAGCTGTATTTTTGGCGGCATGCTCAGCGGGAGATGTCTCTGACTTGGATCGTTTCATGCAAGAGAAGCGTTCCCGTCCAGCGGGTGTTATTGCGCCGTTGCCTGCGCTGAAAGTGTATGAAGCGTTTGCCTATAGTGCGACCAACTTGCGCAGTCCGTTTGAGCGGCCCATTGAGGTCCGAAAAACGACTGAACTGCAGGCCATTGCGGCCATCAAGCCGGATGACGGTCGCTCGAAAGAATTTTTGGAGCAGTTCACTCTCGACTCGCTGCTCATGGTTGGAACACTGGCGAGAAATAAGAATAATTGGTCTTTGATCAAAGACCCCGATGGGGGTGTGCACCGTGTTCAGGCCGGGAATTATTTGGGGCGCCACCACGGCAAGGTGGTCGGTATGACCGAGACCTCTGTAGCGGTCGTTGAAATCGTTAGCGATGGGACTTCAGAGGGTTGGGTAGAGCGCCCTCGCACCATCAAATTAGTCGGCAAATGAGCCGCCGCCACTGTCAGATACCGTGGCGATTGAGAACCATATTTTGGGATAAAAGCCATGACTAAAATGCGATGGGTGGATAGCAGCAGGTTTTTCAGGGCAGTCGTTACGCTGGTGATGAGCCTTGTGGCAGGCGCTGCATTCGCTGGGCCGATGGTGCAGGATATCGAGTTTAGTTCTAAGTCGGGTGGCAAGTTTGAAGTGCGGCTTGAATTTAATGAAACACCGCCGGACTTCAAAATCTATGCAATTGAGAAGCCGGCCCGCATCGCGGTGGATTTTCTCGGCACCTCAAGTGGCCTCGATCAAAAACGCTATTCGTTGCCCTATGGCAACGCTAACAAAGCGGTGGTACTCGAGTCTGGCGATCGCACTAGGCTAGTGGTTGAGCTGGTGAAGCTAGTGCCTTATGAGACACGTGTGGACGGCAACAGCCTCCTTTTGATGATTGGCCAAGAGGGCAGCGAATATCTCAAGTCTACCAGTGACCCTCTTCTGATGAGTGCGGGCGTAGTTGAAGTTATGGACGCGGTATCTGAAATTCGTGATTTACAGTTTCAGCGCACGGGCGACGGAGAGGGCAAGCTCACTCTGGAACTGACGAATCCTAAGGTGGATGTTAACGTGTTCAGTGAAGGGGGCGACGTTAACGTGGAGTTTCTCGATACCACTGTCGCTCAGCGCTTCATGCGACGTTTCGATGTGACAGATTTCGCTACACCCGTGGACAGTGTGGATGTGAATACTACGGTTAGGGGTGTGACTCTGGTATTAAAAACCACCGGTGATTTCGATTACCTTGCGTATCAGGCCGACAATCAATATGTGATCAGCGTCAAACCACTCTCCAAGAAGGAGGCGGAGCGGCGTAAGAACGAATTTACTTATGTAGGGGAAAGGATATCGTTGAACTTTCAGGATATTGAAGTTCGTGCGGTACTCCAGCTCATTGCGGATTTTACCGAGTTAAACTTGGTGGCCAGTGATACCGTATCGGGGCGTATTACCCTGCGCTTGCAGGATGTTCCTTGGGATCAGGCTCTGGACCTAGTATTAAAAACTAAGGGTTTAGACAAGCGGCAGGTGGGCAATGTGCTGATGGTCGCTCCGGGAGCAGAAATCGCCGAGCGTGAACGCCAACAAATTGAAGCGAACAAGCAAATTGCCGAGCTCGCGCCGCTGCGCTCAGAGTTTGTGCGTATCCGCTATGCCAAAGCACAGGATATCGTGGGGCTGTTTGAGGCAGGCTCAGAGGATGGCGGTAGCCTGACATCTCCGCGGGGCTCCGTGGTGGTCGATGTGCGCACTAATTCTATTATCATTACGGATACAGAGGCAAAGCTCGCTGAAATTCGAGACCTGCTGGTGCTGGTCGATATACCCGTTCGTCAGGTAATGATCGAAGCCCGTATTGTAGTCGCTCAATCTGATGCCACCAAAAATCTTGGTATTGAGTGGGGTGGTGGCTATCTTAACAAGAGTGACGATAATATCGTGTCTGTTTCAGGTGACACGGCTAATGTGGTAGGCCTGACCGATTCGGCAATAGCCGGTACCCTCGCTTCCGTGAGCTACCCTGGCGCGTTATTAGTTGACCTTGGGGTTGCGTCTACTAGCGGTTTTGCCATCGGTTTTGCCAGCAGTGACTTGTTCCTGACAGCTGAGCTGTCAGCACTGGAAGCTGAGGGTGAGGGAGAAGTTGTGTCTCAGCCAAAGGTGATTACTGGCGATAAGCAAGAGGCTTCAATCAAGTCTGGTACCGAGATTCCGTATCAGCAATCTTCTCCAAGCGGTGAAACGACGACGGCGTTTAAAGATGCGGTGCTGGCATTGTTTGTAACCCCTAATATCACTCCGGATGATCGCATTATGCTGGATCTTAGAGTCAATCAGGATACTGTGGGGAGTTTGGTGCCTACGGGCACTGGCGGTTTTATTCCTTCGATCGACACGACTCAGCTTGAAACGCAAGTGCTCGTGGGTAACGGAGAGACTGTTGTATTGGGCGGTGTATTTAAAACTGAGGACGTTGAGCAAGTGAGTAAAGTGCCATTCTTTGGCGACATTCCCTACATCGGTGCTTTTTTCAGAAGTGAAACGCAAGTTCACAAGAAAACAGAGACTCTGATTTTTATTACGCCGCGTATTCTTGCTGATACGCTCCTTGACTAGGTTGGTTTAAAGCGCAATGTCCACTTTACGTAGAGTTTTTCTAGTCGGTCCCATGGGGGCCGGTAAAACGACCATCGGAAAGTATCTCGCAGAACATTTAAAACTACGTTTTGCTGATACTGACACGGAGATTGAGGCTAGAACTGGGGCCGATATTCCGTGGATTTTTGATGTCGAGGGCGAGGAAGGCTTTCGCGACCGAGAGCAGCAAGTGGTGGCGGAGATGACGGAATGGGATGATCTCGTTCTCGCAACAGGTGGCGGTGTTGTGTTGCGTCCGGAAAATCGTAATGCCCTCGCCGGAAGAGGATTTGTTATTTATCTGTATGCCACCGTGGAAGAGCAGGCGCGGCGAACCCGGCGCGACAGGGGCCGGCCGTTATTGCAAAAAGGTGACCCTGAGCAGATATTACGAGATCTTATGGCGGAACGGGATCCAATGTACCGCGAGATTGCCGATCATATCATCGAGACCGATGCTTGCAGCCCGCGTATTGTGGCGCAGCGCTTAGTGAAGCAACTCACTTCCGACTAAAGCTTGCTAAAAAGACAGCACATGCTTGAAAGCGTTATAATAGATGCCACAAAAAAATGTGAACCTTAGGAGTTGTCGTGCCCTTGTTAATGCATACCTTGCATGTGGATTTGGGTGAGCGTGGTTATCCCATTTATATCGGCCGCGACCTGCTTGCCGATGTGCGTTTACTGGCTCAGCACGTCGCAGGTTCCCAAGTAGTCATTGTCAGCAATGAAACGGTTGCGCCCATCTACTTGGCGAAGGTCAAAGCTGTTTTAGGCCAACGTAAGTTGATTACAGAAATTATCCTGCCCGATGGCGAACAGTATAAAACGCTGGAAACGCTGTCGACCATTTTCGATCGGGTGATGCTGGATAAACACGACCGCAGCACTACATTTATTGCTTTAGGTGGTGGTGTTGTGGGTGATATTACCGGTTTTGCCGCAGCCTGTTATCAGCGCGGCGTTCAATTTATTCAGATCCCCACGACGTTGCTGTCTCAGGTGGACTCGTCAGTCGGCGGGAAAACAGCGGTGAATCACCCATCGGGCAAAAATATGATAGGCGCCTTCTACCAACCTAAGGCGGTGCTGATTGATATTAACAGCTTGCAAACGTTACCTGCCCGGGAACTGAGTGCAGGACTGGCAGAGGTCGTCAAATACGGTCTCATCAGTGATGAGCCATTTTACCGCTGGTTGCAGCAGCATATGTCGCAACTGCTGGCGAAAGAGGAGGCGGTGCTGGCTGAGGCTATTGAGCGCAGTTGCTCGATCAAGGCCCGGGTGGTTGCCTTGGATGAGCGCGAGAGTGGTATTCGCGCTATTTTGAATCTTGGCCACACATTTGGTCACGCTATCGAGACGGGTCAGGGTTATGGACGATGGCTACATGGAGAGGCTGTGGCCACAGGCATGTTATTAGCGCTTAAAATGTCCGCTAGGCGTGGCTGGATCGCGGTATCAGAAGTGGACGATTACCGTGACTTGCTGTTGGCAATGGACCTGCCTGTTGCTATTCCTGAGGATATGAATGCGGCTACTTTTTTAGCGCTGATGTCGCGTGATAAAAAGGTCATAGATGGGCGCTTGCGCCTAGTGTTGATCAACAGTATTGGTGATGCCTGTATCGTTGACGATGCGACCGAGCGCGAGCTGCGCGATGTGTTGCAGTGAGCGGCGAGTAGCACGTAGACATGTTATGCGTTTCATAATTACCGACAGAAGGACCCTGTTTTCCAATGAGTGAACTTAAGAACGATCGGCTGTTGCGCGCGTTGCTGCGCCAGCCCGTGGACCGCACGCCCGTGTGGATGATGCGGCAAGCAGGGCGTTATCTGCCGGAATATCGCGCTACCCGCGAGCAAGCAGGATCTTTTCTAGACCTGTGTCAGAATGCAGAGTTGGCTTGTGAAGTGACAATGCAGCCTCTGCGTCGCTATCCAATGGATGCCGCCATTTTGTTTTCTGACATTTTGACCGTTCCTGATGCGCTCGGGTTGGGGTTATATTTTGAAGAAGGCGAGGGGCCGCGCTTTCGTAAGACCGTGCGCAGCGAGGCTGACTTGGCGGGCTTGAACCGCTTCAAGGCCGGTGATGATCTCGCTTATGTTATGCGGGCAGTGAGCACTATTCGCAGGGAGCTCAATGGTGCGGTGCCATTGATCGGCTTTTCTGGCAGTCCTTGGACTCTCGCGACCTATATGGTTGAGGGCGGTTCATCAAAAGATTTTGCGCGAATTAAAACCATGGCCTATGACACGCCAGAATTGATGCACCAACTACTGTCACTGCTGGCTGATGCGGTAGCGGACTATTTGACGGAGCAGATAAAGGCAGGCGCACAGGCGCTACAAATTTTTGACACATGGGGCGGCAGCCTGAGTGCCGCTGGTTATCAGGCGTTTTCGTTGCAGTATATGCAGCGCATAATTTCTCGCCTGCCGGCTGAAGCTGACGGGCGCAGAGTGCCGATCATCGTCTTCACAAAAGGCGGTGGTCAATGGCTAAATACGATCGCCGACTGCGGCGCGCAGTCCGTTGGCATTGACTGGACCACGGATATACAGTCGGCTAGGCAGCAGATTGGCAGTCGGGTGTCCTTACAAGGCAATATGGATCCGAGTATGCTGCTCGCCTCGCCTGCGCGCATCCGCAGTGAAGTGAAGGCGATACTGGCAGCCTACGGGCACGGGAGTGGCCATGTGTTTAATCTTGGGCACGGCATCACTCCGGGCGTGAACCCAGATCATGTGACGGCCTTTGTTGAAGCGGTGCAGGAGTTTTCACCGCAGTATCATCAGGTGGACTGATCAGGCCTCACGGGGATTTTAAGAGGCCTTGTTTTTAGCCGCTGTTGCCGAGGCCTCGTCGCAGCAGAAATCATGTTCCATTTCCAGCGCCGGTTGATCTGAGGCCGGCCGTCCGACGATTTTGGCCGGCACACCGGCTACGGTAGTGTGAGCCGGCACATCTTCGAGCACCACGCTGCCTGCCCCGACTTTGGCGCCTTCGCCAACACAAATATTGCCCAGAATCTTGGCGCCGGCGCTAATCAGCACGCCGTCACCTATTTTCGGGTGGCGGTTGCCTTCATCTTTACCGGTTCCGCCCAAGGTGACGGACTGCAGGATAGACACGTTTTTACCGACCACGGCTGTTTCTCCAATAACCAAGCCCGTTGCATGGTCGAGCAGAATACCCAGGCCAAGAGTAGCCGCGGGGTGTATGTCGACGCTGAACCGGGTAGACATGCGGTTTTGGAAAAAGAGTGCGAGAGATTCACGCCCCGTTGCCCACAGCCAATGCGCGACTCGATAGGTCTGCAGTGCATGAAATCCCTTAAAATACAAAAACGGAATGTAGAGTTCATGGCAGGCAGAATCTCGATCCTCCACCGCCTGCAGGTCTGCTCGCACCGCGGCTTGAATAACTGTATCGCGCTCAAACGCCTCCGCAATCACTTCGCGCAAAAGCTGCGAGGATACTGTCGGACTTTCCAGCTGGCTGGCAAGGTGAAACCCCAATGCGAGTTCCAACCGTTCATGATTTAGAATGGTTGCGTGCAGAAAGCTGGCCAGTAGTGGCTCTTCGCTCGCATGTTCTGCCGCCTCTGTGCGAATCCTTTGCCACATAGGGTCGGTAGTGGTTGAGGACATAGGTGAAGTCTCCAGTTGGCGCGAACGCTTTAGCCAATTATTTCGTTAGGCCGTTATTAGTGCTGGCTTTGCTAAATTCGCGGGTGAAGTGGTGCCTGTCATGCCTGTGTTCAATGCCGCTAGCGCATATTATCACGGTTGAGGCTGCTCAGGCCAAGCACAAAGGTCTGCTGTGCTCGCCAATAACGCCTGTTTCGTTAAGGCATGACTCTAGCCGTGTACGACCAGAGCTCATGACCGCTGTTTCGATACTTCTGTTCGAATAGACTCAGGTCTGAGCCTGTATTGGCTACTCTGAGTACGCAACCGCGATGGCCCGCCAAATGCATCGCGCAGCCAAACTCCTCGACATAGATCTGCCAGTTTGAACGCAGCTCAAGCGTTCCTCCGAGGGCCAACAATAACGGAAAGCTGGGGTGGCCATGGATGCGTCGTTGCAGGTGCGCAGCCTTGGGCCACGGGTTAGGATAGAGCATATAGTGATAATCTGGCCGCAGTCCATCACCGACTAGCAGTGTCCAGATGTCCTCACAATCAGCCTGCAGTAGCAGGTAGTTGTCGTTTACGCTGCGAGAGTGTTTCGCTAGTCGCTTGGCAGATTTGTCGACCCCCACAATCAAGTGGTCAGGATGTCGTTTTGCTAAGGCTGCGGTACTGTGTCCAGTGCCGCAGAATGAATCCAACACTATGGGACGGGGCGTTGCGCTGAGCGCTGTGGACAAACGGCGATACGCCTGAATATTGTACGCCGCCATTGCTCCACGATGGGTTGTCTGCAGATGCCGGCGAACGACTTCTGCCAGTCTCGGGTGCAGGTGGTGCTGATTGCTGCTCACGGGGCGGGAATTGGCTTGCAAAAGACCTATACGCCTCTATGTTGTGAATTTAACGTACCGTGGGTTTGATGTTGGTCGCCACCACTGCGATCATAACTGCCTACCTTAGGCATATCTACTCATAGAAGAAGACTCCACATGCGCGACGATTTAAGGCCCTACTGGGTAAAGAAGTATTATTTGAAATTCAGAGTCTGGTATGCGGAGTATTACCTGCGCCCCGAGTGTGCGTTGCTGGGACGCTACCACACCATTATGAAACCTTGGTATGTGCATCTGTCGGGTAATAATATTCAGATAGGGCAGTCGTTTACTGCCATCGGTGAACCGGGTAACAGGGTGGAGGTGGGTGTCTGGGGGCGAGAAATGGGCCAGGGCCGGGTAGTCATTGGCGACTGCTGCCTAATGAGTCCGGGTTCCCGAATCAGTGCCAGCGACGAAATTATACTGGGCAATGGTGTGATGTTGGCGAACGGTGCTTACGTCACTGATTCTGACTGGCACACTATTTATGACCGGATGGAGCGCCAAGAGACCCCGACACCGGTGCACATTGGCAATAATGTCTGGTTGGGCGATCACTCTACTGTGCTCAAGGGCGTGACCATAGGCGATAATAGTGTAGTCGCAGCGAGGGCAGTAGTAACCCGCGATGTGCCGGCTAATGTGGTCGTTGCCGGGAGCCCGGCGAAGGTGGTTAAGGCCTTGGATCCTGAACGAGGTTTCAAAACACGTATGGATTATTTTTCAGACCCGGCTGGGTTGGAGACATTTTTTGACGCCGTGGACCGTCAGGTGCTCGCCTCCAATACTATTTGGCGTTGGCTGTGGTCTCTGATTTACCCGGGGTCGCGTTCTCGCTGATAAAACGGGTCAGAATGACCAAGACAGCTACAGCAACTGCAGCGGCTCTTCCTGTAAAGCCGACATCTGCTCGCGCAATTCAAGAATATGATCTGCCCAATAACGCTCGGTGTTGAACCACGTAAAGCTGCGTGGAAAAGCCGGGTCTTTCCAACGACGTCCCAGCCAGGCGGCATAATGAATCAGCCGCAATGTGCGTAAGGTTTCGATCCATCGAATCTGTCGAGGGTCGAAATCGCAGAACTCAGAATAGCCCTCCACTAACTCCGACAGCTGCAACTGTCGATCGTGACGCTCGCCATTGAGAAACATCCACAGATCTTGCATCGCTGGCGCTGCACAACAATCATCAAAGTCGACAAAGTGCGCGGTGTTATCGCGCCACAAAATATTGCCGACATGGCAGTCACCGTGGATGCGGATGAAGTCTTCGGGCTGAACCTCGTTGAAGACTGACTCGACCTGTTGCTCTAGATCCGCGGTTAGTGATTCATAGGCGGGCGCCAAGTCACGCGGGATAAAGTGCTCAAGCAGCAGCTTGCGACTGTCGCTCAGCATCCGCTGCACCGACATCGAGTGCCGCACCGTAAACTGCGCGGCGCGTCCTACGGAATGAATTCTCCCGAGGGTTCTGCCTAATACCAGCATGTTATCGAGATTATCGAGTTCCGGCGGGTAGCCTCCTCGACGCATAAAAAGGGCAAACTGAAATCCCTCGAAGGTATGCAGGGTCGCGCCCTGATGATTTACCATAGGCGCCACCACGGAAATTTCTGCGTCTTGCAGTTCTAGGCTGAAGCGGTGCTCCTCTAAAATTTGCGCTTCGCTCCAGCGTTCAGGACGATAAAATTTTGCAATCAGTGGTGTGCTGTCTTCAATGCCAACCTGATATACTCGGTTTTCATAACTGTTTAGTGCCAGCAGTCGGGCATCGCTGAGATACCCAGCAGACTCCACCGCATCGATAATCATATCGGGAGTCAGTTGGTCGTAAGGGTGAGTTGTCATGCTGAGTCGCTTGTCTCCATCAACAGTGCCGCGCTTTTAATCTGAGCATAGATTTTGTCACCAATACATAGTCCAAGTTCGACGCACGACTTGCGGGTGATCCGGGCGAGCAAGTATTGCGACCCTAGGCAGAGACGTATAAGTAATTTGGCGGTGTTAGTATCTTCGATTTCGACGACGGAAACAGGGAGAATATTTAGAATGCTGCTGTCCGAAGGGCGATGGCGGCATACGCTAACATCTCTGGCGGGGATGCGTATTCTGCGCGACTGACCAACCGCATGCGGCAAATGACCCACCAATAGACTATGCCCATCGACAGTTAATTTGCTCAGACCGTATTCCGTATCGTGCTGTGCGACCGTCGCTGTGAGAATGGCTGCAGCCTGCTCTTCATGTGAAAGGCGCGTGTCCAGTCGACTGCATAACGCTAATAACGAGCCGTGCTCTACCAGTTGCCCTTGTTCTAGCAACAGCAGATGATCAGCCAGTTGGCTGACCTCTTCAATATCATGACTGACGTAAAGCATCGGCAGTTGCAGCTCTTGCGATAATTGTTGCAGGCAGCGCAGACATTGCTGCCGAGCGGCGTGATCCAAGTTGGCCAGTGGCTCATCCAGCAGCAAGAGTCGCGGCGCCGATAACAGAGCGCGACCGATGGCGACACGCTGTTTCTGCCCCGCGGAGAGTGTCTCTGTTGAACGTGACAACAGGTCGTTCAGTTCTAGCCAAGTGATGACCTGTTCTAAATGGATGTTGCCTGTCCTTGGGCGACGCGTCAGCGCGTAGTCAAGGTTACGCTGCACATTGAGATGCGGGAACAGTCTAGCGTCTTGAAATACGTAGCCGATATGACGTTGCCAGATTGGCACGGTGTTGCCCGCGTCCTGCCATGTTTCATTATTAAGACGAATGGTGCTGCCGGGTGCCGTTTGGCGCAGGCCAGCGATACAATCAAGCAGGGTGCTTTTGCCGCTGCCGCTGGGTCCATAGACGGCCGTGATGCCGCTCGCTGATAGTTCGCAGTCAACCTCTAAAGAGAAGTTATTGTTGCCTGGGCAACTTATATCGAGGGTAAGACCGTTCATGCGCGCACCCGCCAGCCACGCTGTCGGTCACGGCGGTAGAGAAGAAATAGCAGCGCTAGGGAAAAAACGACTAGCGCTCCTGCTAAGCGATGTGCTTCGGTAAAACGCAGGGATTCTACAGAGTCGTACAAGGCGATGGATAGCACTTGGGTTTCTCCGGGGATGTTGCCGCCGATCATAAGCACCACGCCGAATTCACCGACAGTATGCGCGAAACCGAGACTGGCCGCGGTAATAAAACTACGACGGCTTAACGGCAGCACGAGAGAGCGGAATTGATCCACAGGCCGGGCGCCAAGGGTCGCTGCTGCTTGCAGAAGATTCTGAGGAATTCGTTCAAACGCGGTTTGCAGCGGTTGCACCACAAAGGGTAAAGAGTAAATTACCGAGCCTATGACTAAAGCGCTGAAACTAAACGCCAGCTGCGACCCCGTCAGCTCTTGCCAGAACCTGCCCAAAAAGGTGTTTGGCGCGAACAGTAAGAGCAGGTAAAACCCGAGAACAGTGGGAGGCAAAATCAGCGGCATGGCCACGACTGCCTCCAGTAGTGCAGGCACACTGCCGCGGCGCCTTGATAGCCACCAGGCCAGTGGTGTGCCTAGAACTAACAGTAAGACAGTGGTGATTGAGGCCAAAGCGATGGTGAGAAAAATCGCATCAAGCTCTGCATTACTCAAGGACAAGGTTGATAGCCAGCTGCTGTAATTTGAGTTCGCACGGTATCACTTCTGATCCAAGTCAGATAGGCATCTACTTGGCTATTGTGTGTCAGAGGAATGGCATATTGTGCAATCGGTCGATGCCATTCGGGCGGTATTGGCATGGCAGAGGCCGGCGCTAAAGATAACGGCAGCAGTGCTAAATCAACAGCCCCGCTATGCCAAAAGGCATAGGCCTGCGTCGCATTGGTGCCCCTTACCAGCTTACGGTTGTTACCCGCTTCAAACTCTGGCCTTGCAAGAACGTCAAGGGCGGCTCTGCCATAGGGTGCTGTGGCAGGGTTTGCAATTGCGACGCTGAATTCCGCTTGTGTTAGCGCGGACATACTGCCGCGACCGCCTGCAAGTGCCAGATTGCCGAGCGCATAGCAGAAGGCACTGCCGTTTTCGTTTTGCTGGCGGGTCATAATGGTTAGCGGCGCCTCGCGATCTGCGGCAAAAAACAGATCGAAAGGGGCGCCGTGTTGGATTTGGGTGGCTAAGACGCCAGTTGATGCACTGCTCAGCGTGACTTCAATTCCGGTGTGGTCCTGAAACTGGCGACTGATAACATCCAGCGTAGGTTTAAAATTCGCGGCCACGGCTATTCTCAAAGGGTCTTCTGCCCATGACGGCGCGGTAAACAGCATGAACAGAAGTGCCGTAAGTCGCATACAAAAATCCTGGAACATTTTACGTTAATTGCCCGGTGCGGGGGTGCGGGCAAGGCACCAGACTTCGATATAACTAGCACCTGCAGCTGCCAGTACCGCGGCGACGGCCGAAGCGGTCGCCCCTGTGGTAAATACATCATCCACAATCGCAATTCGTAGATTGTCACAGGGCTGAGAAACTGTAAAGGCACCGCTAAGATTGTGGGCTCTCTGCTTTGCCGTCATAGTCGATTGTGCGGCGGTCGAACGCCTGCGCTTAACTAGCTGATCTGCGAGCTGACAGGGGCTGAGTTCGGGATTTGTGCCCAGCAACTGCCTACACAGGAGTTCGGATTGGTTAAAACCACGCTGCCATCGCCTGCGCCAGTGCAGCGGCACCGGAACTAGCCGATCCAACGGGGTCGTAATCTCAGCCTTGCGCTGCCATAGAGAGGCCAGCAAAGGGGTCATGCGCCGCTCGCCATGATATTTCCACTGGTGAATGATGTAGGAAAAATACTCGCCGTACAGCCAAGGCGCGACAACACGATGAAAGGGAGGTGGTGTTAGCAAGCAGTTGCCGCAACGTCGGACAGTGTTTAGTGCTGCCGTGGTTGGCAAGGGTATCGCGCAGCCTGAGCAGCAGCTTTGATTGACGGGCATTTCACCCTCACATGCAAGGCACAGAGGGACACTGCGGTGGCTGCGCAGGCCGCACAGTACGCAGTAATTTGGAAAGCACCCATCAAGCAAGCAGGAGCCTATGTTGTTAACCACAGGTAGGCCGTTGGGTTGACAACATTCGAGTGGCCGGTATCATATTGGCTTTTCCTGTTAACTGATTGATTTTCGAGCGTTATATGCATTCATTCGCCACCGAGAAAGAGCCGCAAGCTGTCGCAGCAGGTAAGGAAATTCGCCATGATTGGTCCCGTCAAGAGGTCGAAGCGTTGTTTGCTATGCCTTTTAACGACCTATTGTTCCAAGCCCAAACGGTGCATCGTCGGTATTTTGACCCAAATCAGGTTCAGGTCAGCACGTTACTTTCCATCAAAACCGGCGCCTGCCCGGAAGATTGTGCCTACTGCCCCCAGAGCACTCGGTACGACACTGGTCTGGAGGTGGAAAAGTTGATGGAAATTGAACGCGTTCTGGAACAGGCTAGGGCGGCGGTAGCATCCGGTGCTACGCGCTTTTGCATGGGTGCGGCATGGCGCTCGCCCAAGCAACGCGATATGCCCCAAGTGGTTGCGATGGTTAAGGGCGTGCGGGATCTGGGTTTGGAAAGTTGTATGACCTTGGGTATGTTGACCCAGGCACAGGCAGAGGAGTTGTCAGAGGCCGGGCTAGATTATTATAATCACAATCTCGATACGTCGCCTGAATTCTACGGTGATGTCATTACCACTCGCACCTATCAAGATCGTCTGGAGACGCTGGATCATGTGCGTCGTTCAGGGATGAAAGTGTGCAGTGGCGGTATTGTTGGCATGGGGGAACAACAGACTGATCGCGCGGGCCTGCTCCAGCAGTTGGCTAGTCTTGCGCAACACCCGGAGAGCGTGCCCATCAACATGCTAGTGCGGGTTAAGGGCACGCCACTTGAGAATGAAGAAGACCTCGACCCTTTTGAGTTTATACGCACCATCGCCGTTGCCCGCATTATGATGCCTGCGTCCCACGTGAGACTGTCGGCGGGTCGCGAGGAAATGAATGAGCAAATGCATGCCCTGGCCTATTTTGCCGGCGCCAACTCCATTTTTTATGGGGAAAAACTCCTGACGACGCCTAACCCTAGAGCTAACGCCGACATGGCGTTGTTTGATCGCCTTGGTATAGAGCCGGAGCGGCGCCATGTGGAGAAGGCACCGGCAATACCGAGCCCGCACTTTTATGATGCCGCAGTTCGCTAGGCCGTCATTGTGCCTCGATTTCCTGAGCGTCTTGCGGCCGTTCTGGATCAGCGTCGCGAAGAGGGTTTATACCGTCACCGCCTGACCCTTGAGTCTTCGCAGGGGCCAAGCGTGCACCTGAGCGGACGTCAGCATCTGAATTTTTGCAGTAACGACTATCTTGGCTTGGCGGCTCATCCGCGGATTGTCGAGCGTTTCTGTCGCGCTGCCAACCAGTACGGTGTCGGCAGCGGCGCATCCCACCTTGTTTGCGGCCACAGTGTCCCGCATCATCAGCTGGAGGAGGCGCTTGCCGAGTTTACCGGGCGCGCCCGAGCTTTGCTGTTTTCCAGTGGTTATATGGCCAATGTCGGTATTCTCTCGAGCTTGTTGCAGCGTGGTGATTCTGTGTTTGAAGACCGGCTGAACCACGCCTCCTTGCTAGACGGCGGATTGCACAGCGGCGCGCGCTTTCAACGGTTTCCGCACAACGATATTGCAGCACTTAAAGACAAGCTAGAGTCTGCGCAGGGCCCGAAGATGGTGGTGGTGGACGGCGTTTTCAGTATGGATGGTGATACGGCACCCTTGGCTGCGCTGGCTGACCTGTGTGCGGACCAGGATGCTTGGCTAATGGTGGACGATGCGCATGGCTTCGGAGTGTTGGGCGCGCGAGGTGTCGGTAGTACCGAGGCGGCGGGGCTGAGGGCGGCCTGCGTACCGGTATTGATGGCGACGCTGGGAAAAGCGTTGGGTACGGCTGGCGCCTTTGTCGCCGGTAGCGAACTGCTCATTGAGGGCTTGATTCAGCAGTCACGCAATTATATCTACACCACTGCATTGCCTCCAGCGGTCGCGGCAGCGAGCCTTGAGGCATTGTCCTTGGTGCGCGAGGAACCCTGGCGCAGAGAGCACTTGGGGCAACTCATTACGCGGTTCCGTGTAGGAGCTCAGCAGCTTGGCTTGCCGTTAATGGCGTCCGCCAGCGCGATTCAGCCACTGTTGGTAGGGGATGCCGCCTTAGCCGTACATTTGAGCAGCCGGCTTGCCGAGGAAGGCTTTTTGATTGGTGCGATTAGGCCGCCCACAGTGCCAGCGGGTACTTCTAGGCTGCGGATTACGCTGAGTGCTGCGCACAGCTCAGAACAGGTGGATCAATTGTTGGAGCGGCTGGCGGTCTGCTGGCCGGTGAGCTGATTGTCCCTCCCTCATGAATACTTACCAGCGACCGAGGCTGCCCAGCAGGAGCTGGTGTTACTGCATGGTTGGGGATGCAATCGAGAAGTATGGCGCCCGCTGTTGATGCTGCTGCGTCCTTGGGCAAATATTACGCTGTTGGATCTGCCAGGCTGCGCCCCTGGTGTTGAGTCAGGTGACTCTCTGACGTTGTCTGGCCTGTTGGCGGAAATTCTTGAGTGTAGTCCGGCAAAGGCAATTTTTGTGGGCTGGTCGCTGGGCGGGCAGCTGGCTGTTGAGCTTGCCTTGCATGCGCCGTCGCGAGTAGCAGCCGTCGTGACGGTGTGCAGTAATCCTCTGTTTGTCGCTCAGGACGACTGGCCTGGTATGAGCGCAGACGTCTTTCATCAGTTTCGCGCTGCAGTGGAAGCGGATCCCATCGCGGCACTCAAGCGCTTTGATAGGCTGCAGGTTGCCGGCTCTTCGCGACCGCGACCGTTGCTGAGACAGTTGCAAAACCACCCGCGAGAGCCTGCGTCTAAGACGCTTCTGGTGGGGCTGGGATGGCTGGAGACACTTGATCAGCGCGAATCGCTCGCCGCGGTGCTGCCGCCGCAATTGCATTTACTGGCGGAAGCGGACACATTGGTGCCGCTGGCGCTGCGTGCATCCGTCGCTTCGTGTGTTGGGGTCCTGAAATCAGCCCAAGTAACGCTGCTGCAGGGTTCAAGTCATTTGGCACCTCTGGATGCTCCGGTTGCATTGGCCGGTGAAATACAGCGATTTGTCGCCGCCACTGGCATATTGTGTCCCCGTCCAGCGACCACTCCGGAACTGGAGAAAACGGAGGTGGCTGCATCGTTCAGTCGTGCAGCCAACACCTATGACTCAGTCGCACGATTGCAGCGCAATGTTGGTGAGCACTTGCTATCACTATTAAACCAATGGCAGAATGAACCGGCGACTATGCTCGATCTGGGTTGTGGTACTGGATTCTTCTGCTCAGCGCTGCAGCGTCGTTATCCAGCGGCGCAGTATGTGGGCCTCGACATTGCCCAGGGCATGGTGAAATATGCCCGCGGGCGCGGCAGCGCTAATTGTAATTGGTTGGTCGCGGATGCAGAAGCGCTGCCGTTAGCGAATCAATCGGTTGATCTGGTGTTCAGTAGTCTAGCGCTGCAATGGTGTTATCGTCCGGAGCATCTGTTTGCCGAGTTGGCCCGAGTGTTGCGACCTGGCGGTCTGTGTGTGTTCACGACATTGGGGCCCGATACATTGGGCGAGCTGCGTTCGGCATGGGCTGCTGTGGATTCGCATCAGCACGTAAACGCTTTTTTATCGGCCTGTGAACTGGTTGCGGCAGCAGGGCGTATATCGACTATTAGTTTGAGTTTAGAGTCAAAAGGTTTTCGCATGGAATATGCGCGCGTGCGAGATTTATTGGATGAGTTAAAAGCGCTGGGTGCGCATAATATGAACCGCAGTCGGCCGACCGGGCTTACGAGTCGCCGCTCCTTACAGGTTATGCTGCACGCGTATGAGGGCATGCGTTTAGAGGGCTCGTTGCCCGCGACGTATGACGTCATTTGCGGAGTGTTAAAGAAAAAATGAGCAAGACTTGGTTTGTGGCCGGCACAGATACAGGTGTGGGCAAGACCGCCATCAGCTGTGCCCTGATGGCGGCAGCGTCTGCGACAGGCCTTCGCACGGCGGCGATAAAGCCGGTCGCAGCGGGTTGCGATGACAACGGTTACAACGACGATGCCCTGTGCTTGATGGAGGCGATGACAGAGGATTTAGAATACAGCCAGGTCAATCCGGTCGCCCTTGAGGCTGCAATCGCGCCCCACATAGCGGCAAACCTTGCAGGCAAAACTCTGCAAGCCAGCCGCCTTGTTGGCTTGTGTCGGGGTGTGATGCTGAGCCAAGCAAATTTTATTGTGATAGAAGGCGCCGGGGGTTGGCGAGTGCCAATCAACCCCCGTGAAACACTGGCAGATGTTGCGGTTCAGTTGCAAGTGGGCGTTATTTTAGTGGTTGGAATGCGCCTAGGGTGCATCAATCATGCGCTGCTCACGGCGGAGGCAATTCGCCGCGACGGGCTGCAGTTGGCCGCATGGGTCGCCAATCAACCGGGTCCCCGGATGGCTTGCCATGAAGAAAATCTGGAGACGCTGCGGCAAATGCTACCCGCGCCGATGTTGGGCGATGTCCCCTATTTACCGGACTGGGACGCTACCGAAGCCGCTAATCACCTCGATGTGCATTTTTTGACCGAGTAAGGAGTATTGTTTAGGTAGCCCGACATCGGCCCCATGTCACCATCGAACAAACGTTTGTTCAGTTGAGGCATAAAAGGTGTTTGACTTCCCAATGTATATCAGCACAATGTTATCGCCGAACACATGGGTTTTGCAATCACTCGTTGTTCGTGCTCAAGTTAGAATTATTGAGAGGAAATAAACATGCCAGATTATAAAGCACCAGTACGCGATATCCGATTCGTTGTTAACGAACTACTGGAATCGGAAAAGGTCCATCAAACCTTGCCTGGCTATGAAGAGGCAACAGAGGACCTGATGAATGCCATCATTGATGAGGGTGCACGCTTTGCCGAAAACGTCTTAGCCCCATTGAATCGAGTCGGCGATGAAGAGGGCTGTCAATGGAATTCGGAATGTGTCACTACCCCCGCGGGTTATAAAGAGGCCTACGCGCAATATGTTGACAATGGCTGGCCGGCGCTGAGCGCGTCCCCTGAGTATGGCGGCCAAGGGATGCCGACGCTGCTGGGTATCATTATGAGCGAGCTTGCGGGTACTGCGGACTGGGCGTGGGTCATGTATCCCGGCTTAAGTCATGGCGCGGTCGACACCGTAGCAGCGCACGGCGATGCGGAGCAGAAGGAGAAGTATTTAACCAAGCTCGTGTCTGGCGAGTGGACGGGTACCATGTGCCTAACGGAGCCTCAGTGCGGCTCCGATCTCGGGCTTCTGCGCACCAAGGCGGAGCTGCAAGCAGACGGGTCCTACGCGATCACCGGCACCAAGATTTTTATCAGCGCTGGCGAACATGATATGGCTGACAACATAGTGCATATCGTGCTGGCGCGGCTGCCGGATGCACCCGCAGGCACCAAAGGCATTTCTTTATTTATCGTGCCCAGATGCAATGTTAATGAGGACGGCAGTGTAGGCGAGCGAAACGCAGTCAACTGTGCCTCCATCGAAAAAAAGATGGGTATTCATGGCAATGCTACCTGCGTACTCAACTTCGACGGCGCCAAAGGCTTTCTGATCGGTCCACCTAATCGTGGCTTAAACGCCATGTTTACATTCATGAATACCGCTCGAATTGGCACGGCTATTCAGGGCTTGGCCCATGCTGAGTTGTCTTTTCAGGGCGCGCTCACCTATGCCAAAGACCGCCTTGCGATGCGTTCATTGACTGGGCCCAAAAACCCTGATGGTCCTGCAGACCCCATCATTGTGCATCCTGATGTACGACGGATGTTGCTAACGCAGAAGGCTTTTGCCGAGGGCAGCCGAGCCTTCTTATATTTTCTTTCGCAGCAAAGCGATATTGTTGCCAAGGGTAGCGAGGAAGACGCCAAAATAGCCGATGATTTGATGGCCTTGCTAACTCCTATCGGAAAAGCGTTTGTGACCGAGGTGGGTTTTGAGTCTGCTAATCTCGGCGTGCAGGTGTATGGTGGGCATGGCTTTATTCGTGAGTGGGGCATGGAACAGATTGTGCGTGATGCACGCATTGCCATGCTGTACGAGGGCACCACAGGTATCCAAGCCTTGGATCTGGTAGGTCGCAAGGTGTTGGCGACTGGGGGCAAATTGTTAATGGGTTTCACGGCGACGATCGACCAGTTCTGTGCAGAGCACGATACGGCTGAATATGCTGAGTTTGTGAAGCCGCTGCAGGCGCATACGCAAGAGTGGTTGGACTTGTCGATGAAACTGGGTGAACAGGCGATGGCTAATCCCGATAACGCCGGCGGCGGTGCGGTTGATTATCTGATGTACAGCGGGTACGTGACGCTGGCTTATTTTTGGGCGCGGATGGCGATAGTTGCACAGCAGAAAATAGCCGCGGGCGAAGGTGATGTGTCGTTTTACGAAGCAAAAGTTATGACGGCTAGGTTCTATTATGAGCGCTTATTGCCGCGCACTGCGTCGCTAAAGGTGACTATGCTGGCAGGTGCGGATAACTTGATGGAGATGCGCGAAGAAATGTTTGCGCTCTAGGCAGAGACAGTTGTCTGTGACAGGATGACTTTCTTGTTCAGGAAGTAGAGACTAGCTCTGCTTCCTATTATTATCATGTGCGCTGAAACATTATGACTGAAGATACGTCCCAAAAACCTGACCGCAGCTTCGACAATAGCCTCTACCCCGAGGATCAAAAAAAAGTTGATGATTTTGTTAATCGCGGCATTAACGCTGTCAAGCGCAAGCCGTTCCGGCCCATGCGACTGGTATTAATGCTGATCTTTGTGGTGACGATGCTTAGTCTTTTTAGCCAGTTCTTAGCAGGTTGGGCGGGCGCGTACTAACGGAAAGCTG
Source organism: Halioglobus sp. (assembly GCA_029246385.1). Lineage (GTDB taxonomy): Bacteria > Pseudomonadota > Gammaproteobacteria > Pseudomonadales > Halieaceae > Marimicrobium. Next base: position 102,154 of record JAQWNG010000025.1, read on the forward strand.
TGCTGCGGTATGTTACAACATGCGTTAGTCAGTCAAACCATTCGCCAGTAAAGCCTGCCTAAATTGCTGACCTGATTTTGAGTCCGTTTTATAAAAAACCGCTGGCGTCCCAATAGGTGCTGCAACAACAATCGACTTGCCCTGCTTATGGTTGTGCACCTGACCTGTAAATACATGGGTCCAACTTCCCTTCGGTAGATAGATGTCTACGGACACTGCCCCAGGTTCCAGTACCGGCGCTACCATAAAGTCAGCGCCCACCATAAATTGATAATCTAGTGACCTCACGACGTCGTCATTTGGGTAGTGCACCCACGGATGTCTGACCACAGGATGGCCTTTTTGTGTTGCGTCTTTGACCAGTTTTTTGCGGTAGTCCGCCCACGCTTTATAGATATTTGCGAATCGAGCAAAGTGTTCAAGTGTTTCGTGGTCCGTATTGAATTGATGATTGGCTTCTGGACGGTTACCCTCGTGCGTTCTGAAAACAGTGGTGAACGCATTCAACTCAGTCCACCGCTGCATCAATTCTTTAGAGCGATAGCGATGATTGATTAGCCAGCTTGCCGGAGATGGCACGGTTGTATAGCCGCCGACGTCACTATGGTTTAGTGAATAGCCTGAGAGGCCGCTGGAAAGTAAGCCAGTCACGGCGGTTCTAATGCCATCGTACTTATCCCAGGTGACCAGTTGATCGCCGAGCCAAAATAACGTGGTCAAGCCGGGACTTTTGGTGTATCCCGAGCGGCTAAAGAATACAATATCATCACCGCGCCCTGCTTCGTTTATCGCCTCGCGATTCACCTGCTGCCATTCTTCAGCGTAGCGATTATGCGATTCAACAGGCGTGCCACTGTGCAACTTACTATCGTATGGCAGGGCCTCGCCGAAATCGGCCATCCAGCCAGAGGCGCCGCTGGCAATGAGTTCATCTTTAATGACTTGCTTAATCCAGCTTCTGGCTTCGGGGTTTGACAGGTCAATTAATCCCGCTGAAAAACTGGTATTTTCAATCAAGTAAGGGTCTCCATTGTGTGTCTTAACCAGAAAACCTTTTTCAAGTAGTTCATTAAACTGATTTCGTTCCACGTTGGGCTTATCATCGACCTGCGCAAAAAAAGGGTTGATGTACGTTAAAACATGCACGCCATCCTCCTTTAAGTCGGCTAACATGTCGCCCCAGTTTGTATAGCGAGAATTATCCAACTCCCAGTTCCACCATAACTGCTTTCCGAATGATGTTCTGCGCTGACCTACCCAGTCTTGTAGCCATAAGCCTGCCACCGCGCCCTTGCTGTCTTTCATTTGCTGATAGCTGGCCATGACCTTTTCTGTCCCCCCTTGCATGCCTAGAATCGCACCGTCATGAATCCAGTCAGGTAGCTCACGCATGCGGCCCGAATACGTTGTGTATTCTTCTATTAACGCTAATGGGTCATCGCCATTAATAATCCGGCCCTTTATCGAACGAGAAAATACGGCAACTTGCACTTGATTGTCTGCTGTCATATCAAAGGATGAGTACTCTGAAGTTTCTAAAAACAGCGATCGCATTTTGCTGGTCATGTAATGCGGCACACCTGCATAGGATGTGTGCCACTCGCCGCCTGCACTTGCATTGATATCTACGAGTAACGTGAATGGCTGCGATCCGCGACCTATGCCTTGCTCCATAATAAAAATCGGCAGTTTTTTACCTTTTTGATTAAAATATGTGAATTGCTCGCCAAAGCCATAAAAGCTCTCGTCTTTCTCTGAAGCGTAATTCAAGTAGATGCGGTTATATGATTTGTCGCCTAGCTCAGCCGAGAACGATAATTGATTGTTGGAATACGGCTTAAGAGTAAACACATAGCCAATAGACTTACCTGATTGACAGTCTAGAGCACCGGTAATGACAAATGCCCCATCGACAACGTTTAGGCTGGCAACTGTTTGATCTTCACAGGTATCCTGAGTCTCGTCATCAATAAAAAAAGAGCCCTTAACCTCATGAATAGCCTCTTTGCCTTTGCCGCCCATCACAAAGCTTTTGCCGGGGACGGTGTGCCACAGGACTTTATTCTTGGCGCTATTATGCATGATCGCAAGTGCCGGCAAGCTACGATCTGCGGCCTGATAGGCGATTAAAAACTGCCCTAGCGGGATGGATTCTGAGCGGAGCTTGTCATCGTCAGTCATATGCCCAGATAACATTTCTGAACAGGCTGACAGCATTAGATGGACAAGTAGCAGGCTCAGAATGCGCGGAGCGTACGCTCTATAAATGGCCGCCATAGACTCTTTATGCCTTGTCAGGTTGGAATGCTCACACCATACGAAATATGGAGACTGCTGTAAAAAATGCAGGATTGCCAGCTTTATGCCGTGGGCTTTCGGTTATAATTCGGTCGCCAATGCAGCATGTGGATTTGAACAGGTGATGACCTCTCGAAGAGTGGTAGGACATGAACGCGGCTTTAGTTTGCTGGAGATGGTTGTGGCTGTGGCAATACTGGGTTTTTCTCTAGGGGCTCTTTATCACGCTGCGGGCGGAGCGACCCGTATCGTGCAGATAGATGAGCAAAGGTCTTATGCCGTTGAGTTGGCGCGCTCACTAATCGCAGTGTATGCGGTGGTACCTCCCACTGGTGTAAACGAGACAGGGAAAACTGAAGGTGGATTCTCCTGGAGCGTGGTGGCTGAGCCCGTGGTATTGCCAGAGGACATGTCCTTGATGGCAGGCGCATTACAGCGTGTTAGAGCCGTGGTCAGTTGGGATGATGGCGTCAAAACACGTGAGGTTTTCCTCGATTCAGTGGTTGTCGGCAGGGAGGAGTTGCAGTGAACCGGCAGCGCGGTTTCACCTTGCTTGAAGTGATGATCGCTTTGTTTATTCTGTCGATGATTATGGTGGCCACAATCTCGGCCCTGCGGGGATTTGGCAATACCAAGGCCACTATTACTCAAGTCACGAATCGGCTGGATGAAGTGCGGGTCGTCAGTAGCTTTTTGCGCAAATCGCTGGGTAGTGCAATGCCTATGCGTGTGGGCGAGACGCGTGCGCCGACGTTCGGTCGCCCCGAGCCATCCGCAACCTATTTTCAGGGGGGCGCTTCCGAGATGGTGTGGGTGGCGCCTCTGATTGCGGGAGCTGACTTGGGTGGGGCTTTCGTGATGCAGCTCTATTATACAGGTCAGAGAGTTGAGTTCCGTTGGCACCCTTATCGTCCGTCTGCGGAGAAGCCTAATTGGACGGAGGTCGAGCCCCGTATCCTGCTGGAGGATGTGGAGGCGTTCACGATTGGCTATCTTGGCGATTATGGTGGTGAGTGGCTAGCTGAGTGGCCTGAATCTCCGGCTAACCCGGTGGCGCTGCGTCTCAATATCAAGTCTCGGAATAAGTACTGGCCTGAATTGGTGGTGCGCCTGAACCCGGGTGCGTTGAGTCCGTTATGATCACGCCACTCAATGACATAAACCGGATGCCGCAATCGTGAGGGGTCGCGCTAACGTGCGGCTTGCTGTTGCTGGCAAATCGGAGGCCGGCGTCGCGCTGGCCATATTGATGTGGTTTCTCGCGGCAATGTCCCTGTTGGTAGGTAGCATCGTCATGCAGGCCAGAATGGATGCCAAGCTCTCGGGCTTACACCTCGCCGCGGCGCGGGTTGAAGCTGCAGGTGATGGCGCTATTCAGCTAGCGCTCACTGATCTGCTTGCGCTTGAGCAGTCTGGCGAGTTTTCTGGCCGATCGGCCCATTATGGGACGCATACCGTTGGTAATCTTACGGTGAGTGTCGTTCTCACCCCGCTAAGCGGTCTGATAGACATTAATACGGCACCGGAAGGGTTGTTGTCGGCGTTGTTTTCGTCAATAGAGGGCATGGACGACAGTGCAGCCTATGAACTCGTTACCAGTGTGGTAAAGTGGCGCTTGACATCTTTCGAGGAGCCAAACGATAGCGTCGGTGGCAGGTTTGAAGTGCCGGAAGATTTGCTGCAGGTTGAGGGCGTAGATCGTGATATCTTCGAGGCTGTGCAGGATTCTATTTATGTTGCCGAGGGGGCGAGCTCCGGAGTGGATTGGGTCTCAGCCCCTGCGTCCGTGCTACAAGCATTAGGTGGGATGAACGAAAATACGGTAATCGGATTGCTCGAGTCACGTTCGGCGCAGAAGGTGGACTCAGGGGAGCCGCCGGCGGGGATGGATTTAAGTTATCAGCAAGCGGTGACGTCTTCTTCTTACCGCGCCGATGCTCTGGTGGTTTTAGACAATGCTGTCTATCTGCGCCGGCGCTGGGTCGATCGTGCCCAAGTGGGCGCAGATGGTCTTCCTTGGCTATTTTTTCGCACTGAAGCGGTAAGAGGGGTGCGTCGTGTGAACGAGGCTATGTTGATGACCACAGAGGACGCTTATGCTGGAGATTAGTCAGTCCTGGAACCTGTTTGGTTACGACCTGCGCCGCGTACCCCTTTATTTTCGATCCGGTTGGCGCGAGTTTTTGTGGGGCAGTGAATCACCTGTGCTGAGGGCGATTGACGAGGTGGTGGAGGTGCACCAGGAAACCGGTGAGGCCCTCTACTACCGAGCGGGCAGCGCTGTTGTGGCTGCTGCAGATTCAGGCGCGGTGTTGTCGCAGGCGGTTTTGCTCCCCGATCGCCTTGTATTGGCCAAGACCCTGCGGGTGCCGGAGGCGGCCGAAGCCGAACTGGAGTCGGTGGTGCGGCTGGAGGTGAACGCCAGTAGCCCCTTCCCTGGCTCAGATACCTGTTATGGCTGGGCTATTGGCAAGCGGCGGGAAAAGGATTTAGAAGTCCAATTGGTGATTGCGTCGCGCAGCGCTGTAATGTCGTTTATCGCTGCACTGATGGACTCTCATGATGCGGCTGTTTGCGAGGTCTGGGCCGGGACAGAAGGACTGTTGGTATTATTGCTCGGTTTTGGCGAGGTTGCGCGTCAGCAGCGGAATCAGCGCCGCCTGACCCGCATGGCGCTCACCTTGGCTTATTGTCTAGCAATACTCGTGGCACTGTTTGCTTGGGGTGCCGGAGCCAAGTATTTTGAGCTGCAAAATGCGCAGGCCATTGCCGCGCAGGCAGATCAGCGGGCGAGTGAAGCCGTAAAACTGCGCGCCGAGCTCGCCTCGGCTAAGGCCAATATTGTCACTATTAATGAGCTACTGGCTGAGCATCCAGATCCTCATGCTGAACTGAATAAACTGGCAGCGATTCTTGGAGATGATACGTGGATTGCGACAGCGGAGTTAAAGGGCACGCAGATGAAAATTGAAGGCGAGTCCGAAGACGCCGCGGCGGTTATGCAGCAGCTGCTGGATGATCCGGCCTATGCTCGGGTGGTGGCGCCTGTTGCGATCAGAAAAGTGCGTTCAGGCATGGAGTACTTCGTGCTGAATATCACTTTGGCTGCGCAAGGCGACAGCGAATGACGCCTAACTTTAAGGTGGACAGGCCGACGATCGCGGTGGGCATTACGTTGGGGCTAGTTTTATTGCTGGCCTTTTACTGGATGCTGCAGTTTTGGTTGCTGCGGTCAGATTTCGGCGCTGAGATAGAGTCAATTCAGCCTCGGACAGCGCGCCTGCTCGGGATTGCCGAGAGTTTTGATCAGCTGAGGCTGGCCAGCAGCGGCGCCGAAGCTATATTGCAAGATGTCACCTACTCGGCTGACCGAGACAGCCCTACTACGGCCGCCGCCATGCAGCGGGATATCCGAGAACTGTTAGTAAATGCGGGCCTATCAGTGTCGGGCAGTCAGATTCTGCCCGCGCGAAAATCTGCCGATTTCGATCGCCTGAGTCTTGATATTACGGCTCAGGGTAATATCGACGAGCTGGATCAAGCTTTTGCCGGTATCCAAGCCTTGCGGCCATTGGTGTTTGTCGAGTCTGTTGACTTAAAGCCTGTGGCTGCGAGGCGCAGTCGTCGCGCAAAAGTGGAGGAGGATGGCGCAGCTGAGGGTGATCCGCGCAAACTTACGGCGCGATTTCAATTGTTTTCTTTGAGGTTGACAGAGTGATTGCGAGCATCAATCGTAATATGGTCGGGTTTCGGTTAGGCTTTCGCTGATGATGAATGCTACTGAGCGACAACTGCGCAAAATCGCGCTGATCTTGACCGGTATCGTGGTGCTGCAGGTCTTGTGGAGCGGCTTGAGAATTTGGCAGACGTCTGAGCCTGCCCCTGTAATGCCGGCGGCTTCGTCTCTGCAAGTCGATCGTGTGCTGTATGATAGGGATATAAGTGGCGATTCGCCGCAGGCGATGGTCAGTCGGCCCCTGTTTTGGCCTGGCCGGCACGTGTATATACCTGACCCCGTGGGCAACCTTGAAGCGCCGGTGGTGACTCGAGGCAGTGCTGTTATAAATCAGATTAAGCTGCGCGGGTTGTATCCGGGCGGTGCTATTATTTCCTATAACGGGAAGGGCAGCAGAGTACTGCTGGGTGAGGCAGCCGAGGACTGGAAGCTTATTGAGCTGTTGCCAGAGGCTGCGGTTTTTAGCAGCGGAACGAGCAAGCGAACACTGACCCTAGAGCACGCGTCCTCTGTTGCAAGCCCGCGTGCGCAGGCGTCAGCCGCTGAGCGGTCGCCGGCATTGGAAGGGTAGCAGGTGCTGCAGATAGCTAACGTTCAATCGAACATAACAAGACTATAGGCGAATAGAATTGCAAAATTCCCATAATTGGCCATTGCTGGTGGCCGCTGCCCTGGTTCTGGCCAGCTGCACGGCCATGCAGCAAGAGCAACAGTCGGCGCTTGACAGGCAGGAGGATAATGCTGCGACCGAGTTGGTCGCAACGGTGATGCCGGCAAACGCTCGTGCCGGCGCCTCCTCCGGGTCACGGGGAGCAGTCGGGCAGTCCGAGCCTTATATCAAGTCTCCGCCGACAATTTATAACGGCACCGATAAGGTCGTACAGATGCCCCCTGCTCAGGCGCCGGTTAAATTTTACGGTGACGCTGTCAGTCTTGATTTCGAGCAGGCGCCGCTAACCGCGGTTATACATGCCATTATGGGCGATATTTTGGGCTTGGACTACATTGTTGAGCACCCGATTAACGGCGAGGTCACTGTTCGAACGCGCACCCCTGTGCCTCGAGACCAGTTGCTGGAAATATTGGAATCGCTGTTGCTGGCCAACAAGGCGTTGATGGTTCGAGATAAGGAGGGGCGCTACTTTATCAGCGGTTCCAGCGAAATGAATAAATTGCAACCGAACTTCAGTGCAGCCTCTACCAATACCGTCGGTTACAGCAATGTGATTGTGCCTTTGCAGTATATCGGGGCGAAAAATATGGCCGAGATTTTGCGTCCAGTGGCTGACGAGTCCGCTTTTGTCCTGATCGATCCGGTGCGCAATCTGCTGGTATTGGGCGGCACGAGTAACCAATTGGCAGGCTGGCAGGAGATAATCACCTCTTTTGATGTGGATTTACTTAAGGGTATGTCAGTGGGTATTTTTCCGATTGAAAATAGCTCGGTGGCGGATATTGATGCTGCCCTTGCGAGCTTGTTGGGAAAGGAGAGCGGGGAAGGAGTCGCAGAGATTGCTGGCGGTGTCGGAAGCATGATCCGGATTATCCCGATAGAGCGACTCAGCAGTATCATGGTGGTAACGCCTCGGGCTCACTATCTAGAGCGGGTGAGGATCTGGATAGAGCGCCTTGATCAAGCTCCGGATGCCAACTCGGAAAGGCGTCTCTACGTCTATGAAGTGCAAAACAGTGACGCGGCCCATGTGGCCGGCCTGTTGAGCTCTATTTTTTCTGGAACCAGCAGCACTGGAGAGTCCGATAAAGCCGGCGTGGCGCCCGGTTATACGCCCGAGCAGGTCACCTCTTCCATGGGTGAGAGCAGCACAAAGCCTCGTGCTGCGGCCCAGACAAAAAATGTCACCGTAGGCGACGTACAGGTCGTGGCCGACGACGAAAACAATGCACTGCTCATCCATGCGACAAGCCGTGAGTATCAAAAGATGCAAACGGCGCTAGCGCAGCTGGACGTTGCTGCAACGCAGGTCGTGATAGAGGCCAGTATTGTTGAAGTGACACTGACGGACAGCACGAAATATGGCCTGGAGTATTCTGCGGAAGGTTCCTTAGGCGGGGGTTGGTCAGGCGTGGCGCGACAAGCTTTAGGGGTCATCGCGCCAGGCTCGGGCTTTTCCTACTCAGTTGTGAACGGTAGCGGTGACATCAGGGTGGTGCTGAACGCATTGGCGCAAGACGATCTGTTAAATGTGATATCGTCGCCGTCGCTGATGGTTCTGGATAACCACACGGCGTCGATTCAAGTGGGCGATCAAGTTCCGATTAGGGATTCTACGACTATCTCTGATGGTGGCACTACTGTTTCTTCCATAATCTATAAGGATACAGGGGTGCATTTGGCGGTGACGCCACAGGTGAATGCGGGCGGCTTGGTTACCATGGAGATTGAACAATCTGTGACCGATGTCGGCCCAATCGATATCGCCACCGACCAGCGTACGTTTTTGGAGCGCAAAGTCACCACCAGGGTGGCGGTTCGGTCAACCGAGTCCGTGGTGCTTGGTGGTATGATTCGCGAAAACAAAAGTGAGGGCAGTAGCGGTATACCCATATTGCATAATTTGCCTTTAATAGGGCCGCTTTTTGGTACCAAAACGGCAGATGGCAGGCGCACGGAGCTGATAGTGATTATTACACCTCGGGCGATCTACAGCGATGTGGACCTGCGCGATATGAGTCGGGAGATGCGTCGGCAGATGCGGGGGCTTGAGCTGATTGATAGCGGCAAAGCAGCCAGCTTTTTTACCGATGACGAGATTGATCAAATAGTTGATTAATCGAACATGTTCAGATCGGATCACGTGTTGCCGCTCTGCCCTACCTGTATGATGTGATGTTTAAAGAGAGCAAATAGATGCCAGTTTCAAAAGGCAATACACTCGTTTTCGCTATGCTGATGGCGACAAGCTTGGCCGGATGTACTTCTCTGGGTCTGTTCCAGACGCCTGAGGAGCGAGTGCAGCACCGGGCCCAGGCGCGGTTGGATGCGCTGCTGGCTGGCAATATCAAAAAAGCTTTTTCGTTTTTAGCGCCCGCAGCGCGCGAGGCCACAACGTTGCGGCGTTATAGCTCCAAATATGCGGGAGTGGGGCTGTGGCGCGCAGTGCGTGTTAACAGCGTCGAGTGCGACGTCGACCGCTGTGACGTTAGTGCGTCTGTTACGTATGAAATGGTTCGTCCTAGGATAACGAATACTCGCGCTCGACACGAGGTCTGGATTGACGTTAACGGGGAGTGGTATTTTTATTCCAGTTAGTGTAACGAGAGTCGGCAGAATGATCGATAGGGGTAAACTTGCAGACAACTCCTGCGTGTAGACTACTGAATAAGTTGAATAAATAGCGGTAACTTTCACATTTTCTCTGTCCAGATGTTTGTTGTATGACGAAAAACTGTGTGATAGTGTATCGATCAATCGGCTGATGTTGAACGGGGCGGGTTGAGATTACTGGATGTTTTGCAACGAAAGTTGTTGAGTAATCGATTCAGGTAGCGTAAAAAGCACCTGTAACGTAAACATAATAAGCCCGTTGGGCTGTTTAAAATTGTAAGACCATTTTTTAATTAGGAGTTCCACATGAAAAAACAAGCCATGTCACTCGCCGTCACTGCTGCTCTGCTGGGTGGTGCGGTTTCGGCAACTGGACAATCTATGTACATCGACGAGGGCGGCCTCGGCGAAGTACTCATTTATCCATTCTATTCTGCGGCAAACGGTAACGATACGTATGTTCACGTTGTAAACACGACCGAGCTTACCAAAGCCGTTAAGGTGCGCATCGTCGAAGGGCAAAACAGCCAGGAAGTGCTCGACTTTAATCTCTATCTCTCACCAAGGGATGAGTGGGCGGCAGTAATTACTGCAAGCGACTTGGAAGGCGGCGGCGCGCTCATTCGTACCGCCGACAACTCTTGTACTGTGCCCGAGTTAGGCGTGCAACAGGGTGGAACGAACGTAGTTCTGCCAAATGGCAAGACTCTGCGTGATCAGCCGTTCTTCACGACCTTATTTGCTGCTGAGGAGCCAAACGATACCGCGGCTAAAGCGCGGACCACTGAAGGCTATATTGAATTGATTGAGATGGGTCAGTTGGACCCATTAGTTGGGCTTGGTGCTGATGCGGTTCACGGTGCAGAGGGTGTTCCTGCAGATTGCGCCAGTCTGGTTGCCGCTTGGTCAAATGCGCCTCTAGGTATCTGGACAGATACAAGTGGTCAAGCTGAATTGTTAACATGGGAAGGCGGCGGTCTGTATGGTTACAGCGTACTAATCAACGTCGATGAAGGTACAGCCGTAGGTGTCGATTCGACTGCGGTCGATAGCTTCGCAGACGTGCAGATTCCAGGCTTGCATACTGAGCCTGGCTCACAGCTCCCAGACCTGGCGAGCGGTGTATTGTCATCCACTCGCTTTGATGATGGGATTGCGCAAGCTTACACTTTCACTGGCGGTCTAGACGCGTTTAGCTCATTGTTCATGACTGAGGGCCTTGCAAACGACTACGTCATCGATCCTGACATCGATGCGCTAACGGACTGGGTTGTCACGTTCCCAACTAAGAAAGACTACGATGGTGATTCTCCTTTCACTGCTGAGTGGACTGGTCCCGAGACGCGCGCATGTGAGGTTGTTGAAGTTCTCCTGTGGGATCGTGAGGAAGCCTTTGAAGCGCCTCCAAGCGAAGGTCCTGTGTTTTCGCCAGCGCCTCCAGGTGTCGATCCTGAGACATTCTCTCTTTGTACAGAAGTTAATGTCATCACTTTTGGCGATAACAGCGCGGTAGAAGCGTCTGAACTCATACGCTACGGCTTGCCAGAGGTTGATTATAATGAGGGTTGGGCTGAGTTGAACTTAACCATCACGGGCGATAGCGAAATTGTGCCTGCTTCTGGGCCAACTTTGGAAGGCTTGCCAGCAACTGGCTTCGCAGTGTTCGAGTATACGAACAACTTCCTCGGTGATGACGCTCCTGTTAGGGCAAACTACGAAGCAGCTGTTGATCACAAGACGGTTGACATCGCTGAACTGCCTTAATAAGCGACAGCATATTGAAGGCGCCGCAAGGCGCCTTTTTTTTTTCAAAAATTCACTGCTCTCACCGTTAGACCTTCATTAATAGAGTCAGACACTGTTGCAAGATATAGCCTCTGATTTATCATTGCTTTTGATGCAACGCTAGGAGGGCCGGGTGCCCTTGGCTCAATCTTTGGTGCGATAACGTGTCTTTTGCCCGCGTATTTTAATAGCGAGGCATCCCGATTTTTTTGCACAGTCGGAACTTTAGTGAGCAAGAGGGTGTCCAATCCGTAACACTACTTATGATGCAAAGCGACTATTTACTATAATATCAGTTGAGGCTTTGCTTTTGCCTTGGTACGATTTTTTTGTAGGCCACTGCCAACAACTGTCACGCGATGGGAAACAAGGATGCATAGGATGACAATATTTAAGCGACTCAAACCCTTACTGGTCTTGGTCATACTTACAACGCTAGTCGGTTGTCGGTTGCAGGTCAGTGCGCCCATCGGAGGGGATGTTACCTGGGGGGACGGAGAGGATGACGCCTGTTTAGCCGGATCAATCTGCGTTATCCCCATTAATGACGCTGACTTTAATTTAACGTTCACGGCGACCGCCGCTGTCGGCTATGAGTTCCAAGGGTGGGAATTCCGGTTGCGCAATGAAACGGATCCGCTTACTCCGATACCAGTGCAATGCAGCAACACAGACGAGGATAATAATGTCTGCGAGTTAAGCTTACTTCCGTTTCCCCTAGTTGCTGTAGACGAGATCTTAGACTCACGGTCGCAAGGTTACCTTACCCCTATTTACAAAATTCTATTTACTGATACTGATGGCGATGGTGTTTTCGATGCCGATGACTCCTATCCCTTGATCAGCCTAGGTGACCTCGTCGACACCGATGGCGATGGAATACCTGATGATTGTGATGCAGCGTGCGTGGCTTTAGGTATGGCCGCGGATGATGATGACGACGGCGATGGTGTTTTCGATGCCGATGACTTTTATCCCTTGATCAGCCTAGGTGACCTCGTCGATACCGATCGCGACGGAATACCTGATGATTGTGATGCAGCGTGCCAGGAATTAGGGATGGCCGCGGATGACGACGATGACGGCGATGATGTCCCGGATGGAAACGATGCCTTCCCCAAAGATGCTAGTGAGTCGCAAGACACTGATGAAGATGGTGTCGGGGACAACGCTGATCTGTGCGAGGACACTGCCGAAGGGGCCACGGTTGATGCCGATGGCTGTGTTGTAGCTGGCCCTGTAGACACTGATGGCGATGGTGTTTTCGATGATGATGACTTTTATCCCTCGATCAGCCTAGGTGACCTCGTCGATACCGATGGCGACGGAATACCTGATGATTGTGATGCAGCATGCCGGGAATTAGGGATGGCCGCAGATGACGATGATGACGGCGATGATATCTTGGATGCAGTCGATGCATTCCCCAAAAATGCTAGTGAGTCGCAAGACACTGATGAAGATGGTGTCGGGGACAACGCTGATCAGTGCAACGGCACCCTTACAGGGACGGCGGTTGATGCCTCTGGTTGTACAGCTGTTACGGTCGGGGAAAGCATACCGGCCAGTGTTATGGCCGACACTGTTCGATTTGATAAGGTGATTTGGGTTCCTGCTGACCGGGCAATCCTCGCTCAGCCGTTCACTACCATTGATAGCCTGACGAGTTATGGCAATTTCATATATCACATCGTCGCCGGAAACTCATACAATCCTCCGCTAAACTTCTGGGTGTCGATATCCCCAGGAGGTCAGGCGATAGCTCCAACATGCTATTATTCGCGTGGTAGAGATGCTAGTACACTAGTGTGGTCGCACTTTTCGACTAATCGTTGTGTGCTTGAGCCCAACACGTCCTATTATCTGAACGTGCAGAGTGATGATCCAGGCCCTCGCAGTCGAATTGATCGCTGGATTAGGGTGTTGAGACTTTAGCCGCGGTGGTAAAATAGCGCAACGCGGTATTCCTCCCGCATTCGCTGGAGGGTCTTTAGTTTTTTGAGTCTCAAAATGGGAGTGTCAGTGCTGTGAATGTCTGGTGTAAGTGCGCGTTGGTTACGGCCTCCTGGGTAGTTTGTGCACTCGTTTTCGCGGACGACGATGTAGTACTGCAGGCAGGTGAGTTTGCCGTCACTACGCAGGATTTTGATCGGTATCTGACGGCTCAGGGGATAACGGGCGCTAAGCGTGATAGGGCATTAGCCAAGCAGGGCGCAGTGCAGGCCGTCTTCGAAAATATTTATGTTGTTAGGGCCTTTGCAGCAAAGGGTGAAAAAAATCCCTCGATAGACCAGGTTGATATTAATTGGCAGGTCGAGAATTTTAGGGAGCGACTCTTAATGGCAGAGCAGCTAGAACTCGAGGTGCAAGCGGCATTGCGCGATACTGATTGGGATGCCTTAGCAAAAGAATACTACACTGCTAATAAGGCAGGCTATACGACCGATGAGCAGGTAAGCGCGGCTCATATTTTGATTTCTTTGGCTGACCGAACACACGAGGAGGCGCAGGCCCGGGCTAATGAAGTCGTGCTTCGCCTGCAGGCGGGTGAAGATTTTCACGCACTGGCGCAAGAATACAGCGACGACAAGAGCAATGCTGGAAAGGGCGGTGAATTGGGCTTTTTTACGCGCAACCGCATGGTGAAACCTTTTGCGGATGCCGCATTTGCGATGACGGAAGAGGGTGAGGTCTCGGCGCCGGTCGAAACCCAATATGGCTATCACATTATTCGGTTTAATGAGCGCATTGCGGGTCGCCAGCGCGGCTTTGAAGAGGTTAAGCTCGATATCATCTCTACTCAGGAAACCAGTATGGCGAAGGAAGTGCGTCAGAGCCAAATTGCTGCAATGCAAAATGGTGCGCTTGATAGCGGCCTTGAGGTGAACCGTCCTCTGCTCAATGGATATGTGCTGCGCTATAGTGCCGATGCTGAAGCTAACAGCAACAAATAATAAGCTGCAGTGTGTCCACGTGACACCGAGGCCCATTGAAGTGCTCCGTGAATATTCTGATTAGCAACCTGCGTGGCCAATGTTTTTAGATAATCGCGTCAAAACCTCCTCTGATCTCGATCTCCTAACCGGTAAGGTTCTGAGCGTAAGGGACGTCGGAAAGTGTTATACGCTTTATAAAAAGTCGATACAACGACTCCTCAGTTACCTTGTTCCTGGATATCGTGCGCAGTGCGAGACATTCACCGCACTCGACCAAATTAGCTTTGATCTTAAACGGGGCGAAACTCTGGGTATTATCGGGCGCAACGGCGCGGGCAAATCGACACTGCTGCAAATTCTGTCAGGCACTTTGCAGCCGTCCACCGGCTCTTTTTCTTGTTCCGGCCGAGTAGCGGCATTGTTGGAGCTGGGTGCAGGTTTCAATCCGGATTTTACCGGGCGCGAAAATGTCAGGTTAAATGCTGCGATCTATGGGCTGTCAGAGTCTGAAATTGAGCACAAAATGCCGGAAATCATTGAATTTTCTGGCATCGGTGAATTTATCGATCGGCCTGTGAGACAATACTCCAGCGGCATGTTTGTGCGTCTCGCCTTCTCGGTGATTGTCCATGTTGATCCGGATATCCTGATTATCGACGAGGCGCTGGCCGTTGGCGATGTGCTGTTTTCACAGAAGTGCATGCGCTTTCTAGAGGACTTTAAACAGCGCGGCTCCATTCTGTTTGTCAGCCATGATGCCGGCGCGGTAAGCCTGTTGTGTGATCGGGTATTGTGGCTGGACGGTGGACGCCAGATGGGGCTGGGCGAGCCACGGGCAATGCTGGATCGCTATTTGGAGCATCTTTATTCGGAGCAGCAGGCAGTCGTGGCCAGAGAATCAGGGGCGCCAGTGGGCGATGACCCTGTGACAGATGCGGTGCCGGTGTTTGAGGCGTTCGAGCCTTGGTTCGACGCCAGAGAGGCAATGACCGGCAGCTCTGCGCTATACAATGCCATGGAGGTACATAGATTCGACGGGAGTGCGAGTGGCTTCGGCGACGGGGGAGCAGCGATAACCGATGCGTGTTTTATCGACAGCACCGGACGGAAACTGTCGGGCATTCTAGGCGGGTCAACGCTAGCGTTGCGTTTCACCTTTGTGGCCCATCAGTCCATGGACCCTTTGATAGTCGGCTTTCTGATTAAAGATCGGCGGGGTCAGGTTATACTTGGCGACAACAATTGTGTTATTCACCATGATAGCCCGGTTCACGCTGAGGTCGGAAAGACCTACACGGTCAGTTTTGGTATTACTATGCCCTACCTTGCTGTGAGTGAGTATATTGTTTCGGTGTCTGTGGCTTCGGGTACCCAGTCTGAACACATACAGCATTGCTGGCTGCATGATGCCCTGGTCTTTCGTGCGGAAAAGGGGCCAGTCGTGCACGGCATAATGGGTATTCCTTTGGCATTCTGTGACATCACTCAAGTGCCGGAGGCACTGTGACTCGCTTGACTCTGGCGGTATACAGGAACCTCCTTTATGCGCTGATTACTAGAGAAATTCAGCTTCGCTATCGTGGCTCTGGCCTGGGCTTACTGTGGGCGGTGATTAATCCTGTGTTGTTGATGCTGGTGTATTACTTTATTTTTAGCTTGGTCTTCCAGGTCAAATTGCCGCAACTCTATGACGGTAGGGACGTCCCTTTTGCCGGTTTCATATTTTCGGGGCTGATTGTGTATTTTCTCTTTGCAGACATTCTTACTCGAGGCCCCACACTAATCCACGATAATATAAACTACGTCAAGAAAGTCGTCTTTCCTTTAGAGATCATTCCTGTCGTCTTAGTAGCAGCTTCCGTTTTTAATTTTTTGATATCCTGCGTGATATTGACTGTTTTTCTGGCGGCGTTCGGCGGTGGGATCACGCCGTCAATTTTACTGGCGCCTTTGGTGATCTTGCCTTTTTTGCTGTTTTTATGCGGGGTGGCTTGGTTTGTTAGTGCGATATCCGCCTATGTAAAAGATGTAGCGTATGTCGCCGGTTTTATCGCGACAGCGATGATGTTTTTAAGTCCTGTTTTTTACGCATTAGAGGCGGTTCCCGACAACTTTCAGCAGGTTATGATGCTCAATCCACTGACCTACTATATTGAAGGGTTCCGTAGCTGTGTGATAGGTGGAGTGGTGCCGGATACGAAATTCTTTGTGGTTGCATACACAGCCGGTATTGTGGTGTGTGTGCTGGGTTACGGTTTTTTCCAGAAAGTACGCCGTGGATTTGCAGATGTGCTTTAGACTGCCGGTAGCAGTGGTATCATAGTATTCAGTCTAGCGAGCCAGCCAACGGCCCTATTGAAACGGGATTAGTAACACATGTCCGCAAGTGTCCATGTTTACACCAGCATAACCTCTAATTACCTGCCTAAGGCGAGAGTGCTGGCGTACTCAATAAAAAAAATCGATGCCTCTGTGCAGTTCCATCTGGTTTTGTCTGACAGTCTGCCGATTGGATTTGATCTCACGTCGGAGCCTTTTGACAACATTATTTACGCGGAAGAACTAGTCACTAAGGACTTTCCACAGTGGGCGTTTGGGCATGAAGTGGTGGAAATGTGCACGGCGGTTAAGGGTGTGGCGCTTGAGTATATATTTACGCATTTTGGTGCAGAGCAAATCTTTTTCTTTGATCCTGACATGGTGGTGTTCGGTCGCTTAGACGAGCTGCAATTAAGGCTCTCCACATCCAGCGTTGTCTTGACTCCCCACCTGACTGACCCAGAAACCAGTGACATGGGTATACTTGATAATGAAATGTCGAGCTTACGACATGGTGCTTTCAACCTTGGTTTCATCGGTGTGAGGAACGTGCCAGAAGGCCGCCGTTTTTCTCGTTGGTGGTCGGAGCGCTTGCTAAAATACTGCCACGACGATCTTCCAATGGGTCTGTTTACTGACCAGAAGTGGGTCAATTTGGCGCCCTGCTTTTTTGATGAGGTCACCGTTTTGCGGTCGCCCGCTTTTAATGTGGCGACTTGGAATATTACTAACAGGCAGGCAACCGGTTCGCTGGAGCAGGGTATCCTCATCAACGGAGAGCCACTGGGCTTCTACCACTTTTCGGGCTTTGATAGTGGGGACCAGAATACCATGCTGGAACGCTATGGAGGCCATAGCCCGCTGCTATTCACCCTGCGTGATTGGTATCTTGAAGAGTGCGAGCGGCATGGTCAGTCAGTGCTGGGCGGGGTGAGTTCAAAGTACCATCATTTTAGTAATGGCAAAGTCATTGGCAAGGGCTATCGTCTCCTTTACCGACAGCGCATCGACTTGCAGAAGGTTTTCCCCAACCCATTTCAGGCCCACAGTACCGATTGCTATGCGTCCTGGTACGATGCGCATCCTGTCGAGCATCTGCCGACAGGTGCTCTGCGGATCACGCCAGGGGTGCCTGTCCCTGTAATCCTGGCAGATTTGGCGAGATACTTTCACTCATTAGTTGTCATCGGGCGCGGCGGCAGCCGCCTGAAGCGTCTGCTGTTAAAAGTATTTGTGCGTTTGCTATGGCTTTTTGCAAGGGCGTCTGGTTATCGTGAGAAATTGTGAGTCGAGAATTACTAGCTTGGAATTCTGGAGCCAGGTCTGGGGGCCATAATGACAACCCAACCTCTGGATGACTCTTGGTGCATAGTCGTTGTCGTTAACCCAGACAATGCCGGTGGCCTGCACCGAACGCTCGCCAGCGTGCAAGCGAATTCGCTGGGTACTGTAATATCTGTTTTGGCGACCGATACCCGTGATGTGCGGGAAGCGCTTTCCGGTTGTATGTTTCCGGTGGAGTATACGCCCCCGGCCACAAAAAATTCACAGGCCCAGTGGCTCACGATTTGCGCCCACAGACCCTTTGCAACTAAAAGAAATCTATTCGTTCTGGCAGGTGCTGTCGTTCCTCCGCATTGGGATGCAAGACTAGTTGCGGCCGCACAGTATGCCGGCGATGTCGCGGGTGTGGCTCCCTTGTGTGCTCGCCATCCGCTGCTTTCTGTGTTTTCTGATGCCTCCCATAAAACTGGGTTGGACGTAGATGATATAGATCAGTGGCTTAATGATTACGCGGCAGGGGTTGAGTTCACTGTTCCCGTTATGTTGGCGAGTTGTATGCTGTTGCAAGGTGATTTTTGGCGCGATGAGTGCAGCCGCGTAAGCACTGATCGTGAACTCTTGGCCGCATTGCGAAACATGGGCAAGGATCTTATCGCGACAGACAGGGTCTATGTCGATGACGTCAATGTCCGCTACGATAATGATATTTCTTTTCTTCCTCGGGCTTATCAAACGGCCTATATGACGCGGCATCCTTTACAAAATATGCGACACGCGTTGACGGAGTTGTCGAATCGCACAGAGAAGCCGTTGGCGCGTATACAATGTTTGCCGGTGCAGCTTCATATTGGGCATAGCTGGGGTGGTGGTCTGGGGCGCTGGATGGAGGACTTTATTGCGGCAGACGTTCATCATAATCACCTAGTCTTGCGGTCCGTTGGTGACCTTAGCGCATGTGGCCAGACGATTAGCTTGTATCGCTCAATGGATATGGGTTTCCCTGTGCGTACTTGGACCCTCTCTGAACCTGTGACATCCATCAGCATGGGGAATTACGAGTACCGCCGCATTATTGAGACGCTTGTCGCTGAATATAGTGTTGAGTCGCTGATGATTTCGTCACTTATCGGTCACTCTCTGGACCTATTGCGCACTCCCTTGCCCACTACGATGGTGCTACACGATTTTTTCCCATTTTGTCCTGCTCTTTATGCTACCTTTGGCTCGCCCTGTCACTCCTGCACCGGCGGTGAATTGCGAGCCTGCTCTCGCGATAACCCCTTGAATTCTGTTTTTAGCGTCGAGGGTGATGATTTCTGGTTGGCAGCCAGGTCGTCCTTTGTCGACGTGTTGATGCGCGAAGCGGTCACCCTCGTGGCACCCAGTCATTCTGTTATGGAACGTTATCGCCGCTTGGAGCCGCGCCTTCAGGAAAAACAGATCAATCTTGTGCCGCATGGCTTGAGCGAGGCATTCGCCAAATCGTTGGCGCCGTGTCTATCCGTCGAAGAGGCTTCAGGACGCCTCAGGGTGGTCGTCCTTGGCCGACTCGCGGCAGAAAAGGGAGAGGATATTTTCGCTGAGATCTTGACCGATTTGGCCAGCTTTGCGGACGTATTGCTACTCGGTGCAGGTAAGAATGGAGCCCAATTCGATGTTATACCCAGCGTCACCGTTATTGCGTCTTACCATAAAGACGAACTCGGCCAATTACTGCGCACGCACTGTCCCGATATCGGTCTTCTACTATCAACAGTTCCAGAAACTTTCAGCTATACGCTCAGTGAGCTGTGGGCAGCAGGTATACCCGTATTGGCGACTCGGCTTGGTGCGTTTGCAGATCGGGTTGATGACGGAGAAAACGGCTGGCTGGTTGAGCCGGACCCTGCTGCAGTTCTCGCGCAATTGCACATATTGAATAGTCGACGAGATCTCCTGCTGCACGTTAAGGACCGATTGCTTCACCGTACTGTGCGAACCGCACATGTTATGGTCGAAGCCTATGCAGCGTTGGAGCCTCAGTCTGAGTCGATTCCTCTGGTTCGTTACAAACTAGCCAGACGGTCCTACAGGAATCCTTATGTCCAAGGTGCCGCAGAAGAGCGAGGGCAGGCATTACACATTAATCATGAGTTGCCATATAGACGAGTTTTGGCAGACTTTCTTGATTACACCGTCCGCAAAGTCGCTCAGAGTCCTGGTTTACCGGGGTGGTTGCGTGCCGTCATTATCAGGCCGCTGCGCTATTTTGCTGCAAGATGCGCCTGCAAATAGTCTTCCGGTTCAGTTAAACTGTGGTTTACACAGTTCTCGGGCAGACAATGCACATTTTTACCAGCATAACCAGTAACTATATTCCCAAGGCCAGAGTGCTGGCGCACTCGGTTAAGGAATATGTGCCGAACGCAGTGTTTCACCTGCTGCTGTGTGACACTCCGCCGCTTGGTTTTGATATGGAACAAGAGGAGTTTGATCACCTCATGTTGCTGGATGAACTGCATATCGATAATGAGAAGTCGTGGATTTTTCAGCACAATGTTGTCGAATTGTGCACGGCGGTCAAGGGGCGGGGTTTTCAGGAGATATTTCAGCGTTACGGGCCGGATAAGGTTATATTCTTCGATCCTGATATGGTGCTTTTTTCAGGGCTTGAAGCAATTGAAAGGCAATTAGATCAACACAGTGTATTATTGACGCCACATCAAACCGATCCTGCCAGAACGCGATCTGCAATTTTGGATAACGAGGTGAGCAGTCTGAAATATGGGGTGTTCAATCTAGGCTTTTTGGCGGTCAGGAATTCCTCTGAGGGAATGCGCTTTGTAAACTGGTGGAGCGACCGGCTGCACGATTTCTGTTTTGATGACAGGGCTCGGGGCTTTTTCACCGATCAGAAGTGGGGCGATTTGGCTCCGGCATTTTTTCCCGACTTAGGGATATTACGTGACCCACAATTCAATGTTTCGACATGGAATATCGATAGTCGGCTTATCACCGGTGATCCCACCGAAGGCGTTTACGTTAATAATATTCCGCTTTGCTTTTACCATTTTTCCGGCATCGATAGCGGAGCACAGAAACTGATGTTGGAGGTTTATGGGAATAATAACCCGGTACTGTATCAGTTAAGGGATTGGTATCTGCGTCGATGCGGCGAGATGGGGCAGGGCCTCTTAGGCAACCTGCCGTGCCGTTACGCGTTCTATGACAATGGTGACGAGGTGAGACCAGCCGAGCGCCTGCTTTATCGCTATCGCAAAGAGCTGTCAGATCGCTTTCCCGATCCTTATGCCTGTCCGCCAGCAGGTATCGGTTACCAAGCCTGGTTTCAAAGTAATGGGGGATTAGTGGAAGGCGGCCGTCCCGACGATGATGTGGTGAGCGTATTACGTCAAGAGCTTGATGCGATCCACCATTCTATAAGTTGGAGAATCTTCCGCAGTGCATCAACGGCATACAGGCGTCTTGGCATGAAGGTTGGCCTGCAGCGTCTGTTGCCTTGGCTAAGTCGATGACGATATGAGCACTGAAACAACGAAATCTGTTCCGATTATTCTGTTTGTAAGTCATGATATTGGCGGGGGTGTCCCGCGCCATATCGCGCAACTCGAGGAGCTTCTACTCGGCAAGGCAGAGGTTGCTCGGTTGCTGAGCCAGCCGGGCAACTGTGTGAAGTTGAGTCTGGCATCGGATACTTGGTATTTTGACCAGTGCACTCAATTCGAGGCTTTGCTCGAGCTGCTTCTTACACTGCAGGTCAGCTACGTCCATATTCATCATCTGTCTGGCTTCCTTGCGGATTTCTGGCAACTGCCGAGCAGGCTGAATCTGACATATAGCCTTACTCTACACGACTATAGCCTGGTCAACGGGTCCACCACCCTCGGCGACAAGGAGGGTTATTTTCTGCAGGACATTGACCGACAAAATAGCCCCTCTCTCGCTAAGTTGCCGTTCTGGTGCCGTCATTTGGCCCAGTGGCAACGGATGGCCTCAGAGCTCATTCAATCTGCTGCGCACGTGTTTTGTCCCTGTAAGTTTACGCTGGAAGTTTTCCGGTCGCACTTTCCGGATGCCAATTACTGCTATTGCTACCATCTTGATTGGGAGCTCGATGCCCCTTACCCTGCTGTGGCGCCAGCAATGTCCGGCGGGGGCAAGTTGCGGGTTGCAGTCTTGGGTATGCTGAGTCGTGAGAAAGGCGCCGATCGACTGGACGAGTGCGCAATTGCTGTCCGGGAAAATGGCGATCCAATCGAGTTCGTGCTCTTTGGCCAAGCCTATCGCCGCCTAGATGACAGTATAGTGACCCTAGGCCGCTATAAAGAAGATGAACTTGCCCAACTTTTAGTTGCGCAGTCAATCGATCTCGTCTGGTTTCCTGCGCTATGTGCTGAAGTTTACAGTTATACGCTTTCGCATAGCTTGAGGCTCGGCCTGCCTGCGCTCGCGCCCGATATTGGTGCGTTCTCCGAGCGCCTCAGGGGGCGGCCGCTCAGCTTCATTTTTAATTACCGCGCGTCCGTCAGTGAAATTCTTGAGCAGTTAAAGACTGTTCGCCAGCAATTACTGCGGGGCGGTCAGCCTCAAGTCTGGGAAGGGCAAAATATGCCCAAAACGCAGGAATTCCTCTACATGCGAGATTATCTGGCTATGCTCCCGGAACCGGCAGGTCCCGGTAACTGTGAGCTTGACAGTTTTGACCAATATTCAAAGCGGCCGGCCGCGGTGGTCCGTGCTGCATTTAGAACACGATTACTGCGATCACTGCTTTCACTGAGCGACGCTTGGATATTTGTCTATCTGCAAAGAGTGATTCCCTATGCGTTGCAAAAGCGATTCAAGCGCATGCTAAGTGACAAGCCATTGCATGAGTTGGACTTATAGCGGCCTCAGTTCCTGAAAGTAAGCAGGGTTCATCGGCCTCCTATTGATGGTAAACTCAGCGTTGTTAGCACGCGGTTTGACAGGGTTGAGGGGTCTCCAAGGTTAATGTTTATATGAAACTGGGTGAACTTTTAGTCGAAAGTGGCAAAATTACCTCTCGTGATGTTGAGCGGGCGCTGATTGCTCAGACAGAAATGGGCGGCATGTTCGGCCAAGTTTTGGCCAAACTAGGTCTCGTTTCAGAGGTCGACGTCGCTCATGCGTTGTCCGAATTATTGGCGGTTCCCTTGTTAGCACTGGTCGATTATCCGAATGAGCCGGTTACGGTCCCCGGTTTATCCTTCGATTTTATAATGAGCAATTCTGTTGTGCCGTTATCACTAGAGAATAACGCTGCGAGCTTCGCTGCGATAATGCCGCAGGACCCGTTTTTGCGTAAGGCGCTGGAGTTGGCGCTAGACTGCCCCGTCACATTGTGCCTCGGGCTGGAATCCGATATTCTCACGGCGTTGCAAAAGCACACGCAGCAGAGCGATCCAGAAATGGTAGAGGAGGAATCCTCAGGCGCCTATAGGGATGATCAGGAGTTTATCGAACACCTCAAGGACCTGGCGAGTGAGGCCCCCATCATTCAACTAGTGAACCAGATTATTCATCGCGCTTTAGATATGGGCGCTTCGGATATCCATATCGAGCCCTTTGACGATGGTCTGCATCTGCGTTATCGCGTCGACGGGGTGATCCAAGATTATGCTGAGGCGCCTCAAGCGAGCCATGCGCCGGCAATCGCGTCCCGGATAAAACTGCTCGCCAATCTGAATATAGCGGAGCAGCGCTTACCGCAGGATGGACGGATTATGACTCGGGTCAAGGGTCATGAGCTTGATTTAAGAGTGTCTACTATTCCTACCGTTTACGGTGAAAGTATTGTCATGCGGGTGCTTGACCGTGAGAGCATTCGCCTTAGTCTTGCCGATATGGGTTTCAGTGAAGACACGTTGGAGCGTTACCAGGACTTGCTGTCGCGCCCGCATGGGGTTCTGCTGTTAACCGGACCTACGGGATCGGGGAAGACAACGACCCTGTACGCCTCACTTTCGTCCATTGATTCTGACGCGCTCAAAATAATCACCGTTGAAGATCCGGTGGAATATCAGTTACGTGGGATAAATCAAATACAGGTGAAACCCCAGATTGGTCTAGATTTTGCTCTCGCACTGAGGTCAATACTTCGTCAAGATCCCGACATTATCATGATTGGCGAAATGCGAGACGCTGAGACTGCAAAGATTGGCGTCCAATCTGCTCTGACTGGGCACTTGGTTCTGTCGACTTTGCACACCAATACAGCGGCGGCGGCAATTACACGATTGGAAGATATGGGCATAGAGCGTTATCTGATTACCTCATCTGTTAATGGTGTCTTAGCCCAGCGTCTGGTGAGGAAGCTGTGTAAGCATTGCCGAGAGCCGGTGAGCATGTCGACTGAGATGCTGTCAAGTCATGGCCTTGACCGATTCATGCAGTCCCCGGAGGATCTTGTATACCGTGCAGTGGGCTGCGATAGCTGTAAACATACCGGCTATCGTGGTCGCACCGGCATTCATGAATTATTCGTGCTCGATACTGTGATGTACGATGCTATTTTGGATGGTGCAGATTCTACCACCTTGCATGCCACAGCTCGTGATAGTGGCATGTACACCCTGTTTGAGGATGGTCTCAGGAAGGTGGCGCGCGGGATAACTTCGATAGAGGAAGTGCTTCGAGTGACACTGGATCAGCAACAGCAATCACAGGAAGAAAGCCTGTCGGTTGTCGACGAAAAATTGGATCTGGCAACTTAAAGGACTGGGTACGCGACAACGTTATGGGTTCTTTTAGCTACAAGGCGCTATCAAGCCAAGGTAAAGCTTTGGAGGGTACGGTTGTCGCAGACCGGATTGAATTAGCGTCTCGGGAGCTGCGGTTACAGGGCCTAACACTGCTCAGCCTTGAGCCCGCCCGTACAGGTGCACTTGGGCCTGATGAGGCGTCTCCCGGGCTTGGGAATGCCAATAGTGGTCACGTCTTGACAATGACTCGCGAACTAGCCGTATTACTCCGAGCGGGGCTTCCTATTGATAGGGCGCTAAAGGTCATGATTGACATGGCGGCCGAACTAAAACTGCGTGAATTGCTGGAAGAGTTGCTTAGCTCAGTTAAGGCTGGCAAGGGTCTCAGCCAGGCATTGTTGTCTTATCCTGCAGTCTTTAGCACTTTTTACGTTAACATGGTGCGCTCAGGCGAGGCCAGCGGGCATCTTGCAGATGTCTTGACGCGTCTAGCTGATTATCTCGCCAACGCCAAATCGGTAAGATCCAGCGTCGTGTCGGCTTTAGTTTACCCGGCAATATTGCTCACCGTGGCGGTGCTCTCTATTGTTGGTATGCTGGGTTTTGTTGTCCCCCAGTTCGAGACATTGTTCAACGATATGGGCGACGCCCTGCCTATGCTGACACGCATGGTGATTTCTGCCGGCGACGGACTCGTACGTTATGGTTGGCTATTGTTGTTGCTGCTAGGTATGACTGTGTATGTCGTGCGTAATTGGTTGCGAAGCGAGGAGGGGCGGGCGAAGTTTGATGAGTCGATAGTGCAACTGCCCTTTTTTGGAGCTATCGTTTTCAAATATGAGGTCTCGCGATTTTCAAGGACCGTGGGAACTTTATTGGGCAACGGAGTGTCTCTGTTGCGAGCCCTCTCTATCGCGGTTGAGACTGTCGATAACACCCACATCAAGAACTCTTTGAGAGTGCTGGAGCCAGCCGTGAAAAGGGGTCAGCGAATGTCTATGGCGCTAGAGGAAACCGGAATATTCTCCCCCCTGGTTATCCAGATGATCAGAGTGGGCGAAGAATCTGGCAGTTTGGATCAGATGATGACAGAATTAGCCGATGTGTATGATGACGAAGTTCAGACGGGCGTGAAGCGGAGCCTCACGCTTCTAGAGCCGGCTCTGATTCTCATCATGGGCGGCGCTATCGCCGTTGTCATTATCGCTATTTTAATGGGAATCATGTCGGTGAATGACCTGGCTGTCTGATAGTTTAAGACTGCCGTAGGGTGTCTTCATTGCGCGTTAACCGACAATATCAAGCAGGAAAGCATAGATGCGAATACTAATTGGCAAATCTAAGGTTCCCAGCTCTACATCGGGTTTTACCTTGATTGAACTACTTGTAGTGCTGGCGATTATCGCCTTATTGGCTGGACTGGTTGGCCCCACTGTTTTGAATCAACTGGGTGGGGCTAAGACTAAGACTGCAAAGATTCAGATCAAGGATTTGGAAATGGCACTTGAAATGTACAAGCTAGATGTGGGTGCTTACCCTTCCAGCACTGAAGGTCTTGAGTCACTGGTTCAGAAGCCGAGTGACGCTGATGGCTGGAACGGTCCCTATTTGAAATCAGATGTGCCGAAAGATCCGTGGAACAATGCCTATTATTATGTCTACCCTGGGACCCGTGCTGAAATTGAAATCTATTCATTTGGACAGGACGGAGCGCAAGGTGGCGATGGCGAAAACTCCGACGTTGAAAACTGGTAACGACACGTTGTCCACTGGTGAGGAACGTTAAATTCAATGCCGCGGTTTATCAGAGCGATAGGTTGAAAGGTTTTACTCTGCTGGAGTTGGTGGTTGCGACTGGAATCGTGGCACTTGTTATCGGTGTCAGTGCGCCGTCGATGCAGCGACTTTATCAGTCCGCGCAGTACCATGGGGCTGTCAATGATGTTGTGACCCTGCTATCTTCGGCGCGCCATTCAGCTATTCAAAAGGGAAGAAATGAGGATGTGCTCATTAACCCCGAGGCTCGAATAATTATCGCAGGAGAGAAAGAGCAACAATTGCCGACCAATCTTTACATAGACGTACTTGGTGCGAGAGAGCTGAATCGGGAAGGTGCGGGAGTCATTCGCTTTTATGCCGATGGAAGTTCCAGTGGCGGTTACGTGAAGTTGCAAAATGACAGTGGCATGGGAGTGCAGGTGGAGGTTGATTGGTTGTTGGGTCGGATGACACTCTGTAATGAGAATTGTGATGGCCACACAGATGTTACCCAATTTGACTAGACTAGCTTTGCACCGCAGGTTTTTCGGGCTTGGCAGCTAAGTTTATTTCTTTCTCATCCATGCAGTGTATCGCCAAGAGCGGCTTTTCTCCATTTGCTGTATGGTATCGCACGATTGTGCGTGTAATTTTTTTAGGTCGCGGGACTGTACTTGCAATTGCTTGAGATCTGAATTTAGCCCGGTAACGAGGGCTTGCGCATCACTCAAGGCACTGTCCGTTTCGGAAAATTTTTCTCTGACGTCGGCAAGCAGTATCTCAAGTCGCTGCCGCTGTTCTTGCTCATTCCGTGCGCGCTCCAGAATGGACTTAGCGTAGCAAAAATGCTCTTCTAGTATATTTATTGCGTCTGCTGGCTTTTCATTAAGCCGGACGGCATCGACATTCTTGCGAAGGAAATAAAGCGGATCTCGTGCGATAAAATCGCCGATGAGGGCATGATAATTCGGGTGCAGAATGCTCATTATGGCGTCGGCCCGCCGCTTTCTTTCTGTGGATTCCGATGCAAAACTTGCGGCGCCCTCGTGATACACAAAGACATCTGCCGCGATAACGTGCTTCCAACCCTTTGCGCTTGCGCGCAGAGAAAAGTCGCACTCCTCTCCGTAACCTTGACCGAAGGATTCTTCATCGAAGTCACCAGTGGCGTTGAGACAAAATCGCTTTATGTACATGCAAAATCCCACAGCCGTTGGAATCTCATAGTGTGATCCGGTATTGGCTGACTGGAAAGCGCGATCCATTTCCCTTGTGTCCCACTGCTTCGGAAGACTATTTGAGGTTAAAAATACTGGGTAGGAACAGATAGTTCCGTTGTTTGAAAACGGGGTAACCGTTCCGATACTGTCTTCTCGATAGGCACAGGCCTGTAATCGCTGTGCCCAATCATTTGCTACAACAGTATCGCTGTTCAGTAATATAATGTCGGCATCGCCCGCTTCAATGAAACCTTTGTTTACGGCTCTTACAAACCCCAAGTTTTCATCGTTGACGAGGAGTTGGATACCGAAGCGTTTGGTCAATTCCTCGCAATACGCGCTGACTGCGTCCTCGGGTGAGTTGTCGTCGATAACGATGATGGCCGAGTGTTCAGGCAAATCGCTTGCCATTAGAGACTCAATGCAATTGCGTGTCGCCACTAGGTTTCGATAGACAGGGACGATTATGACCACTCGGTGCGGTTGAATATCACTCGTATTGTCGTTCATAGATTACACATTATCTGATCCTAGTTCTTACATGCTGGACGCGGTATGGGCTTTATCCGTTCGCGCCGATGGAGTATCAAGCTCTGACCGTAAGAGCAGTATACATTACCAATGACGTTGTTCGTATGAGGTATTTTTGTGCTTAGCATTGAACCGACGTGCAATTGACAGAATAGGCGTGTCGCAAATGCGCAAACCTAAATTGACAGAGTAGGCGCGCTAAAATTCACTTTTTCCGCGCATGTGCGATGGCCCTCGCTTCAACGAGGTACCAGGAGATACTCGCCAAAACAAAGCTGCCACAGAACATCAGCAGCGCCATCCGCGGGAACTGATAGCCTTCCATAGAGGCTATCAAGGGGCTATCCAGTAACCAGCGTCCAATGGGGGCATGCCATAGGTATATGCCATAGCTGACGGTTCCCAGGTAAAATACGATTTTATTGGCCAGTAGCTTATTCATCAGCCACTGGTTTTGAGCGCAATTGAGAATGAGAATGAGGATTGCACTCCCAAATATCGGGGTCCATAAGAAAAATATGCTGGATACCGTCCAATACGTTTCGTATTGTTCAGCCATCCAAATACCAAGAAAAATAAAAACGAAAGGGGTTAAACACAACAACCCCTTTAGCCAATTCTGATATTGGGTAATACGTTCTCGTTGCTCCGAATACTGCACATGAAGCACAGCGCCAAGCATGCCCAGCCCAAAGGTGTCCATGGATCCTGGCAGCTGGTACGCCCACACAGGGACCTGAGATGTTGGCTCAAGAACGCCAACTATATACCAGCGCCAGCTAACCATGCTCAGCATAGATGCCATCATTAGCAGCACTTTGTGACGCCGGCTTGCAAGGAAAGAGAAGAGGGGCAGCAACAGGTAAAAGGATAGTTCTATGGGTAGTGTCCACCACACCCCATTAATGACTGCGGGAGACCCGAGTCCAATCGGAGGCGGCACAAACAGCATTAGCAAGTACTGAAAGATATTATTAATATCAACGAGCCATTCGCTTGAAACCATCCATGCGATCAAGACAAGCATGAATAGTTGGAGATAGTAAGCCGGAAATACGCGTGATATGCGCTTGAACAGATAACGAAACAGTCTAGGTTTTGCAGCCAATCCCGCATTGGCTCGCGCGTAGGGCAGTGTTATTAGGAAGCCGGAGAGTACGAACAATAACTGCACACCTGACCAGCCCAAGGAAAAAAAAGTATGCACTCGAATCGTGCTGTCTAACACGCTAAACAAGATTTCTTGGGGTGTAACATAGACCCATGCATGGTAGATCAACACCCACAGGGCGGCCAAGCCGCGCAGGCCGGTCAAAGCGGGCAGGCTGTGGTTTGCGCCTAAGGCACTCTTGGGTGTCAAATAGAATCCGCCGCTGGCTGTTCAATATGAATGAGTATTATAAAACTTGGAGATAGTGTGTCGAATTTTTTTTGCACATAAACGAAGCCTTGCCCGCACACATTGGCTAAACTAATACTCGGGGTGGACGAGTGATTAAAAGATGCCTGAGGTCTGAAGGATACACCCTTTAAGTCGTTAAGAACCATGCTATTAGGAGGTATTGAGATAATATGAATCGAGCCGCTGGAGACAGCTATCTTGTGGCAGGTGTCTGCTTTCTTGGAAGTTGGACCCTTTACTGTTACGCGATGGTGCTGTCTGCATCAAGCTTCTCAGACTTAATAGCGTGGAGTTTTGTGCCAATTGCCACCGCACTGGGCCTATGGGCCGTGTGTGCGGGAAAGAGCGCGCCGGCCCGCAAGCGTCATACCGAGAATATGAGCCAGCCAGCTTTGCCCTCTCGCGCTAACTCTGGCGCCCTCTGGGCCCTAGCAACTTTGATCATCTGCGCGTTGGGGCTGCGTATTTTTGACAGTCAGTATTGGTCTGTATGGCTCGCCTTATTATGTGCCTCGATTTTAGTCTTCCGCACCGTCTCAAACTATGCCGCACCCTTTAGCGAGTCACCAGTTGTAACGTCGAGCGGGCAAAAACTAGGCATCGTTGTATTAGTTCTTTTGGCCGTGGTTCTAGTGGCGATAACTCACCGGGTTGATCAAGACGATGCGCAGTATCTAAATTTTGTCGTCACAGCGATGGATTTTCCGTTTGAGCCGATATTTTCACATTCTGGCTTATGGCAGGACCCTAAGGTTCCGCTAGAGTCGCCTGTGTATCGTTTTCACACATACGAGTTGTTAGTTGCAGTGTTAAGTCATGCACTTAGTGTCGATCACAAGGTGCTCTATTATTTGATATTGGCGCCGATCTTTGGCGGCATAGCGGTGATGGTGCACTGGAAGCTCGCTCGGTATTTGGTGCCTCAATATGCATTTCTAGTGGTACTTGCATGGTTTGTTCTACTGATTGCGCTCGGTGATTCGCACCGAGAATTTGGTAACTTTGCTTTTGTCCGCTTGTACCAGGGTAAAGGCCTATTGGTCACAATCGGTCTGCCATTATGTCTGTTGTTAGGCCTGCGATTCGCAGAAACTCCCGATGGACGTCGCGCGCTGGCGCTTGGAATGGGAGTTATGGCCAGTGCTGGATTGACTAGTTCAGCATTGGCAACGGTGCCATTTGTTGTCGCTGCGACGTTGTGCGGGGGATTGCTCGGTGCATCACGGAAGTCTGCTATGCGCCTTATTACAGGTGGGTTGGTCTCAGGACTGTTCTTGTGCGCAATTGGCTTATTTCTGGTGGCGAGCACTAAGAACGTCACCGGAATTCAGGGTGTTAGTTGGTTGGGTTCCGGTGCCGGCCTGGCTACCGTCTTAGGCAGCGGCTTTTTGGGAGTATTGATTCTAGTATTATTTCCCATCGCGCCTTTGTTTGTTCGAGGCTATAGACGGCGACGGCTGTACGCTTCAATGACGTTAGTCTTTATAGGACTTGTGTTAAACCCATGGATGGGCGAGTTCCTGGCAAAAAATTTAGACAAAGCTTTACAGTGGCGTTTATTTTGGGCGGTCCCGTTTGTGACTTCCACCGCAATTTCTCTGGTCGGTCTGGCGGCCCTGCTTGATGAAAAGGTACCGTTATTAAAGCGTCAGATAGTACTGTTTATTATGTTGGTTTCCGTTTTGACTTTTTCCAATCAATGGAGTGTGTCTTCAGACAATCTGGTTGTTATTGCATCTCCTCGTCTCAAAGTAGAGCCGGAGGCACATATGCTTGCAGCAGAAATTGTTCGAAGAGCGCCGCTACGTTCGACGATATATGCACCACACTGGATCGCAGAATGGATTCCTACGTTCCGTATGCATCCGTATCCATTAGTCGTAAGGCCGCTTTATTTGGATTTTGGAGAGATTAAGCGCTATGTTGGTATTGCAGAACTGGACCGGCGCAGACGACTAACAACATTTTTGCAGGGTGAGGATCAAGACCCTTCCCCCGCACGCTTACGTTACGCCGCAGCCTCGTTTAGCTTAGGTCTTGCAAAAGACCGACCCAGCTTTGTTGTCTATGATAGTCGCGTCGAGTTTGCGCCTGCGATTAATCAAGCGCTTACTGCTGCAGGCTATGTCGACGAGAAACGCGGTGTGTATCAGCTATGGCATCTACCATGACTGAAAGATTCCACATTGGAAGCCAGCTCACCGCGACGCGTAAACGTGAAGCTTAGAGTAGCGTTAGTAGGTAGACACGTATTAAAGTGGTCGCACTAGAGTGACTTTGGTCGTTTCTGGCGAAATGTTGTAACGTAATGCCAACACCTTCTGTAAAGCTGTTAACAGCCTGTGGAGCTTTTCTTATGCCAGTATTCGTCTGTCGTTATAGTGTATTCGTTGTTTTATTGATCCTCGCGGCATGTGGTGAGGTTGAAATGAGTTGTAAGACTGCCGGGGACGTTACTCCGCTATGCGGTGTCCAGATGCCCGAAGACTTAGAGGTGATGCCAGATGGCGGTGGCTTATTGATTGGGGAGTACGGACACGGTGGCCAACTGCCGGGCGCTCTCGTCTGGTACCAGCCAGGACCAGAAGCTGAATTTATACAGCTGGTAACGAGTAGTGATATAACGGTTGGAAAAAATGGCGACACGTGGGGTGAAGAAAATTGTCCGTTGCCTGATCAGTTATCGCCACACGGTATTCATCTTTCCCTGCGACGTGATTCATTGCAATTGCTGGTAGTAAATCATGGTAGCCAGGAACATGTATTATTTTATGAAGTGCTACCAGCAGACCATACTGAGGCCGCACCTACTCTTGCATGGCGTGGTTGCGTGGTATTCCCATCGACCGCGGTTCTTAATGATGTGGTTGCACTGCCCGATGGTGGTTTTGCTGTGACTAATATGTATCAGCGTGAAAACGAACTCTTAGCTCAAATTAAATCCAGTCTTGGCCTGAATGATGGCCATGTGTGGCGCTGGGTGCCTGATTCTGGTCTAACAGTAATGGCAAATTCTGCCGCTAAAATGCCGAACGGAATCGAAGTGTCGGAGGATGGTAAAAGTATCTGGGTGAACAACTACATAGAGCAAGAGCTACGTCAGTATGATGTTGCTACACAAGAAATTATGACTCGAGTAACAGTTGCGAATATTGATAATTCAGCTTGGCTGGATGATGGGCGTTTGCTGCTAGCATCGCATCTTTCTCCTCTCACTATGGGGCCATGCTTTGGACTCACTAAGGGAAGCTGTGGTTCTGGTTATGAGTTAGTGGCGGTAGATACTGCGTCTGGTGCGACTGAAGTGATTTTTCGCGCTGAGAAGGGTGGCCCGTTTGGGCCGGCTACAGTGGCCGTGCCTTACCAAGGGAAATTGTATGCCGGTTCTTTTTCGGGCGATCGACTGGCGGAAATTATACTGCACTGATGTCGCGAACGACATTGCGGCAGGGCGCCCTGTATTAATCAGTGTAGCGACGTCGCTGCGCATAAAACTAAATAATGCAGTTGTGTAGGCAGCAGGCTTTCCTGTGACGACTGCCACGTACGGCGTGAACATCGCGGTCCATGGATTCAGATCGCTTTTAAACAAGGGTGCCTCGGCCGTATCGCAGGCTTGATGGATTATATTGGAGCCGCTGTCAGATCGATGGGTTTACTATGATTTTGGCGTCAGCGCCAGCAACTTCCCTCACCAGTTTAGGCACCATATATCCCGGCAGTCTGGCGGCGACTTCTTCCATTATTTGAAGCGCGTGGGTTTCTGTGACATCAAAATGTGCCGCTCCTTGGACTTTATCTAGCATATGCAGGTAGTAAGGCAGTGTTCCTGCCGCAAATAATGCACGATTGAGTGCGACCTGTGCTGCGACGCTATCGTTAATATTCTTGAGCAGTACGGCCTGATTCAATGTGATAATGTTGTGACCGCGTAATGTTGCTAATGCGGCCGTGACGGCGTCGTCGATTTCATGAGCATGGTTACAATGGGTGACCATTAAAGTCTGCAGTCGTGGGTGCGTGATCGCATCCAGCAATTGCTGCGTAACCCGCTCGGGAATCACGATAGGCAGCCTGCTATGTATCCGCAGGCGTGTCACGTGGCCTATAGAAGCTATCTCTGCTACCAACTGTTGCAACAGCCCATCGGTCGCCACCAGTGGGTCTCCACCACTGAAAATAACTTCCTCAATGTTGTCATTACTGTGAATGTATTTTAGCGCTTCAGTCCATTGACGGCGACTATTTTGATTATCGCCGTAAGGGAAGTGCCTTCTAAAGCAGTAGCGGCAATTCACGGCGCAACCGCTACTCACTATCAGCAGTACACGTCCGTGATATTTATGAATAATTCCACGCTGTGGAATCGGCCCCGCATTCTCACCCACGGGGTCGCCATGATACTCAGGTACATTAATCATTTCTTGTGCAGAGGACAGCACTTGCAGTAGCAGAGGGTCGTAAGGATTTTGAGGCTGCATTCTTCGCACGAAACTGCGCGGGACCTTGAGTGCGAAATCTTGGCAAGCGCCCTCGGAAAAACCTACGTCGCTCTCGCTTAGTTTCAGTAGTTTGAGCAGCTCTCTACGCGACGTCACGACGTCGCGCAGCTGGCTCTGCCAGTCATGGGAAGATTGCGCAATTAGGTTTGAAGGTTGCACAGGGAACCTCATAGGAAGCTGTAAAAGTTATGTCTATTGTAGCAATCAATTGGCAGGCCGTCTGAGCCATCGCGCTACTTTTTTAGTTAAGGGCAGGTTGATTATTGCTTCTCGATGCAGTGATTTTTCTGTCTATATTATCTGAGTAAGACTTTACTCTGGGGGCGAACCTCAGTGTCGGGCGTTAATGCGACCCACGCATACCGTGTAGTATCATGCATCGCATATGACGGTCATTTAGTGGGAAAAAGAAAAATGTTCAGTAGCGATGAGTTATGTAGCCTGCGATGGGACCCAGTGAGCAAGGGGGTTGAGGTTATTGATCAGACCTTTTTGCCTCATGCGTTGCGCTGGTGTCGTCTGGATTCACTGTCAGCGTTCTGCCGCGCCATCAGCACGATGCAGGTGCGCGGAGCTCCGCTCATTGGAATTACCGCAGCGTTCGGACTCGCTAATGCCATAGCCGAAGATGCGTCTAGTGAGAATTTGTTAAATGCCAGCGCGGCGTTACTGGCCACTCGTCCGACCGCAGTGAACTTACGCTGGGCACTGGACCAGATTACGCGTGCGGTGCAGTCTTTGGAGCCCTCCCAGCGCGCTTTAGTTGCGTTGAAAAAAGCGCTGGCGTTGCGTGAAGAGGATATCGTTAAGTGTGAGCGGATTGGTGCCAATGGTCTGCAGTTGTTGAGTGCGCTAAATAAGGATCGACTGAATATCATGACGCACTGTAACGCTGGTTGGCTTGCCACTGTGCAGTGGGGGACGGCGTTGGCGCCGATCTATAAAGCTCATGCCGAAGGAATGGCGGTGCATGTTTGGGTATCTGAGACTCGCCCACGGAACCAGGGCACAAATCTGACTGCCTGGGAATTGCATAGAGCAGGAGTCCCCTTCACCATCGTAACGGATAACAGTTGCGGCCAATTGATACGCCAAGGTAACGTGGATTGTGTGATTGTCGGCAGTGACCGTACTGCCGCGAACGGGGATGTATGTAATAAGGTTGGGACTTATCTTAAGGCCCTCGCGGCTCGAGCCAGTGACATACCGTTCTACGTGGCTTTGCCAGAGTCAACAATTGATAGGACCTGCGTCAGTGGTGAGCACATTACGATTGAGGAGCGTAACCAGTCGGAAGTATTGAGTATCGGGGGTTTAGATATCGCTGGGAATTATCGCGAAGTCAAGCTCGCAGACGCACACAGTAAAGCGATAAACCCTGCTTTCGATGTTACGCCTGCATGTTTAGTTGCGTCGCTGATAACCGAGCATGGCAATTTTGATGCAAGCGAGAAAGGCTTACAACAGCTGGGCGCTATAGGGTCGGATGGGCATTAACCGCAGCAGGTAACGGTGCGATTGATGGTCGGAGGTTGACGCAACGCCGGCCATCACGTAAATCAACGCCTAGTGATAATCTAACTGTAAATCGTAGTCTCCGAGTTCATCGCGTAAGCGTTTCTCTTCCGCTCGTTGTTCTGCGAGACGTCTCCTTTGCACTAGCTGGGATTTCTCAGATGAGAAAGGCATTATCGATTGCAGCATGTCTGCAGAAATATCGTCAACTCGGGGTTCGTAGTCGTCGTTCATTGACTCAGACGCCGAAGGTTCCACATCACGTTCTCTCATAAATCACCTCCCGATGAATTTAGAAAAGACCACTAATCAGCCACTTATTTTAACTAAGCGTGTCCCGAGTAAATCAAAAATTTAGCGCTAGGACAATAAAATATTAATGGGAGTTTTACGCATATTTTGCCGATCATAAGTTCGACGGCCCGCGACCGTCCTTGGTCTTCCATGCGCATGATGCTACCTCCATGTAGGTGCCATCCTTGGACTCAGATCGCGCATGCGAGCCGCCGTATCAGGAATACAGCAATTTTGATGCCAGCCGGTCAGGCGGACACTTCTCTGCGTTTGACGGAGGTTGGAGGCCGTGTTTGCTTGTCCATAAGTGGTCGCACATGTTCGAACATGGGCAATGTCTCGTGGCGCAGCCTTGACGTCTGCTCATTCTTGCGTCGACGTGCTGCGCTGGTTAGAGTGGCTCATCTTCGACACATGCCTGACAGGCCCAAGGATAAGTGATGACGTTACTGCATACCCCGCTTGATGCGCTGCACCGGGAGTTGGGCGCCAAAATGGTACCCTTTGCTGGCTATGACATGCCTGTGCAGTATCCTGCTGGGATTATCAGCGAGCATTTGCATACTCGGCAAGCTGCGGGGTTGTTTGATGTTTCGCATATGGGTCAAATTATTATAGAGGGGCCCGGCAGTGCTGCTACGCTGGAGTCGCTCGTTCCTGCGGATGTTGATGGACTGGCAGACAACCGGCAGACGTATGCCGTGTTCACTAACGCACAGGGCGGGATATTGGATGATTTGATTATCACGCGCTGGTCTCAGGACACATTTTTTCTTGTGGTCAATGCGGGTTGTAAGACGCAGGACATTGCTCACCTTCGAGCCCACCTGTCTGGCCAGACGTTGACGGTGCTGGAGGATCACGCCTTACTGGCATTGCAGGGACCGGCCGCACGAGAGGTTATGCATTCAGTTTGTGGTGACGCCGCAGAATTGCGGTTTATGCAGGGCCGCCCTGCGGTCATCAACGGTGTGAACGTCTACATCACCTGCTCAGGCTATACGGGAGAAGATGGCTTCGAGATTTCCGTGCCGGGCGCGGCGGCCGCAAATCTGGCTCGCCGACTGCTCGGTGAGAAGCTGGTAGAGGCGGTCGGTTTGGGTGCTAGGGATTCACTGCGTCTGGAAGCAGGTTTGTGTTTGTACGGACATGAGCTGACAGCCCAGATCGACCCTGTGCAGGCCGGTTTAGGTTGGTCTATAAGTCAACCTCGTCGCGCCGAGGGCGAGCGTGCCGGAGGTTTCCCGGGTGCAGATGTGATCTTTAGGCGTATGGTCGATAAGCCTGCCCTGCGGCGGGTTGGTTTGCGTGTGAATGGCAAGCGTCCAGTGCGTGAGGGTCAATCAGTGCTCGATGAATCAGGTCGGCAGGTGGGCGAAATCTGTTCCGCCTGCTATGGCGCAAGTGTTGGTGGCCCTATCGCTATGGCTTATATTAATCGGGAGTTAGGTCTACCGGGTACGAAGCTGTTGGTGGTCTCAAGGGGTAAGCAGTTGCCCGTTACCGTGACGCCCATGCCGTTCAATCCGCAGCGTTACTTCCGGGGTTAAGGTGACGTGGTAATGCGGGCCGCCGTAAAGCGCGGATTCGGTGAGCTATGTCAGACAGGTGAATATGCAGCCCCGTTTGGGCCAGAGTCGGTAGATAGGGTCTGCACAGTAATAGGAATACGGCGAATAACGCCAGGTTGCTGAGGAGTATCAGACGTTGTCGCGGATTACTGTGAGCCGTGGTCGCAGTATCGTTTGGGTTTAAAGTCGCGTCGGCAACCTCGATGTGCACTTCCGCTAGGGACAGCACTTCAAGCGTGGCGCTTTGGATATTCCACCAGAAGTAATCTCTGGCTGGCAGCAGGAACTGTCCTGATTTTTCCGCTATATAGCTGATGCGAATGCTGCGAGTGGCCAGCGTTTGGCCACGGTTAACAGTGTTTTCTAGGATCGCTGGCGAGGGGTAGGCGGCAAGTCCTGTTTGCTTTTCGAATTCATATACCGGCAGCATCATGGCCAGTACGTCCGATGCCTTCAGCACAACTTCTTGTTCAAAGGCATCGCCTACCGTTAGGGTATTAAGTGCCCTGTCGAACCGCTGGCTGACAGAAAAGGTCGGCGCCGCTACCCAGTGCCTGATGCCGGCGAGATTGGCTGGTATGCTAGCGCTGAAATGAAGTGGCGGGCTGTGCACTTCGCCTTGAATATCGCCTTCTGCACCGCTATTCACTTGCAGTTGCATGGGAATTGGCTCGAGGGTGAAATCGCCGGCACGTTGAGGAAATATATCCAGCGTCCAACGCTGTATGGCCCAGGTCTCACCTTTGTGGTTTTCACTGGCATTACTGGCGAATTGTTCAGTTTGCAAAATGACCAGACCCGGGACCTCTGGGATCCCGATACGCGTGCCGCCAGAGAACCATCGATCGGTGGCGATTTCGATCGTTAGTGTTACTTTTTGTCCGGGCACGATATGGGCTTGTGGCGTCAGCGCGCTTTCGATACGCAAACGGCCTGACGCCTCAAGTGCTTCGATTGAATTACCAAACGTGAGAGATGAACACCCGATAGCCAGCGTCCACAGGCCGCATTGTAGACACAATCGGCGTCGTGTCATGGACTGTTACTTGCAGGAGCGTCCATCGTTGTCTTCCTGTTCCGTATCTGCATGTCGAACTTAATTGCCAAAAAATTGGAAGGATCCTGTTGCACGCCGCGCAACCACATATCACTCGTAGCCGTATCTTGCAGTATGTCCGCGGCCGTCAGTTGTATCACTTCCGTCTCCTGCCAGCTGATTTCATCAGCGCCTTGCGCGGGAATCGCCTCGTCCGCACTGAGTTGCTTTTCCTGTGCGCCAGCGCCTGATTCCTGCTCCTGGCTTGCACTGAGTCGCTCGATTTCGGCAATAATAGCGTGCACTTGGGCTCGGTTCTCGGCTGCACCAGCATAGTCTGGATTGCGTGCCAGCAGACGATCATATCGGTGGACTGCGCGCACGTAGTCACGTCCTTGGGCGCGTGCGTTGGCTTCATTGAATAGCGCATCATCACTGTCTTGACGTGAAAAATATTCCGCTGCCAACATAAAGTCTTCAGCGTAATAATAGGCTATACCTTTCCACATAAAGTCATTAAAACGGGCAGCAGCTTGCGGATAACGACCCAACTGCAGAAGTAGCCGGCCTTGTTGATCGCCCGTCAGCCACAGTTTCATGAAACCTCTCATTGCAGTAGATAGCTCAGTGGCAGATTGTTCACGCGCAATGGGCTTTGTTGCTTGCTGTGCGAGTGCAGGCACGGGCGCACTGCTTAATACAACAGGTAATATCAGCCATGCCCAAGTTAACGTCCAGCCTCGCCTGAACCACATCAGGAATAGGCCCATTGCCGGGAATACCAGTGGGTAGCCGCTATCAAACCAAGGTAGAGCGCTGTCCCCGGTGACCGTATAGTAGCTCTCGATGCGGCGATTCAGCTGACGGACATCTGTATCATCAATGGTCAAAGGCAGATAGGCTCCATTTGCGTCACTCGCCAGTGTTTTGAGTGACTCGCGTTCCAGCGGTGCTATGCCCGGCTTTTCGTCCTCACTTCCCACCCCGACCACGAGTAGTTGATGTGGGTGACTGGAGAAATACGATTCAAAAGCCTGCGCACTGTCTTCCCCAAGACCATCGCTAAACATTACAACGGTGGCAGGGACTTTGTTGTGTCGAAGTATTTCGTCCACAAGAGGCAGGCTATATTCAGGAAATTTACCGGTTTGCGGCATGATAGCGGGCGTGATTGCTGCAAGATATTGATTGAGAATCTCCTGATCGGCGGTGAGAGAAA
Organism: Halioglobus sp.; assembly: GCA_029246385.1. Classification (GTDB taxonomy): domain Bacteria; phylum Pseudomonadota; class Gammaproteobacteria; order Pseudomonadales; family Halieaceae; genus Marimicrobium. The sequence goes on from JAQWNG010000025.1 coordinate 141,568, forward strand.
GCACCGTGTGCGCAGTCCCCGAGTAGACGATAAGAGCGGTTTTCTTGCCGGTGCGAAGCGCCATAAGATCAGATATTTTCTGCTTAGCACGCTGCAAGCGACTGGGTTGTATGTCGGTTTGCTGCATAGTCGTGGACACATCTAACATTAAAATCAGTGGTGCTTTATCCTGGTTTAGGGGTGACAATTGTTGGCGCCATGAGGGGCCCATTAGTATCAGTAATACCAGCACCATGAAAAGCAGTGAAAAGTTTTTCGGATTAAAGTAGCGTGTATTAAAACGCCGTAGTCGAAGGTGCTGCAGCAAGTGTGGAGCAATGATGCCTGTGAACATGTCCCGCCTGTCGCGCTGCTGATTTCGTATTACCACCATTACCAGCCACGGTAGGAGAAGCAGTGCCCAGGACGGCCGCAGAAAATGGAAGTGCTCCAGCATATTGAGCTCAGGTGGCATGGGAGCCCCTCGTCTTGCGCAGAACACGCCATGCTTGCCAGGTTCTGTAGCCATCATAAAGCGTATACAAAATTAGGATTGCGCCAAGCGGCACCCAATGCAGACTTTGCCGTGGCCGGAAACTGATTGTTTCATACAAGTCTGGCTCGAGTTCAGCAATAGTTTGGTATGCACGCTTTAACGCACTTTGGTCTAGCGCTTCGAAGGTCTGCCCCCCAGTGAGGTCGGCGATACGGGTAATGGTGTCAATATCGAGTGCGTCTTCTCCAACTGAGGCGGAATCCCCGACGGCTATGGTGTAGATTCGAATGCCGTAGGCTGCTGCAACTTTCGCTGCATCCACAGGCGGTACAATGCTTCCAGTGTCGTTGCCATCAGTGAGGATGATTAGAACACGATTGTCTGATGCGCTCTCTTTAAAGCGTTTTATCGCCAGCCCTATTGCATCGCCTAATACTGTACTTTGGCCTGCCATGCCAATTTCGGTCTCCGCTAACAGTTTTGACCACACCACATGATCATTGGTGAAGGGCGCTTGGAGATAGGAGGCGCTGCCAAATACGATGAGTCCCAGACGATCTCCGGCGCGCTGGCTAGCCAGTTCCGCAAGAACCTCCTTCACAGCCTGCAGTCTGTCTACTTGCTTGCCATTGGGCAGAACAAAATCTTCGGTGTCCATGGATCCTGATAAATCCACAGCGATCATAAGATCCCGGCCGGACGTTTGTTGCTCAATAGGGGTGCCCACCCATTCAGGTTTGGCTGCAGCCAGAACCAGACATACCCACATTAAACCGACGAGAACAGACTGAAAGCGGTCACGGCGCAGAATTATCGCACCACTGTGTAGGCGCTGTTGACTTAGTTCAACGAGTTTTTCGAAGAATGGTACCCGAACAGAATCGCGACTTTCCTTATAGGCTGGAAGCAATGGCATGAGTAAAGGCAGCGCTATCAGTGATAACGTCCAAGGGCATGTTAGCTCAAACATTCAGTGATTTCTCATGAGTGCGTACCCACTCGAGACAGGCTTTGAGCAACTGTTGCCGAACGTTGGCGTCTGGTGTTGTGTGGCTATAGGTCCCCACTGCGAGTAAACGGCATTGTTCCTTTGAGAAAGGGGGGCGCGTGCAGTAGCCATTAAGAAAGTGGACCCATCTTTCGCCCGACAGGTTGGCGACCTGCTGGCGTGGGAAAGCGGCTAGCGCAGTTAACTTCAGTATCTTATTCAGCTCTATGAGCCAGGCTTCTTCGTTGGCATTCATCGCAACCGTCTTCAGTCGGGCGGCCGCTTCGCGGCGGTAACGGTTATGGTGCCAGTGACGCAGGCGCTTCCAGCCATAGCGAAGTGATAATCCCAGCAGCGCTGCTCCAACCCATGCCCACCCCGTAGTCTGTGGTAACCAGCTAATGGCATCGGGCGACGCCACTTCTGAAAATTCGTGCAGCACGTAATTGCCAAAGGTTTCTGGCAATGGTGGCAACCTCACTGCAACGCCCTTCGGCTACCGAGCGTTTCTCGCAACTGATCGGCCGCTGGTGTGACGGTATCGACAGGCAGTACCGGAATACCATGACGCTTCAGTTCACCCTGCACCTGGGCGAGTGAGCTTTTGAAGCTAGCTTCAAATTCTTTTGCTAATGCTTGCCTGGTAGAGTCAATTCTGAACTGAAACTCTCCGTCGCTCACTATTAGATTGTCGGCCTTAGAAATATCGCGCTCCAATGGGTCATAGATCAATGAGCAAACGATATCATTGTGGCGGTTCATGCGGCGCAGAGCCGCACGCGTGGCATCGTTCCAACCGTAAAAGTCTGATATTAATACAACGAGATAATCGTGGCCAATAGTGCGTTCCAGTTGATCCAATGCCTGTGCTAAGGCATTGGGATTGTTTTTTTGGGAAGCGTTAATGTGTAGCTCATCGTTCATTGCAGCTAGTTTGCCCAACCAGCCTATGACTCGCCGTTCATCGCGCGTTGGTTTTGCCTCAATAATAGCAGTGTCATTGAACAAGATTGCTCCAATACGGTCTCCCACTGCTAGCACGCGCCACGCTGTAATTGCTGCAATTTCTGCAGCAACCACAGATTTCATTTTTTTAATGCTGCCGAAAAACATCGGCAGCCGCTGGTCGACGACGACAATAACTGGCCGATCACGCTCTTCCTTATAAACGCGCACATGAGGCTTGCCGGTGCGGTTAGTGGCACGCCAATCCATATTACGGATGTCGTCCCCCGGTTTGTAATGGCGTAGCTCATCAAAATCTAGGCCGCGTCCACGCAATTGAGATCGTTTGCGGCCACTTAATAATGAGCGTGCGGATTGTCTGGGCAGATAGTTAAATCCTTGTGCACTGAACCGCAGCCGCACAAGGGATTTTAGGTCAGTATATACACCGTCCTGCGTGTTGCTCATGATCGTCTAGCCTACTGCAACCTGCAGAATGATCTCGTCAATGATGCTGTCGGGTGTTACGCCATCGGCCAAAGCATCGTAGGTCAGAATCAGCCTGTGGCGCAATATAGAATGCAGCACTGATCGAACATCGTCTGGATCGACGTAGTCTCTGTCATCCAGCCAAGCGCTTGCGCGACAGGCTCGATGTAATGAGATACTAGCTCGCGGGCTAGCGCCGGTCTCAATCCATAGCGGCAGTTTGCTGCCAAATTGCTCGGGGATTCGAGTGGCCATTACCAAATCGACAATATACTGCTCCACTGCAGCGGACACTTTCATTTTTTGAATGGTCTCCCGTGCGTCGAAAATATGTGACTGCGCAATGACGTCAGGTGGTGCAGTTCGTTGGGTCTCTTCCGTTTGCAGCATCCGCACGATGGTCAGCTCTGCCTCGGCATTGGGATAGTCTACGGATATCTTCATCATGAAGCGGTCCATCTGAGCTTCTGGTAATGGGTAGGTACCCTCTTGCTCGATCGGGTTTTGTGTCGCTAACACCATAAACAAAGCCGGCAAAGGATAGGTCTTTCCCGTGACAGTGATCTGGCGTTCTTCCATGGCCTCAAGCAGAGCCGATTGCACTTTGGCGGGTGCGCGGTTGATCTCGTCCGCCAACACGAGTTCGTTAAAGATCGGCCCTGGCTGAAACTGTAGCTCCGACTTGCCATGATTGTCCTGATAAAGTTCGTTGCCGGTCACATCCGAAGGCAGTAGGTCAGGCGTAAACTGGATTCGGCCAAAACTGGCTTCTAATAATTGTGAAAGCGTTTTGATGGACCGCGTTTTAGCCGTCCCCGGTAAGCCCTCCAGCAGCACATTGCCATTGCACAGTAATGCAATTAAGAGTGTGCGAACCACCTCATCTTGGCCGATGACCGATTGTGCCATTTGTTGCATTATGGAGTTGACTGCATTCAGGTGATTGTTGGGCAAGTTGGTACTCCTTTTGTGATTGGCCGAATAAGTCGTTGGGCTGAACTGCTGAGCGCTAGTGTAACGATACTGCCTGAAAATACTTAGGCCGCCCAGGCGCGTCGTGCTCGAAAGCGCTGCGACAGGTAATCTATCTGGTCTGGCAAGATGCGGTCTTTTGCGAGGAAATGCCACTCCCAAGGATTGGGTCTGAACGGCACCGCTAGCAATGGCATTCGTGCTTCCTCCGGTGTTCGATTATCCTTTTGCCAGTTGCAACGCTTGCAAGCAGCAACCACATTCTCCCAGCGATCAGTTCCACCGCGAGAAGTAGGCAGTACGTGATCGCGCGTTAACTGGGTGCGCGCCGCCTGCTGCCCGCAATAAAGGCATCGGTGGTCATCGCGACGAAAGAGTGTGCGGTTGCATAATGGCGGACTAAAACCCTGAACGATCTTACCCTGAATGGCTACGATGGGTTGTAACTCAATGCGCGATCGCAACCCGCTGAGGCGCTGAATGCCTCCGAAAATTGGCGGCAATATACTCCCAATGCCGTAAATGACATCACCTTTGGCATAGGCCGTAATGGCTTCGTGTAGCGTCATCCAGCCCCGAGGTTGACCAGCGAGGTCTAGTCGAAGAATCGTTTGCATTATGTTGTACTCACAAGCTTGCGCTTAAGTTAAGGCAAAACGCGATTGACTACAATATCCACTCTGCGTTTAAGTCGAGCCAGAGAAATAAAGAGGTTGCCGTGTAAGCGTATAGAGGCTGCGTCGCACTTGACTTCAGTCTGCAGTAGGCTGCTTGAGAAAGGTATTACCGTCTTGGCTTTATGGTGCTTGTTGATGCTGTGGCTGTCCAGCTTGCCGATACCAGCGGTGTGCCTTCGAATAGCACCTTACCCTCGAAATATTCTCCGGCCGCAATTGCGCCTACCCCTGCGGGCGTCCCTGTCATAATGATGTCGCCGTCTTCGAAGGTAATAAAAGTCTCCAGCTCTCTTATTATTTGTACAGGCGTATAAATCATTAGGCTTATATCGCCTGCCTGTCGCGGTTTGCCGTCTACGTCTAGTCGCAAAGACAGGCCTTCTATACCGTTTGGTAGAGTGACAAAGGCACTGAATAGCGCCGCGCCGTCAAACGCTTTGGCCCTTTCCCAAGGTAATCCTTTCGCCTTTAATGCAGACTGAAGCCCGCGCTTGGTCAGGTCTAAACCAAACCCTACCGAATGTAAATTGCCGGCCTTTACGGTAAATGCCAGTTCGCTTTCATAGTGCAGAGCTTGACCGTCAATATCAGAGCGCAGCGTGTCGCTAATAGCTGAATTTGGCTTGTGAAAGACTACTATGCTGTCAGGAACTTCGTTACCCAACTCTTCGATATGCGCTTTATAATTGCGGCCTACGCAAACAATCTTTGAGGGTTGCAGTGTTCGCCCATTGACGTCAATCGTATTCATGGCAGCGTATCACTTTTTTGGGTTACAAAATTGTCGCAGATGCCTCACTCAGCAAGTAGCGTCTTTCGTTACATTGCATTGCGCCTTCTCGGCCTCTGATAGGTTAAACTCATATACCTGCCCTTCGGGCAAGGGGATTATTAGACCATTGTATTCCACTGCATTGTCATTCTCTGTGTCACAGGCGAATGCAAGCGTGTAATCGCCCGGCGGTAAATAGCCAAAAGAATAATCCCAGTTGCCCGTTAGGTTGTTATTCTCCAGTGATGCAACCGCAAACGGCGCGAGGGCGTCAGCCGGCGGCGGCGCGCTACTGGCAGCAGTAAATACATCGGCTAAGCGCTGTCTTTGCAGATCGACTTTGCCCGTGTATATGTAAAGTCTATTGCCTTTCTTGGGGTCAATTTTTTGATCGCAGGGCGATACGCTGTTAAATAATGCGCTGTCCACTTGTCCTGACAGCGTGGCGCCTGTCCTGTTATTTTCAATTCTAATGCCGTTTGTTGCCAATCGATATTGGTTTGTAAGCGGCTGATATTGAAGCGCTTGCGCGAGGCCAAATTCAACGGTGAAGGCTTGAGAGCCGCTCGATAGGCGAAGGCCCGGCAATTTCAGTTCTCCGCCGGACACGGTGATTATCTTAAGGCGATCATCAGCCTCCTGAACATAAGAATCGTTGATGTCATTGCCTAATATTTTTATCAACACTTCACTGTAGCTGCCCGATTCAATGTCGAGATCCTTGATGACGATAAGCTGATTGACACCTCGATAGTCCAGCAGATTAACCTGAAACGTGTCTGCCTCTACCAGTCCCTTCTCTTCGATGGTGAAGGTGTCAATGACGCGGTCTTCTGCGCCAAGGCGTCGAAAAATAATGGCATCAACTTTGATAACGACTTGCTTCAGGTCTTCGGGTACAGCGTCAGAAAATCCTAGTGTGAGACGCGTGACGGGGGCGCCATCATCGCCATTACAGCTGAAGCCACAGCCGCATCCGCTTAAGGGCAGTAGTAAGGCTGCTGTCAAAAAACTCATCGCCACTACTTTTTGTATAATGCTCATAATATACGCCCACCTCTGCAGATTACGATATTTTTAAAAACCCACCGAGCGTATTATGAGCGGAACCATCGGTCAAGAGTAGTTTTCGCGCAAGCTTTTGCAGGTAGTTTACGCGATCTCGTTACCGGTTGAAACGTCGATACCCACGGGTCTCCTAGTCTGCAGTTCTTGCACTTAACAAAGGCTTTATTATCGCGAGCAACTATAATCTCTCTCCCGCATGGTGATAGTCCTGGTAAAGTTCTGGCAGGAATTGGGCGAGATGGTGCATTTCCATACCGCAATGCACTAGCATATCGCGACCGAGATGGGCGCCAGCGAAGTGTGCAGAGACGGCATTTGAGCCCAAAATCCTATTGATAGGATTACGTGGATTAAGCGCATTGAATTGCGGCTTGCCAAGCCAGAAACGGCTACGCATCTCTGAACCGCCGGGCGTGGCCCGAATCTGGTGGAGCAAGTGACCGATGGTGATCGGTGCTCGCTGCAAGCCGACCCGGCCATAGAACATGGCGGTGATGCCATTGTCAGCCCATCGACTTTTTCCTGCAAAGAGTATCGCAGGTTCGCTGAAGGCGATGGTGAGATCCTCGCGCCGATTTCCAACATACTCGGTAATATAGTGAGTCGTTAGATACTTTTCGCGATCGCTGAGTTGGGGGTTGTCGCCCTGCATTTGATGGGTCCCGTTTGCAATATGAGCGCGAGGGTGCCAAAGCTTGTAGCGCTGGTGTTCCATATAGTGCCAGCCCATCCACCACTCAAACATTGCCCCTGTTACCCGAGGCATATCCGTACGGACCGCGACGAAGATCTTTCCGTCGGGTAACGTTGTGAACCCATTTTCTAGCGCCAAGTGACCGGGCAGAAGGAGTTGCTTAGCTTCGCATAGGGTAAAGCCTAGAGCGCCAGCTTCTTCGCCATGCAGTAACGCCTCATTCACGTGCGATTGCAGAGGGCCCATCGTCGGCTTCCAGTATTTCGCATATGGCTTATCGTCAAGGTCGCCGGGCTGCATGCCCAGATAATGGCCGGAGTTCATTGAGAGCTGACTACGCACTTATTGTAAGGCGAAACTGCAGATACACTGCGCTATGGGATATGTCGAAGCATCCCATTTAGTGTTTGCCTAATCTTTCTTCGTAAGCTTTTGCATAGGCGATGCTGTCAGCGTTATCTATCAGGGTGCCATTTTCAAGCTCAGTTGCTCTGGCGCTGATTTCCAGCATGGCTTCCCCTAATTCTTTCCCGCTGATTACGAGCGAGCCAGGCCGCAGTGCGGCTTCTAAAAAATAGTGGGCTGCGCTAGCCTGTTCGCTCGTTGGTCTTACAAAGGCGGAGCGGTAGCTAAATGTGCGCAGCCCCGTGCCCTTTGCTAACGCGGCCAATTCATTTTCTGCTCTACCTTTTTCTCTGGCCCACTGTTGGTCGCCATTGGGGTCTGTGCCCATGCCAGTAACATAGTGAAATGACATGGGAGCTTCTTTACGCTCAGTCAGCCATGCCTTCACAAAAGCTACTGGAAAATCGACATGTATCAACGTGTAAGTGGCATCATCCACCCCTATTGAGGTGCTTCCGAGGCCCCACATTACGGTGTTCACCTGCCCCAGAACATCAGACAGATTGGCGTAGTCGGTAAAGTCTTTATGCATTTTTAGCACCACTTTTCCTGACGCCACGCCGGCCTCAATGCGCGGCGACGTGCGGCGCGTAACAACGTAGACCGTATCGACGTTGGGGTCTTCCTCCGCCGCTTTGAGCAGTCCATCCCCGACAGACCCCGTCGCCCCAAAGACCATAACCACTTTGTTGGCATCTTTGTCGATAGCTGGGTTTGACTCTGGGGTAATACTGCCCAGAGTTGCAATGCCCCAGATATCAAGTGCGACCACGAGGGCAATACAGACCAGTACAAACCATACGCCAAATTTCATTGTTTTCTTCATTATACTCAACCTCTGCCATTAACTGTGTAGATATTGGGTCTAGTCTAAAAGACTTACGTAAAAAAGTGGCTAATTTGTGACTAACGCTTCGGCAGTATATAGCGATAGATAGATTTTTACAGTATTTGATCTGGACGAGGAAGTGCCGCAGGACCGAGCGCCACGGTTCATATAGGGCACCTAATCTCCCATTGGCTCTGGCTCGTTTTTGCTCTGATAGTTGACAATTTACGTATGGCACGACATGGTGGGCGTGAACTTTATTTGAATAAACGCTGCTTGGATGAGGTTCATAATATGTGTTGAAAATTATGCGACAGCGACGCTGCCGCGACGATTCAGTTGGTTCTTTGACGGGAAAATAACAGTAAAAGGATGGACTGCGATATCGCTAACGTAGGGGTAAGATAATGCCATTGACAGAAGCTCAGACGAGTTTGGTGACTGTTGTTTATACGATGTCGATATTGCCGACTTTGTTAGTGATTTTTCTGTATCTGACCAACAAGCTGCCGCGTTGGATATTTGTACTTTTTCTGTGCTCGTTTGTCGCGTGTGCGCTGGGCTGGGAGATCTGGTTGACTTACGGTCTGGTAGATGGCCTTGCTGTGGATAGTCGGAGACCTGTTGCTCTTAATGAAGCGATCCCCATACAGATCAACTGGATTGTGAACTCGCTCGGCGATGCGGGAGCAATTGGTTTGACTGGCACGTTGTTAGTTTGGCTATGTTATGGAAGAACAAATAAGGCTTTCACAGAATGGCGGTGGGGCGCATTTGCGGTGCTGCTCATTTGGTTTATTGGTCAGAATCTTTGGGTTGAGTTATTTGTCTACCAGCAACAGTTGGCCGAGGGCCTAAGATTGTCATGGGCGCCACTTATACCCACCGGTCCTTGGTATAATCCAATCATTTGGGAGGTAGGCGGTAAGACGGTGCAACTGCAAACGCAGTTGCCCTGGTTGCTCATGACGCCGATCTATTACTGGTTGCTCCTGCGAATTTACCGTCGTTTTCATCTAGAGTGATAGATCAGGCGCGGCACGGCCCGCAACCAGAGGCAAATCGAGATAGGTCTTGATCCCCGAGTCTGCACGGCACACATAGGGAATTGCACTGACACAGTGGTTCGCCGTCGCGACTACGCCGGGATTGCGAATCAAACCTGCAGCGATAGACTCAGGATGCAAACCGTGAAAGCTTACCAGTGAGGAAGGGTCGCCAGTGACCTCTACTTCAAAGCGCTCGCCCTGTGGCCCAAAATTCCAGGCTGGCTCCAGGTGTTCTTCTCCCATAAACCAGTTCACCCGCACAGTAATAACGGGTTCCCCTCGCACCGTATGTTGCCAGGTGAAACGTTGTGCGGCGACAAGCCCGGGCTGAATAATCCCTATCGGTGAGTCAATAGGTGCCGTGGCGACGGCTACGTCGTGTGAGCTTCTCATTTCCGCGTCTACATCAAATCCCATTTCCGCAGCTACCATATCCATTGATTGACCAAATCCTTGACCGAGAAAGCCCACCATCGGACTCGCTGCGGCCTCTGCGGGGGTTTTGCCAAACAGCATGATATCGCTGACGACGGCCGGTGCATCGTAGGTGCGTATGTCAGAGAATTCCTCTGCGCGTACATGCGTAATAACGCTCGATAGGGCCGAAATCATCAGGGGGAACCGTTCAGTAATGCCGCCTGGGTGAATGCCTGTGCCGTGCAATGTGCTGTTGCCCCCCAAGCAGCTCTTTTCCAATACCGACACATCGCGCTTCCCCGGATAAAACCAATTGAGCGGGGTTACAACATTCTTGCCCGATGCCAATATGCGCACTACCTCCTCCGTATTGCCCATGATAGGGCTGTACATTACACAGTCCGCTGGCGTATTTATCAGTACATCAACATCGTTGGTGGCTTTTACGCCTAGAGGCTCTATGCCGCAAAGTTCGCCGACATCGCGGCCTACCTTGTCTTTGCTGTGCACCCAGCAGCCTACAAGCTCCAGCTCAGGGTGAGCTGCGATACCCTCGACGGCTGCTCTGCCGACGCCGCCAGTGGCCCACTGAATGACTTTTAAACTCATACCTTTTTCTCCCAGCTATATTTGTTTAGAGTGACGGGAAGTTATGCCGGCTTAAACGCATCCGGTAGTGATTGCCATGCATTCGGTAGGTCGGTGGACCAGTTGGGCTTAGCGGGTGGCATATTGAAGATTTCGGGTGGCCGCCATGCCATCGCCTTCATCGTTTCTCCAATATACGTCATATTTAGATAATCATGGCTATAGCAGAACAGACCATCCTCGGCATAGTAGAGAATCGACAATCCGGGTACGCTCCAATCAGAGCCATCAGGCTTTTGGCCAAGAATCTGATCCCAGTGGCTCACCAGACGATGCCCGTCCACCATGGTCCAGCGTTCAGGTGTCGACCATCCAAAGTTGGTTAAGCCTGCCATCGAGTCAACAAAGAACTGACGTATGGTTTCCCGGCCCTCCTGTCGACCCCACGCAGGGTCAATGTAGACTGCGTCTTCGGTAAAGTAATCAGCCATTTTATCCCAGCCATACTCTCCAATATCAACCTTGTCTCGAGTGGCCACAAACCGATCATAGGTTGCGAGTGCCTCCCGCTCTACCTGCTGCTTATTCTTCATGAGATCAGCTCCTAGGTTTTTCTCATGCAAACATAGCCGAACTCTTGCCTTAAGTCGATACGACAGCACGCGAGTTTTTGCATTGGTCCCAAATATTATTCTGAGGGTCAGACGTTTGCCTGGGTACTTGCTTTCATACTTTGATTGTGACTTCATATTCTATCTTTAGTGTATTAAGAGTTTAGAACAATGATTGATCTCCATTACTGGCCTACCCCCAATGGAAAGAAGCTCACTATTCAGTTGGAAGAGAGCGGTATCGACTATGTCGTAATTAACTGCGAAATCGGACGCGGGGCGCAGTTTGAGGAGACGTTTTTAAACATTAGTCCCAATAATCGTATGCCAGCGATTGTCGATCATGATCCCAGAGATGGTGGTGAACCCTTGGCAGTGTTCGAGTCGGGTGCTTGTATGATGTACCTTGCCGAGAAGTCAGGACACTTTGGTGGAAGTGATTTGCGCGAAAAGTGGGAGGTTAATCAGTGGGTTATGTGGCAGATGGCGAATCAAGGGCCGAAAACAGGGGAGAGAGGACATTTCGCCCGCCTAAAAGACCGCGAGGGTGACCAATCCTATGCACTGCGCCGATTTAATGACGAGCTCCATAGACTGTATGGGGTAATGAATAATCGCTTATATGACCGCCGCTATTTAGCCGGAGATCACTACACCATTGCTGACATGGCCTGCTACCCTTGGGTCGTTGGGTGGGAAGCGCAGGGCATCGATATCAACGAATTCAAATATTTTAGGCGCTGGCTCAAGGAGCTCAGTGTTAGGCCTGCGCTGCAAAAGGGTATGTCAGTAGGCAGTGATCTCAGTCAGGATTACTCGAAGATCTCCAAAAAAGACATCGAGCGGCTTACATCGCTTCTTTACAACCAGCGGGCTCGGCCAGCACCGGAGAGCGGTGGGTTGCTGGACTGAGGACTAATAGCGATAACGCGACCGTTAGCGCTATTATTTCGGCTCACTTTTTTGTGCATTGATGGAGTGCATGCCACCCTTTGGTTGCACAAACAGACCCTCTGCGCTGGCTGTCATAATCCCGTCCGCATACATTTCACCGAGCATAATAGTCTTGCGGCCCTCTACCTTCAGTAGCCGACCCTCCAACGTTAACTCGGTATTGAGGGGGGTGCGATTATGGTAGTTCACATGCAGGTATCCGGTCATTCCTGGTTGACCGCCAAGCGTTTGAGCCATGCCCAAGAATTGATCGAAAATAGACGCCACAACGCCGCCATGTACACTGCCAGGAGGCCCTTCGTAAGCCCACCCACATTGACAGATCGCATGTGCGAGGCCCTCGTCAATCCAGCTATTAATGGGCGGGGCAATGGGGTTGCTGCACCCTGCTAGGGGGTTTAATTCATGGCTTACCTGGCCAAAGCTGCCATGCTCGCCGCGTGCCGCCCAGTCACTGCGGCCAAAAATCCGTGGTGATTTGCGAAAGTCAGCAGCCGTGATTTCCAACTGTGCGGCGATAGAATGCATTTTTTCAATGTCGGGCGAGCTTGTAACGAGTACTTCCGTCAGTTGCCTGATTGCATCTGCCACGCGGCGCTTGGCAGCCCACTCTTCGCTGAAAGGAGGCGTTATTTCTTCTGAGGCAAAAGGGTTGTCTTGGTTAAGCATACGAAACCTGAATATGTTGGCAGAAACTAGATGCGCTATTGTAACTCATTTTCTGCTGGCAATTGTCAGGCGCTGGGTTGCCGCTGAAAAAGCTTAGCTTATAGGCCGCCCTCGTTCTCGGGCAGGTATGCCTCGAAGATATCTCCGAGATTCTCGTCGCTGTGAGCAGGGACGCGATAGTAGGTGCGGATGTTGACGTCGCCATTTTCTTGGAACTGGTAGGTTTCTAGGCTGTATTTTACTTGTGAGCCATCAGGCCCTTCAAAATGGTTCTCTAGACACCAGGCGACTTCATTTGCACAGACAAATAGGGTGCCTGGCTGTATTTTGAATCGGACTCGTGCCTGAAATAAATCCCAAGAATCCTCGCAGCACGACTTAAAGCCTTGCTTCTCCGGCGTTCCAACTGGATCAAGCATGCGAAATTCACCTGTCGCGACAGTGCGCCAGTTTTCAATCCATGCTTTTTTATCGCCTGCGTTCCATAGGGTAGGGTGGTTAGTCGCCCAGTGCACTAGTGTTATTTTGTCAGGGTATGCCATGAAATTATTCCTTATTTGGTTCTAGCTCACCTCTATGACTGCGGGCTCACCATCATACCGGGCTTGGCATCGGTGTAATGCCCAGCAGAGAATGTCGCCTCGCCATTCACCAGAGTTAACCGCATGGGTGCCGGATTGCGTGTCCACCGCCAAGTGTAATCACCTTTGCCATCGGGGACGTCATATACTTTGTCCATCGGCTGATACTTGATTTCGTCCATATTAAATACGGTGATATCTGCGCGCTTACCAACCTTCAATTCACCCCTGTCATGCAGCCCAAAATGTCCGGCCAACTTACCCGTAAGATTGTGTATCGCCTCTTCCATGGTAATCAGTCCCTGTTCAGCAACGTAGTCTGTTAACAACAGGATGTTTTCTCCACCGCCGCACAGCATTTGCCCATGGGCGCCGGAATCAGTGATATTGCCTACCGTGTAGGGATCGCGCAGTAAACGCACCACCATTTCTTCGTCCTTAACAAAGGCAGGCATAGTGACAGTGGAGTCAAGGCCATTTTTGAGCAACCATTCTGCCATCGCATCGGAGGTATGAACGCCCAGTTCGTCCGCATATTCGCCAAGTGTGATACGAATAGGTCCGACGCCGTTGTCAGAATTGAGAAGCAACATGCCTCGTGATTGCGCTTTTGCCAGTGGGGAAAAGTCGAACACATCGTTGTCCCAGGAAGCGCGTGCGCGCTCACGCCAGTGAGGATCGCGCAGGATTCGCATTTTTTCTTTTTCGTTCCCTGCTAGAACGACTTCGTGCCAGACATAATCGTTACTCTGTGCGAAAATCAATGACTGCTGCACACTGAGGGTCACAGTGATTGGCACATGCGAGAAGCCCGTCCAAAAGTCGCGCCCCTCCGCTTTGAATTTTTCATGCATCTCAATCAGCGGGGCCTGAATGCCCATCATATCCCGCTGGAACTCCAGGGTAGGGACGCCGCCCCATTGCACCCGCAGATCAATGCCCTCAAACAATTTTCCTAGCCGCTCCATTGACGCTGGGGCCGTCATAGAGCGAAAGGTGTCAACGATTATTTGTAGCTGAGTGCCCGGATATTGTGCCAGTGTTTCCGCCAGTGCCAACCATTCCGCGTCATCCGCCTGCAGTGAAGGCACAGGGCGATCACTGCCATCATGGTCCATGAGGTTGGAAGACATGCCCATGGCGCCTGCTTCCAACGCATCGCGTAACAGTGCAACCATATGTGTCACCTCGTCGGGTGTGGCTGCACGATCCCAAGCCTCTAGTCCCATTGCGGTTAAGCGCAAAGCAATATGGCCCACATAGGCCCCATAGTTGGTTGGCACCCGAACATTCTCGGTCAGCACCTGCTTGTACTCCGACCAACTTTGCCAGTTCCAGGGTAGCTCTGTTTTGAAGGGAGCCTCTGGAATATCTTCAAAGAAAGAGAATATCTTAATCAGCTCGTCGCGCACTGCAGGTGACTCAGGCAGGGGCGCAATGGAAAAGCCGCAGTTGCCCATAATGACAGTAGTGGCGCCAAATCCCGCGAGTGGCTTGAGTTCCGGTTCCCACCACATGGTGCCGTCAAAGTGGGTATGACACTCGATAAATCCTGGGGCAACAATGCAACCGATTGCATCCTTTACGTGTTCTTCGGCACGGGCATCCAAGGTTGGTGCTATGTCGGTAATGACGCCGGCCTCTACACGGATATCGGCCATGTATCCTGCCGCACCGGTTCCGTCAATCAACATACCGCCCCTTATCAGGCAACTGTTCATACTTGTACTCCATGGGTTTTCGAAATCTGTAAGAAAATATGTACTGTTGGACTTTCTTGATATAGTAGAGGAGTACATAGTCAATATATTGGAGTTTCTGCTCATTTATTTGGATTTTGTTATCACATGCGTAGCCATCAACCTATAACCTCGGGCGACGTTGCAAAGGTGCTGTTTGCCCTGATCAGTGGTTCAAGCCTCGCTGTCGCCGACAGAAACCTAGCGGCGGCTTATTTTTCCCAAACGGGGGCTCCGGTTGATTTTAGATCTTTCCAGCGATTTACTGACGCCCTCATCCTCAGCCTTCCGCAACAACACAAATTATTGGATCTAGTGCCTGCGTGGCAAGCCGCTTTTAATCGCCCAGCGCTCAGAGAGCATGATGCGGAAGAATTTATTCACCAATATCTCGCGGCACTGGATAATAGTTTGTTTGTGAAGCTGCCGCTATTTGTGGGGCGGTTTGCGGGACAGGACAGTCACGCTATAAACTTTGCTGGCTTTGGCAACACGCAGGTCGACAGCTGGTTGTTAGTGTTTACGATCTCAGGGCGAGCCCAGTTAAAGGCAGGGTTGCGAGACTATGAGCTGACCCCGGACACGATATTGCTTGTAGCGCCCGGCACTCTGACCGACTTTTCAGGCTCCAAGAATTCAAGCTGGAACTTCTATTGGGTTGTTTTCCAGTGCGCCGACAGCTGGCGCTCTTATCTCCACTGGCCTCTGGTAGGCCCTGGGGTCTATCAACTGAATACGGCCAGCGAAAGTCGTGCGGTGGTGGAGCTTAACCTCAGCCAGCTCTATGATAATTATGTTGAGAGTGGACCGCTGAAGATGGAACTGGACCATAATTTATTGGAGCAAGTACTGCTGCGTTGCGCCAGCTACTTGCCGCGCGAAAGCAACAAGACAATGGACCCAAGAGTCTGTGTCGCTCGCGCCTACATTGATGAGCACTACACTGCTGATATTGCGTTGGCAGATGTGGCGGCAGCCAGCAATATCTCTAGCTCTCGGTTGTCGGGGTTGTTTAAGAAAGAAACCGGCTCCAGCGTCATGGCCTACCGTAACGAGCTTAGACTGGTAAAAGCTGCGCAGCTGTTGCTGCATAGCAACTTGCGTATTGCAGATATTGGCGATCGTGTCGGCTATTCCGAGCAGGCATTTTTTTCGCGCATTTTTCGCAAGCATCTGGGGATGAGCCCGCGGCAGTATCGAACGCATATGCCTGTAAGCCTAACATCGCAGGAAAACCCGCACTGTTGATTAGATGTGGGCCTTGCCCACTAAAATTGAGGACTTTTGATGAGTAACCCTGTCCCAGAAACCATCCGCAAGCACTTGCGCCCAGCAGAACAGCCCATTGTCGAAAGTGACGAATTTATTGAGCGAGCATTACAGCATGCTGGTATTCCCGCGCTGATGATGTCGATGATACATATAACAGGCGACGCGAGTCTGCTCGACGGCCCGATTCGTCCGAATACCGCTATTCTGGGCGAAATTCAAGGCTTTTTACCTCAGGAGCAGCAAGCTCAGGTGCGCCGCCAAGCACTTCAGGTTGTCAAAAACTATCGAGATAACCAATGTCAGCTGCCCCCACTGCCCGACCCCGCGACTATCCGTCGCATGATGAGCTTTATGGTTGGCGAAGATGTGCCCGAAGAATATGTGCCAATGATGCAGGAGGAGATGAACCTGAGTGGAGAAGACAGCCGTGCCCTGCACTGGAATGACACGGTAACCGACAGCCAGGCGCAAAACTTCCCCGTTGTGATTATTGGCGCGGGTGTTGGGGGTGTGTTAGCGGGTATCCGCCTGCGCGAGGCAGGCATTCCGTTTATCATAGTCGAAAAAAATTCAGACGTCGGCGGCACTTGGCATGAAAATACCTATCCGGGCGCCCGCGTCGATACGCCTAACTATTTTTACTGTTACTCGTTTGAGCCAAATCACGACTGGAGCCAGTACTACTCGCAGCAACCAGAGCTGCAGGCTTATCTCAGGCGCTGCTGTGATGAGTATGGTGTCGAGGGCCACTTACAACTCAATACGACCGTATCCGACGTTGTGTTCGCCGAAAAAGAACAAGTGTGGCGCGTTCATGTGCATCGCCATGACGGCGCTATCGACATTCTTGAGGCTCGCGCTGTTATCAGTGCGGTCGGGCAATTGAATCAACCAAAAATACCAGACTTCTTGGGGAGGAAAGACTTCAAAGGACCGCAATTTCATTCTGCTCGATATCAGCACCAACACGACTTGCGTGGTAAGCGGGTTGCGGTAATCGGTAGCGGGGCGAGCGCTTTTCAGTTGGTTCCAGCGATTGCCGAACAGGTTGCACAAATTAAAGTGTTTCAGCGCTCGCCAGTTTGGATGTTTCCTAACGCGCAATATCACAGCGCGGTGCCCGATGAGGTGAAGTGGTTGCTCAAGCATCTGCCTTATTACGCCCGCTGGTATCGATTCCTATTATTTTGGCCCGGCAGCGATGGCCTGTTGCCATCACTGGTGACCGACCCCGATTGGCCACACCAAAATCGCTCAGTGTGCGAACTCAATGATTTTGCTCGGCAGCATATGACCGGCTGGATCGAAAGCCAGCTTCCAGACAAATCACCGCTGCGCGAAAAGGTCGTTCCGGCCTATCCGCCGTTCGTCAAACGAATGTTGCAGGACAACGGTAGTTGGTTACGTGCGCTGCAGCAGGATAATGCAAATCTTATCACCGATGCCATAACGCGGATCGAAGAACATGGCATCCTCTGCGGTGATACGTTACACGAGGTGGACGTCATTATTTATGCCACCGGATTTGATAATCATCGCTGGCTTTATCCCATTAATATTGTTGGACGCGGAGGCAAGGTGCTGGCGAACGAATGGGGTGATGATCCCCAGGCCAATCTTGGTATTACTGTGCCAGGGTACCCAAACCTGTTCTGTATTTATGGTCCGGCAACTAACCTTGCGCATGCCGGAAGCCTGGTTTTTAACTCTGAATGTCAGGTGCGCTATATTCTCGGTTGTATTGGGGCGATTCTTGAGAATAACTGTCAGTTAATAGAATGCACCGAAGACGCGAGTGCGGATTATAACGAGCGTCTGCAAGAGTGGGTTGAGCAATTGGTGTGGGCCAGTGACAGCACTGATAACTGGTATAAGAACAGCAAGGGAAAGGTCACCGCCAACCTTCCTTGGCGCTTGGTGGACTATTGGAAGTGGACACGTAAACCAGATCTTACTCAATACACTTTGTGCTAGTTGACTGACTTTTGCGCTTGGCCTAGTCGTCGTTTGCTTGCACTCAAACCGGCTAACCTGCCGAAAAAAGTTGCGTCGCCGATACTCATTCCGCTGGCATAGCCCTCTGCGCAGCGCGGAAGACCTGCGCTATTGCGCCCCGCAGCGTAGAGTCCTGGAACAAGTGTGTTGTTGGCTGTCACCACCTCTCCGGTTGGCAGGGTCTCCAATCCGCCGAATGTCATCGTGGCGTAAATGCCACCATTACCTACCGTCAAATCAAAGGCTGCATAAGGCGGCTGGTTAAGAGGAATGAGATATTTGGAACTTTTGTGGTAAGTGGGATCCTGTCCATCTGTAGCGCATTGGTTGTAGGTGTTGAGAGTGCGCACTAAAGCACCCAGTGGAAGTTTTAGCTCTCGCTCCAGCTCTGCGATAGTCTCCCCTGTTCCTGCTACCGGATAGCCGCCCATCGGTGGTCTGTTGAGTACTTCAAAGTGGCGACTATCAATAATCAGATAGTAGCGTCCGTCAGGCCTATCTAGGATTGCACTGCCCAGTCGGCCATGATAGACGTCTTCGTTAATGAAGCGATTACCGGTTTCATCCACAATGATCGATTCAATGAACTGGTGCGGAGGATAGAACGGAGTACAGATAAAACCCTCATCCATGTTGACGCCAACCCCTCCTGCATTTATGCCCATACGGATACCGTCTCCGGTATCATTGGGATTGCCATTGGGATAATTCCCTATTGCTAGGCGCGGCGCATACTCTGCCACCATGTCACGATTCATTATGAAGCCGCCGGTAGTAAGAATCACGCCCCTACGCGCTTTGAAGTAACACATCTGCATGTCGATACGGGCGGCGATGCCAACGACGACTGAATCGTTCATGATGATATTCAGCGCTCGTGTATCGCACATAATCTCCACACCTTTTCTGCACGCGCTGCGTAACAGATTCTCCATAAGAGGCACACCCCCATGATCGCCTTTTATTTGCGGCTTGTGTCCGCGCGGTGCAGGTTTGGCATGGGTATTGTATGGCCATGCATCTTCATTGCCGGTGAACATCAGTGCCGCTTCATTCGGCGTATTAGTGTGTTTTTCAGGATAATATTCTGGTTTGAATACAACGCCCTGGTGTATCAGCCAGTCATAGTGTTCAAGCGTACGATCGCAATAAAGCCTTACCTTCTCAGCGTCGGCATTGGGGCCCGCAGCCTGTATCAGGTATTTGTACATCTCCTCAATGTCATCATCGAAGCCGCAGGCTAGTTGTGTCGGTGTCCCTCCCCCCATATAGATCAGCCCTCCCGCCAGAGCCGTAGATCCGCCAGACTCACTCGCAGCTTCCAGTACGACTACTGCCGCACCAGCATCGGCTGCCTCAATAGCAGCGCTAATGCCTGCACCGCCACCTCCCACGATCAGTACTTCAGTTTCAACATGCCAGTGCTTTACATCAGCACTGTCAATAATAGTTGCGTGGGGGGATGCGTTGTTCATAACATTTTCCGGAGTGTCTGCGAATAGCCAAGTTACGTCTGGATTCATCGATCGTGTTCCAGAGTATCATTAACTATGATTTTCTCGCTAATCGTTGAGGCGAGTAGATGCTCCATCGATTCACAGTCGCCGAGGGAGTCTCTTTCTTGGTATAAAACTCAGCGCCTGCTACTTCAATGCAGTAATGTTTATGGCTTAAACTCCCCCGAGATTTTCGCACGTAGCAATGGGCTGATCTGTATGAAACAGTTGGCTGGTGTCGACAAGCCCTCTGATTGAATCCCGATGCCAGCAAATCGCCACCCTTTGATACCATTGCCAGCCATAGTTGCTGGCACGCAGTTAAGTTACCTGTTTTAGAAAAAGGTAGTATGATCTCCTCGTTATTGAATTGGTAAGCAGCCCAGAGCTGTATCCTGTTATGGAGGCCGGATCTTATGAAAATCGCATGTGGTCGTTACTGTAAAAAAATTCGATATGAGGCGCAGGGTGAGCCACTAATGTGCGGCTTTTTTCACTGTCGCGAATGCCAGTATGGTGCGCCAGATATGGCGCTCTATTGCAGCGAGAAGCAGGGCTTTCAGTACTTATCAGAAGACTTGCCTAGGTTTGGCTGTCTTCCAGGCTAGAGGTTACTTCGCGATGAGTTACTCAATCACTGTAGACTGGGTTAAACCGGAGGTGGCGATTCTGACGTTTAGTGACCACGAGCGGTCTAATCAGATTTGCTGGGCAGCAATTGATGACCTTGCCGAGCATCTTCGTCATAGCCGCGAGTGCGGTGCAAGAGTTGTAATTCTAGCATCGGGCGTGCCTGGCCAGTGGCTGCAGCATGCCTGGTTGCAAGATTTACTAAGCGGCTTAGCAGGGCTTGAGCAAACAGGCACCGGTGCGGGCTGGTTTGCCACGCTTAACGAGTTGTCCCATGAGGATGTCATTAGCATTGCTGCTATTTCTGGCGATTGCTCTGGCGGTGGCGCCGAATTGGGCTGGGCCTGCGACTTTAGAATTGCTGAGAAAACTTCGCGCTTCAGCCAGCCGGAAATTAATATGGGGCTGACCACAGGTATCGGCGGTAGTAGTCGTCTTGCGCAGTTAGCTGGCCGTGCAACCGCCACAGAGATGGTATTAACCGGTAAGCCCATGTCCGCAGAACGCTTATGCGCTCTCGGGGCTGTCAATCGCGTAGTGCAGAGTGGACAGGCATTGGAAGCGGCTCTGGAACTAGGCGCCATGCTGGCAGAAAAATCACCACATGCTGTAGCCGGACTTAAGCGAATTTTGGCGTCAAGTGATGATGCGTCTTTAACCGATGCCATGATTTATGAGCAGGAAGTTTTTCAGTCTGTTGTCAGCACTCCGCAGGCAGTGCAAGGTATGCGAAAAATACAGTCTGGGTATGACTGTGGCTGACGGTTCACCGGTAGCGACGATTGAGAATAAAAAGAGGACTAACGATCGCTGAACGGCGTGAAGCTAGGGGTCATTATGCGGCACACTGAGAATATAAAAGTGAAGGAGTGGACATAGATGCACAAGGGAGAAGGCGGCAGCACCAATGAAAATGATACAAAGCCTGCACTAAAGGACCAGGGCTTTGATCCCGATGTGATGCGGGCTAAGTATCGCCGTGAACGCGATAAACGCTTGCGCGAGCAGGGCAACGAACAGTACATCGATATATCAGGCGTGTATAAACATTTTCTTGATGATCCCTATGCAGGGCCTAGTATTGAGCGAGAGCCGCTGACAGATCAAGTCGAGGTGTTAATTGTTGGAGGCGGCTTTGGTGGGTTGCTAGCTGGCGCCCGGCTGCGTCAAGCAGGCGTAGAAGACATCCGTATCATCGATCCTGCCGCCGATTTTGGCGGAACCTGGTATTGGAATCGCTATCCTGGCATCGCCTGTGATGTTGAATCGTATACGTATCTGCCTTTGCTGGAGGAATTGGGCTATGTCCCGCAAGAGAAGTATGCTTTTGGCACTGAAATTCTCGCTCATAGTCAGGCTATCGCTCGTAAGTTCGATTTGTATCGAGACGCCTGTTTTCAAACTCGGGCGCAAACGCTGTGCTGGGAGGAGAGTGAATCTTGTTGGATCGTTACGACGAATCGTAAGGACCGCATGAAGGCGCGTTATCTGTGTCTAGCCACGGGCCCCCTTAATCGCCCGAAACTTCCGGGTCTTCCGGGCATTGAAAGCTTTCAGGGACATTCATTTCACGCCAGTCGATGGGACTATCAATATACCGGCGGCGATGGCAGTGGAGGCCTTATCGGTCTGGCCGATAAGCGTGTGGGTATTATTGGCACCGGTGCAACATCCGTTCAGTGTGTGCCGATGCTGGGTGAGTCAGCAAAGGAACTGTATGTTTTTCAGCGCACGCCATCCTCCATCGATGTCAAGAATAGCCCCCCTACAGATCCGCTTTGGGCACAGGCACTGCAGCCCGGATGGCAAAAGCACCGTATGGATAATTTCAATGCGCTGGTCTCTGGCGTGCCGCAGGCAGAAGATTTGGTCGGTGATGGTTGGACAGACCTAATAGGCAAACTACTGTTTGCCATGCAGCAGAACCCGAACGGAGACCTTTCACCTGCCGGCATTGAGCGGGCGGTAGAGATGGCTGATTACGAAAAAATGGAAGAAATTCGTGCCAGAGTAGATTCTATTGTGAACGATCCGGAAACTGCAGAAGCACTAAAACCCTACTATCGCCAGTTCTGCAAGCGTCCCTGCTTTCATAATGAATATCTTGAGACGTATAACCGCCCCAACGTCACGCTCGTTGACACTAATGGGAAAGGAGTAGACCGCATCACGGAAAAAGGCGTTGAAGTTCAGGGGAGAGAATATGAAGTGGACTGCCTTATTTACGCAACCGGTTTTGCGGTGGGTACGGACTATTCGCATCGCGCCGATATCCAGTTACTGGGCCGCAACGGTATAAGCCTTACCGAAGCCTGGGCCGATGGCGTGCGAAGCCTGCATGGTATGCATGTCCATGGTTTCCCTAATTGCTTTATTCTCAGTAATTCACAAGCGGGCTTTACCGTGAGCTATCCCCATCTGCTAGATGAACAGGCGAAACACATTGCGTATATCGTTACCGAAGCTTCATATAAAAAATGCGTGGAGGTCGAAGTGACAGAGCAGAGTGAGGCCAGTTGGGTTCAGCAATGCATTGATAAGTCGCGAGATGCGGGCGATTTTCTTGAAAATTGTACGCCCGGCTACTATAACAACGAGGGCAAGTCGGGAAACCGCAACGCGCAAGATGGCTTTTATGGGGGCGGCTCGATTGAATTTTTTGGTCTTCTGCAACAGTGGCGCGACGACGGCAGCCTTGATGGGCTTACGCTAAAGTAGTTTAAATCGGAGATTCATCGCCACACTTTAGCGTTCGCAACAGTCCCATGCAGGGACTGTTTAGTTTCACCTGATAACCCGTAAAGGGCGTGGCACCAATCTGCGGCGTGCCAATATGCAACAACCGTTAGAACATTAGGGTGATTGCGTTCGCCATGTTGAACGGGCTGCACAATATTTTGTTTGCTGGCACCGTACGCTATTGCGCGCGTCCGGTGGTAGCGATAATCTTCAGCATGAAACTAGCGGCGCTAAACATTAAAATAGAGGCCTTTTGGGAGTAAGCAAAAGCATGAAGTTTGTTCTTTCCACCTCGTTCAGCAGTGTGGCACACCTGACCCAGCTAGCACCGATTGCTGATACGCATGGATGGCATTCGATGTCTTTTTCGGATCACGTGGTGAATCCCAAGACCATTGATACGCCGTATCCGTATACCGAAGATGGAAGTCGCCGTTGGCCGCCTTTTACTGACTGGCCGGACCCCTGGGTCATGATTGGTGCGCTTGCAGCCATCACTAAAAAACTACGCTTTACGAATAATATCTTTGTATTGCCGATGCGCAATCCCTTTCTGGTTGCAAAAGCTATCAGCACTGCTGCAATTATATCTAATAATCGAGTGACAGCCGCTATTGGGGTTGGCTGGTCCGGGGACGAGTTTGCGCTGATGGATTCTAATTTCAAGACGCGTGGCAAGCGTACAGATGAAATGCTGGAAATTCTACGCCTGCTTTGGAGCGGTGAGTATGTTGAGTATCAGGGAGCATATTATCAGTTTGATTCACTGGAAATGAACCCAGCCCCGACTGAGTATCTGCCCATCTGGGTAGGCGGTATTTCAGCGCCTGCGATGCGTCGCGCTGCTAGGCTTGGTGACGGGTGGGTGACAGATCTACAGACCAGTGATGACATTATCGAATCGATTGAGAGAATTAAAGTTTGGCGGGCGGAGTATGGGCGTGACGATCTGCCTTTCGAGATAATGGCTACTCCGTCAGATGCTTGGGATTATGATGGGTACAAACGTCTGGAAGATGCCGGAGTAACGCACATTTTGACCATGCCTTGGCCATTTTATCACGGTGACACCGATGAGGTGGATAAGAAGGTTGACAGTGTGAAGCGCTACTCAGATGATATTATCAGCCAGTTTTCCTGAGGCTAAAAAGTTATCGTTGCAAAAG
The DNA here is from genome assembly GCA_029246385.1 of Halioglobus sp. Lineage (GTDB taxonomy): Bacteria > Pseudomonadota > Gammaproteobacteria > Pseudomonadales > Halieaceae > Marimicrobium. The sequence continues at coordinate 165,788 of JAQWNG010000025.1, forward strand.
TCATTAGTGTCAAAGCTATGCAGCTTGAGCCTGATCTTCGGTGAGCTTCCATGCTTCCAGCAGCAGCCTAGTATCGCGATCCCAGGGATGGAAGCCATCTCGATAATACTCTTTGTAGGCTGGCCACACGCGGCGCAATATCCCCCCTTTAAAAAATAGGAACTTCCAGCCTTGCTGCCATAGTCGTGGGTTCCACAGGTTTTTATCTTTTCGGAGCATGTGTGTTAGCCCCATCATGGTATCGACCATTAAGAAAACGGTTGACTGGCGCATCGCCCGCTTGCGCATCTTTTCGGTTCCGCCTACCGCTTTGTAAACATCGAAGGCCACTGACTTATGCTCCATTTCTTCGGCTGCGTGCCACTGCCAAAGCGCTTGCATAGCACTGTCTGTGTTGCCAATCATAGGATCATCTGCACTGAGTGCGGTCTCGGCAAGTATAGCGGTAATATGCTCGAGTGCCGCGGTCGTGGCAAGACGCTCCATGGGAGACAGCAATTTATTGGCTCGTTGAATGTTCCTCTCTAGGCGCCCTTCTATGACGTGCAGGTCATAACCTCGTTCTTCGCACAGTGCTTGGTTGTAACGTTGATGTTCGCGACGGTGAAAGCCCTCCTGCCCGCAAAAACCACGGATATCCTCCTTCAGTTTGGGATCATTGATCTGGTCAGTATAGTAACGCACACTGTCGATAAAGAACTTTTCACCTAGCGGAAAGGTGATCGACATGGCATTGAACCAAGCTGTTTTAAACGGGTGATTGTCATACCAGTCGTATTTCAGCGACTGGGCGATCTCATATTCCCTGTTGCGAGGATGTATCGGGACATTATCGGGTGTGTGGGACAATGTAGACAAAACGCGCCGCTCCAACATTAATACTCTAGACCAAGCGTACGTCTTTTTTAGCGACTAGTAGCGGTCTAATATGGCCAAATTAAAGTGATCATCGGTCGCTGTGGGTCAGCCTCAGCCAACGCCGCCCCAGGCTCGCGGCATTTGCATGTTCAGCCGCTCGAGGCCGCCGTTCACGCCAAGAATTTCACCGGTCACGTAACTTGCTGCGGGCGCACACAGGTACAAGGCGCCGAGCGCAATATCTTCTACCTCTCCCAGGCGTGCCATAGGTGTCAGGTCGACCATGGTTTGCTCTATTTCCGGCGTTAGTACCGTGTTCAGCGCATCCGTTTTAGTGGAACCGACGGCGATAGCATTGACGCGCACCTTGGGCGCAAATTCCTGTGCCAGTTCCTGCGTCAATAATGACAGTGCTCCCTTCGCAGTGCCGTAAGCCGCAAAGCATGGCGTCGGTTTGTGGCCTGCGATGGAGGAGATGTTCAGTATGCAGCCGCCGCCGGTCGATTCGACCATCAATGGCGCACAAATACGCGACATTTCATAAGCGGTGCTGACATTAAAGCGAAAGGCATTTTCGAATTCTCGTGCCGTGGTTTGTGACACGGGCTTGGGCGGAAAGCCGCCAGCGTTATTGACCACGATATCGACATGTCCGAATTCCTGCATTGCACGGTTCGCTAGATTTTGCAGCTGCGCAAATTCCAACACATCAGTTGGCACAGCTAGCGCTCGCTGTCCCATGGCTTCAACGTCTTTTGCCACACTTTCAAGATCTGACAGTGTCCGCGCTCCGATCACCACGTCGGCACCCGCCTCAGCAAAGGATTTTGCGATAGCAGCACCAATGCCTTTGCCTGCACCCGTAATCACAGCGACTTTCCCATCTAGTCTGAAGTTATTTAAGATCGACACATTAAGCTCCTTGGTTACTGCGGCAATGCGCAGGGAAAGGGCAGAGAGCCGGGGATGTCTGTGACGAAGTTGCCTTCCTCCGCACGGTCAATGAGGGATGTGGGATCGTTTATCGCTCGGTCGAACCAGTCAACCATGCGCTCTCCTGCAACTTCGCCGTAGTAGAATTCAGGCCGAATAGTGACGACGTGGACACTGTTTTTCGAATCGCTAGTCAAGAACCAGTCTATTCCAGCTAAATCCTTGGTGTCGCAGTAAGCGCTCCGCATGGCATTGATCCATTGGGCTTCGTTAGTAAAGAAAGCATCAATCTGCTGGGTCGTGTCTTTCTGGTTCGATACAACTAGCATGCGTTGCTCTGGCACCTGCTGCAGCCGGGGTGACATGGCCTTATAAATTTCAGGCCCCACCGCGCATTCTCCCGAGAAGCAATAGGAGGGCAATAAAGGCTGTGCGTTCCATACTGGAATTTTAATTGGGCCCAGACTGCGAACACCGGCATCGGTGCCATTATCAAGGCCGCCACCTGCATCGGGGAAGGCCGTTGTGCGAAGCCATTGCAGGGTATCGAGCACGAATGGGTAATTGTACATGGTGCCATATGCTCCGGCTGAAAACCCGCCGAACAGTGCCGTCAGCAGATCAGGTCGGAAGCCAGTATCTCCAGCGCCATCCATTTCCTTCCAGATGATGTCACGTGTTACCCGCATACCGGCGCGCAGGTTGACGGCGCCGTAGCGAGGAACCTCGAAATCGCTGAAAGTTTCGAAAACGCCACCCCCCATAAAAACGTCTTGATTACAGTAGGGCAAGTAGACTTTCGTCCAGTTGGCAAACGGGTTATCCATATCATCCCCCATTATACCGCTACCCGGTGGCCTCGGATCTTGTGCATTGAAAAGTTGTGGACTTGAAGCGATCCTGCTGCGGCAATCGTTTTCGAATAAGCAGACGCCGCCGCCTTCAAGGGCTGCAATAACGTTGTCAACCGGATAGCCCTCGGGAGCAAGGCGAATATGGATAGCATAGTCGGTGCCATCACCGCACATCGTCCCCCATTTGTCGCCATCAAGTACTAGCATGCTCCATTCGCCTCGCACGGGCATCACGTCTACATTACTCGGGCCGCAGTCGAGTTGAAATGGTTCTGCGTCGTCATGCAGCACCGCTACAGAGCAGTCGACCTGCTGTTCAGCCATTGCAACATACCTGTCGGGCTCTACGGCGATAAGATCAGAGAGAGTAGGACAGGCCTCGCCAATGGTGGCGGCAGCCGATGCTGCGGCGGTCTGCTGATTAACGGTCACTGCGGCGGCATCACAGTCTTCGGCTGTAAGACAGACACTTATTGCTGCTAAACTGTTGTCGAAAAATTGCGAGACGGTTTCATGGGCTGTATTCAGGCAGTTGCGTTGTTCGGGCGTCGCGTTAGGCAATACAGAGCCCTGTGGACCGCCATAAGTACGCCATGCGATAGATGCCGGTTGCGCGCTGCAGTCGGCCTGCAGCCGGCCTACGGTTGCATCCAGAGATAGCCCCATAAACTCGCCGTCTGTGCAGCTATTTTCTAGTGTATTTTGCAGCGTATTCTGAGCGTCGATTATGCTAGGATTTCCATCGTCGCAGGCGACGTCTTGATCCGAGTAGCAAGCACGCTGGGCGGTGTTGACCGATCCAGCGCAAACCTGCAACGCTTGTGCCGCACTGTTTTCGCAGCTGGCGCTAGTTTCGGGAAAACTATTATTGGAGCTGTCGCTGCATGCGATTAGCACCAAGCTCATCGAAAGTGTTAGAAACGTCATTGCGTTGCATCTAGTGAAAGCCATATCGAACCGCTCATATCGATTATAAAGGCTAGACATTCTAAGGTGCTTGCGTCCTAACTGCATGCCTTCTGGGTATGCGAAATTGCACCCGCAGCGAACTTTGTTTGGATAATTGAACTGCCTACGAGCGGAAAGCCGACTCGTTTTCTACTGCAGTAAATTACGCGCAATGAAGATATCTTTTGGTTTTGTTCTGTCGTGTGCGGCAGGACGTCCGAGTTCAGTCTCATCCGCTATTGTCAGTTTGAATTAGTATTAATATCTAAGGCGCGCCAGGGCTGTTCGGCTGAGATATCAGAGTGTAGACTGATTGTACAAGACACATAATACGCAAGAATATCGCCTATGAAGCGCAGAGATTTCCTTCAATACAGTGGCTTAGGCGCGTTAAGCGTTGCTACCTCATCAATTCTTACAGGCTGCGGCGAAGAAGCGCCATCAGTCAAGTTTTGGCAGCACGGTAACTTCAGACCGGTGTCGGAAGAAATCACTGCAACAAACCTCAAGATTGAGGGCAATATTCCCCCAGAGTTGAGTGGGTTGTATGTGCGCAATGGCACTAATTCCTCCAGTGGCATTAGCGATCATTTTTTTGGTGGGGATGGCATGATGCACGGTGTCCGCCTAGAGAGAGGAAAGGCGAAATGGTATCGCAATCGCTACGTTGATACGCCTGTCTATCGTAAAGAGACGGGCGGCTTTGGTGCACCTAAACCGGAAGACAGCACCAGCGCAGTCTCAATGCTTTATCATGGTGGAGAGCTGATGTCCTTGGGTGAGTTTGGCTACCCCTATCTGGTCGATCCCAATGATCTATCGACCAAGGGCGCCTTCAACTATGACGGTAAATTGCTGGGTAACATGACGGCACATCCGAGGATTGACCCAGTGACGGGTGAGCTGCTTTTTTTTGGTTATAACGTTGTGCAGCCGTATTTAAATTATATGCGCGCTGATGCGGCCGGCAATATGCTACAGGTTGAGCCGATCGAGATGACGGGTCCTAGTATGGTTCACGATTTTGCTGTGACCGATAACTATGTCGTGTTTATGGAAATGCCGGTCAGGTTCTCTTGGGCGATGGCGCTCTCTGGGAGCGGCCTGCCCTTCAAATGGGATGATGATGCGCCTAGCCGCTTTGGCGTTATGCCGCGCAACGGGACTAATGCTGACGTTAAATGGTTCGATGTCCCTACCTGCTTTATTTTTCATATTATGAACTCCTACGAGCAAGGCGATGATGTGATTGTTGATGCCGCGCGTTACGACAATCTCTGGGTGAAAAATTCGCACGACTTTTTCCATCCTGCACATCTCTCGCGTTTCTCGATGAATATGAAGAGCGGTGAGGCCTCTGTGCAGCGTATTCATGACCATGCGATGGAATTCCCCACGGTAAACCGCAATTACTGGACAAAGGATTACCGTTACGGCTATAGCCTGGTGGTTGATGAGAAAAATGATTCGCCGGAGCGGATAGGGCAATCGGAAGGGGGCATTCGCAAATATGACCTCAAGACCGGCGCAGACGACAGCTATTTGCCCGGGCCATCATTGACGCCGGCTGAAGCCATCTTTATTCCTGCTCGTGAGTCAGGTGGCTCAGAGGATGAAGGTTATCTGGCCAGCTACGTATATGATAAAAACGCTCAAACCAGCGCGTTTTGTTTGTTTGATGCGACTAAAGTTTCGGCGGGACCGATTGCCAAAGTGCAATTACCGGTGCGCGTGCCTGTTGGATTTCACGGCGTGTGGGTGCCGGATTCGGTGGTGAGTTGAAGCGCGCGAGTCGCTGGGGGGAAAGGTTGGTGCGGTGTCCACTGTCAGCGCGGAGAGCGGCACTGTGACAAAAGTTGCGCTGGTCACTGGCGGTGCTAAGCGGATTGGCCGCGCGATAGCGATACACTTGCATCACTTGGGTTTTGATATTGCTTTGCATTATCGCAGCTCTGCCGAAAAGGCAACTGCTCTGGCAGATGAATTACTCGGCTTACGTATTAATTCCTGTCAGCTGTTTCAGGCAGACCTTGGAAATCAGGAGCAGCTCTGTGCTTTGACGGCAGCCCTGTGTGAACGATATTCTTCGGTTAATTTGCTGGTTAATAACGCCTCTAGTTTCATGCCGACTCCTGTAGAAGACTGTCCGACAAAGCAATTTGATGACTTGTTAGACGCTAACCTCCGCGGGCCCTATTTTTTAATTCAGGGACTGCTGCCGCTAATGCAATCTCGCGGTGCAAGTATCATAAATATAACAGATGTAAATATTCATAGGCCACTGCTCCACTATGGCGCCTACACTGCAGCCAAAGCTGGTATGGCGTCTCTCACGCGCAGCCTCGCAGTAGAACTTGCGCCGCACATTCGCGTCAATGGGATTGCGCCAGGCGCGATATTGTGGCCGGAGGAAAGCGATAGCTACGATGCGGTCATGCGAGAGAAGGCAATAGAGCATACGCCGCTGAAACGCCTGGGGGACCCGCAGGATATTGCGCGCACGGTGGAATTTCTGGCTTGTAATGCGCCGTTTATTACCGGCCAAGTCGTTGTGGTAGACGGGGGCTGGAGCCTAGTCGGTTAGGGGAGAGCGACGGTGTGGTTGGAACTGCGTGCATTGGGCAGTCTTTGAGAGAGTCTCACGGCTAAAGCGATATTAGGCAAGCCGTCAGCGTGTGTGCGCATCAGCGCCATGAAAAACCTTCATGTTTATTACTTGTTGCCCGTAGTCTATACAGTGCTGTTGGGCGTATAGTGGCTGTGACACCAGCTTGAGGCAGCAACAGATGATTTGGGATAACCCACTCACTGCGCATTGCTCCGGATTTCGGACTATGCAGGATGATTTGTCTTATAGCATTGCTGCGGAGGATATTCGTGGTGTCATACCTGAGAGCTTAAAAGGACGGTTTTTCCGAATTGGCCCAGCCAGGAATGAATTAGCAGGTAGACCCTTTGGTCACTGGTTTGACGGTGACGGCGCGGTTAGTAGTTTCCACATTGAAGACGGCCAAGTCTATTACCGCAGCAGCTTTGTAAAAACGCCTAAGTATTTGGATGAGGGCGCAGCTCAACAGATCCGTTACAGAAGCTTTGGTCAGAATGCCCCGGGTGGGTTTTTTAAAAATCTGCATATGCCGGCCAACTGCGCCAACACCAGTATCGTCTATCATGGCGGTAAGCTGCTCACTCTGTTTGAGGGTGGGCGCCCTTGGCGTCTAGACCTAGAAACCCTTAGCACTATCGGTGAGGAAGATTTTGACGGACTTTTAAGGCCGCGAGACACGTATAGTGCGCATGGCAAAGTGCATCCGCGCACTGGCGATTACATTAATTTTGGGATGGCTGCCGGCATCACCGGCCCGCAAATGAATTTTTTTCGGGTGTCGCCGAGTGGCCGCATGGTAACGCGCGCCAAGATCAGAGTCGATCGTATGGCTTTTTGCCACGACAACGCAATGACCGAAAACTATCTGGTCGTAATGGTTATGCCGGTGTCGTTTAGAAGCCCGCTCAACGTCATTCTCGCACGTGACACCATTGATCAAAATATGGATTACCAACCCGAACTGGGAATGAAGGTGTATGTAGTATCGCTACACGACTTTAGCTTGGTCCGTACGTTTGAGGTCGATCCTTTTGCTTTTGCACATTGTTCTAACTGTTGGGAAGACAATGGCGAGTTATTTGTCGACGTAGTCCAGTTAAACGAAGAACAGGGGGAGCAGGGCAAAGCACAGTTTCGGGATATTTTTCATCAACCTTTCCCTGCAGCCGGTAAGATGCAGCGTTATCGATTTAATATGAGCACTGGTTCGGTTCGGCCGGAAGCGCTGCCCAATGAACTGCCTTGCGAATTCCCGCAATGGGATTGGCGAAGAACAGGTAAAAAATCGCATATTATTTATACGGCTGGTATCTGCCAAAATGAGACGCCGGGCTTTTATAATGCTCTGCAGCGCATCGATCTTGAGAGTGGCGATGTAACGGTATTCGATAGTGGGAGCGGACGTTATGTGTCAGAGCCCATTTTTGTACCTCGCACTCCAGATTCTCCAGAGACCCAAGGCTATCTCTTGACCGCGGTCTATGATGCCGGTACCGAACTGTCTGAACTACTTATACTTGATGCAGAGACTCTGTCTGAGCCAATAGTCACTGTGCCGCTTAAGAATCATATTCCACATGGATTTCACGGCGGCTGGACCAATCTTTAACTAATACCGTTAAACGGGTTATAGTTAAAAAGAGGTGGAGCTCAGTGCGAGATGGCGCTGTCCTCTAGTATGCATGGCTCATGTTTCCACAACTTTTGATGTCTGCAATTGGGAATACTTTATGAAGAAAATAAGTTTGACGGTGATTATGGCCACGATGTTAATCTGTGGCTGCAGCGCCGAGTCTGGCAAGCTCGACGTTCCGCCCGCGCGTGATGGTTTGGCGACACCTGAAAACCTTGCTTGGTGGAGTCGCGCGGCCATTGATGCCACTATGCGGTTTTCAGCATGGAGTGGCTCTCACTCGGGGTCAATAGCGTTGTTCGCGCGTGATGGCGTGGCCATTTACAGCAACGCTGCGGGCTGGAAGGACATTGCGTCTGAACAACCCATGACAGTGGATACTCCGATGCGAATTGCTTCAATGACCAAACCTATTACTGCAACCGCAGCAATGGTTCTGGTTCAGGAGGGCCTGCTTGGGCTTGACGACCCAGTGGCAGATTATCTGCCCGAATTTGCAATGTTGCGCGTTGCCACCCGCGAGACGCCGAATGCCGATGGCTCTTTTCCCTCGGTCCCGGCCAGCACCATCCTGACCGTGCGCCATCTGTTAACGTTTTCTTCGGGTATTGGTCCCGGGCGGGACAAGGATTCAGCATTAGTGGCATATTGGGATGAGCAGGGAATCTATGACCAGCCTGCAGGTGAACTGGCTGATCGTGTGACTCTCCTTGCGCAGCTTCCGTTGCTGGAAGAGCCTGGTACTCGCTGGCGTTATGGCTTTTCGCTTGATGTGCTAGCGCGCGTTATCGAGGTGATCAGTGGCGACAGTATCAGCGAATTTTTGCAGGAGAGAATTTTACAACCGTTGGGGATGGAAGACACTGGCTATCTTCCACCTCCAGCTGAGCGCGATATTTTTGCAACGGTTTACACGCAGGACGAGGAGGGAGGCCTTATTAATGCACCTTTGCCCTACGACACAAGCTGGACGCCCGGTGGCGGTGGAATGGTGTCGACGGCGTCAGACTACATGCGCTTTGCGCTCATGTTGTGGAATGGCGGAGAATACCAGGGCGTGCGTATACTCGAACAGGGGACGGTGGATGATATGCACCGATTGCATGTCAAAGATGGCGTGCTGTCAGACGAGGATATCGAGGGCCTCGGTTGGGGCTTGGGTGTGGCGGTAGTAGCCGATGAACACGCAACTGTTATGCCAGATCGGACCGGAGATTTTTGGTGGTCAGGCTATTATGGTACGACGTTTTTTATCAGCCCTAAGACAGGCCTCGTCGGTGTTATAATGAGTCAAAATGAACCCGGTGAATTTTCTGGCCTTCCCATCGAAATATTTATTGTGCAAGGTATCGCATTTGCAGGACTATAGAGAGTTTAAAGGGTGGGGGTGTTAAGACTGAGCAGCGGCGTGAAGTGGCGCTCGCCTATCCCACCAAGGCTTTGCTTTTTCTAGTTGACCCGCGAGCCGCAACAGCAGCGCATCATTGCCGTAGGCAGCAGAGAACATCATCCCCATAGGCAACCCGTCCAAGCTCCAATGCAAGGGCAGTGAAATCGAAGGTTGGCCGGTTTGATTATAGATTCCATTATCGCCCATATAGCTGAACAGCCTGTTTCCATACTCCTCGGGCGGCGCTTCGCTAATATAACCCACTGTAACCGGCGGGCTGGACAGCGTAGGCGCTAGCAGCACATCGTGCTTGAGGTGAAACTGTCCCATTACGCGTCCCACAGTCTGATTCGTTTGAATCGCCTGCGCATAGTCTGCTGCGGTTATGGCGTTGCCCATTGCCATCGTAAGTCGGGTGCCGTCTTCCATGTCGAGTTCGTCCACGGTGCAACCGACTTCGTTTGCTCGCTGCTGGACCGCCAGAGCGGTGTTCACACATATAACAGTAAACATTGCAGCGCCCGCAGCCTCGCCGTCAAAGCTAGGGCGCGTTTCTATCACATGATGCCCCAGATCCTCGAGCAGTGTCACTGTCTGATCGAGCCCTGTGACAGCGTCGTCTTGGTAATTGCCCTGTCCCCACTTTGCTCGGCTGAAGGCGATGCGCAACTTGCCCGGCTGTATTGCGGCGGCGTCGACAAAGCGGCCGCTATGTAAAGGTGCGCTGTAGGGGTCTCCATCTTCAGCCCCTGCTGTGGCATCGAGCATTGCCGCGGTATCACGTACGCTGCGACTTACGACATGACTCGTCGACTGTCCCGCCCAGCCCTCAGCTCTGTCGGGGCCTTGCGGTATGCGACCTCGACTGGGCTTTAGCCCCACTAAACCGCAGCAGGAGGCCGGTATGCGGATCGATCCGCCGCCATCCGAGGCATGCGCTATAGGCAAGATTCCCGCTGCTACCGCGGCTGCAGCGCCACCGCTGGACCCTCCAGGCGTTCTGTTAATATTCCACGGATTGCGGCTGGGTTTAAATTCGCGCGGTTCAGTCACGGGCTGTAAGCCAAGCTCGGGAGAGTTAGTTTTGCCGAAAATGACGAGTCCAGCTTCTCGATAGCGAGTGACCAATGTACTGTCATGTGCAGCGACGGCACCTCGCCACATGGCGCTGCCATTAGATGTGACTGTACCCATCATCAGTAGGTTCAAATCTTTGAGTAAAAACGGCACCCCAGAAAATGGGCCTCTAGGCAGTGCGGCTGCGGCACTGGCGCGGGCTTCTTCATAAAATCTGTCGATGACGGCATTGATTTCGCCATTGACTAGCTCTGTGCGGTCTATGGCTTCGTCCAACAATTCGGCCGCGCTGACGTCACCACTGCGGACTAGCTCGCCCAGGCCCAGTCCATCGAAATCGTCATATTCAGCAAATCCAGACATTGTTGCCCTCGCCAAGAAATTGTGGATTTATGGGGTTTCATTGTGACCGCCGTTTGAGGTGCAGCATACCTTAATTAAACTTTTACCGCCGAACTTGGCAAAAAAAATGTGGCGCACGGCAATACACGATTTACCTACAGCGAGTATGGCGCTAGTCGTATTGCAGTTTTTGCGCGTTGAGGCGGTGTATAGCACAATAAACCACAATCGTATTATGCCTGCATAAACGAGGTTGCTGCCTGTTGTCGGTGTATAGTCATTCGGTGTATGGCTTAGCGAGCATCGAAGAAGAGTGAATGTTGTGATTAGGACATCTGTTGTTACCCCCATCAGCGCGGTTTTTGCGATTTGCGTTTTACTTGGCCTTGGGCCGGTTGGTTGCGAGCAAAATGATGATAGCCGCCTAGCTAGATTTGAGAAACGATCAGATGCCCTGCCTGATGAGGAATGGCGTTCCTATCTTGGCGACAAGCGTTTTAGCCACTTTTCTGCATTGTCCCAGATTGATACATCAAACGTGAGTCGACTGCAGGAAGTGTGGCGTTATGACGCGGGCGGAGCCTCCCAAAATGGTGCGACACAGATGCAGTGCAGTGCCATTGTGGTTGAGGGGATACTATATTGCACGTCACCGCTGCTTCACTTGTTCGCACTGAACGCAGCGACCGGAGAGGAGCTGTGGCATTTCGAGCCATCGAGTGATTTTGGCCTGTTACCCAACCCTAATCGCGGGGTGGCTTATTGGGAGGAAGAGTTTGATGACGACACTGCCGCGCTCGCAGAGCCACCGCGTATTCTCTTTACCGCTGGTTCCTTCCTCTATGCGATAAATGCTAGAACCGGAAAACCTATCGTGTCTTTTGGCGACGATGGAAAGGTCGATCTGCATGCGGGATTATCTGAGCGATTTTCGGGTGAAGCGATTAACGCAACTACACCCGGAAGCGTTTATAAGAATTTATTAATCATTGGTTCGCGGGTGAATGAATTTAAGGGCGCCGCGCCTGGACACATTAGGGCCTTTGATGTGTTGTCCGGAGATTTGCGCTGGGTTTTTCACACGATCCCGCAACAGGGTGAATATGGCGCAGATAGCTGGCCTGCCGCGAGTTCAGATACGGCAGGCGGTGCCAATTCTTGGGCCGGCATTGCCGTCGATGAGCAGCGGGGTCTTGCATTTGTTCCAACGGGTTCTCCGTCCTTCGATTTTTACGGTGATGATCGTCACGGTGATAACCTGTTTGCAAACTCATTGATTGCTTTAAACGCAGGGACGGGCGAGCGAGTCTGGCACTACCAGTTTATTCGTCATGACCTGTGGGACAGAGACCTGCCATCGCCGCCCAATTTAGTGACGATTGAGCGTGATGGGACAGCGATCCCTGCGGTGGCTCAGGCCACTAAGACCGGGCACCTTTTTGTGTTTCATCGAGAGACAGGAGAGCCGCTGTTCCCGCTGAATGAAATTCCTGTGGTGGGCGAGGGCGTGTCAGGAGAGCGGCCAGCGGTTAGTCAGCCATTGCCTCTTGAGCCGCCGCCATTTGCAGAACAAGAATTCGTTATTACCGATAGAAATCCGGCGATGACTAAGGCCGTCCAGCAGCGAGTGAAGGGCCTCGATCAGGGCAACGCTTTTATCGCGCCGAGTACGCGCGGTATGGTGTTATACCCGGGAATGGACGGTGGTGCAGAATGGGGTGGTGCCGCCTACGACGAAATCGAGCAGCGCCTGTATATCAACAGCAATGAAGTGCCTTATCTATTGCAGCTTACGCCGGTATCAAAAGATCTAGGATTAGGTCCGCAGCTTGGGTATCTGTCCTTGTGCGCCGGCTGCCACGGCGCTGACCTGCGCGGTGACGGTGTCTCCGTTCCCGGACTGTTGCAGCTATCTGATCGGCTGTCGCCACTGGAGGCCTACAACGTCGTCGCCCATGGGCGCGGTCGCATGCCGGCATTCGCGCAAATACCCTGGTATGCGAAGGCGGCTATCGTTTGGTATGTGTATACCGCTGATGAAGAGCAAGAACTCAGCGGCCAACACAGTGGTGCTGCGCAGGGTGAAGTAGCTTACCTTAATGCGGGATTTCAAAAGCTGACCGACCCCGAGGGCCTGCCCGCATCAAAACCGCCCTGGGGCACTCTGACAGCGATAGACCTCAAGCAAGCTGACATTCTCTGGCGAATACCTCTAGGAGATTACCCCGAGGTGTTGGCGCAGGGCCATTCAGGATATGGTTCAGAAAATTACGGTGGTCCGATAGTCACCGCCGGCGACCTATTGTTTATCGCAGCAACGCCTGATCAGATGATAAAGGCGTATAACAAGCATACTGGTAAAGTACTGTGGCAAGCTCGGTTGCCCGCAGCGGGCTTTGCTACCCCGATAACCTACGCTGTCGATGGTCGCCAGTACTTGGTTGTGGCAGCAGGCGGTGGCAAATTGGGTCAGTCCAGTGGTAGTTCATATGTTGCATTTGCGCTGCCCGACTAATTATAGGCGTCAGTTATCTGAACGAGTGCCGCTTGAGTAAGCGCGCAACTGAACTGTATACCCTAAGGATCCTTGCCGGTGGCGGCGTGCAGTGATTCGAAATAATGCCTCAGTGTCGTCGTTCCGCGTTTTGGTCCTACGCCGTCAATTTCACCAGCTGTCACGATGAAGTTAGCGAGATCACCAAATTGCGTCGAAACAAGACCGATAAGCTTGGTCAGCCCCCTGGCAAGCCACATTGGGATGACCATGATCTTTACTGGTTTTCCAACCACCTCAAATGCCAGCTCAGCCGCTTCACGTTGCGTCATAATATCGGGGCCGCCGGCTTCGACTTCCACTTCGTCGCCTTCTGCTGTGTCCACGCAGACGTCTGCAAGATCGCGGCCATGTATCGGATTCATTTTGTTGTGGCCGGGCCCGACTAAAAATGATCGACCTTTAGCAGCCATGTCGTAGAGTACGCCCATATCTGAAAAATAACCGCATGGTCTAACAACGCGGTAGTCTAGGCCTGACTCCCTAAGGTCAAAGACAACACGCTCATGCGCTTGGGTTATTGCCAAATCCATAATATTTTCAGCCCCCTGCATGGAGACATAGACGAATTTGGCGACATTAGCACTCTGGCACAGATCAATCAGATTTCGATTACACTGATAATCCACCTGCTTAAAAGTCAGACCATCACGCTGGCGGGAAATGCCTACTGAGGAGTAGACAATATCGATCTCTTCCATCACGCCTGCGAGGGTATCGGGTCGTGCAATTTCACCGACAAAAATCTCATCCATGTCTTCCGCTTCAAGTGTCGGCGCAGTAAACGGACCGGGTTCGAACAACCTTTCCCTGCTGCGCGTTAAAACGCGCACCCAATATCCGCGTTTTTTGAAAGCTTTGACGGCGTATTTTCCAAGATAGCCGGTTGCTCCGGCTATTAGCACTCGCTTCACGTCATGTTCCGGCATATATTTAATCGCCCTTGTCTTTTTGCGCCAATAGGGTCTTGTGCAAGCTGACGCCCGGCAACTGCGCTAATCAGTTGTAAAGATTCTAGCCTCATTGCTGCTGCATTTTTTCCAGTTTCCCTTGGCGAATGAATAAAAACAGGGGAAAAGCAAAGGCGTAGGCAACGGAAAATGCTAAAAGAATATAAACCCAGAAGAAGCGAAGCCCCAGTCGTCGTGACTCAAAAAATATCCACAGGAGGCCGGCTAAGCACGCGATCGCTAGATCCGCGCTCAGCGATTTTGATGCGGCATTGGATGCGCTGGCTTCGATAAATTCAGCGAGCGAGAAGGCGCCACCGGATTGTTCCATGAATTGGAGGTTGTAATACCAGGGGATACTCAAACCTGCTAAGGTGAGTAAAAGATAGAAAATTCTTGGGACGCTCATTATGGTTCCGCTCTTTGTCATGAGTGACTCTTTACAGCAGTATACGGTCATTTGATGATTATATGAATATAGTGAGCAACACCACTTTCTAGACAGAAAAGGCCGCCCCGCTTTTGATTGAGGCGGTGCAGTGCAAACTGAAAATTGCTTGGTAGGTCGCTCGGAGGAATAACATTGTGGATAGACTTAAGGGCAAACGAATTGTAATAACAGGATCGTCTCGCAGTTTGGGTCGGCATTTCGCTTTAGCCTGTGCGGCCGAGGGCGCATCTCTGATTGTTAACGGTACTAATGAAGAGGCACTGGCAGAAGTGGCGCGTGAAGTCGCGGACCTTGGCGTTGCCGTGCATGCAGTGGTGGGTTCGGTCGCTGAAACTGAGGTTTGCAACGCGTTGGTGGATACCTGCGTGGATAAGTTTGGCGGCATTGACGTGATGGTTAACAATGCAGGGATTGTTCGTGACCGCACCTTGATAAAAATGAGCGATGAGGATTTTGACGAGGTCATCGCGGTTAACTTACGTGGCCCCTTTTTGGGTACCCGCAGCGCCGCTGTCGCAATGAAGGCGCAGGGGGGCGGCCATATCATACAGATCACCTCGGCTTCTGGGCTCGTAGGGAATTTTGGTCAGACTAATTATGCGGCTGCTAAGGCCGGGCTGATGGGTATGATGTATACGGCTGCCAAGGAATTGGCACGATACAATATCCGTTGTAATGCCATGTGGCCTGTGGCCCGAACGGATATGACTCAGCCGCTGATCGATAATTCTGATGCGACTGCGCTGCAGTTGGGCTTTGGCGAGCCTGAAGACGTTGCTATGGGACTTGTATGGTTAGCAAGTGATGCTGCTGAGCGGTTCAACAGTCAGTGCTTGACATTTAGCGGGCTCAAGACGGCATTGTGGCGCTCGCCCAGTGAGGATTATATAAAGCATGAGCAACAAGCGATCAGTCTCGAGGAATTGGAAGGCTACTACGCTGAGCTTTCGCCCATTCCAATCTACAGCAGTCATGGATGAGGCCTGAGCGCGAGTTCATAGGTTTGTAATCTGATGTCCTGTGTCCTTAGGTCGCATCGTCCCTCTGCCTCTCGAAGCACTAAGCTAATGTCGGCTGGTGCATTCTTTGCGTTGCCGGTCATTTAGCGTCGATGATGAATTGTCCTGTGCTCCGCAGGGTTATAAATGTCTTCACTTTGACGGGCAGCGTCATCTACTTCACGGGGCATTTCACTGGGAAAGTCGCCTACCTGATAAGGCGCCTCTGCGTTCAGTACTTGATGCGGTGCTGCAGGGTTCACCCGTTCAAATGCCTGTTGCTTAATTAACGCTTGATTATAAGCGTCGCTGGCATTTGGATTATCGATGATAACAGTATTTTGCTTTTGTGGATGGTAAGTGTTATCCGGCGCACTAGGCGGCTGTTCTTGCGTTTGCCACGAACCCAGATTCTCAGGCTTGAGCTGCGGTGCGTCGGCGACATTTGTCTGCTGAATGTTAATGATCTTAGACGAAGCGTTCGCTTCGGATGGGGAGTTGGTGAACTCAGGGTTTCCTTCAGCATCAGTGGTTTCATAAATTTCGCCCCAAGCTGCGCCGTTCAGTGCGAGGGCCATTAGGCAGGCTGAAAATGTTGTCAGATATCTCACATTTATTCCCTCATGAATCATTATTTTTCAGGTGGTAGTGCATTTCGCTCAGTAGAGAAGGGTCGGCAGCGGGGGCGGGACTAATACTCAGTTATGCCATTTACCCTGAGTTTACGGTCCCAGAGGTTGCATGAGAGATCAGGATTAATCTTCAGCCTCGGCCTCGCGCAGTCGCTCTTGGCGGCTCTCCTCTTCAGCGAGGGCCGCTTTAATTTCCAGCATCACCGAATCTACATCTGCTGAATGGGTGGGCATCTCAAAGTGTCCTGTCAGTTTTATATCAGGATGCAACTCCCCGTTTTCATATAGCATCCAGATCTCTTGAGCATAGTGGCTGTCCAGCAATTCAGGCGCGAACAAGCCATAGTAGTCTGTCATGTTCTTCACGTCCCGTTCCAGCATGGCATAGGCGTTATTATTTGCAGCGGCATCAACCGCCTGGGGTAGATCGATGATCACCGGCCCGTCTTGGTCAACGAGCACGTTAAACTCAGACAGATCACCGTGCACTAGTCCAGCGCTCAGCATGCACATCACATAGTGCATGACTTGGGCATGGTCTTCCTGTGCTTGCGCCTCCGACATGGCGACTTCGCTCAGGCGGGGCGCAACATCGCCGTGCTCATCAGTGATCAGTTCCATTAGTAAGACACCATCAAAGCAACCATAGGGCTCTGGGACCCTTACTCCGGCTCGGGCGAGACGATAAAGTGCGTCGACTTCTGCGCTTTGCCAGATATCCTCCTGCTGCTTGCGACCAAACTTGGAGCCCTTTTCCATGGCTCTGGCGCGTCGACTGTTGCGTACTTTTCGGCCCTCCGTATACTGCGCCGCTTTCTTAAAGCTGCGTTTGAGAGCTTCTTTGTAGATTTTGGCGCAGCGAATTTTTGACCCACAGCGCACAACATACACGTCGGCTTCTTTGCCGCTCATCAGTGGTCGAATGACTTCGTCGATCAAACCGTCATTGATCAGAGGTTGCAGACGTTTGGGGGTTTTCACAGGCCTTTCTTCACAATAGTGGGGGCTCGTCGGTTGATGGGCTTTGCCTTCTAAGTGTCAGTGTGCGTTAGCGCCGGTGTATTTTGACATAGTTTAGGTCGTTGCAGATAGCACGCAGTATCGTCAACTCCGTTAAAGGCAACTATCCCAGAGTTAGATACGCACTGCTATAGGAAATTTTATCTATTCGTCAGACGCGTAGCTAGCTGCGACCGTCGCGCCAGCGTCAGGGCTGTTAACGCGATTCCGCAATGAATATGGGAATCTTTCGCGTTGTTTTTGCCTGATAGTTATCATAGTCAGGATACGCTGCGACGCCCGCTGCCCAGAGCTTTGCTCGTTCTTGCTCGTCTGTTACTTCTCGCACTTGCATATCGAATACTTCGGTCTTGTCGCGTAGTTGGATGTCCGGATTGGCTCTGAGATTATAAACCCAAACCGGATTTTGCGGTTGGCCACCCATTGAGCCAATCAGTACATAGCTGCCTTCGATTTCGACACGCATAAGCGGTATCTTGCGAATGCCGCCGGTCTTGTTGCCTGTATGTGTCACCAGAATGCAGGGTAAACCCGTGTCCATTAGAGTCGTGCCCTTGATGCCTCCGCTGCTTTCATACAATTCAACCTGTTCGCGCACCCAGTCCAGTGTAGGGGGTATATATGTGGTCATACGCTATTCAAATCGCCGTCTAATGAAAATGGGTCGAATGACCATACCGTCAGAACGCGCGCACGTAAACCAAAATACCAGTTCTTGCTTGCGAGGCGCCAGCGGTTTTGAGCCGTCGTCATTTGATCCGTACTCCGCACAAGGTTTATGTCTGAGGGAGCCGATTCAAAAGACGTAGACCTTACTTGTTGGATAGCCGCTGAAGTCCACACGGCCTCACTTTTTTGTCTGCAACTCTGCTAACATTGGCGCTGTGCATCAAGCTTACATAAGGACTCAGTATGACCCGCTTTGCCAGTTTTGTTTTTAGCCTGTTTCTGATCGCATGCAGTGATAGCAACGAAGATGCCGCAACGAGTCCGGCGCTGCCGGACTTGACTATGGCGGACGCTTGGCTTGAGAGCTTCGTTGCGGCAGAGGCGCTGTTCCCGGGCGGCTCGATGATTATCGTCGATAAGAATCGAGGTGTCATTCACAAAAGTGCTTTTGGTAATCAGACCGAGGATTCGGTGGTATTGTTGGCGTCCACCAGCAAAGTGCCTACAGTAACGCTGCTAATGGCCCTTCACGAGGATGACAGCAACGTGAGCTTCGATATATCAGCGCCTATAGCCGATTATCTCCCGTGGCTGGGTGTTTGGGATCCTGCTATTACGACAGAGGATCTAGTGTCTAATCGTTCTGGTATACCGGGCCTGCTGAATATATTCAGTCGGCCAGATGATTATTCGCCGCATATTTGCCAGTTTCTAACCGCTGGGCCTCTGTTAGCGTGCGTCGAAACGCTGTTCACCACCCCGCTTCCCAACCTGCCTAGTACCCAGCCCAATACCGCCTTTGACTATGGCGGTAGCCAGTGGCAATTAGCGGGAGGTGTTGCTGAACTGGTGGGCGGCGCAACATGGCAGCAGTTGTGGGATCAGTACATTGCTGAACCCTGTGATCTTCAAATAGCGCGTTTTGGCAATAACTTGAGTCTCGCTGGCTCCTGGGAAGGCAGCCCTACCGGCCTGGTGGGCTTAGAAAATCCGAATATGGAAGGTGGGATGATGAGTAATCTTGATGACTATGCAAAGCTTCTTTCTCTGCATTTGAATGATGGCGCCTGCGGTGGCAATCAGGTGCTGTCCCCTGAGGGTGTTGCTTTCATGCGTAAAGATCGCAGCCCCGAAATAGGGTATGGCATGGGTTGGTGGGTTAAGGCGCCTAAGCAGGGGGGTAACATTTATCTATACGATGATCCGGGGTACTACGGGTCTATTTCATGGCTAGACATAGAGCGTGGCTATGGTGGCGTGGTATTTTTTGAGGAGTATAGCGGCGCTAGCGGGAATGTAGGTTCGAGCGCGGTCTCCAGTCAACTAATTCCAATTATTGAAGAGGCATTGGATGCGGCGCGTTAACCAGCCGCGAGCGCATTCGCCCTATTCAATTCAACGTGTTTGCACGAGTGGTATGTTTATGGCTAAAGCGTTTCATTGATTGAAAGGTGGTCCCCCCCGAACCAGTGCGTGGTATGCTGCGTTACTGAATGGAGAAGCAGCACAGTGAAAACGATAGAAATTGATGAATCCCTCAACGTTTTTGGCGAGTCTTTATTGTCATGCAGTGAAGATCCGATGACAGGTTTTTTAAGAGACGGATGTTGCAATACCGGTGATCAGGATATTGGGTCTCATACCGTGTGTGTCGAGGTCAGTGAAGCATTTTTAGAGTACTCCCGCTTTGCTGGCAATGACCTAAGTACCCCGGTACCAGCGTTTGGTTTTGCCGGGCTTAAGCCTGGTGACCGCTGGTGTGTCTGCGCATCGCGCTGGTTGCAGGCGCACGAACAGAAAATGGCCCCCAGAGTATTTCTTACCCGCACCCACAAGCGTGCACTCGACACCGTTCCATTGGAGGTTCTGCGTCAATATGCAGCTGATTTGAACTGATGCTGCTCTCCGCACCCCTCCCCGTTGTTGAGCTCAACCCCGTGGCCGATCCGGTTGCAGTTGTTATTTGGCTTCATGGTCTTGGTGCGGACGGGCATGATTTTGAACCCATAGTCCCTCAGCTGCGATTGCCTGCTGATTTGCCGGTGCGTTTTGTGTTTCCTCATGCCCCGGAAATGTCGGTGACGGCCTTTGGCGGTCAGAGAGCGCGGGCGTGGTTTGATTTTGATCCGTCCGGCGGTACTGATTTGCCCGGCTTAAAAAAATCTACGTTGCAGATACATGATCTCATTCAGAATGAAATCGATAAAGGTATATCCCCCGAACGGATATTGTTGGCGGGCTTTTCGCAGGGCGGAGTGATGGCTCTGCACACTGCGCTTTACTACCCAAAACGCTTGGCTGGGATTCTCGCTTTATCCACGTTTCTCGCCGAGGGGGAGAACTTGTCTGAAAATAAGGCGTTAGCCAATGACAATATTCCCATTTTGATGTGTCATGGCAGTCAGGATGCGGTGCTGCCATTATCGTTGGGCCAATCTTCACTGACGCAATTAGAAAACGCTGGTTACGCCGTCGAATGGCAGGAGTACCCTATGGGGCATGAGGTGTGCCTGGAAGAAATACGGGAAATTAGTCGCTGGCTGCAGGCTGTTCTGGGGTCAGTTGGATGACTACTACAGTCAGTGTAGTTTTTTTGTTTCCCCCTATAAATAAAAAAGAGGAAGTAGGATGTCGTCGTTAAAAGAATCATTTTCTTTAAAAAATATCGGCCTAGCCATAGTTTTTCTGTTCTTTATGCTTGGGGGTATTACTCACTTCACCGATCCTGATTTTTATGTTTCTATCATGCCACCCTACGTTGGATACCATCTTACGATTGTCTACATCAGTGGTGTTTTGGAAATTCTGGGTGCGATAGGCATTCTCATTCCGTCGCTGCGGCAGATGGCGGGAAATGGATTGGTGTTGCTTGTTGTGTGCGTGTCGCCCGCTAACATCCATATGTGGATGCATCCGGAGCTATTCCCTGACGTACCCGAGACTTTTCTGACCGTTAGGCTGATTCTTCAGGTGGCGCTGATAATATTAATTTGGCGCTGCACGCGCGCTCCAGTGTTGGCAAAGCAGGCCGGTTAGAGCAGTTTTTTTTGAGCGACGGTTATCGTAATGGCGCGGAGCGGGCCGCAGAGTCCTCCCCGCCCAGGGCCTCTATATAGCGACGAATCGCACGCCAAGCCGCCTCTGCCTCCGGCACTCCGGCCGTGACTAATCCATGCAAGCCGTGAATCATACCAGGCCAGCCTTCCACTGTGATTTGCACGCCTGAGCGCACCGCGTTGCTGGCCAGCCTCATTGCGCCCTGTCTCACAGTATCGAATTGGCCTATCTGTATGTACATAGGTGGTAATCCGCGCAAATCCGCATTGGCCGGAGACACACGTGGATCGTCAAGCGCGAGCTTGCCTGCAACGTACTCTCGGCCTCGATTGCGTACCCATTCGGGCGTCAGAAATGGATCACGACCGACAACCTCTTGTCCTGCTAAAGTTAGGTCGAACCAACCGGTCAGTGATATGAAACACGCTGGCAGCGGCAGACCTCTATCGCGCAGCTGCACGAGTAAGCCTGCAGCGAGACTGCCGCCGCATGACTCACCAATCAAAACGATATCGCGCGGGTTCCCGCCCTGTTCAAGCAGTCCGCAGTAAGCATCAAGGCAGTCATCGGGTGCAGCAGGGTAGGGATGTTCCGGCGCCAGTCGGTAGTCAGGCATTATGACGTTGCAGCCTATCTGTCGCGCGATAATCTCGGCGTAAAAATGATATTCGTCTAAGCCACTAGAGACGAAAGCGCCACCATGACAGTGAAACGCCGTATATTTTTTGACGATACCTTTCAAATTGTAACGGCCGCAACGAATGCCACCGTAATGTATAATATCAATTTCAAAATCATCGCTCGTTGGGTGGCCGTGGAAAAGCGTAAACATGTCGCGCACTGCCTGAAAGTCGGCAGCAGGGTCGGCAAAGTTTTCGGGGATTGCGCCTATAATTGCCAGCAGCTCTTTACTTTGCGTCACGGGGTTACTTTACGGTTAGGCATAATTTAGCTCTTTTGGTGCGAACCCTGCTGCGATGATGCGCGGCATGTCATACTCAACTGGCGCGGCATCGAACCATAGAGTAGTCACAGTGTATTGCTACATGAATGAACATTCTCTTGCATCAGTATTAGAGGCGGGAACCAATTAAATTAAAGCTTTCTGAGAATGATATCCATATTTGGCTGACGCGCAAGTCGCTGATACCGCCAGCGTTGCTAAATGATTACTATTGTTTGATGGATGAGCCTCAGCGCGTCCGCAATCACCGTTTCTCGCAGCAGACATTACGCGACTCTGATGTCATTACTCGAGCATTGCAGCGCACGGTTCTGTCTGAATATGAGGACATATCGCCGTCAGAGTGGCGATTTGCACAAGATCCCGCCGGCAAGCCGTACATTGCAAATTTCAGCACAAGTTTATCTTTTAACTTGAGTCATACTAGAGAGTGGATAGCGTGTGCCGTCGCGCGCCACCCTTTCATAGGCATTGATATTGAGCACTGCGAACGCAACTCTGAAATAGTCTTATTGGCTGAACGTTTTTTTTCACGTCAGGAGTGCCAAGCATTGATCAGCCTGCCGGTGGCGCAGCAAAAGAGTCGATTCTTTGATTACTGGACGCTTAAAGAGGCCTATATCAAAGCTCGTGGAGAAGGCATTGCACTGGGCCTCAACCGTTTTGGTTTTGAGTTCTCGCCTACAGGCCCAATCGGCCTTTACTGCGATCGTGAGTTGCACGATGATCCGCAACAGTGGCAATTTGGCCTATCATCGAGCCGAGGAGATCATCGAATGGCCATCGCCATCAAATCGGACTCGTTGCGCGCCAGCTTTAACGTGCAGCACTTTTTTACTATTCCTCATGCGCGTACTGAAGTCTATGAAGGCCCACTGGCACTCTCCCTTCGAAAGGGTCGCTAACGACAACAAATATTTTGACTTTACCGTGAGCAAGGGTGTACGGTCACAAACGTATCGGGCCTTCGGATGAATGCGAATTTCTGCTTAAAATGGCCACAAAACACATTAAAACCGGTAGCGTCATAACAATAATCAAGTCGGAAAATGCGCCTATGAAAATTAAAATGCAGCGATCCCTACTTTTGGGTGGGGCCATTCTGTTTAGTCAGATTACTTTTGCGCAGCAACAGGGCCTGGAAGAGGTCATTGTTACAGCAGAGAAACGCGCGACTAACGTTCAGGATACCCCTATTGCGGTAAGCGCTTTTACTGGGGAGGAATTGAACAGGGCCTTGATCAGCAAATCATTGGA
The DNA here is from genome assembly GCA_029246385.1 of Halioglobus sp. Lineage (GTDB taxonomy): Bacteria > Pseudomonadota > Gammaproteobacteria > Pseudomonadales > Halieaceae > Marimicrobium. The sequence goes on from JAQWNG010000025.1 coordinate 188,983, forward strand.
CCTACAGTTCAACGTACCGAATATGCTGATGAGTAAAGGTAATTTCTCGGGTTCACAAATTTCAATTCGGGGTATCGGTAACCTTGCGGTTGGTTCTGCGTCCGACAGTGGCACTGGTAATCACTTCGACGGCGTATACCTTAATAACGGCCGAATTTTCGAAATGGAGTTTTACGATGCCGAGCGTATTGAGGTGCTGCGCGGTCCTCAGGGAACACTGTATGGCCGCAATACCACAGCAGGCGTCATTAACTTTATCACTAAAAAGCCTGAAGATGAATTTGGTGGCTTTATTGATGTTGAGGCAGGAAATTACGACTACTGGAAGGTAAAAGGAGCCATCAATATTCCATTGAACGACGCTTTCTCGCAGCGGTTCTCCATGTTCTATAGTGAGCGCGAGGGATATGTCGATAACGAATACGACGGTAACACCATTGATGGTCGCGACATGTATTCGCTGCGCTCGGGAACTCGTTGGTCGAATGACACGACGGATGCGACATTAACCATAAATTATTTCAATGAGGACTCAAATCGTATGCGCGGCAGTAATCAAGGCTGTTTGCGGGATCCAGCCGGTATTATAGGGTGTATGCCGACAGCGCTTGCGAACGAGACGACCAATAGCGCAGCAACGGCAACAGGATTTTTGATCCCGGCGTTCGTTCAGCCGGCCTATCCTGGTCAGCCTTTTCCCGTCGATGATTTTTTGAACTCGCCAAAATCCTCTGATCCGCGCAAGCAGTTTCTAGACTTTACCCCGAGTTATGAGGTCAAGGACACCATTGTTGCGTTTGAGGTTAATCACGAGTTTGGAGACTATAGCCTGACTGCGCTCAGCGGGTATCATAAATCTGATTATGACGCGTCTAATGACTATGACTTCACTGTGGCTTCAGGAATTTGGCCGGTAGAAGTGACCATGCAGGCCAGCACTGCTGGGCAGATTACCGTAGACCGTCTTTACAATGTTGATCGCTCAACCACAAACCCAGAGCAGTGGAGTCAAGAACTGCGTCTTGCTTCAGATCTTGCAGGCGATTGGAACTTTATGGTGGGGGGGTTTTACCTTAACTACGAAAGTGATGATCAGTATTATATTTATTCGTCGTCGGTTGAACTCACCGGTCAGCAGCTTGGAATTGAACCACAATACCGACTGTACCTGAATGAGACTAAGCCCTACGAGTTGGAAACGTATGCAGCGTTCGGAGAGCTCTATTGGCAAGCCGCAGAGGATATTGAGGTAACGCTAGGTCTGCGATATACGCGAGAAAAAAAGAGTTCCAGTCAACGCACGATCTATCTTGCATTTTTGGATGACCCGAATTCTGAAAACGGCGGCTACAGTGACTTTAGTGGCAAATGGGACGAGCCCACTGGAAAGATCAACGTCAGTTGGAACGCGACTGATACTATTATGGCCTACGCTACTCTCTCGCGAAGCTACAAGAGCGGTGGTTTTAACCCAATATCGTCTGAGTCGCCTCTGCTTAACCCGGCTGTAGGAGGGAACCCCGATCTTGCTGAGTTTGATCCAGAGTACATCAATGCGCTGGAGATTGGCTTAAAAAGTCGTTTTCTTTCTAACACGCTGCAGGCAAACATGACGTACTTCTACTACGATTACGACGGCTTGCAGGTTGGAGAGATTCAAAATCAGACTGCAGTGAACAGCAATTATGATGCCACCATACAAGGCTTTGAAGGTGAGTTTATTTGGGCGCCTGACGAACACTGGCGCTTTACCACCAATTTGGCATGGCTCGACTCAGAATTGGACAGTGCAGAAAGCGTTGACCCGGCCAATATCAATCGACTGGGCACAGTGGAAAATATTATAACTACGCCCTTTAATAATGAGTACATAGGGCCAGGCTGCCCCTCCGGCACTGCGACGTGTCCTGGGTTGCCTGTATCCGTGCAGGGTAACTCGCTGCCTAATGCGCCAGATTTCTCTGTCAACCTTGGCGTAGGTTACACTTGGTATTTGGAGAATGGCATGGAGATTGCAGCCGCGACAAATTATTACTGGCAGGATGACTTCTATACTCGAATCTTCAATGCGCCTAATGACAAGGTTGATGCTTGGGAAGTCTGGAACGCGACCGTCACCCTGTATAGCACGGACAAAAGCTGGCTCGTCGAGTTTTGGGGGCTTAATTTAAACGATGATGATCATGTCACCGGTCAATATCTAGGCGATCAAAACGTAGGATTGGCAACGAATCAGTTTTTGTTAGAGCCGCGCACTTATGGCGTTAGCCTGCGGTACAACTTCTAGTTAATTTGATGAGAGTTAATGTTTCGAATTTTTCTGCCTCCAGATGGGCTGGAGCCTGCTGATAAGAAGCTACTCCTTTTACTGGGGGTAGCCTTTTTTGTTGGTCAGTATGACATGACCATTCTTGGCCTCGCGCTGCCTGACATTCAGAACAGTTTTGATATCTCAGAGCAAAGGTTGGGAAAAGTCATTGCCATCGCCAAGATAGGCTCTATTCCTGCATTAATTCTTGCCCTGTTGTCAGACCGTATTGGTCGACGCTCAATGCTGATGTTTACTCTGTTGGGACTCTCCATTGCGACCGGTGCAACAGGGTTTGCGCGCACCACTGAGGAGTTTATCGCAGCGCAGTTTCTTGCGCGGGTGTTTTCTACAGCAGAGGAAATAATTGCAGTCGTCTACGTGCTGGAACTTCTTCCGGTAATCTATCGCGGCTGGGGAGTCGGCTTTTTGGCCGCAATGGGCGGTGTAGGCGCAGGGCTGGCGTCGCTGTTATATGGGGCTGTGGAATTTCTGCCGGGCGGGTGGCGGGCCCTCTATATTATGGCGGCCTTGCCTATCTTATATCTGTCGTGGCTGCGTCGTCTGATGCCCGAATCTACAATGTTTAACCGCTATGCTAAAAGCAACGAGACGTTGCTATTTTGGCAGCCTTTTGTAGTAGTCCTCAGCTCTCACAGAGGTCAGATGATCGCCATCGGCCTGATTGCTGCAGCATTTTGGTTTCATGTTTCTGCGACGATGAATTTTATGTCTAAGTACTTGCAGGAGGCACATGATTATAACCCACAAGAAATTAGCTTGCTCTACATCGTAGCCGGTACCTTGGCCATTATGGGCAATGTCACTGCGGGGCGAATCTCAGACCGCATTGGAAGGCGACCCACGCTGGCTGCTGGGCTACTAATTAACTGCTTGGCGGTAATAACGTTTTACAACAGCAGTGGATTACTACTGCCATTGGCCTGGATAGCGCTGCTGTTCAGCTTTTTTGCAGTAGAAGTGATGGTCAACACCATAAGCGGGGAGCTGTTTCCAACAAGCTGTCGTTCAACGGCGTCGACGTTGCGTATGATCTTTGCTGTAGTTGCGGGGGTGTCCGGTCTTGCGATCGAAGGTAGTCTCTATACGCTTTTTGGTAGCCACTCCGCGGCACTCTCTATCATGACGCTGACGTCGCTATTGGCGGTGCCCATCGTTGCACTGGTTCTTCGCGAGACATCCGGTACGCAGTTGAATTAAAAGCGTCGCTGGCTACTTTCTGTTTCAGGGTAGCTAGAGTGCCTTGAGTAATTGATGCCAAAATAGACTGTAAAATTTGCGGCTCACACCCTCACACAGCAGTAGAGGCCTTGTAAATATGGGTCGCGCTTTTACCTGCGATTGTCGCCAGCACGCCTTAAACGCGGTCAGTCAATAAAACGGCCAAGCTGCTGTTCAAAAGCTAGGCTTTGCCTTTTGAGCGACTCATTTTGTTGCAGTAAATCGACCACCATAGAGATGGCAATCCAGTCAATCTCGAGGTCATGGTGCAGACGTACTGCCTTACGAAGCCAGTGAGCACCGGCGGTGTCGAACATCCAATCAGCGCTGTTATTACCGCCCGCCGGTTGAGCAATCCCGTGATCAACAGCCTCAACAATAATCTGCTCTGTGAAACCGCCACACTGACAAAGTTCCCCTACTGAAACCCACATTACTACTTCCGTCATCGCTAGTTACTCCACTCTTTTCTCGGGCTGAATGCTGCCTTTTCTGCTAATGACTGCCACAGGGCTTTTACCTCGTCATTGGCCGATGGCGGCATCACTATCTTTAACAGCGCAAACATGTCGCCATTGCCAGTCTTTGTTCGCATACCTTTGCCCTTTATGCGCAGCCTTTGACCGGCGCGACTGTTCGCAGCAATTGTTAGGTTTATTTTTCCGGTCAGAGTTGGAATAGTGACCTTAGCCCCCAGTGCGGCCTCCCATGGGGTCAACGGAACCGTGATTACGAGATTATGCCCCTCAACATCAAACAGCGGATGCGGCACTAACCGAATATGCAGATAAAGATCTCCATGCGGGGCATCGCCCTGCCCGTAGCCTCCCTGTCCCTTTAGTCGAATACGCTCTCCATCGACAATCCCTGCCGGTATCTTAACTTTTAAACTCTTTTTAACCTCATTAACTTGACCGGCTTCATAAACGGGAATCAGGTACTCTACGAGTTTAGATGTCTCGGATACCGCTTCTTCAAGGAATACGGGCATTTCAATTTCTGCATCTTGGCCTCTCGATCCCCTTGACCGTTGCTCCGGTTCGGATCCATTGGCGCCAAACATTGAGTTAAAAAAGTCAGAAAAATCACTTTCGAAATGTGTCGATTCTGTGCCGTTGAAGCGGTTGTTAGTTTGCCACCCCGGCGGTGGCTCAAATCCGGCATCAGGCCGGCTGCTATATTCACGCAATTCATCATATTCGGCTCGCCGCTGCGTGTCTTTTAAAACTTCATAGGCCTCTGCAACCTCCTTAAACTTTTCTTCTGCGTCCGCATCCGGATTCATGTCGGGGTGATATTTTCTCGCCAGCTTGCGGTACGCAGTTTTAATGCTTTTGCTGTCTGAATCCGGAGATACACCAAGAAGCTGGTAGTAGTCTTTAAAGTCCATAAGATCCTCATCCAAAAAGTGATATCAAGCTCCCCCTGGCCATCCGCGTTAGAGAACTTTAGGTCGATCAGTATCCTAGTGCTCGACGCGCTACTATAAAGACAGGCTGCATCATTTTCTCCAAGGCCTTCTCAGGTCGCACGCGTCCTTATTGTCTCACTACTGCGCATGCTATTTCCATCATGAAAAGCCAGAAAATAATTTGGAGAAGCTGAATGGACTAGTAGTGCGTACGCGCCCGCGCAAAGCTTAGTTTGATCTAAATGCCCGTTCAGCCTTACTATGGTCTAATCGAAACGCTAGTCGCCGACTCGTGAGTGTACCTAATACTAAAAAGTAGGGGTTTTATGACCGAGAAATGTCCGTATCAGTTTGACCTGATGAATCCTAAGACCCATAGCGACAGTCTTCCTTTTGACGCCTTTGCGACATTGCGCCAACAATGCCCCGTGTCTTATCAAAGTGGTGCATCCGAGCATGGCGGCGACTTTTGGGCAATCACAAGGCGTGATGACCTTGATTATGTTTCTAAAAATCCAGATAAGTTTTCATCTAGCGTGAATCTCGCGCATCCCCAGTCGGGTGGTGATGACCCAGAATCATTGGAAATAATGCGGCAGCTTATTATCAATATGGATCCGCCGAATCATGTTAAGTATCGCCGCGTTGTTCGCAATGCTTTTACTGGTAAAGCGGTAGATGCGCTGGAACCGCTGATGAGGGAGTTTGCAAAAGATATTATCGACAAAGTCGCTGGAAGGGGTGAGTGTGAATTTGTGTCTGAGGTATCGGCAGAAATGCCGCTGTTTATTATTTGCGCGCTGATGGAAATGCCAGCGCATAAGCGGCAGACCTTTGCCAGACTTGTTGATGTTATGATCGGCATGGATGACCCTGAGTTGGATGTCTCTCCCGAAGATGGACAGCTTGCGGCAGCGCAGATCTTTGGAATCGCTATGGAGCTTGCGGCGAATCATACGGCCGAACCCAAAGGAGGTACAGTGATCGATGCTTTGCTAAACGGTATTGTTGAAGGTGAGAGCCTTAATGAATTTGAGTTCTGTACGTTTTTTCTGATATTAATTGCCGGGGCTGTTGAAACCACGCGAACTGCAACCAGCCAGGGTATGCGGCTTTTGATAGAACATCCAGAACAGCATCAAATGCTTATCGATGATCCATCATTAATTGCGGACGCGGTGGAAGAAATTTTGCGATTCTATCCGCCGTTTATCCACATGCAGCGTACGGCGACAGAAGATATCACTGTAGGTCAAATGGATATTAAAAAGGGGGACCTCGTAAAACTATTTTATCCTTCAGTGAACCATGATCCGGAGATTTTTGGCGATGATGCCGAGGCATTTGATATTACGCGCGCGCAACGAATGCCCGACTTGAAAAATCAGCACCGTACGTTCGGCGTAGGACAGCATTTTTGTATCGGTTCTCATCTGGCCCGCAAAGAGTTGTGTATTATGTTTGAAGAGATTGTGCCTCGCCTGCGCAATCCGCAATTGGTGGCCAGACCACATAATCTGGTGTCTAACTTTATTCCTGGCATCAAGACAATGAATATTACCTTTGACGCGGTTCGCTAGAGCATTACGATCGTCGACTATAGATAATCAAGGAAAAGAAAGGGGTTATTAATGTTACAGAAATTTATATGGTGGACGGGTTTGTCGGATTTTTTGGTTGGAGCTGGCACATGGGCGGGTGCCTTAGCAATTGCGTCGGCCGCTGAGCCTGTGAAAGGTCAGCTCGTGCCATTGATAACACTGGGAACTTTTTTGATGATGGCTGCTGCGTTGTTGATGTGGGCATCTCACGATATGACTAGCCGTGCTCCTGTTTTTTTCTGGCAAGGGTTGGTGCGTTTGTCGGCGATATCTGCGGTGATTTATGCAGTTCCGAACCAGCTCGCGGAAAGCTGGGAGTACTGGCTATTGGCCATTGATGGCCCGATTGGGCTTGTCTATGTTTTTGGCGCGATGAAAGTGACAGGTTGTTCTTTCTGGCAGTTACTGGGCTGCAAGACGTCCCCAGCCGGGTCGCATTAGCAACATAGTATAAACTGAGGTCTAGAGTGAAACTGGGTATCGCAGGGTTGGGGAAAATGGGTGCCAATATGGCGCGACGTATGCGGCGTGGCGGTATCGATGTGGTGGCGTTTAATCGCAGCGCAGAGGTTACAGATACGCTCGTTGCGGAAGTTGGGGTCACCGCGAGCTACACGCTAGAGCAACTCATTAGAGCGCTCCCCCTCCCAAGAGTATTGTGGCTAATGCTGCCCGCGGGCGATGTGACGGAGCAGGTCATCAAGCAGGCGCTGCCACTACTCAGCCCTGGTGATGTTCTAATTGATGGCGCCAACAGTTACTACAAGGACTCAATGAGGCGCGCGCAGGCAGTTGAAGATTCCGGCGTTTATTATGTCGATGCCGGCGTGTCCGGCGGTATCTGGGGTCTCGACAATGGCTATGCGTTAATGCTTGGGGGTTCGAAGCAGGCTGTCGATTATATTGAGCCCGTGATTCGCACGCTGGCACCGGGCCCTCAAACCGGCTGGTTACACTGCGGGCCTGTGGGTAGTGGTCATTTCGTCAAGATGGTCCATAACGGTATCGAGTACGGGATGATGCAAGCCTATGCGGAGGGCTTTGCGCTAATGAAAGCGCGAGAGGATTTTGATCTTGACCTTGGAGCTATTGCTGAAATGTGGCGCCACGGCAGTGTGGTCAGAAGTTGGCTGCTTGATTTGATGAGCGACTTTTTAGACGAGGATCAGCAACTCGAAGGTGTACGGCCGATTGTGGCTGACTCTGGGGAGGGGCGATGGACGGCACTGGAAGCTATTGAGCAGGGTGTGCCTGCGCCCGTGATGAGCCTTGCACTTATGATGCGCTATGCCAGTCAGGGTGGTGACGAATATGGCGCCAAGCTACTGGCTAAGATGCGTCAGGGTTTCGGTGGTCACGCACTTGGCAAAGAGAAGCCGCAGTGATCGGTCCATGCTACTTTGTCATTTTTGGCGTTACCGGTGATCTGGCAGTAGGCAAACTATTACCCGCGCTTTATTACCTCAGTCGTGAAGGTCGTTTGCCCGACACCTTGGCCTTTATTGGTGTATCAAGGCGCGATTGGGGCAACAGTCAATGGCATGACTTTATGTATGAACAGCTGCCGCAACGACTCGGCAAGGGCTATAGCAAAACTGACTTTGATGTGTTCGTTAAGCGCTTCACCTACACGCAGGCCGTGCATGACTGCCCTGAACACTATATTGATTTGAAACAGGAGTTAAGTAAACCGCGCGCAGGTGTTTGCGCCAATGTGGTGTTCTACCTTGCCATTTCGCCCGCTGACTTTGCCGTCGTTGTCAGTCAACTCGATGCAGCAGGTTTGAGCGGGCCACTGCTTGGAAACCGCATCGTTTTAGAAAAGCCCTTTGGTTATGATCTTGCGTCTGCACAGGAGCTCAATCAGCACCTGCATCGCCACTTTCAGGAAGAGCAAATTTATCGGATTGATCATTATTTGGGGAAGGAAACGGTACAGAATTTGTTAGTGTTTCGTTTTGCTAACAGTCTAGTGGAGCCGATCTGGAATCGTAACTACGTTGATCATGTGCAGATTACTGTCGCTGAGAGCAAGGGCATTGGTCGTCGCGCTGGGTATTTTGATGGTACAGGTGCATTGCGTGACGTACTGCAGAATCACATGATGCAGCTGCTCTCTGTGGTGGCTATGGAGCCCCCAGCACAGCTTGATAATGATGCGCTGCGCGATGAGAAGGTTAAAGTGCTGCGTTCAATTCGTCCTATGCGCTGCGATGCAATTAGCCAGTGTGTGGTGCGTGGGCAATACGGTTCAGGTGAGGGCGCAGTAGCCTATCAGGACGAGGCCGGTGTCGCCCAGAACTCCGTAACAGAAACCTATATCGCCGCAAAATTTTATGTCGATAACTGGCGTTGGTCCGGCGTGCCATTTTATCTGCGCACGGGTAAGCGTATGGCACAGGATTCGACTGTTGTTAGTCTGCGGCTTAAACAGCCGCCGCTGCAGTTATTTCGAGAGGCATTGATGGAAGAAATTGAGCCAAATTGGATCGTATTGTCTATTCAGCCTGACGAGAGCATGCACATCGAGTTGCAGGCTAAGGAGCCAGGTTTGGATATGAGTACTCGAACGTTGCAGCTTCACGCTTCTTTTCGTGATGAGAATGAGCGTAGGCTTGGTGCCTATGAGACGCTGTTGATGGATGTTATTGAGGGCGACCACAGTTTGTTTATTCGTTTTGACGAGGTGGAATGGTCGTGGAAAGTGGTAGATCCTATACTGCGCCACTTCGCTCTTGACCAAAGCATTGTCAAGCGCTACTCGCCAGGCAGTTGGGGTCCGGAGGAGGCGGGCCAGCTATTTGATAGGGTCGACCAAAGCTGGCGTAATCACATTTAGGGATGCTGCCACGCATTCACAGCTTCGTCAGCAGCGATCTTCTGACTCATGAACTTTGTTCGCGCATTGCCACAATGGCGGCGCAATGCCTCGCTAGGCAAGGGTATTTTAGTATCATCTTGGCTGGAGGTGAAACACCGCGAGAGTTGTATAGGCAGTTACGTTATATCGCCACTGACTGGCGGTACTGGCATATCTACTTTAGCGATGAACGTTGTTTGCCAGTAGGGAATCTTCAGCGCAATGACACTATGGCTGCAACGACATGGTTAAATTATGTTGCGATTCCTCATGCACAGATACACAGTGTGCCCGCACGTACTAATGTGAATACGGAAGCGGCAGATTATGCTGCCATTCTCCAGCATGCGCCCGGTTTTGACCTTGCACTGCTGGGATTGGGGGAGGATGGCCATACCGCTAGCCTATTCCCCGGCGGCGAAGCAGATGAACATTCTATGGCACTGGCCGTTGCCGTGACTGATGCACCTAAGTTGCCGACGCGAAGGGTCAGCATGAGTCCTCGATGTTTGAGTTCTTCTTCTGCGGTTTGGTTCATAGTAAGAGGTAGTAATAAGCGCAAGGCGCTGGAAGCTTGGTTGGGGGGTGCACCGTTGCCGCCTCAGGCGATTAAGCCGCACACTGGGGTTGACATATTTACTGATGTCGACCTTGAGGGAAACTTCACGGGCAGTTAGTAAGCGCGCGCACAGGCATCCCAGTAATTTCCGTTACTGACGCACGAAAGCTTGCGTTAGTGAGACCCTCGTTAGCCTGAACAAGCTTTCGTACTAGTGTGTCAAGTGATGCTTTTTCCCCGGTCTGACTGCGAATTTCTGCGTCAAGTGCCCGCATTACCAGAGCACCATGCGCAGTCTGTTTGCCTTTTGATCGATCTGTCGCCGTGCAGCGTGTATTCGCACTCCACCGAGCCAGTGTTTCAAATGACTTGTTGTAGCGAAGCCTCGAAATACCATCTGAGCGGAGCAGTAGTGTCAGACTGTAGTACTCTGCCAAGCCTTCGATAATCCAGTCGGCCCCTGCCTTCGAGTGCAATCCGCTAGCCACATGGAAAAGCTCGTGTAAGAGTGGGCTGGTGCGATTGCCACTTATGAGCGGGCGATCACTGTGCAGATAAAGCGATCCTACGCCCGAAAGACCGCCGCGCCACATGTCCTCGGAGCCGCTGACAATGAGCAGACGTTGCGGAGTATCGGGAAGGACTTCGACCAGTGAAGGCAGCGTCCAGCGCAGGAATGCCAGCACATCATTAGCCTGTAAGCCGCTGCCTAGAGGCGCCGCTACACTAATATGCCGTCCATCTTTATTTTCTCGCCGCACACCCAATTCTCCCGCTATGACCCATCCACGCGGCGCATCGAAATTACGGCGGGGATTGTCGATGACGAATACCTGACCCGCTCCGCTGCCATAAGACGTTTCTATCAACCAAGGCTTGGGTGCATTTAGGATTAGACGGGTCTCCGATGTGGCGCCTTTCACTACGCGCGTAGTAGAGGTCGGGAATAGGTAATCCAACTTTAGTAGTGCCCAGGTATCTGTTATTCGGGCATCCATTTTTTGGTTTGACCTCTGATGGTCGATAACGAAATCGAAATGCAGCGTATCGCCCTTTTTTAGTGGCCTCCATATAATACGGTCGCCGTCGGTTTCTATAGGGGATGTAGATTGTATGTTTAGGTAGCGATCTTTGGGCATGGCAAACTCAATACTGCGCACCAATTGTCTGTGCTGCCTAAGTGTTACGCTGGCGTGCGCTTGGCCGCTTTTCGGATCAAGACTGGCACTGAAGAGCATCTGGTAGACTTTCTTCGTATCGACGATATTTTTTGCACTGGCAGAGGAGACATATGCAGCCAATACTGTGGCGCAGAAAAAAGCGCTAAGCAATATTCGTGACCGTTTCCGAGATATCGAAAGAAGTGGCGTCTTGCTGGTTAAAGCGAATTGGGTCTGCACAAATAAGATCCTCATTACGACAATTTTTCGAGCAGGCACGCGCCCGGTAATGAGCATGTCTCATTATATGACGCACAAGACTGCTGTCCTTGGCGCTCGAGATGCTTATTGTAGGTCGTTGCGCTGAGTTACGCCAAGCCCCCTTTAGCGGCGTCAAACGCGATGCTGACGCCAGAGGGTCAACCGAGCTTTTTCGCTATCCAGTACCAAACGGCGGCATTGACATTGAGGCCGATATGACTGCCCAGCACCTCTATATTGTGCACATGGTGATTACTGCCCGCTTGCATAGAGGTACGCCAGTTCACAACGCCATCGGCCTTAGTATAGATTGCAGTCGTGGGTACCGGCGGTGGTGAAGCGAGAGCATCCTCGTTGTCGCGTGCATCGGGCTGTGGATTGAGGCGTTGGTAAAGCCGGTTGGCGTGAGACGCATTCAGGCGTCCTCGTCCGAACGGACTGCCTAATGTAATGACTTGGCTAATACTGTTCGGCTCTGAGCGGGCAATCTCTCTGGCGTAGATGCCGCCGAGAGAATGCCCTATCAGTGTGACTTTGCCGTTACCAGCCTCGACCAGAGGCGCTATCGATTCGCGCAAGCGGTTTTCGTTAAAACTTTGGACGCCTAGATTACGCCCCTGACCCCAGCCCACTGCGTTATGTCCTAAGTCGCGCAGGAAGCCAATCAACGGCTGGTTGCCGCGGTCGTCACCCAGAAAGCCAGGAATAACCATTACGCTTTGTCTGTGCTGGGTAGGCGGGAGTTTGCGCAGCAGAGGTGTCGCGATCTTTAAGAATAGGGCGTCCGTGAGTGCGCGTGGTGCATCGCTCAAAGCCAGCAGCAGGTTAGGCGGTTTCACGCTCAAGCGACACGCTTAGATTTGGCGCCGCTAGTCTTTTTCGATTTGCCTGTGGCTGCTTTCAGATTGGCGTTAGCCGCAGTGAATAATTCGTCAAAACTATCTTGCAAACATTGTCGATAAAAGTCGGGATCCGGCATCATCATCCGGCAACTGGTTGCGCTGACAGTAAACTGGCCGCAGTAGCTGCCGATCACATGGAACAAGCCAAGGCCGTCCTGAACTGGCCCAGTGCCAAAATTTGCTACCATTTTTGCGCCGGTATTATAAAGGGGAATTGGCGGCCCTGGCACGTTCGTAATCACGCAATTGAACGCCGGATTCATATGGTTGGCCAAGCCCCACCGACTCGCCAAGCGAGCCGCCTGAGCCGTCAGTATGGAGGGGATGAACTGCGTATAGTCCGTCATTGCTTTGGCGCCAATCGCGTTGGTCAGTTCCTTGGCCTTGCTGCTGCTGTCATGTACGGCTTTTAGGCGTTCAAGGGGTTCTGCTATATCACTGCGCACCTGCACTGTCATGGTCGCGACGATATTTCCCCCGGCGGTATCCTTGTTCGAACGGATATTGACCGGTGTCATAGCCGCCAGTGACTGCACGGGCAATTCATCATGCGACTGAAGATATTTCCGCAGCGCGCCACCAACGATGGTGATGGCGGCATCATTCACTGTGGCGCCGGCAACTGAATTCTTGATGGATTTCACATCGTCCAGTGCGACGCTTATCGCATTGAATGTCCGGTGTGGCGATACCGTACCGTTGAATCGAGTGCGCGGTATATTTTTGATACGGGTCAACTGGCCGCGTGACAAGCCGGCAACCGCTTTCGCTATACCCGGCATGGTATTGCGAGCCACACTTACAAAGTGGAATGGTTTGCGTATGTTGTTCAACTGAGCTCTGAGTATGAGCTCTATTGAGGAGGGCTCGGTGTCGACATTGATGGTCTTAGCGCTGGGCGCAGTGGTGTAATCCGGTGTCAGGTCGTGGGTTGCTGCTGTCAATTCCATGCCGGAGGTGCCATCAATGGCTGCATGGTGTGTCTTAGAAAACATGGCGAAGCTGCCCTTGGGCACACCTTTTACGTTGTCCAAGCCCTCGATAATATAGAGCTCCCAAAGCGGGTGCGCGCGGTCTAGCTGGCGAGCGTGCAGACGAGAGATCACTATGCAGAGTTGGCGCCAGTCGCCAGGCTTGGGCAGTGCAATGTGCCTTATATGAAATTCTGGATCATAGGCGCCGTCTGTCACCCAGTAGGGGTGATCAAAATTCATTGGGACTTTCAATAGTTTCTGCGTCATGACTGGCAGACCCATCAAGCGATTATTGGTGTTACGTATAATCTCCTTGAATCGCACTTTTCCACCAGGGGCGGTCGATTGGTCATAAATAGACAGTCCCGATATGTGCATTGGGGCATTGGGCGTTTCTGCATAAAGAAACGATGCATCTAAGCCGGTCAACTGTTGCATGGGTTACGGTTCCTCACTGCGCCTCAAAAGGCATGCTGCACTTGAGTGCATTATTTTAGACGGTAAACCGAGATGGCGCACCGTTTATCCGTAGCGTTCTGAGAACAAGTGATGCTCGTGATTTCTGGCAAATTGCGTGCTAGTCTCTCGGAGTGTATAGATTACATGAGACACTTACTGGAGAACAGCTGTGAAGAATATATTGGCCGCGATCATCGTGTCATTGGCTATTATTGCCTGCACGACCACTGACGAAATCATCATCGACCAGAAGGGCGTGAATATGAATGCTTATCAGCAGGATCTGATCGAGTGCCAAACATATTCCAAGCAGGTCAGGACTGGTGAAAAGGCGACCAAAGGCGCCGCTTCAGGTGCGCTAGTGGGCGGTTTGATCGGCGCGATTACAGGGGGCAGCAGCGGTGCAGTCACGGGTGCCGGTGTTGGCGCTGTTGGTGGCGGTGCTAAGGGTGCGAATCAGGGCCAGCAGAGTGAGGCGCAGGTTGTTAAGCGCTGCCTCAGGGGTCGTGGTTATCGGGTACTGAATTAGTAGCGAGGTTGGCGGGCCCCTATCGAATAGCGTGTTGATCACGTCACCCGCCTTGAATCCCGCCAGCGCCAGTAGCGACTTATCTTAAGCATTGAGCGCCACTCTGGGGCTCTGGGTGTCGGCCCATTTATCGCACACGATGTTATCTACGGCGAGGTTTTTCGACGCCTGTTTGACCCGCATCAGTTGGGGTAGAAATCGTGCCAGTGGAATCGATTTACTCGTAGCAAGCATCGATAATTAGCAGCGGCTTGACATTGAGCAAAAGCGGCACAGCAATGGCAGGAAGCCCACCGATAGCAATGTCGGTTCGGTAGATGTCAGCATAGATGGGTTTACTCTGGTAGGCGACGACAAAGGGCGGTTGTCACCTAACCTGTAATGTGTGCTATGTTTTATCTTGAGGTGATGTCAACTCGCCATAAAATAACGATGAGAGTTAAGCGGGGCGCTCAATGACACTAAAGCTTATACAGAATCGAACATTGCATCTGGACGGCCGAATCCATCCGGGCTTCGCGGCGGTTGAGGCGACGTTGCGAAATCAACTTAGCAACCATCCAGGTGGCGCGTCAGTGTGCGTTTACCATCGAGGAGAGTGCGTGGTGGATCTGTGGGGCGGATATAAAGATGATGAGGGTACGCTGTGGACTCAGGATACAATGGCGCCAAGCTTTTCAACCACAAAAGGCGTGGCAGCTACCTTGCTGCATATATACGCTGACCGAGGACTTATTGACTACGACACTCGTGTCGCCGACTACTGGCCGGAATTTGGTCAGGCTGGTAAAGAGGATATCACCGTACGGCAGGTACTGTCGCATCAGTCTGGGCTCTACCACATTCGTCAAATGGTAGACCATGTAGATCGCCTGTTGGATTGGAAATATATGATCCACGCTATCGAGAAGTCCACGCCAGCGCATTCTCCAGGGGCGCGGACTGGCTATCATGGACTGACTTTTGGGTTTTTGGTTGGCGAAATCATCCAGCGCGTCACCGGAAAGAAATTCTCTCAACTAGTGCAGAAGGAAATCGCTAAGCCACTGGGTTTGGATGGCTTGTTCATTGGCACACCGCAGCGTGAGATAGCACGAGCCGCCAAGTTAATTTTTCCAGTTTCGATCAAGCGGATGACGCAAACTTCAATGGGTAGCAAGCTTGAGGTCGGTGCTAGCCGGCTTAGTCAGCTACTAAAGATCGTAGGGGTAGACTCAGATCTTTCAAGTATATTTGACGCGCTTGCGCCGCGCGGAGTGAGCGATTTTGACTTTGGTTCTCCTGAGTCTCTGCGGGTTGCGATTCCTGCAGCTAACGGTTTATTTACCGCTCGCTCCCTTGCCAAAATGTACGCTTTACTAGCTAATGGTGGAGAATTTGAAGGCGTGCGCTTGCTGTCGGAAAAATCTCTGGAGCAGGCTACGACCCTCCAAAAACCCACCGGCAAACTCTCGGTGATTCCTTTTGATATGCGCTGGCGCTTGGGTTATCACGGGGTAGCAACAACGCGCGGTTTCCCGCGCCAAGCTTTTGGCCACTTTGGCTTCGGCGGCTCCGGTGCTTGGGCAGATCCGGCGCAGGAACTGTCGGTTGCGCTTATCGTCAATAGTGGAATGGGTTCGCCTTTTGGCGATTTGCGAACAGCCAGTATTGGCGGCGCCGCATTAGCTTGCGCCAAAGCGCGTTCTAGGTCAGCGGGCTTGTTGGAGGAGCGAATGAGTCTAGCAACAACATGAGCAAGAGTTAAGCGCGGTGTTAGTCGTTCTCGGTTACAGAATTTCTACACAAAAAATCGGCTGTCCCTGCTTTTGGCATGGCCGTATACTAGCGGCTTTGTTGGCAGCAATACAATGATCAGCAATACCTATCTTAATTCTGCCGTCCTGAATGCCATCGATGCAGCCAGCTTTCAGGCACAGAAGCCTTTCCCTTGGGTCAATCCACAGCATTTTATTGTTGAAGATCGCTATTGTGAGTTGCTGAGAAATATACCGGACATAAGCAATTTTAAAGCTTTTTTCGGCAAGCAGCGTAAACATGGGCAAGCCAGTCACGACCGCTATATACTAGACTATGAGCGAGGTATGGAGCTTGCGCCGCAGTGGCGTGATTTTGTCGAAGAACTGTGCGCTGACCATTACCGTCGTTTTATTTGCGATCTATTGAATGTATCCGATGTGCGTTTTCGGTTTCACTGGCACTTCACACCGAGTGGCGGCGAGGTTTCTCCGCACTGTGATTCCAAAGGAAAGTTGGGATCGCAGATCTTTTACCTCAATACTTCTGATGACTGGCAGTGGGTGTGGGGCGGCGAGACTGTCATTCTCGATGACAAAAGTCGTTTTGCCGCGGATAGCGCGCCTTCATTCGATGACTTCGACGCAGAGTATCCGGCGGCAACACAAGACAACCGCAGCATACTTTTCGGTCGGCGGGGTAATTCATGGCACGGTGTAAGGCGCATCAATTGTCCAGAGAGTTACTACCGTAAAGTATTCATCGTAGTCTTTGAGGAATACCGGCCGCTTAGAAAGACTTTCAAGCAAGCCCGGCGACTATTGAGCGGGGCACAACGAGTGACAAAAAAAGAAAGCCTAATGTATTGAGTCTTTGGTGTGCGGATTTAGCGCCGGCGCATAGCGTGAACAGCGAGATCTTCATAGAGTTCAGTGTAGTGATCAAGGCTCCGCCGTTGGTCGCCGTTAGCAGCGACATACCGCCGGCCCTTGTCGCCAAAAGTGGTCCTACGCTCTTGATTCTGCAATAGATTAGCCAGTGCTAAGGCAATGGCCTCGTGATTGCGCTCCACCAGCTGGTAGTGTTGCCCAGCCTGGCCGATCCCCTCAGAGATCCCAAGATACGGCGTGACGAGACAGGGTAGCCCCGTTGCCATGGCTTCCAGTACAGAATTGGGAGTGCCTTCACGGTTTGATGCGAGCAGAGAGATATCTGATGCGCGTAAATAGTTTTCCACATCGTCTACAATGCCGGCGAAGTGAACCTGATCAGTGGCTCCCGACTTCTCGACAAGATCTGTGATTTCACTGCCGAATGCTTTTAACTTTGGGTCATGGATATCGCTACGGGGACCTACAAACAGCATGTGCGTATTGGGGAACTGATGCAATAGTTTGCGCCATGCGCGAAGAGCGATTTCCGGCCCTTTGCGCGGCATGACTGCACCTACCATAACGACAACTTTGTGATCCAGGGGTATACCAAAACGACGGCGCAAAGCCTCTCTGCCTTGCTGTTCTTGGTCTGACTGAATCGGGTGAAACCGTTGCAGATTGACCCCGTTCGGAATGTATTCTATGCGGTTGGTAACGCCGATACTGCGCAAAAATGCTTCGATCGCTTCGCTATTGGTTACCAAGCTATCGAATGCGTTGTAGACTCGGCGATAGCCGGGTCGTCGAAAAACACGTTTAACCGGTTTTTGTTGCCAGGTAGGAAATTGGGATACCGAGTATACAGTGGCGATACCAGCAACTTTCAGTCGTCGCAGCCAGGGTAGCGCCTCAGGCCTCATGTTGGTTATAAGCTGAGCCACTGTGGGAGACTCTGTTTGGGCTTGGCATATGTCTAGCAGGGCGTCATAGTAAAGTCGCGTCCTTGCCTGGCTCTTGCTATCGGGTAAGCGCATGCGCTGCAGAGGGGCGCCATCAAGCACGCTTTCAGGTAGCCATGATCCCGGTTTTGCCCGGTACCAATCAATGTCTGCGTCCGCTTCACTGCGCTCTTGAATTTGGGGAGTGCCCGTCATAACGTGCACATCGAGATTACGCTCGAGTAAGCCTGGGATATAACTTCGATAGCGGTTTTGAGCACCACCGTAGGTGGGATAGAAGTGCGGTGAAGTCAGCCATAGTCTCGTGCGCTTTTTATGATTAAACGAGATAGGATGCTCTCCCTGAAACGAAAATATGGCTGGAGCGGAAATCGAAACAGCAGAAATTACACGTTAGTTTATCTGATTGTCTACGATCGTAAAAGGCTGTCTGCTATCGGCATCCAATCCAATTTCTCGCGGTACCCTTCTGTGCGAAGTGCCAGCATTTCGCCGCATCATTTGTCTATCAAAAGCTCAAAGGTATTTTGCTAGAAACTAAAGTTTGTGCGCTTTTGGCCAGCGGCGCTTTAGGCAAACCCACTGCTCTGGGTGCTCACTTATCCACTCTTCGAAATAGCGATGCACGATTTGGGTCACCGCAGCAGCTTGTTCTTTGATGGGTGCATTGGGGATGGGGCTAACCAAGGGGTCATAAACGGTTATTCGGTAACGTCCTCCGGGCAGGCGTTCGGCGCGAGATACAACCACGGCCGCACCAGTGCGCAGAGCCAAGCCGACTGCACTGGTGTTGGTGAGTGCATCAACACCGAAAAACGGAATAAGTTTGCCAGTATCTGGGCGCGTGTCCATTGCCATAATAATACTTTCATTCGCGTTCAATACTTTGAGCAGAGGGCGCGGCCCTGCATCCGCGGCTATTAGTTTTTCACCGAAAGATCGGCGTGAGTCCAGTAAAAGGTCTTGTATGATCGGATTGGATTCTGGCGCATAGATGGCGTTTATGGTGAAGCCGAACTGTCGCGTGACCAGTGAGGCAACTTGCCAGGCGCCAACGTGGGCAGTCAAGAATACAGTCGCTTGTTTGCTCTTCATGTGCTTACGAGCCTGGGGTTCAAGCACAAACTCTATCCGCTGCTCCCGTTCCTGCCATATTTGTTCCAGCTTAATTAACTCGGCTGCAGAGCATCCTAGGTGGCGAAAGATTTCTTTAGTTGCTTGATTGCGCCATTCTAAGGAGCGATTCGGAAAGGCAATGGCAAGATTAGTGCGTGCTTTGTCTGCTTTGTCGGAATAGATGCCGCCGAGTCCAAAGGTAAAAGCAGACAATCGCAGAGCGAGTTCTAGACTCAGCTTGTGCATGAGCGCGAGGATAAAGCGAAAAACCGCTGCTTCAACCCACTGGGCGATCGATGTCAAAATCGGTGCTTTGCGTGCCAGTCGCTTAGGAATCAGGTAAAACTCAGGCATCCGTATAGCTCAGCTTCGGCCCGGATCAGATCCGAATACCCAGTCCCAGAGCGGAGAACTGACGCCGTAGCGTCCGCCTTCACCGGAATGATGGTGTTTTAGGTGGTAGTGCTTAATAAATTTTGCCAACGGATTTTTCATCGGAAAGTGATGCGTAGAATAGTGAATATAGTCATAAATCAAATAGCCGACGATAAAGCCGCCACAAAACGGCTGAATCCACGGCTTTGGGATGACAAGCCCGAATAGTAAGTAGAGCGCTGCCATAATGGGAATAGCGCCAGCGGGCGGCATTACTAGGCGAGTCTTGTCTTTGGGGTCTGCATGATGATTGCCGTGAAATAAAAATACTAGCCATTTGCTTGGCTTGCTGGTTGCGGGAAAATGAAACAAAAAGCGGTGAAGACAGTATTCGCTGAACGTCCACACAAATATGCCGGCCAGCGCTATAAAAAATACGGGCCAACCCGGGAGTTCATAGAAAAATACGCTTCGCCATATTAGCCACCCAGCGACGGGTGTCCACATTAACAGCGGGGTGATAGGGTGGACATGGGACAGTCGTTCGAGAAGATTATTCTCGAACAAGCGTATAGATTGATGCTGCTTTTCAGCTTGCATAGGATTGGGCGTCGGCATCGCTGTCAGACTCCTCAGTTTGTTGTGTTGTATTTTTTGGCCATAGTCGCTTGGAGCAGAACCAATCTTCCGGTTGCTGGCGAATCCAGTTTTCGAACTGGTGGTGAACTTGCTGGATCATGTTGATGGCCTGAGCAGTTTGGTCAACGCTGGTGTTCTCTGGCCTTACCGGTGGGTGGAAAATGACGCGATAGTGCGCATCCTGTAACCGCTCCACCTGCACTGGCACCAAGTCGCAGTTGAGTTTCAGTGCGAGCTTTGCTGGCATAATAGTGGAAAGTTTATCATGCCCAAAAAACTGTATCAGTTTTCCTTCGTCAACTCGTCTGTCCATTACCATAGCAATACTCTGTCCGTTCTTTAAAGCTCTTAGCAATAATCGGGTGCTATTGTCTCGTGGCAATAGATCGCTATTCAACGCTTGGCGAGACTCTAGCAGCATACGATCCAAAAGAGGATTACTGGGGGGGCTGTAAAGGCTCACATTGGGGATGCCCAGTTTTGCCATGGCAGAGCAGACTACTTCCCAATTGCTTTGGTGCGCGGTGACAATAACACAGGGCGCGGCCGGATTTTCGCAGGCCTTAAGTGGCTCGCGAATATCGATGACTAGGCGGTTATCGTCCTCCAGTATGGTGGCAAGATGTGGATATTCGGCCAGTACACGACCCGACCGGCCCCATGCGCGAATGACCATTTTATCAATGTCTGAATCGGGTAGTTCGGGGAAGGCGACCGCCATGTTCGCTCTAAAGATCGCTGTTTTTTTCTTTAGTCGGGGGCCCAGCCAACTGCCTAGAGAGTCACCAAACCGAGAGGCCGTGTCGATGGGCAATAGTCTTGCCAGACGCGCCACTAGCCAGACGCCCATATAGTCCATACGCCACAGCAGCGCCCGGAGGAACTGGTGATCTCGCGCTAATTTACGCAGAGGATTGCCGACAATGAATTCAGCCACGGGTGAGGTTACCTTACACTTTTGCTAATGTTACTAAGGAAGTATACCGCACTATGCCTTGCGGATTCTCGGTCATAATATCGATAAATTTAGATGATCCAGACCCTCAAGCAGCCCTATTCTCGGTGTCCAACCGGTTGCTGCCGTGATAGGGCCATTGTCTGCTACCCAGTCTCTGTGGCGCAACTCACGCAACTTGGGCGGCGTCAACATGGGCGCCTTACCTGTCATTCTAGAGACATTGCTATTGGCCTTGGCGATGCCATCTAAAAGCCATCGCGGGATAGGCCAAAGGCGAACGCTACGAGACCATTGCTCTGCGGCAGCAGCGGCTAATTCGTGCCAGCTGTAACCGTTACTCTTGCCGTCACAGAGTGTCAGAACCTGATAAATTGCACCTTCACTATGCAGGCAAGCGATAATAGCCTCTACCAGGTCTGATACATGAATAAGCGATATCCGTGCATCCGGTGAGCCTGGGACCAATGCTACCCCCCGATGCATCCATTGGAAGATCGGCAGCATCTCTTTATCACCCGGGCCGTACACAGCAGGTGGGCGTAAGATAATCCACTTGAGTCTAGAGGCCTCTTCAAGTAATTTTTCTCCTTCGGATTTGCTCCGGGAATACCACGAAAGCTGCGGTTCGCGGGCGACAAGTGATGATATTAATAAGAGTTTGGGCGCGTGTGATTGTGACTCGATGGCTTTGAGTATTGCCAGCGTTCCTGTCACGTTGACGCGATCAAATGCAGATTGGGAATTACCCCTGACAGCGCCTGCTCCGTGAATCACAAAAGCACAATTGGCAACAAGTTGCGACAGTGCAGCAGTATTTTCGAGATCCCCTTCAATGAGGGAAACGCCCTGAATAGACAGCGTTGATGCTTTCGCACAACTTCTTACGAGTGCCCGGACCTGAAAACCTTGGTCCAGTAAGCGTCTGCATAATGCTGTGCCGATGAATCCAGTGGCCCCAGTTACTGCGATGAGGCTGCCCTTGGGGGGCAGGCCAGAGCTACCCTTAGGCGACTTCTGCATCAGCGGCGTTGAGTTCGTCCATATTATTGTTATTGATGAAGTCGAGTCGTGCTTTCGCTCGCGACAGTTTGCCGGAAGATGTCTTGGGTAAGGAATGCACTGGAACCAGCTCTACGTAACAGTCGAGACTCATCTCCATGCGCACGAGAGCCGTCAGGCGGCGCACTAAGTTATTGCGCACGCCGGGATCCCTTTGACGGCATTGCACTAGCAGCACACAGAGTTCTTCACCCTTGCTGTTCGGCGCGGAAAACGCCACCGAGTCGCCGCTCCGAACTTCAGGCTGAGTTTCTGCTACATGCTCAAGATCTTGCGGCCAAATATTACGCCCGTGAATAATGATGAGGTCTTTTTTGCGACCAGTAATAGTGAGTGCGCCATCGGCCAGATAGCCTATGTCGCCTGTGTTAAGCCAGCCGTCTTCACTCAGTGCGTGGCTGGTTTCTTCCGGGAGGTTGAAATATCCCGACATGACGCTGGGGCCGCGCAAATAAATCATACCACTGCGCCAGTCTTCTAACACCCGATCATCATCGCGGATTTCCACCTCAAAACATGGCATTGGAGTGCCGCAATTAACAAAATGGCGGCCCCGACCCTGAGTGTCCTCTTCGTCCATCAGCATTACTTCGTGGTGATCGGACAGATGATCACTATCAATATGATGCGTGCTGAAGCCTGTCCAAAGAGGGGAGAAGCTTATCCCGAGAGTACATTCAGCCATGCCGTAGCATGCTAAAAGTGCGCGGCGATCAAAACCTGCGGGCTCCATCATTTCGGCAAAATACTCCAGTGTCTGTGGGCGTATCATTTCAGCGCCGATGCCAGCTACGCGCCAGTTACTTAGGTCATACGTCGCAATGTCATTGGCACGGACGCGGCGTGCGCATAGGTCATAGCCAAATGAAGGGGCAAACGAGATTGTGGCACGAGTCTTGGTCATTAATGACAGCCACTGGCGCGGTCGCATAGCGAACTCGCGAGTGTCTAGGTAGTCAACGGAAACTTGAGCAGCCATAGGAACTAAGACGAAGCCGACCAGACCCATATCGTGGTAGAAGGGCAACCAGGACATCATGCGATCTGATCCACTCATTTTAAGGCCGTGGGCGACGATACCTTGCAGGTTCGCCAAGGCAGTGTGATGTTTGATCACTACACCCCTAGGGAAACGCGTGCTACCCGAGGTGTACTGGATATATGAAATATCATCAGGCTCAGCCTGGTGGAGAGGCTGCTGATCTGGAGGCAGTGCATTGAAAGCCTCAGGTGAGCCTAGCATGCGCATGGATAGACCTTCACTGGCCTCCTGCAAAAAGGGAAGATATCCCTCTGAGGCCACACCAATCTCGGCATCGCTAGCTTTTAGCAGTTGATTGAGTTGTGCAACATACGCGGAGTGAGCGCCTACTTTCACCGAGGCAGGCAATGCAACCGGAATCAGGCCAGCATATTGGCAGGCATAGAAAAATTGTATGAATTCAGGGTTTGTCTCTGCGACAAGTGCAACGCGATCGCCTTTGGTCAAGCCCAGCCCCATTAGCTTGTGAGCCAGCTCGATTGATTGCAGGCGCAGCTCGCGATAGGTGATACTGGCATAGATTTCGCCGCGGCCGGTGTAGAAGTTTGAGCCGGTGTCGCCCTTAGCGGCGTAGTCAAGTGCCTCAGTAAGGGTAGAAAAATCCGCTGAGCGAAATGGCAATAGATGGCGTGCGGGTGTGGCAATGACGTTTACGTTTGGCAATGTCGATTCCTCTTTTTCGGAGTTCTATCCGCCGGCGCAACTGTTCGAAAATAGGCACTAAATATCGCCTAGACGCCTGGCGATAACGCGTATTCTAAAAATGTCTACTTGCCGCTTTGCTGTCGTTCATACATGCAAACACACATGTTGACACCGGTCGTTCGGGGCCGGAAAAAGAACAACCTGATAAAGGATTATCGTACCATTCGGGGCTTTTGTACTTATAGGAAATAATACCACTGGCTAATGGGAACAATCCCATTGCAAGATTTCTAGAAAGGGGTACTTGTGCGGGTGCGGGCTGACAATAACCCGGTGCGCAAGCGGTTAGTCAGTGATAAGCTCGAGATCTCAACGTAAAAAACCACTCAACAATATGATTTATATATATTTTTTAGCATCTTTGCGGTTTTAGAGTTGAAGCCTGGTGTTGTGCCGGTCTCAAGGTGCTATTTTGTGCCAAGGGGTTGACTGCTCGTCAGGGGCCCCGTACCGACCTCATGCGGGTCAGTTTGAGGCGCTCACGTGTCACAGGCCTGAGCCCTCCACCATGCCTGAAACATAAGAACTGACCATATCAATTCAGAGTGATTGGCCCAGCCGTAAAGATGCTGATGCCAGGCATCTCGGATACTCGCGACGTCAAAAATCCCCTGCTCCGTCAACGTTTTCTCTGAAATCAGGTCCTCGGCCCAATCCCTTAGCGGGCCGACTAGCCACTCCTTGATTGGCACACTAAAGCCGCGTTTTGGCCGGTCAATTAGCGCCTGCGGTATATACCTGGCCAGCAGGTCTCTCAGTACTAATTTTCCCGACCCTCCGCTGAATAGATAAGCGCTAGGCAGTGACCAGGCCAGTTCTAGCACCCGTTGATCGAGCAGGGGTGCTCGCGCCTCAAGGCCGACTGCCATGCTTGCTCGGTCAACCTTCACCAGAATGTCGTCTGGCAAATAGCCCGTATAATCATAGTGGAGCATAGCCAGCAGCGGATCCTGAATCTCTGGCCAGTAAGATGGGTCACTCAGTGGCGTTGCCGGATTTACGGCGCCTGCAACAAATTGATCTACGGCAATGCACTTGTTGAACTTATTGGCCAGTATTGCCTGCGGTGAATTGGCCGCCCAGTTACAGGATCGCTGGCTGATTTTTCCGAGTTTACGCGTCCAACGCGGTACATTCATGCCTTTACCTGCGTAGCTTTTCGCATAGCGCCAACTCTCGGTACCCAGCGCACTCGCAACAGGACGAACAATACGCCGTGCGCCCTCTGGTATGCGTTGGATATCGCGCCAGCGGTTTAGGCCGTTCCTGTAGCGTCGGTAGCCGGCCATTTGTTCATCGCCACCATCTCCGGTCAGGACGACTTTAACCTGTTCCCGAGCCAGCTTGCACACTAGATAGGTTGGAATCTGCGACGAATCTGCGAAGGGCTCATCGTATATATGCGGCAACTGTTCAACGACATCCAGTGCTTGCTCAGGTGTGACATACATTTCATGGTGATCGGTTTTTAGGTGTTTTGCGACTGCGGAGGCATACTCCGCCTCATTGTATTTCTCCTCCCAAAACCCAATGCTGAACGTCTTGACTGGCCTGTCTGACGCCTTCTGCATCAGTGCGACGATCATTGACGAGTCGATGCCACCAGACAGCAATGCCCCAAGCTCTACGTCCGCCACTATGCGGTCTCCGACTGCCTGCTGCAGCACCCCGTCAAGCTTATCGATTGCGCCCTCATAATTGCCTTTAAATTGATTTCGTTCGCCGTATTCGGCAATGTTTTTCGCGGACCAGAACGGGGTTGGGTGTGCGTCCCAGGGCTTACAATTCTGCGGTATCTTTAGCAGGCTACCCGGGGCAAGTTTGCGTACTTGTCGATAGATAGAGTTTGGCTGGGACACCCATCCATATTGCAGATACTGCCCGAGAGCGTTACGATCCAGCTCATTCTTGAAATCTGGATGCTGGCGCAAGGCTTTGAGTTCCGAGCCGAATATGAAGCTGTTGCCGCACCAGCCATAATACAGTGGCTTTTTCCCTACCCGATCTCGCGCCAACCATAGGCAGCGTTCTTTTCGGTCCCACAATGCCAGCGCGAACATACCTTCTAGTTTGCCCACAGCTTTTTCTATGCCGAGGTGCTGCACGGCTGCCAAAATCACTTCCGTGTCAGAGTGTCCGCGATAGGGATAAGTGGATATGCCGTATTCTCGTCGCAGTCGGGAGAAATTATAGACTTCACCATTGAACGACAGCACGTAGCGGCCTGAGGAAGATACCATTGGCTGGGCGCCGGACTCTGACAGGTCGATGATGGACAGGCGACGATGGCCAAGCGCCAGAGGAAACGAGGGGTCCACCCAAACGCCGCCCGCATCGGGGCCGCGATGAATAATAGTGTCTGCCATAGTTTGACAGCGTCGGGCGAGATCTTTCTGAGCACCGCCTTCGTACTGAATAAAACCGGTAATTCCACACATGGCAATTCGCCTTTTATTTTCGGCCTGCGGCCTGAGGAACGACGGCGTCAAGCAGACTCAGATAATTGCTGGCATGGTCGTCAAATTCAGCGAGAAAGTCGCCTAAATTGACACGTGCAACGCCCGACCGTGCCCGCAAATTGTTGGTGCCCTGCTGTTCGACCATTGTTGCGCCCTATCGCTCATTATACCAGTATGCGCGCTTTACTTGGGATAATACGCCACCAACTTCCCGTCCTTGTGCGAAAGAATCTCTGGCCAAATTTAGAATTGATTTCAGCGCTGCCGTCTTCATGGAGAAGGGTAAGGAGTTCAAGGCCGCCAAGCAAGCGCAAGATCTCTTACGCAGGATGGCATACGGTAAGATAGATCGCCGACTCGCGATGATTTCTTCCGGGAGAACTAATACAGATGAAGATATCTGCTCACAACTATCCGTCTGTTTGCCTTATACTCGCGCTTTTATGACATTATACTCGGCGTGGCAGCAGATGGGTGAGTGAAGGTTAGGATGCACGATTACGAAGCATCGATCGGGCGCGACAAAGCGCAGACCGAACGGGTCGCGTTTCTGTTGGAAAACTTCAGTGGAGGAGGCGCCGAGCGCGTCATACTGGACCTCGCGGAGGGGTTTTCCGCCCTGGGTTATGACGTCGATTTATTGGTGTGCGAGGCACACGGTGTTTTGCTCGACAGCATTCCCAGCAGCATCAATCTGGTTGTTCTTAAGCCGGCAAATCAATTGACGGGCCTTTGGGCCGCGCTGGGTGCGCCCGGCGGAGGGCTTAGTGCCATCCTGTCATGCATTGCAGTCATCAGGAAAATACCTCGCAGCATGCGCTTCATCCCTGCTATCGGTGATTACCTGCAACGGGCGTGTCCCAGTGTTCTACTGTCAGCCTTGCCAAAGTCGAATATTGCGGCCGTATTGGCCCAGGCTCGGGTTGGCGTTAGCACTCGGATTTTCGTGGGCGCACACATATCCATGTTACTGCGCAGTCAACAGGGGCGCGATACTGGCAGGGGGCAGGCCCACCATATGATCCCGTTGCTCCGTCATTGCTATTCGCGCGCCGCTGGTGTTATTGCCGTATCGGAGGGGGTGGCTAAAGATGCCGTCAGTTTTCTGCATGTCGATCCTGATCGAGTGCATATCGTTTATAACCCGATAACCGTCAGTGGGAATGTTAAGGAAGTAGATGAGCTACCCAGCCATCGCTGGTTTTTTCCCGGTGCTGCGCCGGTTGTCCTGGGCATCGGTAGGCTGGTTGCACAGAAGAACTTTCCGCTGTTGATAGAGGCTTTTGCACGAGCGAGGCTACGCGCTGATATTCGGCTCATTATTCTTGGCGGAGATGAATCATCGGCAGAGCAAATGGCCCATCGCAAGGAGCTGCTCGAGCTTGCCGTCGGGCTTGGCGTTGGCAGTGATGTAGATTTAGCAGGATATCAGCCCAACCCATATCACTATTTGCGAGCGGCGCGGATGTTTGTTCTTTCTTCGGACTATGAGGGTTTTGGTAATGTAATTGTGGAAGCGCTGCTGGCAGGTTGTCCCGTAGTGAGTAGCGATTGCCCGAGTGGCCCAGCGGAAATTCTTGATAATGGCCAATATGGTTTGCTGACTCCGGTTAACGATATCGAGCAACTTGCTGAGGCCATTGTTACCACATTGGATACTGTTTCGGACCCACAAAAGTTGCGCCAGCGCGGGCTGGAATTTTCATTGGAGCGAGCGTTAGATGATTACCATCAAGTCTTCTTTGATAAACCGGCTATCGCCTAGCCCGATGGCGCTTTTGGTGAGTTAACCTTGATTAACCCAAGTTCGTCAGCAATCAGGCACGCCAGTGGTAGCCATAGCACGAGCCAAAGTTCCCGCGGTCTTGTTAATATTTGATCCATGCTGACCAGCACGACGATAAAGCCGAAGATGAACAGGCACAGATAAAGGGGATCAGATTTCTTGAGGGCCATTTTTAGCCCCGCGCGAAGTGCTAGCCCATACATGGACAACAGCAAGAAAAACCCCACCAGCCCGCCATCACGTAATGTTGACAGAAAGAGGCTGTGCGCGTAATTGATGTTAACGCCATTTTTCATTTCTACTACCCCCGGCGTCGTTTGGTAGCCAAGCCCAAAGACTGGCGCCGATTGCCATAGTTTTATGGCATGATCCCAAATCGGCTTGCGCATTGTAAAACCAATATCCGTCGTCCCATTAAGAAGCCCTAAAGACCAAGTTAAATAGAGAAAAGCGGCAAGGCCCAGAGGCAGGCCAATATAAAGGGCGCGCGAATTGCGCTTTGCATGAAATAGGAATAGTAAAGCGCAGGCACTGCTTAATGCCAGCAGGCCTGTATTACTTTGGGTTAAAATTACAAATAGTACAATGATGCCGAAACCAATAGCATAGAGGTAGGCGAGGCCGTGCCCCCAGTTGCGGCGCACATAATCAAGCGCGATCACGCCAAAAATACCATAAACGAAGGCACTTTCATTCACCGTATCCAGCGCGCCCACCCCGCTGAGGCGTGCCTCGGTCAAGTTGGGGAGTTGGGTAACGGGTTCGAAGCTAACGATGGAAAATATTGCCGCCCCGACGGCCACCAATGCAATCAAGCATGCCATCGTGTTTGGCAGCTGTTGGTTGCGAGCAAAAAAATAGAGCATTAACAGCATGAACGAAATAATGTAGACCGTGTAAAGCACATCGCGCCGTAATATGGCCAGAGAGAATTCTTTGCTCCAGAAAGAACTGAGGAGCATGAAACAAAGATAAGCGATCAGACTGCACCAGAGCGGGCTGCTCCAGCACAGCTTTAATGTGCCTGGGAGAAGGAATAGGCCCGGCAAGAAGACCATAAGGATATAGAACTTATAAAGATCTACGGCGTTAGGAACCACGAAGAACCCTGCTAGGAAGAGGGTGTAGGTGAGGTAGACGACGTTGGCAAGACTCCAACGGCGGTTCAGATCGGGGCGGGGGAGTGCCATCACTAAGCTCCCTTGGGTCGATAGTGGCGATTGGGAATCTGCAGCACTCCGGCGATAGTGCCCACGTGGTCTGCAATATTCAATACGTGTGATATCCAGATCGGACGGCCCCGCCGGAGGTGGATTACGATACCCAGTAAGTCAGCCACAATACGTCCTAGTGAACGAATGCACAGGCGAAGACATATTTTTACAGTACGATATCGTGAGTCGGCTTTCAGACGCCGTTTTATCGGAAATTTGACGCTGCCCCGGCGATAAGCTTCGCGCCACATGTAAACGAAATTGGCACGTTCGGCGGGTATGCATTCTGTGGCACGAGCGCTGGAACACCAAGCGAACTTATAACCTAATATTTTTAGCGACTGAAAGAGTAGTTTGTCTTCACCGCCACTGAGCGCAAATGAAGGGTCGAAGGAGAGACCCGACTCACGTATCGCCTGAGCTCTTAGTAAAACATTGCAGGTTGCAGCTGGCGGATCCGGGTCTAAGTCCTGATAGCTTTCCGGATCCTGCGGCTTACAAAAAAAGCCGGTTGCGGGAATCCATCCCGGTGTTGCGGTAGGAAATTCTGGCGTTGTGCGCCCCACTATTATATCCGCTGCGCTCCTGCCTTGCGCTGCGAGTAACTGGTCGAGCCAGTCGGGGTCGGGAATCTCGTCGTCGTCAATTATGGCGACAAAATCCGAGTCTATCGGCACCGCCGCTAGCGCCTTGTTGCGTGCGTATGAAATACCCGGCAGAGGTTCATGCAGGTAAAGCAGAGGCCAGGCCCAAGCGTCGGATTCACAGACCTGGGCGGCGTCGCCGTCTGGCGAGTTATCAACGATAATAAGCAAAATATCAGGTGGCGCGGCGGGGAAAAACTGCTTATTGAGGCCTTCGAGCAGGCGCACGAGTCCTTCATTCCGCTTGAAGGTACAGATACAAATTGCGAGTGAACAGCGATTTTTTTTTAAGATGGCGGCTGTTTCCATAGATTAAAGATTCAGTGTATTTCTATCATTTAATAGAGAATGGCAGCACGTATCATACGCGAAAGCTAGTCGAGTACACTTACTTTTTACAGCTCCTAGCTTGATGTCTGCATGGACTATTTTCTGTAATTGCATTGGCCCATGCGGAAGCGATACGGCACTTGCGAACCGCTGGATGTGCTCAAGGTTTACCTGCTAACATATTCGACTATGAGTTTAATACTTAAAACAGTGTTCAAATGGATGAAGAAGCCGCGCACACGATATGCTCGCCGCACCTATTCGCAGGAAGGAGAAGATATGATCCTTCAGCGGGTTTTCAGCCAGCGTAGGGAGGGCTTCTATGTTGATGTGGGTGCGCATCATCCGTTTAGATACTCAAATACATATGTGTTCTATAAAAAAGGTTGGCGTGGAATCAACATAGACGGTGCCCCTGGAAGCATGGCTAAATTTCAAAAGTATCGGTCTAGGGATATAAATATAGAGGCAGTTGTGTCCAGCGCGTCGGAGCCGCTCGAGTTTTATGTCTTCGATGACCAGGCCTACAATACATCGAGCAACACTCAGGTCGAACACGCATTGCAACAGGGCGCTAAACTTATTGCGCAACATCGACTCGAGAGTCTTTCACTCAAAAAAATTCTTGATAAACATCTGCCGAATTCAACCCAAATCGATTTTATGTCAGTGGATGTTGAGGGCTTTGATTTGGACGTGCTAAAGTCCAATGATTGGAAGCGCTATCGGCCGACATTTCTTCTTGTTGAGTGCATGAACGAGTCTCTATTGCTAAACGAGAATGACGCGATATGTAGCTACGTAGCCGGCCAAGGTTATGGTTTTTTCGGGAAAACAGTCAACACAGTATTGTTCCAACTTAACGATGATAAAGCCTTGTAAAAACAACTGAACTTGCAATAAACCACCAGCGCTTCAGTTGGCTGCGCCAGAGTTGACGTCAGTACAGTGTTTGATTAACGCATTGAATATTTATAACTACGCTTTTTGGGGTTGAGGTGTATGCCCGCCGGGCCGGCCATCTATTGAAGTTTCAAAGCTTAAAGGTGCAGGGCAAATGAGATTCTCGGGATCTGTCCCACATCGATTAGTCAGCGCGGAGGATGCACTAAATTTGGTGTGAGTGGGAGGGGGTATGCCTCAGCGTGACGCAATGAGGGTCGCCAATACGTGGCATAACTGCATGCCAAGCTAAAACAAATGTGGCCAAGCGGTGGATTTACAGCGGTGATCCCCTGAAGAGCCTCATATTAAGCGGACCATCTGAAGTAGAGAAAGGTCGCTGCTGTGCTTGCACTAGCGATAAAGACTTCTTCTGAAGGTTACGAAGTTATGTCGCACTAATGGCATTGGATGATTCAACAGAGTCGGGTAGTATAATAAGCGGGGACTTTAGAGTGAATCACTAGTATGTTTTCGCAAGCCCCTTCCGCTGCATGCGGTTACAGCGTGCACGGTGCATAAACACAAGGCAGCCATGAGCCAAAATAACAATGTATCCATAGCTGTTGATGTGGTGACCGGCGCCAAGACGTTGCGCCAGTTTTTGGCGTTACCGCACCGTATTTATGCATCTGATCCTGCCTGGATCGCGCCGCTGAATTTCATCAAGCGCGAGCAGCTTTCAGGCGCTAATCATTTTTTTGAGCATGCTCGCTGGCGCGCTTGGGTCGCATATAAAAATGATGTTCCCGTTGGGCGTATCACCGCCCAGATTGATGAAATGCACCTGCAACAGCATGACGATGCGGTTGGATACTTCGGCATGCTGGAGGCCGATGATGATCCAACGGTATTCTCGGCACTTTTTGCGGCGGCCGAAGACTGGCTGCGAAGCGAAGGCATAGAGCAGGTGCGCGGGCCATTTAATATGCATGTCAACGAAGAGGTGGGGTTGCTGGTGGACGGATTTGTCACGCCTCCATATGTGCTGATGGGCCATGCGCGCGAATGGTACGGAGCCGCAGTTGAGGCTCAGGGTTATGTCGGCGTGAAAGACCTTCTGGCGTATCAAGTGCATCCTGACTTTAAAGCTCCGCGTGTCATGGAACGCCTGGCCAGTCGAGTTTCGCAGAGGGTAAAAACTCGCTCCGTAAGGCGCAAAAAGCTACTGGAGGATGCCCGTATAATGCTGGATATCTTCAACGATGCGTGGCAGAACAACTGGGGGTTTGTGCCCTTGGCAGAGGCCGATTGGTTTGAAACGGTGTCGACTCTTACGAAGCTGATGCCGGATGACTATATTCAGATCGCTGAGTATGACGGTGAGCCGGTTGCTTTTATAGTGGCGCTGCCAAATCTTAATGAGGCTGCCCATGATCTCAAAGGACGTTTATTGCCCTTTGGCTGGGCCAAGCTCTTTTGGCGGCTTAAGGTGCGTCATCCCAAAACAGCCCGTGTTCCTCTGATGGGCGTCAAGCAGAGTTTTCAGCATTCTCGCCTCGGCCCGACGTTGGCGTTTATGATCATAGACGGGGTGCGCAAGGCGCTACATGCCCGCGGTGTAGAGGCTGTTGAGATGGGTTGGATACTTGAGGATAATGACGGCATGCGCAGTATTATTGAAACCATTGGCGGCGTGGCGTATAAACGTTACCGCGTCTATCAAAAAGAATTATAGTTATGCAGCTTGACCCTGAATCACATCAAATGGTCGCCATCGTACTGGCAGGTGATCGCACCAAGGCCGACTCACTGATCAACCA
Organism: Halioglobus sp.; assembly: GCA_029246385.1. Classification (GTDB taxonomy): domain Bacteria; phylum Pseudomonadota; class Gammaproteobacteria; order Pseudomonadales; family Halieaceae; genus Marimicrobium. The sequence continues at coordinate 221,852 of JAQWNG010000025.1, forward strand.
TACCGAGGCCGACAGCAAGGCCATGATTAATTTGGACGGTGTCCCTATGGTCCGCAGGGTGCTCGACTCTCTGCGCGTTTCAAGGGTTGTCAGTAGAATCTATATGGCCGGGCCTGAGGCCAGTGAGGTGGCCACTGATCCAGCCCTGCAAAAGCGGATTGACGACGGCGAAATGAGTTGGAGCGAGCCCGCTGTCAGTCCCAGTACCAGTGCCTATGAGGTCATGTCAAGACTGGGTCCGGAGGATGCGGTGCTACTGACGACTGCCGACCATCCACTACTGACGCCTGAAATTGTTGATGCATTCGGCCGCCAGAGCCTGGCAGACGATGTTGATGTCACAGTCGGGTTAGCGCCCTATGCATTGGTTGCTGAGGCTTATCCCGGCATCCGCAAAACAGTGCTGCACTTCAGTGACGGGGACTTCTGCGGTTGTAACCTGTTTGCCTTTATTACTCCGGAGGGACGCCGCGCTGCCAAGTTCTGGCGCAAGATTGAACAAGAGCGCAAGAAGCCACTGGTGGTGATTGGTTTGCTGGGTTGGTGGGCCGTCATACGGTATCGCTTCGGGTTCTTGTCCCTAGAAGAGGCCTTGGCCAAACTGAGTAAGCGCTTGGGGCTGCGCATGCGAGCGGTCATTCTGCCTTACGCGAATGCCGCCATCGATGTAGACTCAATCGCTGACTTGATGTTAGTCAAAGGCGCGCTGGCGAAAGCGGCGGAAGAAGACGCTTGATAAAACACTAGTGACTGCGATTCACTTGCAGCGTTCTGTTTGTCCCCTCACAAAATTCCCCTACTTCAGGTCGATAGCGTCGCGAATTGATGCTGACCTGCCAGCCTCCGCCAGCACGTTCTATCCGATAGCGGTTGTAATGAGCAATATCTGCTCCGTGCAGTCCAAGAGCAGAGGCCGATGGGACAGCGATAATGGGCAAGCTGCCATGGCGCGTTTGCAGTTCGTTGTAATGCGCGCGGTGTCCGTGTCCGTGCAAAACTATTTCGGCGCCGTGGTCCTCCAGCAGGGCCTGTATTTCGGGTGCGTTGGTCAGACGTTTACGCCACTGTTCTTTTCCTACTACGGGACAGTGGTGTAGATAGACGACTCGGAACAGGCCCGCATTTGCTGTGTGTTGCAATAGTGCGGGTAGACGATTCAATTGTTCGCTATCAATAGTGCCTGTGGCCATAAGCGGTGGCTTCGGGCAAGCGCTGGATAGCCCGATAAAGGCGATGCCCTCCCGCACTCTCAGACTGGGGAAGTTCAATGCGCCCCCAATGGTGTTGCGGTCGTCATCTGAGGCCATATAGTCCTGCCACAAGGCGAAGGTCTCGCTCCAGGGTGCAACAACACACGCATCGTGATTTCCGGGTACCAGCGCTATTTGGTCGGGATTGCCTAGTGCCTGCAGCCACTCCCGAGCCTGCTTGAACTCCTGCGGCAAACCGATATGGGTTAGGTCGCCGGTGACAAGTAGTTGATCGAGTTGTGATAACGCGAGGTCACGTTGCAGTGCTTCGAGCACTTCCGCCCGGTGCTCAAAGCGGCGCTTTCTGCGCCAGGACAGGTAGCCTAGACCCCGCTTGCTGAAAAGGTCGCGCCCGCGCACCCCTTTCAGCGAACTGAGATGGGGATCAGAAAGTTGTGCGAAGCGCTGCGGCATGGCTTGGTATTCCTCGTCGCCGTTATTGTAGCACTTACCGATCAGCGCCTGACATTGCAACCAATAGTGAACGCCTAGCTTGGTATCAAACGCGGCGGATGGAGGCCCCCAACTCTGCCAGTTTCCGATCGATATTGGCATAACCTCGATCGAGGTGATAGACGCGGTCGATGACAGTTTCACCGTCGGCTGTCAGAGCAGCAATGATTAATGAGGCAGACGCGCGCAAGTCAGTGGCCATAACCTGAGCGCCCTGCAGTCGTTCGCGACCCTTTACAATGGCGGTTCGGCCTTGCAATTCAATATCAGCTCCCATGCGTTGTAATTCGGCGACATGCATAAAGCGATTTTCGAAAATGTTTTCTACTACCGTGGCAGAGCCTTCGGCTAGCGCGTTGAGCGCCATGAATTGCGCCTGCATGTCGGTGGGGAAGGCTGGAAAGGGTGCTGTGTGTATGTTGACTGCCTTGCAGCGCTTACCGCCAGTGTCGAGATGAATCCAGTCTGGCCCCAGTTTCAGCCGACAGCCTGCCTGTTCCAGTTTGCCTAATACGTGTTGTAAATAGTCGGGGTTTGTTTCCCGCACGGTGATGTCGCCGCGCGTAGCAGCCGTCGCCGCTAAAAAAGTCCCAGTTTCTATACGGTCAGGCGGCACCTTGTGGGCGGCGCCGTGCAGTTGTTTTACGCCTTCGATGGTAATGGTGGCGGTGCCCGCCCCGCTAATTTTGGCACCCATAGATTGCAGTAGTCGCGCAAGATCACCTATTTCTGGTTCCATTGCACAATTTTCTAACGTTGTCACGCCCTCAGCGAGAGTCGCCGCCATTAACAGGTTTTCGGTGGCTGTCACTGAAGGAACATCAAACGCCACATGTGCACCACGCAAGTGCTTGGCCTTGGCTTTGATATACCCCGCCTCAATGCGGATGTCTGCGCCCAATGCCTGCAGCCCAACAATATGCTCATTGACCGGCCGCGAACCAATGGCACACCCTCCCGGTAGCGACACATCGGCTTCCCCAAAACGGGCTAGCAGGGGGCCGAGCAACAGGATTGATGCACGGATGGTTTTGACCAGTTCGTAGGGTGCGCGCACCGAATGTATTTGGCGGCTGTCGAGGACTAACTCAGTACCAGAGCGTTCTACTTTCGTGCCGAGCAATTCCAGCAGTTGCAACGCCGTATCTATATCGCGCACGTCAGGTAAATTATTGATGTGCAGGGGTTCGGCGCTGAGCAAAGAGGCGGCAATAATCGGGAGTGCAGCATTTTTCGCGCCTGCCACTGTGACCTCACCACGCAATGGGCCGTTGCCCGTGATAAAAATTCGTTCCATTAGTCTGCCTGAGTGCCGGTTATGAGGCCGGCGGCTTTGAGGTCGGCATAGGCCGCGATGATGGTATCGATCTGTGCGCTGGAGTGGGCTGCGCTGACGCTGTTGCGTAGCAAAAAATTGGTTGAAGGGGAGGCTGGTGGAATGACTAGATTGACGTAGACCCCGGCCTGCATCAATGCCTTCCAGCAGTCGATCGTGCGTGAGCGATCCTCTAGGGTTACCGCAACGACCGGGCTGGCGGTCGGGCCTACCGGGAGACCCATAGATTTGAGCCCATGATAAAGACGGTTGCAGTTGTCCCACAATTTCGTCTGCAGTTCGGGTTCGGCGGCGGTTATGCGCAATGCTTCACGTGTGGAAGCGATGATGGACGGTGAAGACGATGCGGTGAAGATATAAGATTTGATGCAAAAACGAATGGCCGCCAATTCCGCATGCCGGCTGACACAAAAACCACCGATGGCGCCCAGGCTTTTACTGAACGTCCCACAAAAAAAGTCGACGTCGGCTTCTATTCCAGCTGCTTGAGCTGCGCCCCGCCCGGTGGCGCCCATGACGCCCATGGAGTGAGCTTCATCCACAAACAGATAGCCACCGTATTCGCGCTTCACCGCGGCGATTTCCCGCAGTGGGGCGACATCGCCCAGCATGGAATAAATACCCTCGGCGATAATTAACGCTTGATGAGCACGATCGCCCAGTCGGCGCAGTCGTTTGGCAAGATCCTCGGGATCGCTGTGCTTAAAACGTATAATCTCTGCGCCGCTCAGCTTGACCCCGGTGTAAATGCTAGCGTGGCTGTCGGCATCGAGGAGAATGACATCCCCGGGGCCGGCCAGCGTAGCGCACATGCCCATGGTTGCCGTATAGCCGGTGGAGAATACGATTGCGTTGTCTACGCCATAGAACTGCGCTATTTCCGTCTCCAGCGCCTGATGCTCAACGAAAGAGCCGTTCGCGAGCCGAGACCCCGTGGTGCCTGTTCCCCAGCGTGTTGCGGCATCTTGAGCAGCTTTGATGCAGCGCGGGTCAAAAGACAGGCCCAAGTAATTATTGGTGCCTGCTAGGATCACGTTATGGCCTTGCACGACACCCTCTGTGGCAGACAGAATTTTCTCGGTAACGGCGCCGAAGGGCGCAACGTTGCGCTCTGCGAGCTCGGCCTGAAAGTCGGCCATAGGTTTAAATTTGTCGAACAGCATGGTATTGATCTACCTCGGAATTAACCCGTGACGCTCAGAGATTGAGTTGTTTGACCTTAGTTGCTAGGTCGCCAATAGTGTTGACGTCAGGGAGAATATTTAAGGGAATAGATATATCAAAGTGATCCTCGATTTTTTCAATAAACTCCATCACTTCTAAAGAGCTTAGCCCGATATCTGCCACCAGTGACGTGTCCTCAGACAGCACCAGCTTGTTTTTATTCTGTGATTCGAGCGCGCTGCAGAGGAAGTTGAGATATTCTAAATAGTCGGTCATTGTGTTGCTGCTCTTGCGTCGATCAAGGTAAATCGTTAAATTTCAGAGGCTTAAACTATACCGATGGAATAATAGTAATGCCAGTAATTTGGTTGATCGACGCTTATCGCGCAGGAGAACGCGGGCAGGTGCGCGCGCTAGTCGATGCATTGGGTTGGCCCTACAAAGTCAAGGTGCTGAGCTATCGCAATTTTGCGTTCTTGCCACATGCCTTGGGACAGTCCACCCTGCGAGGCATCACCTCCGAGTCTGCCGCGACACTCGGTCCCCCCTGGCCAGACCTAGTGATCAGTAGTGGCGTGCGCAATGAACCAGTTTGTCGTTGGATTCGAGCCGAATCTGGAGATCGGACACATTATGTGCATGTTGGGCGACCCTGGGGTGCGTTGGATTCTTTCGACCTAGTGATTACCACGCCGCAATATCGTGTGCCGTCTCATCCTAAGGTGCTTAACAATATGCTGACCCTGCACAGAGTGACAGCGCCGCGTCTGGCGCAGGCTCGGATACAATGGGAGTCGACGTTTGCTGATTTGCCAAGTCTGCGTATCGCGGTAATGGTGGGTGGTGACAGCGGACCATTCACGCTGGGGCCGCAGGCGGCAGCCCGTTTGGGCGCACAGGCTTCCCGCATGGCGAAGGCTCATGGTGGGTCGCTGCTGGTCTCCACCAGTTCGCGTACCTGCTCGGCGGCACAGGATGCGCTGCAGTCTGCCATTACCGCGCCGAGCTATTTTTATCGCTGGCCGGGCGAAGGTTCAGAGAATCCCTACGAGGGCATTTTGGCGTGGGCTGATCGTTTGATTGTTACCGGTGACAGTATCGCGATGTTGTCGGAGGCGTTGGCCACAGGTAAGCCGGTGGCAATGTTTGATGTCGGTGGCATGCGTGACCTACATGATCCAACTGGTAGGGATTTTCGCCTAGGGGGCGTGCTTTACGCGGCACTGCTGCGCTGGTTCTGGCAGCCGCTGAGCCGAGATATTACGTTGGTGCATAGCCAATTGCATGAGACAGGCTGTGCTACATGGATGGAGGAAGCATGGGTTACGCCAACAGTGCCAGCGCAGACAGACATGCAGCGGGCTGTCGAGGCCGTGCGCAAACTACTTAGCGAGGGCTGACTGTTCTTCTTTAGGCAATAAGCTGGCAGTGCCATCGATCATCCGGTAGACATAATCGGCCGCCTGCACCATGGCGCGATTGTGGGAAATAGCCAATATGGTGAGCTGCCCTTTCAGGCCTCCAAGCGTTTTGCAGATAGCATCCTCACTCTCGCGATCCAAGGCACTGGTGGCTTCATCGAGAATTAACAGGCGCGGTCGGTTTACCAGTGCTCTCGCGATTACGATACGCTGGCGCTGACCACCGGAGAGCTTGCCGCCCCTCTCGCCGACCATGGTACTCAAGCCTTCTGGCAGCCTGGATACGAACGCCCAGGCGTCGGCGGCACGCAGCGCCCGCTCCGCGTCGTTAATGCTCAGCGTCGGGTCTCCTAACGTCACATTCTGCAAGATGCTGTCATGCAGCAGAATGGTGTCCTGCGGCACGTAACCTATCAGGCTGCGCCATAGTCTCAGGTCGACACTCTGCAGCGGAATGCCGTCTATTAGAATGTCGCCGCTCGCGGGCTGCAGGAGGCCTATCGTCAGATCGACAATAGTAGTTTTCCCGGCGCCAGAAGATCCGACCAGTGTGGTGAGTGAGCCCGCTTCAATCTGTAACGATAAGCCGTTAAATACCGGGTGCCGCTCGTCGTAATCAAACGTGACGTTGGCAAAGTCGATGGTTCTGTCAAAGTGTGGGCTGACGTCGCCGCCAAGATGCTCTTCGGCATTATTGGCATTATTTATAGAATCCAATAGTGCCCAGTAGGCACTCTCCCCCTGTGCCAGTTTTTGGTATTGCTTTTGCACTTTCCCAAAGAATGCAAAGGCGCGTCCCAAGGCAACGACTAACACCATCACTACTGGCAGATCCATGCTGAATTTGGCCACGGAGACATACACGCCTAGGCAAATAAATGTCGTGAACATAAGCTCCTGGCCTGAGTCCAGTGAAGCGGCGCTCATCACTTGGCGGCGCAGAGCCTTGTTCAGACGATTCGTGTCCTGCGCTAGTACCTTGTCCGCGAGGTGCTCCCGCGCCATCGCCTTTAAGGGTTTGACCGATTGCAGGGTATCGGTAAGATTAGACATTAGCGACGTCATTAGCAGGGTCTGTTTTTTACCTGCTCGACGGGTGATTCTCACCAAAAAGTGCGACAGGCCAATCACGATAACCCCGGCACCGATGCCCGCCACCGATGCCTGCCAAGACAGCGCAAAGGCTACGCCCCCGTAGACCAGCCCTTGAATCAGATAGATGATTGCGCTGGCACCATTGATAAAAGCAGCAGACGACCGCTGGGCTTCTGAGGCCAGTGCATTGGTTAATTTGCCTACCGGCTGATGCAAAAAATATTCCCATTTGCTGCGCAACACCACACGCAGCAATTGCAGGCGCAAGTCGGTGCTGACTTGGGCTGCGGTATAGCCCACCTGCCGCTGACCTATGAGTAAAAAGACACTTTTAAAGGCAACTCCGCCCAGTACAATCAGGAGCATGTTGAGCAGGGTCGGCGTAATGCCAATGCTCCCCAGTGTGTCCAGTACAGTGCGCTCAAACTCATTCTGGGTTGCCGTATCTGCGCCCGGCAACATGTTAGTTGCTTCAGGTCCTAGTGCAATATTCAGCAGTGGTAGCAGCGCGGATAGCCCGATACCTTCCGCAGCGCCTGACAGCAACAGCGCTAGAATCATAAGCGTGCTTTGCCAGGGATAGGCGCGAAAGAAACTGAGTATCAGGCGCACTTGGATAGCTCCTCGAATGTGGCGTTAGTGAACAGCGCTGTTAATCTTGGCATAAATTTGGTCACAGTTTTTTTTACCAACGCAAACGCCGCAGCAGCAACAGGCCAGCGGCCAGTGTGATCAACGTCGGTAATAGGGCGACCAGTGGAATATTCCACTGCAGGAGCTGTCCGAGTGAGAAAACAATTTGTGCGCCCAAATAAAACAGTATACCCAGTAAAGCACCAATGCCTATACTGACTCCCAAGCTGCGATCGCGGCCCGCACTGATGCTCGCACTGATTGCGGTGCCGAGCAGAACCATAGCGCATACAGTTAGTGGCATCAGAAGTCTTTGCCAGAACGCATGCATGTATTTTTCTATAGGCTGTCCATTGGTGGCCCGATATTGGCTGTAACGATAGAGTAACGATAGATTCATGCTGTCAACGGGCAATGTGAGTGTAGGCAGCTCATCACGGGACCAAAGGTTAGTAATTTTCAGTGCATCGTGGGTCCGGGTTTGAAGTTGACCGTCTACCAATATTTTTTCTCTGACCGCTTGGAATATCCATGTTCTATCGTTTTCAACAATGGCTGTGCTCGCTTGCAGCGCGCGAACCAGCTGATTCGACGGATTAAATTCAAAGAGACTAATGCCCCCTGGTACATTGTCTTCGGACATAATCATCAGATGGATATAACTCTGCCCATCTGTAGACCAGACGCCGCCACCTGGAAGCCATCCGGAGCCTCCGTCGCGCAAGCGCTGCCGTTCTTGCCCAGCCGATTGCTGCAGTTGAGGCGTGATGTATTCCATGCAGATCCATAAGCTAGCCATTAACAGCATAGTCGGTAAGGCGAGTGTGGCGAGTAACTGTGACGGAGAGAAACCAGTACAACTGACAATGGTCAGCTCGTTGTGGCGATCAAGGGTCGACAGCGCAACAATACTGCCGAGTAGCGCAATCACTGGAGCCAAATTTACTAATTGATTCGGCAGGGTGAGCAACGTATAGCGTGCTATGGCTAGGGTATGGTAGTGATCTCCTGCGCGATCCAGTTCTTGGGTGAAGCTGATTAGACCAAAAATGGCTGCCAGTACTACCATGACCAGCATCCAGCCTTTGGCGACGCTTAACCCGATATAGCGCTGCAAAATCACCGTCGTTTCATCCTTGGGAATATTACCAGTGCTGCTAATAGGCCGGCCTGAATGGCATAGGCGGCCCACAACCCGGGTATGGCTGCAAGTGTACCTTGCTCCATGAGCGTACGCAGAACGCTTATCATTGAGAATAGAGTGATGTAAGCCAGCAATGCAATAGAAACGTTCCGAAAGCGGGATTCTCTCGGTGCGGAACGAGCCAGTGGCACGGCAATCAAGGCGAGAAGAACCGTTGCTAGTGGTGTGGTTATTCGCCACTGGTATTCTGCGACATCCTTAGGGTTGGAGGATTTTGACAGGTTCAGCGTGGTTTCTGCCTTACGCCGATATTTCGCCTGCGCCTCCTCGTTGGGCAGTTGGACGACCAGTTCTTTGAACTTCAGGGTCAAATCCTCGCCCCCCCGATTGTCCAGCAGATAATTGTAGCCATTGTAAAAAGTGGCTTGCATAGCTTGGTCAGGGTTGAGCGTAGGCATCGCCGCAGACTCTGCAATAATGATTTCCGAGCGCGCCTCCTTAGCGTAACTCTTTTGCAAAAAGACCCCTTTGTGCAATCCACCTGCTAGGTCTACGTCTTGGGCTATAAAGGTATAGTCGCTGCCGTCCATGGTGACGAATTCGTCAGCTGACATTTGCTTCAAATCAAATTCAGCCGCGGCCTGCGATTCTAGGGCGTAGCTAGTACGAAACGCCCACGGGCGTCCCAGAGTGGACATTACGCCGGTGATGAGAGCAACGACGAGTGCAAGTTTTAATACCGCTTGGAGGATGCGGGCGCGACTAACGCCTGCGGCATAGAGCGCGCTCATCTCAGAATCACGGTAGAGTCGGCCTATGGCTGACAACACCGAGAAGAAAAATGCCGAGGGCAATAATATTTCCAGCGTGATCAGCGTGTTGAGGCTGACAAGTTTGACTGCGGTTAGCGTATCCAGCTGTCCGTCCGCGGCGAGGGTCAATTGGCGCGCTGCGGAAAAGCCGATAAAAACCAGTACTAGGAGGCCGAGCCCAGTACAGAAGGGGCGAATAATTTCCCGGCTGATGTGGCGATCGATAATCAAGGGGGTCGTGTTCCTGTCGAGGCAAGCTGCTATTCTACATGAAGCGCCCGCTATCTGGTCATTTTGGCTTGCTTCGCGCATAATTGCACGCTTTGCAATTGCAACTTCATCCTGTCTGCGAGTATTACGCTAAATGTTAAATTTGAGTGATGGTGTCAAAAAGGCGCTGATTCTCATTCCAACTCAGCCCCTGCCAGCCAGGGCTCGGGTTGCCGTGCGTCGTAAACATCTGGCTCGCCTAGAGATGACTAAAGCACAGCGTGCCAATTTTTTGATTATCGGTCACCCCAAGAGTGGTAACACCTGGCTCAAAGTGATGCTGTCGCGCTTGTATCAGCTGCGGTATAACCTGCCTGAATCGACACTTATTAATACCGATGAGTTTGCGCGTAAAATCCCTGAGATTCCTCGTTTGGCAGCGACCAATGCCTACTACAGTTATGAGGGCGAGGTGGGGAAATTACTGGCCTGTGGCGCCTTGAATACTCCGCTGCGGCATAAGCCGGTGTTATTTCTGGCACGTAACCCGATCGATATTGCAGTGTCCTGGTTTCATCAGTTTACCAAGCGTCAGTCCCGCGCCAAGCAGGAACTCATCAATCATTTTGTGGATCATCCTATCGATCGCCGCACGGTGCAGATGTGGGATTTTGTGCGCCATTCGGATATTGGCCTGCCCAGCCTTATCGAATACCAGAATACTTGGGTCCGCAACGTGCGGGAATTGGAGCATGGGATGCTGACGCGTTATGAGGATTTACGTGCTCAGCCTGTGCCAACATTACACCGAATTACGCAGCTTATGGGTGAGGAGTTCAGTTTAGAAGAGATTAGCGCGGCAGTGGAATGGGGCTCCTTCGACAACCTACAGAAGCTGGAGACCAGTGGAACGTTTAGCCAAGGTGGCATGAAGCTGGTAAACGCCAGTGACCCGAGTACGTTTAAGGTCAGGCGGGGAAAAGTCGGTGGTTATCGAGAGGATTTTGATGTGGCCCAAGTGGCGGAACTCGAAGCGCTGGTGCGGGACAGCATTCTGCCGGAGCTGGGTTATTGCCAGGACGTGACGGACGCCTGACGGTGACACCTCATACCTGGGTTATCCTCAGCGACAAGCGAGGCGATAACGGCCAAGTGGAGACAATCGTCGAAGCGCTTCCGTGGCCGGCTGAACACAAATACGTCCACATGCGGCCCGAATGGGCAATGGGTAAGCCACGCTATCGACCCTCCCTAGATCACCTTGATTTGAGTCGCAGTGACTCTCTAGAGGGCCCATGGCCCGACCTGATTATTACTGTTGGTCGGCGTCCTTCGATGGTAGCCCTGTGGGTCCGCCGGCAGTCGGGCAACAAGACCAAAATAGTCTTAGTGGGCAAGCCGTCGGGACATATGCTGGATTTTTCTCTGGTGGTCGCCAGCGCTGAGAACCAGCTGCCACCGATGCACAACTTTTTACCGATCACTTTGCCTCTGATGCGTGTTGGCCCTGACGATGTGGCAAGTGAGGTTTTGGCCTGGCAGGAGCGGTTCGACGGACTGCGCAAGCCCCTGATTGCTATGCTGGTCGGTGGTGAGACCAACCCGTTCATTATGAATCGGCAGGTTGCTCATGATTTGGTGGCGACGGCGCACTGGGTTGTTGATGCGCTGGGCGGCACGCCCTATGTCACGACTAGTCGTCGCACCGCGCCTGAGGTGGTGGAGATATTGCGTCGTGATCTTCCGGCACAGGCTGTTTTTTATGCATGGTCTGCTGAGTCAGAGGATAATCCCTATCGTGCCCTACTCGGTTACGCCGACGGTTTCATCGTGACAGCCGATAGCGTGTCGATGATGGTAGAAGTTATCTATCTGCACAAACCGCTAGCGATTTTTCCCTTGCCCGGAGGTTGGCTGGGCCGTATTGATCAACGACGCCGCTCATTGGCTCACTGGTTGTTTAGTCCAAAACTGGATTCTACTTGGGATCGTTGGCGTCATCGTCTCGCAAGAGGATTTTACTATGTGGATATCTTCAAGGTGTTGTGTGCTACCCGAGATTTCCGCGCGTTTCATCGCCTGTTGGTCGACAAAGGGCTGGCGGTCTGGTCAGGACAGCCCTTTGCGCAGCCAAGTGCACAATTGCCTGATGATGCGGGCCTAGTAGTAAGGCGTATTCAGGCACTTTTTTAGTGCGGCTTGCCGTTGGCAGTGGAGGGATTAACATCGGTGCACTTGCTGTCGTCCAAGGTGTAAATCTTGAGTACCTAGCCGCAGAGGGCATTTGGTCGTTAAGCTTTGTGGATGCCTTTGTAAATGATTTTACGCACCGCTAGTGGAAACAATAGGGTGTGGATTGTCCAACTAGGGAAGCGAAAACTACTACCTTCTGGCTGAAATACGCGTAAGCCATCGTCCTGTACTCCGAAGATTGAGCCCCAGCGATAGCGTGGTGATTGATAGCGTTTCATGCCGATGTCTTTAGTGTCAAGATAAGCGCGGATATTGTACCCTAAGAGCCGGTAGCCCCAGTTTCTAGCTGAGCTTCGATGCGGATCTGAGGCGGCAATGTCGCCCACTGTGAAGACATTGTCGTAGCCGGCTACACGTAAAAAAGGGTCAGCTTTCACAAAACCATCGTCGTTAAGCATGTCGGCGGGAATGAAGTCGTTGTTGGGGGCCATTTTACCGACTGCCCACAGTGCAATGTCGGCGGTAAAGTCGCCTTGACCGCTCGAGAATGCAATCGGTTCAGTGGTAAAACGATCGCATTGGAATCCATCCGGTATCACTGCGCGATGATTGGGGTGCGAGTTCACGCCAGCGTCCAGTAAATGCTGCTCTGCAGTGTTGCGCACGTTAGGATGATAGCCCGGCAGGGGCTGCCTCTCACTGAAGAAAAAGTGCACGGCCTTTTCTGGACATCGTGATGCTAGGTTGGCCGCGACACTCGCGCCAGTGGCGCCGCCCCCAATGATCGCTATCGATTGTGCCCCCAACAGCTGTTGCGAGGCGCGGTCCATGTGCTGGTTGATGGCATCAATGTCTTCCAGCGTGCTGTTGCGCCAGAAGCCATTGGTTACGCCGGAAGAGATCACGAGTGCATCATAATGTTCCACCTGTTCGCTGTCATCGCGCAGCCGCACCGTAACGGCGCTTTTATCGGTATCGATAGCCGTAATTAACCCTTGTAGTGTGCGCACCCCTCGCAGCTTTTTGTAGCGGCTAAAAGGCATCAGGTAATCTTTTTTCCAAACTTGGGGCTGTGTCAGACGCATGCCCAACTCCTGACCGCTGACGAGACAGGGCTTAGGGCTGATCCCTACGATATCAAAGTCTCTCCCCAGATTAATGGCAACCAACAGGCCAGTATCACCAAATCCGGCGATCACAACGCGCTTTTTCAATGTTTTATACCCCGATGCGATGGCCGCCACCCCGAGCTACCCTTTTTAATTCAACACTGCGTCGCTCAACGCATGCCCAGCACGTTTTTCATAAAATGGGTGCCGAAACGGCTTACACGCTGGGACACACCAGCAAATCGTCCACGATCCAAGTAGTTTAACTGCACCATACGGCGCTCGCCGATAAATTGGGTATGCCCATGCCACGAGTGATCAGTGCGGCGAAATGCGAGGAGGCTGCCTCCCGACGGTGTAATCTGGGCGGCATAGTCTTCAATGTCGTCCTTTGAACGCAACAGGCGCAGTTGGCCGGCGTCGTTGTCCCATTTCTCGTTAAAGTAAACCAGTACTGTAATCACTTTGCTTTTGTGATCAGTGTGAATATTGCCATCGGTGCGTTCGCAGAACTTACGCACCGTCACAGTAGTGGGCAGCGAGACTAAATCCATATCGAAGTGTTTGCCAAGCACGGATGCAAATTCTGAACCCTGTAACTCCTGCATCAGCTGTTTGAATGTGGCTCCATAGGCAAGGTTTTCCAGTGTGTGGTTTGCCGCGCTGTATATCGCGGGATAGTCGTCGTTGACCAGCGCCAGTGACGGGGTGTCGAGGAAGGCCGGTACCACTAGGTAGTCATAGGGGTCGGTTTCTACGCGCGCCGCGCGCAGAGCATTAAGATTGGTCAGTGGCATGATTGTATTCTAGTACGCCCGTTGTAAGTCGGGCAAGACAGCGATAACGCTGAAGATGTTAATAGTGCGGTAAATCAGGCTCTACTCATTAGTGCGGAAAATAGTGATATACGGTATTATTCCTAGCCTTTTCAAGACGTTGCCGAGGATAATCCAATCTATGCCCGATAGAGCAATGGTCATTGTGCGCCATATCATTGCATTGCTCTGCTTTTGGCTGCCTGCCGAACGCCGTAAAAAAACAGAACGCTGGCTGCGGGGGCGCGAAGAGTTCGGCAAGCTACAGCGCAGTGACTGGGTACTGATGAGTTGGGGGAAATCTGGCAGGACCTGGTTGCGGGTAATGTTGTCCAGAGCCTACCAACTAAAAGGCAATCTGGATGCGAGTGACTTGCTGGATTTCGACAATTTCAAGCGGCATGATCCGAGGCTGCCTGCGGTATTTTTTACCCATAATAATTATCTGCGCGATTATACGGGTAACCAGCATTCTAAAATTCATTTCCAAGGTAAGCGCATTGTCCTCCTGGTGCGCGATCCGCGTGATGTGGCCGTGTCCCAGTTTTTCCAGTGGCAGTTTCGCATGCGCCCTCAAAAGAAGTTCATCAATGACTATCCGCCTCATGGCGCGGCAATAAACGTCTGGGACTTTGTGCTAGACGAAGAGGCGGGTGTGCCGCGTATTGTTGACTATTTCAATGGCTGGGCACGCGCAATTCCTGAATTGAAAGATGTGTTGGTGGTGCGTTATGAAGATATGCGTAAGGATCCTAGTGATGTGCTGGCGAAAATACTGGCCTTTACTGGCACCGAAGTGACGGCCGAGCAGGTGCAGCAGGCGGTAGAATTTGCCGCCTATGACAACATGAAAAAAATGGAAGAGGATACGTTTTTTAAAGGCAGTGGCGCCCGCGTGAAGCCGGGTGACAAGGGCAACCCTCAGTCCTTCAAAGTACGTAAGGGCAAGGTTGGCGGCTATCGTGATTATTTCAGCGATGCGCAGTGCCAGCAGCTTGAAGAAATGGTGGCTAACTTGGATCCGTTATTCGGTTATGGAAGGCAGCAGCCGTGAATATGGCTTTTCAAAATGTGCGCCAAGCATTGCAGACGGCGCGTAAGAAGCTCTCGCGTCGAATGCTACACTGGCGTATGCATGGTCAGCCAGAGGCTGATATTCTGGTGGCAGAGCGCAAACTTCGCGGTGTAGAGCAGTTTGATAAGCTGCGCAGAGCTGACATCGTGATCGTGTCTTTTGGGAAAAGCGGCCGGACTTGGCTGCGGGTGATGATCTCCCACCTATTTCGTGTGATGTACAAGTTCCCTGAGAATGCCATTCTGGGGTTTGATAACTTCCATAACCTTAACCCTGAAGTTCCCAGAACGTTTTTTACGCACGACAATTATATTAAAGATTTTACCGGAGACTTCGACACGAAGGCTCCGTTTTATAACAAGCGAGTGATTCTGCTCGCCCGGGACCCACGCGATGTCGCGGTATCACAATTTTTCCAATGGAAGTTCCGCGTTAAGTCAACCAAGATCGCAATTAACAACTACCCACCACAGGGCAGTGATATAAGTCTTTTCGATTTTGTGATGGGCGATAACGGCGGCAGTATGCAGGCCGTCATCCAGTATCTCAATTTGTGGGCGCGCGAGGTGGATAAGATGGACTGCTTTCATTTGCTCCGCTATGAGGACCTGCGCGCACGTCCGCGCGAGGAACTGCGTCGCATGCTCGACTTTATGCAGGTCAAGGCCACTGAGGCGCAAGTGAATGCCGCTGTGGATTACTCGTCTTATGAAAACATGAAAAAAATGGAAGGCTCGCACCAGCTTCGTCTAGCGGGTGGTCGCATGATGCCTCGCGACAAAGACAATCCAAATAGCTTTAAGGTGCGTCGCGCCAAAGTCGGAGGTTATCGTGATTATTTTAATGATGACGAAGTCGCCACAATTGACGCTAGACTAGCGGAAACCCTAGCTTCCCTCTTCAAGTATAAGTAGCCCGATTACTCAAATACGCGGCCAATGCAAAGGCCGTCTGTTTTACGGTGAGTGTGCGCTCCGCTTAATCTATAGGTAGGTGTAATATTTTTGGTCGTATTCCCTGCGCCGTTTATAAATTATCAGCGGGGTGGTCAGGCACCCACAAGTGTTAGTGCGTCCGAGCGTAGATGCCCCTGAGCTATTTCCTCGCGTAGCAGCTCTTCGGTAAATTCGCCGTCTTCGAGTCCTTCGCGCACCAAGCCGAAAAAGAATGCTTCCTGGCTTGGGTCGGGATGGGCGGTATAGGTGCCGGCAAATTTATAATCGCCAAACAGAGCACGGCGACCGCGTCGCAGCCAGTGTCTGGGAGGGAATAGCTGAAATGTGTCTGCGGGGCGATAGTCGATCTTGAGACCCGTTTTCCAGGGTTGTGTTTTGCGCTTGGTGTTATGCAGCAGTTTAGTGTTTTCAGTCAGATGATCGAAATCGTTCCATTGATTTTCGAGTGCATTAATGGTCGCAGGATTTTCTAGCTTAAGCGATATCCATTCCATATAGTCGCGTTTTGCTGGCTCGAACATGTCCGCAAAGTTGCTTTCAAACTGCCAATGCCGGAGTTTGGTGCAATCAAGCAGCATTACACTAGAGGCGTAAGCTCCCTTGCGACCCTTGCGTCCAGATTTTGGACGGCACAGAATCGACGCACCCGCCATATCACGACTCAGTAACTCCCAAATGTCCCCAACGGCAAATATGTCTGGATCCATGATCACCGCACGGCCTTCATAGTTCATTAATTGCGGAGGGGCGAAGCGCAGCGGCGTAAAGGATTGCAGGTCTTTATTCAGCCAAGGGCGCAGTTCGCCGTCGCGGCGGTAGAGCTGTCCCTCACGCTCTAGCATGCAGGGGTAGCTTTTTAACTCGATGAATTTTACGTCGAATTTGTCGGGGTGAGCAGAACGCTTGCGCAGCGAGTACCGACTTACCATTGCGCCTAGCATTTGTTTGTGATTTGTGTGAATAAAAACGGTGGGCTTCAAACTGGTTCTTCTCGCGCATAATGTGTGGGATAGTTTAACCTGACTACGAACTTCCACAAACGTCTGGCTTTGGCAATTTTTGGAGCGACGCTGCGAACGGCCGTTACTGGCAATAAATGTAACAAGGAAACTGTGTGGACGAGGGTGAGCTAACAGTCTGGTGTCTGCTGGGCAAGAAGACCGGCGATAATGCGCAGGTTCGCGCGTTGGCTGCGGAGTTGGCCTTAAGCAGCGTAGAAAAGTCCATAGCGGCCACACCTTGGGAACTCTTGAGTCATCTTGGCACTGAGCCGACACTTGTGGGGATCGATCGACGTCAATCCAGTGATCTGCAGGCTCCGTGGCCGGATATTGTGATCAGCGCTGGGCGCCGCAACGAGCCTGTAGCACAGTGGATTAGGCAACAATCTGACGGCCTAGCTCGCTTGGTGCACATTGGGCGTCCGTGGGCGCCCTTGTCCAGTTGGGATTTGATCGTGACGACCTCGCAGTACTTTTTGCCACAGCTGGACAATATCCTGCACAACCGTTTACCACTGCATCGTATTTCGCTGGAGGGCCTCAAAAACGCCGAAAAGCGACTGCGCCCGCAGTTGGCGAACCTTCCCCGCCCTTGGTTGGCGGTACTTGTAGGTGGGGACAGTGGCCGCTTTGTCATGACCGCAGAGAAGGGCCGGCGACTAGGCTCATACGCTGCGGATCTTGCCGCGGCTGCGGGCGGCTCTGTGTTGTTGACCGACAGTGCGCGCACGCCTCGTGCGGTGGGAGATACGTTGCAGTCGCAATTGAATGTTCCAAACCTTTGCTATCGCTGGGGCAGTGGGGGTGACAACCCCTATCAGGGGCTATTG
Source organism: Halioglobus sp. (assembly GCA_029246385.1). Lineage (GTDB taxonomy): Bacteria > Pseudomonadota > Gammaproteobacteria > Pseudomonadales > Halieaceae > Marimicrobium. Next base: position 239,349 of record JAQWNG010000025.1, read on the forward strand.
GCGCTGGCAGATGCATTTGTGGTCACTGGCGAGTCCATGTCCATGCTGGGCGAAGCTGCGGCTACGGGCCGACCGCTTTATATCTTTGATGTAGGCGACGGCGCTGCGCCTTGGTGGACGCTGCCGCACAGCTATCGATACAAACCACTTAGTCACCGTCTTGCAATGCGTTTCGGGCCTGCCCGTATGCGGCGCGATATTGGTAACGTACAGGATATCTTGGTACGTGAGGGTGGGGCACGATGGTTGGAACCCAGCATGATCGGCGCTGCTGCAGATGGCTTGAGAGAGACGCTCGTGTCGCCTTTGAATGATTTCGCATCAGTCGCACGCAATGAACTGAAGCTGGCAGCGCAGGCGGTCAGGCGGCTTGTGATAGCGCGCTGAGCGGATGCAGTGGTGCCGAGGGTAAATCGGGTGTACTGGCTAAAACTTCAAAGGCGTCATGGCGCACATGGTTCTGTGCCATCTCAGCGCGCAGGAAGTCCTCGCTAATTGTGCCCCGTTGCATGCATTCCTTGAGCAGACCAAAGAAGAAAACTTCCTGATTGCGGTCGGGATGCTGCTTATAGTTGCCCAAAAAAGCATATTCACCAAACAGTTTGCGGCGCGCGCGCATGATCCATGCTGCGGGCGGAAACAGGCGAAAACGCTCTGCAGGACGCCAATCGGTAGGCAGTCCGGTTTTCCATGGTTGGGTCTTACGCCGTGTCGTATGCAGCAATTTTGTGTCTAGCGAGAACTTGTCGAAATCGTTCCACTGGGTTTCGAAAAAACCGATGCTACTCTGGTCCTCTTCCTTCAGGCATATCCAAGGTTGGTAGTCTTGGGTGAAATCGAACATGGCTTCAAAGCTTTTGTGGGCATCCCAGTGTGGAAGTTTGGCGCAATCCAGCAACATAACGCTGCTGGCCATGCATTTATCGATTAGACCCTTGGGACCGGAACGCATGCGGCACATGATAGCCTTGTTTTCCATGTCCCGACTCAGTAGTGCCCAAATATCTGCAGTGGCGAAGATATCGGGATCGATAACAACAGCGCGGCCCTCGTATTGCATCAGCTTTGGCGGCATGAACCGAGTTGGTGTGAAAGACTGCAAATCGTCATTCAGCCACGTGCGCTTGACGCCGTCACGAAGATACTCCTGACCCTCCCTAGCCGCGAAAAAGGGGTAATCGCGGCTGTCCATAATCTGCACATCGAACTTATCATTGTTCAGAGAATATCGATGCAGGGCGTGTTTGGCGACGATGGCACCGATAATTTGCTTATGGTTACTTTGAATGAATACAGAGGCTTTCATGGGGTTGTCATGAGTTGTCAGAGTTAGCTTAATTAGCGTAAAACTATAAAGGAATACGCCTTAGTTTGCTATTTTGAGGAACTGTTTTCAATGTGAATAGTGCGCGCTGCGGGGTCCGTTCGTCCGCTATCATTTGAAAATACCACGGCGGTAAAGACCCCAAAAAAAACCCCACAGGTGGATTAGTGGTGCGCGCCTGACCGAGTCGGGAATGGATATTTCCTCCCCCGAGTGGCGCTCGAGTTTCCAAGCTATGTAGTCCAGTCCACCTTCGAATGTGAACAGCGCCTTGAGCAGTCGCGCAATAGAAAGGAGTTTACCTTGGCCCCGTCGAAGCGCCCATGTGGAGATCGCAAGGAAGCGACTGCTGGCACCAATTTGGCTGCGGTAATGCAGTTCTTGATCCTCCATGTGCAAAGAGAAGGAGGGCCCGAGATCGCTTGCATGATGCCGCGTCAGAGCGGCATAAAAATTCAGGGAAGTGCTTGCCAGTTCCTCGGCCCGCCCGCGGCGTTCTGTGCGCAGTTCTGTCGCATAGCTCAGGCTTAGCGATTGCTCCCACAGTGTCAAAAGGCTGCCCTTCGCGGGTAAAGCGGGCAAAGCCTTTTGCAGCAGGGTGTGAGCTGCTTGCGTGAGGGCTGCCTCTATCTTACCTCGCACTGCTTTGTCGCGGGCATACAAGATGCGGGTGGGCTGCGCGAAACGGCCCCAGATATAGGATTCGAACCAGGCCGAAGAGCAACCTCGCTGGAAATCACGCAAAGAAATGACGGTGACCTTACTGCGCAGGGTTCTGTCCATATTGGCAGTGCCTACCGTTTTTTGCTCTGCATAGAAGACATTGGGCGGTAATAGCCAGTTAGCTGTCGCCAGTAGAGGGCTTTGATAGGCTGCCCGATAGCTATCGCAGATCAGATAGAGATCGAGCAGTCCATCGTAGATATCGCCGCTGCGTAGGCAAGAGCCATACACTAGCGTGCAGCAGATGGTGCTGTGGTGGCGGGCATCAAGCTGCGCCAGCAATGCCGCTAACGTCGGATCCGAGGCCGCATCGGGGCCGGCGATCTCCGGATAGATACTCACAAGCGTAAAAATGCCAGAGGTTCGCTGGCGCTTATAGCTGCCATGTGAGCAACCTCCAGTAGTTCTCCGTCCAGATTAATTTTACCCGCCATCTTAAGCGTTACCTTGTCAGAGTTGTGGCTATGGTAGCCCGATGTCGGTACGGCATTGCGACCATGGCGACCGCGCACAATAGAGAAGAATGTGCGGGCAAAGCGAGTACAGCCCTGCTCCATGAGCGTCAGGCGTATGGCGCCGGGCTCTGTGCCCCAAAACGGACGCATGCCAAAGGAAAGTCGCTGCAGCGTACTCACGGCGAGAATTAGGGTGCTATATTGTGTCGGATGATGGTCATCAAGTCCTAGTGTGACGTCGACCTGCTGATTGAAATTTGGGTCGTTACGCACGACACCCCATACAGTCCGCAGTGTACTTAGAGCGAGGCTAAAATCATCTCGCAGGCCCCGCGAATGGACCTCCTTATGGGCATACTCGGTGCCATGAATGACAGCACCACCACCGAGAAACATTCCGTAGCGCTCGGTTTGATCGCTGTCTATGGCCACCCGCAGCATTTCACGTTGTGCGATTGTCTTAGTCGTTTCACGGTTGCTTGCGCTCCATCGGCAGAAGTCAGCTACTGCCTTATTGAGAGAGCCACGCAGGCCTACATCGCCAGCGCTCATGTTGGCGGTACCGCCCGGCAACAGGACGATTATAGGGGTTGCTATGAAGGGTTTCGATGCTAAAAGCGCACCCAGAATGGCGGCCACAGTCCCATCGCCGCCATTGATTGCAAGGATGCTGACATTGAGGTCGGCAAGTTCCTGCAGCACAGGTCGGATATCAGACGTGTTATGCGTAATACGGTGGTGAATGTTTGGACAGCGCTGGATCTGTGAGCAGATACCCTCAAATTGGTCACGATTGTGGCCGCTGTTGGGGTTACTGATCAGGCCTATTGGACCTGTCAGCGGCCTCACAATTTGGTTTCCCTCATTGTGACCGATTTGAGATTGATTTCGGTACTGCCAATGCGCGGTGCCTGGCCACGTATTTGTAGTGGCAAGCCAGTAGCGCGGTCGAAGAACAAAATAATTTCGCCATTAAGCCCAAGCAATCTGAAGTCGTTTTTTTTCTCCAGTATCGTGTCTGGTTCGGCGTGTATGGCCACCGCCAGAGTTTCACGGGTGCCAATGGCACGGTCCGCCCCGGTAATGTCGTAGTTAGCAGTGATTGGGATACCATTACCGCTAATGAGATGTACTCGATAGAAGTTCAAATCGGTATGGACCAGCACATCCATAGATTTGCCCGTCCCTTGCGCTTGTAACTGTTGTGCAAGCAGTAGAAGCATGTAGGGCGTTGTCACCATAATTTCACTCGCTGAGGCAGGATAGGCAAGCTCCGTATGCGACGTCGCTGGCCAATTCTGCGGCACAGTGCCGTCATTAGTCAGTGGCTCGCGACGTTCGCGGACGATAAAATCGGCCTCATACTCATAGGATTTTAATCGCTGCTGCTTACCTTGGCTAAGACGCGAGCGTTTCAGTGTGCGGCCTGTGGCAGACTCAAAATTCACTCGCACCCTCTCTGAATTATTCACGACAGAACTCTGAACGTACAATTCCCAGATCGCTGGATCGTCAGGGGTGGGAAGCACTTCAATGCGGGACCGCGCAACGGCCCAAAACGCCTTTTGCTCGAATTCCACTGCAAGCCATTCTGGCAGTTGGGGGGCTTCGATGGCAGCGGCCTGAGCGACGCTGTTGAACGCTAGGAACGCGTTGATGAAGAGGATTCTAGCTAGCTTCGTCATACTGAATAACCATCGCAATTAAAAAAGTGGCCTTAGTTCAGAGCCGCGTGAGGCCAGTTTACTCCTCTGATAGCTAATGAGAGGCTTACGCGAGACGTTTACTAAACGCCGTGAGAGCTCCACTTTGAGGCCATATGTTTACCTAATCCCCATTAAAATCAAGTGCTTGTGGCGAGATGCGAAAGCCGTTAAAAATACCACACATCCTTGAGAATGGCATGATCATCCTATAACCTTCGCTTCGCGATCTGTCCGTGATCAGGGGAAATTTACATGCACATGATTATCAAGCGACTGGTCAAGTGGTTGGTACGGGCGATTTCGGTATTTTTACCAGAGGAGAGGGCGCACGAGTTGCAGCGCTGGCGTCGAGGCCGAGAGGAATTCTGGAAATACAACAACTGCCAGTACATCTTTGCTTCTTACGGTAAGAGCGGTCGAACGTGGGTGCGGGTGATGATCTCGCGCTACTATCAGTTGTCCTACAAGCTGCCTGACAACATTTTAATGGGGTTTGATAATTTTACCCGGCTCGACGGGGATATCCCCAAAATCTTCTTTACCCATGATAACTATCTGCGCGGCTACACGGGTAATGTCGATTCGAAGAAAGATTTTTACCGCAAGAAGACAGTGTTGTTGGTGCGTAACCCCATCGATGTCGCTGTGTCACAGTTCTTCCAGTGGAAATACCGCATGCGGACTGAGAAAAAGGCTATGAACCACTATCCCGCCCATGAAGCGGATATTTCGGTCTACGATTTTGTGAAGGACGAGAACCAGGGTCTTTCGCACATAATCGAATTTCTCAATAATTGGGCGACTGAACTACCAAAAATCGAGCATTTGTTGGTGGTGCGCTACGAAGACCTGCGCTCAAACCCTGAACAGGAAATGGCGAAAATTGTGACATTTCTCGGGCTTGAAGCTGATACAGACTATCTTTTAGATACGGCGGAGTTCGCTTCGGTGGAGAATCTGCGCAAGAAAGAACAGGACAATTATTTCTGGCGCAGTGGTAGTCGCGTGCAAGCTAAGGACGTCAATGATCCCAATACGTTCAAAGTGCGAAAAGCAAAGGTCGGCGGTTATCGCGATTATTTTGATGACAATCAAGTGGCAGAATTAGATGCCATGGTAGATTCGTGCCTACTGCCGGCGTTCGGTTATACCAGCACAGAGATAGCGAGGGCATAGTGGCAAATAATTGCGTTTTTATTCATACCAATGAGCGGCAATGGCTGGGTGCTTTGGTTGCTGAATATTCTTTTCGGCGCAATTCCGCTAATACCGACAAATTTGACGTTAAATTTATTCATACTCGCGATTACCCCTACCTCAGCGCAAAGGAAGGCCAGACCTTCCTGCGCGGCGGTACTGAGCGTGCTTGGCGTATGGATGATTTGCAATCTTTTACGCCGCTGCGCTTTTTGCCGCCTAAGTTAATGAATTGGCAGGGACGTGCGGTGCTGACCGATCCGGATATATTTGCAGCGGGTGATATCTACGAACTCTTGCAAAAGGATATGAAGGGCGCTGCTGTTATGGGCCGTCGGCGCTCAGGAAACCAAGGGAAAGCATCCCAGGTAGCCACTAGTGTGATGTTGATGGACTGTTCACGCCTGCGGCATTGGGATGCCGAATTGCAGTTCGATCAGATGTTCCGCTCAGAAATAGACTACAAAAAGTGGATGGTGCTCGCCTACGACGACCCCGCTAGTATCGGCTTCCTCGACGATTGCTGGAACGACTTTGACCACTTCGATGCCAACACGCGCTTATTGCACAACACGAAGCGTAAAACCCAGCCATGGAAAACAGGTTTGCCTGTGGATTATACGCCTGCTGAAAAATTCAAGGGCAACTTGCTGCTGGCTTCTGCCAATAGCTTGCGAGTAAAGCTGTTCGGTCAATACGGCCTGCTGGGTCGTTACAAAAAACATCCGGACCTTCGCCAAGAGCAGTTTTTTTTCGGGCTGCTGAAAGAGTGTCTAGAGTCAGGGCATGTCAGTGAGGATCTTGTGCGAGACGAAATCAGTAAAAATCATGTGCGTCATGACGCTTTTGAAGTATTGGAGCGCACCCCCAATCTAGAGGGAAAGGTGGCGTGAACTACATCAATATTGAGAAACTGCGTAATCTCACCCGACAAGAATTCTTGAACGTTAATCCCTACCCGTATTTCAATAGTGAAGGCGTGCTGACGGACTCAGGCTTTCAGGATTTACTGGCAAATATGCCGCCATTAGAGATGTTCGAACAGAAATTTGGCTACGAACGTCGTGCCGGTCAGGCACCGCATGATCGGTACTCATTGGAATATACGCGGGGTATGGCGGTACCTGAACCCTGGAAGGAATTTATCGCTGAGCTTTGCTCAGATGCCTATCGCAAAGAGATCGAGCGTTTGCTAGGTGCTAATAAAGCAGAATTCCGCCTCCACTGGCACTATACGCCCAGTGGTGCCGACGTTTCTCCGCATTGCGATGCAAAACGTGAGCATGGCTCGCATCTTTTTTATTTTAATTCGACTGACGATTGGGACCCAACATGGGGCGGTTCAACGTTAGTATTAGACGATGGCGGCCGATTAGATTACAACTCCGCTCCGGATATTAAAGAGTTCGACAACGTTATCGAATGCGACTGCCTAGGGAATTACAGCTCTCTAATCATGCGCGCGGATCATGCGTGGCACGCGGTGAAACGAATAGAATGCCCTGAAGATCGTTTGCGTAGGGTTTTTATTGTTGTGGTCAATCCGGACAATCTATTTTGGAAATTACGTGATCGGGCTATAGGTAAAAAAATTCAGCGCTTTTGACACATGCTATTGGCGATTATTTTCCTAAGTGGACATGCGGGTTAGTGCTGCCGCCAACGAGTTGGTAAACTGAAGAATTAAAAGTAACTACTGGCGAGTCAATTCGACCATGATCATCGATCGATATTTTAGCGAGACTAATGGCCATGTTTGCTTCACGCGCGAGCAAGGCAGTAACTTTGCCAAGCAAATGGCTGACGATTTCAATCCTTTGCATGATGTCGATGCCAAGCGATTTTGTATTCCCGGCGATCTGTTGTTTTCTATTATTTTAGCTAAGTACGGCATCAGCCAGCATATGGAATTCGTTTTTTCCGGTATGGTTGTTGCGGGCATACAACTTGTCATGCCCGAGCGCACGGAAGAAATGCATATTAATGATCAGGAGGGGAGAGAGTATCTGAGGGTTAAGAGTGCAGGAGATGTTTCTCACGACGAATTGTTGCTTCAGAACTTGACGCAGAGCTACGTCCAATTTTCTGGCCAGACCTTCCCGCATATTCTGGTGCCGCTTCTCGCTGAGCAAAATGTAATGATTCGTCCTGATCGCCCTCTGGTGATTTACGAGAGCATGTCTATCGATCTTGACAGACTTGATATCCAAAATCCGTTACTTCGCGGCGACTATAATAAACTTGAGGTCAGCGGAAAGCGCGGTAGTGTGGAACTTGCATTTCATCTTGAGGATGATGGGGAAATTGTTGGACGCGGTAAGAAGCACATGTTGCTTATGGGCCTGCGAGAATATGACAAAGATGCCATCGAAGGTGCGATCAGTTCTTATAATAATAGTAAGTTATCTTTTTCGACGCAATGCTAGTCCCCCGCCGCAATAACGACCATGCTACTGCAGTGCTGGCCCATGCGGCCAGCAGGACTCTAATCTGTAATTTTCTTATGAACGCTATCGAGTTGCGCGCGTATCTGCATGGCCCATGAGGTAAAAACTCTGCGCACTTGTGCTTCATTGGTGATGCTGTTGTTTAGGCCCCACAGGGAGGATCCGGATCGGGTGTCTTTTGCCAGCGCGAGCACTTCACCGGTTTCCGAGTCGCTGAATGTAACCTCGACACTTATCTTTCCGGCGCCTTCTGTGACAATTTTGCTGCGCCCTGCAGGTCTGGAGCGATTATTGTCCTTCGATGCCGTTGGTGCGATGCGGGTCAACTTGGCTGCGATGAGTAGCACATTGTCGCCGGCTGCGTTGACCAGCGGGTAACCGTCTTGCAGACTAAGTTGCTTTGCCATGGCCTCATGAAAGTCTTTCTGTAGCCTTAGTTTGTCGGCGCTGGTAAGTTCCCAGTTGGGGGTTCTAAGGCTCCTGTAGCTTGTGGTTGGCTGGATGATCTCCACATTATCCACGCCTAAGGGTGCCAAGAGTATTGCAGTGTATTTATTGAAATCAGCACTGGGATCGATGTAGGCCAGTTTGGCGCGGGAGTGATCGACGCGAACCAGGTTGCCCTGAATGACCTCCGCATTTTCGCCGGTTTGAATCTGGGGTATATTTTGACAAGCTGCTAGCAACAGGAACACCAGCGAACTGCCAACAATTGAATAGTTCATGATAATTGCCCTCATGTGTATATAAAAAACTATGCCAGGTTTTAGGCAGCCTAGAAAGTATTTAAGAATACCGTGTTTTCGTTATTCACTCTGCAAGCGATCTGTACCGTTTTGCTATTTCCAGCCCCGCTTATTCTCAGCCATTTCGCGGTTTTTGGCATCGAAGGCAGCGCGCAGTTGCATTAACTTTTTGGGGTTCCGGTTGGACGTATCATAGGATTCCCGCGTGTCGCCCGCCAGATCGAAGAGCCATTCTTTCTTTGGTATGGCAACACCTATAGGCGCTTGGTCGGTGCCATAAAGAACACCCGCAGCTCCGCGGTATTTATAGTACTGGTCGCGCACCGCGAACAGGGTCTCACCGTCATAATAGTAAAGATAATCATGCGGAGATGGGCCGCCTTGGGTCAAAATGTTAAGAATACTGCGGCCATCGAGGATTCGATCAGATGGCGACGGTAGCTGCAATAGGTCCAGCACCGTTGGTAGTAGATCAATGCCCATTGCCATTGCATGTTCAGTCCTGTCTGCCGCAATGCCCGCGGGCCAGTGTGCAATGAAGGGCACTCGCATGCCGCCTTCGAAGGTGTTGCCCTTGCGGCCACGCTGACCGCCTGCGTCCCCCAGAAACCAGGGGCCGTTGTCTGAGGTGATGACGACCAGTGTATTGTCCAGATTTCCTGTGTGCTCGAGCGCCGCCACAATTGCACCAACGCTATCGTCTATTTCTTCCAGCACGTCACCGTAAAGACCGGCTCTGGAAGTGCCGCTGCGCTCGGGTCTAGTGGCGAGTGGGGCGTGAGGAAAATTGTGGGCGAAATAGAGGAAGAAGGGCTCCTCAGCATGTTGCTCGATGAAATTGGTAGCCGCTTGAGTATAGCGCTCGGTTAAGAAGCGCTGGTCTACCGGTGCTTCGGTGACGATATTGCGGTTGGCGTAGAGGGCAAAGGGCTGCATATCGTTGCTGTATAAAGCGCCAAAGTAGCTGTCAAATCCCATGTCGTTGGGTAGTGATGGACTGCGATCTCCAAGGTGCCATTTGCCGACCATACCGGTGGCGTAGCCTGCTGCGTTCAGTACTTCGGACAGTGTAATTTCCTCCGCCGGCAGGCGAACATTGGCCTTTGGGGTGAGCAAGGTGTTGAACAAAAAGCCCTTGGCGCCTCCCGTCGGGAAGACCACATTGGGCAGCCCCGCTCGCGCCGCCAGTCGTCCGGTAAGATATCCTGCGCGTGAAGGAGTGCATACCGGTGCAGGGGAATAAAAGTCAGTCAGCACAACACCGTCGGCGGCTAACGCATTAATATTGGGTGTGGCGATCATCAGGCTACCCTCGGCACCCGCGCCAATATCGCCGTAGCCCATGTCATCATAAAGGATAAAGAGAATATTGGGAGCGGCCCAATTGCGTTTGTCGTGTTCACTAATTTGGGTTAGATAATCGTGTTTGTTGTGAAGCCTAGTTTGATTCTCGGATTGCCCGCTGCCGGCCAGATGATACCCCGTAAAAAGCACAGTCAGCACAATCAGGACTAACAGGGTGCTGACGGCTGCCGTGACTCTGTTCCAAAAAAAAGTGAAAATTTTCATCTTGGTTCAGTTTCCATCAATGTAGCCGCCTAATTGCACTGGAAATTAGTAGTGCAGGCAGAGATACTGTCATATTAGTCTTACCCACTCAAATTCTTGCATTGCACAACAGTGCGGCGGAACGGTTTTTGGAGGCCACATTGTGAAAAATCTGCAGGGGAAAAGCATTTTAGTTTGTGGTGGTGCAACCGGTATTGGTGCGTCCACAGTTCGTCGATTGTGTGAAGAGGGCGCGCGCGTGGGCGTTGGCGACTTTAATATGGCTGCAGCCGAGACCTTGGTTGGAGAATTGAATCTTGCCGGCTTCGAGGCCACGGCTTGGTACTTTGATCAGTCCGATCAGGCGACTATTACTGCCCTCGTCGATTCAGCGGTTGAACATTTTGGTCGGTTGGATGGCCTGTTTGCGAACGTGGCCGACTTGCAGGCGGTGTTGGCGGATGGTGATATTCTCAGTAATGATAGCGCGTTATGGGAGCGCACTTTGCTGGTGAACGTGATCGGCACAGCGATGCTGTTGCGTGCCGCACTGCCGCACATGCTCGAGAATGGCAGTGGGTCCCTGGTCTTGACCTCGTCAGATGCCGCGGTGATTGGGGAGCCTGAGCGGCCGGCTTATGCTGCATCAAAGGCAGGCGTTAATTCGCTATGTCGCCACATTGCCTCCAAGTGGGGCCCTAAAGGTATTCGTTGCAACACGATATCGCCGGGCTTTGTGTTGACCGAGCAGTTGGACGCAAATATGAGCCAAGACATGAAAGACTCGATGCTGAGGGGAGTGCGGAGTCAGCGTCACGGTGCACCACAAGACGTTGCCGGCGCAGTAGCATTTTTGCTGTCCGATGATGGCGAATGGGTCAATGGCCAGACTTGGCGTGTCAACGGTGGGGTCAGCTATGCCAATTAGTCGATCAGTGAATAGTTGTCACCCACAGGAGCTTAAGAATGATTACCGCTAACAGTGTCTCGAGTGAGGAAATTGTCATCAATGCACCAGCTGAAGTGGTTTGGGATGTCATTCTTGATTTTGCCAATTACGGCCTATGGAACACCTTTTGCCCCATTATGAAGGGCGAGGCGGTCATTGGCTCGCCGCTTGAAATGCAGGTCGATTTAGGCAATGGGCTGCAGTCGCAGGTGGAGTATGTGACAAGAATTGAGCCCACCCATACCATTGTGTGGTCCATGGAGAATAAGCCCGGTGATCCGATTCATGCGGACCGCATTCAGCGTATAACGCCTATCGATGAATTCAGCTGTCGCTATTGCAGTATTGATGAGTTTAGTGGCGAATTTGCGGGGCCGATGATTGAACAGTTGGGTGAGCAGGTGGAGAAGGGTTTCAACGATTGCGCCTTGGGCATCAAGACGCGGGCAGAAGAGCTGTACCGGGCGTCAGCATAGTCTCTGATTCTGGTGGCGGCGGCGATTGATTGTTATGCAAAAGAGTAGTCCAGCATGGAAAAGAGTATTTATTTTTTGCAGAAGCCCGCGACGATCTCAGTCGAGGCGTTCCGACATAGTCTGCTCAACATGCTGGTACCGCGTCTGCAGTTGCTGGGCGCTTCGCAGCTAACGATTAATGTTGCGGATATCAATCCAAATATACAAGAACAGGCTCCCAGTCGCCTGATCGGGCCTTGGCAGGCACTGTCGGCTGCAGTGTCATTTTGGCATGAATGTTTGGATCAGCGTGCGCCTCTTGAATCGAGTTTGAGAGATGTTAGCGACTCCCTGTCTGGCTATTTAGTCACGGAATCTGTGCCGCAGGCTTTCGATCCAGTGTGGGAGGGCGGGCAGCGGCGGCCAGGGGTGACCCAATTTGGGGCCAACGGTAAGCCCCACGATATATCCGATGAGATGTTCTATCATAATTGGCAGGTGTTGCATTCCACCTCCTCATTTGATTTGCACCCCCTTCGCTGGTCCTATGTGCGCAACGCTGTGGCCCGCGCATTGACCGAAGATGCGCCCACCTATCGGGCCATCGTTTGTGAGCATTTTCGCGAACTGGCTGACTTCACGGATGATCAGCGCTACTTCGGTACTGAGGAAGCCTTACTCGCTATGCTCAAAGAGCTTCCAGGGTTCTGTGATGTCAATAATATGGTCTCGCTGGCAATGAGTGAGTACTATTTTCGATAATCAGAAACCGTAGTCGTATCGCTAGCTCGCCGTTCTGATATTGCATGATATGGCGACTGGTATACAGTAGGGTTATAGCGTTGTGCTCGGCTGTAACCCGAGTCTCGCCGCGCAGCTAAAGCCCAAGCCCCTCGTTCTATTGGAGGCATTTGATGATTAAGGTTATTCCGTCCAACCAAGCCTGTGGCGCTACTGTCACCGGGGTGGATCTCTCTAGAAAGCTCGATACTGCGGTTTTGCGGGCAGTGCGTTCAGCTTGGCTGGAACATCATGTCCTCGCTTTTCCCGACCAGACGCTGACAAACGCAGATTTAGAACGGATCGTGCAAAGTCTGGGGGTCTTTGGCAGTGAGCCTTACTTCGAGCCAATGGCGGGGAGCGAGCACGTTGTGGCCTTAATGCGAAAGGCCGATGAAAAAGCGCCGCTGTTCGCGGACAATTGGCACTCCGACTGGAGTTTTATGCCAGAGCCACCGATCGGAACCTGCCTGTATAGCCGGGTCATCCCGCCAATCGGCGGAGACACCGGTTTTATAAACCAGCAAAAGGCTTTGGCAGAAATGCCTGCCGCACTGCGCGCAAAAATTGAGGGACGCATAGCACTCCATTCTGCAGCAGGCGCCTATGCGCCCGATGGCATGTATGGCGAGAAGGACAAGGCCGCAGGGCGCAGTATGGCTATTCGCTACTCTGAGGACGCCAGGGACGTTTGCGGCCACCCGTTTGTTTTGCCGCACCCGGAAAGCGCTCGTGAGACCTTGCTGGGCTGCTTAGGTTACATAATAGGTGTCGAAGGCATGACAGACGAAGAAGCGCTGCCCTTGCTATTGGAACTGCATCAATGGCAAACGCGGGAAGAGTTCCAATACAGCCATAAGTGGCAGAAAAATATGTTTGTGATCTGGGACAATCGTAGTCTGCTGCACAAGGCCAATGGCGGTTATGAGGGCTATGATCGTTTATTGCATAGGATAACGGTGGCATCAGACCCGCAAAAGTACCTCAATGTGAAAGCGACGTAAATACCTTTTAGGTGCAATTGAGTGACTGCGGCAACAAGATTTGCCATACTTCGTCCAAACTGTTTGACTGTTTACATTCAATACTCTTTAGGGTGCATACGTATGACTATCAAAATAATCACCGCATTATCTACTGCTCTACTGGTTGGGTTAGCCGGTTGCGCTAGTACAACGCCTGGAACCGGTTCGAGTCGCAATCAGATCATTTCTGTGCAATACGGTACTGTCGAGAACGTCCAGCAGGTGGCGATGGCGCCTAGTTATGGTGCGAGCTCTCTCATTGGTGGTGCGCTCGGGTTACTGGCAACGGGCGGGCGCTCAAGCGCGACGAAGGTTGCGGGTACTGCGGCTGGTGCGGGACTGGGTGCCCTTGTTGCGAGGGAAACGGCTGGCACTGCGGAGCGATTTACCGTGCGCTTGGTGAATAACAGTACGATTGATATTGTATTGGAGAATCAGGATGTTCGGGTTGGAGATTGCGTGTCTGTAGAGCAAGGTACGCACGCGAATATCAGGCGCGTTTCCTCAGTTTTGTGTTCCACCCCTGAGTCCCATCCCGCCTACAGTTCGATGAAGGCAGAGACAACGCGTGAGTCATCTGATTGTGCGGCGGCCAAGCAAGAGTTACTTAAGGCTCAAACAACAGAGCAGACTGATATCGCTTATAAAAAAATGCGCGCGTTTTGCGAAAGTTGATAGTGCACGGCGAGTTATCGAAGTCTTCCTGACCAAATCAAGCCTAGAACGCCGTCCTGCAGCGACGGCGTTTTTTGTGTAAATACCAACCACTATTGAGTGTCGGCTCCACGTTATGGAAAAAATTACTCATGTCGTTGTCAATCCATTAAACTCGTTAACCTTGCTGTCTAGGGGAGATGTCGAAGAGCTTACCGGTAGTGGCGGCGATTTATTTACACTATTTCGACACTGTGCCCTGGCAATTCTGAACACCGACAGTGAAAAGGACGATGCTGAAAAAGTCTTGGCCGATTACGAAGACTTTGATGTTCGCCTAATACCGCAGCCCCGGGGACTTAGGCTGGAGTTATTTAACGCGCCACCTCAGTCATTTGTTGATGGGAAAATGATCCGTGGTATTCAGGAACATCTGTTTTCAGCACTGCGTGACATTATTTATACAGAATTCAAAATCACGGCCGCGCAACCTAAGCTACCTAGCTCTGCTCAGATCACTGACACGGTGTTTCATATTCTGCGTAATGCCCGCGTCGTGCGACCTGACCAGTCACCTCAGATGGTGGTGTGTTGGGGCGGCCACTCCATTCCTCGGGAAGAGTATGCTTACGCAAAAAACGTAGGCTATCAGCTCGGTTTACGTGGACTTGATGTCGTGACCGGCTGCGGCATTGGCGCAATGAAGGGCCCGATGAAAGGTGCCGCTGTAGGACACGCTAAGCAGCATATCAAAGACGGCCGTTATGTTGGGATTAGCGAGCCAGGTATTATTACGTCCGAATCGCCTAATGCCATCGTTAATGAGCTGGTGATTATGCCAGATATTGAGAAACGTCTGGAGGCTTTCGTTCGGCTTGCCCACGCTATTATTATTTTTCCTGGCGGCGTAGGAACCGTCGAAGAAATTCTTTATCTGCTCAGCATCCTAATGCATCCAGACAACCATGAGGCCATTCCATTGGTGCTCACCGGACCTGAGTCCTGTGGCGAGTACTTTGAAGAGCTCGAGCGGTTTTTAATCGATTGTTTCGGTAAGGACGTAAGGTCTTATTATCGTCTCATCGTGGGTGCCGAGAAAGAAGTCGGCAATGCTATTCGCGTCGCCAACGATGAAGTGCACGCAAGACGCCGTGCTGCGCATCAGGCCTATTACTTCAACTGGGAGTTAGTAATCTCGCCCGATCTGCAGGCGCCTTTTGTGCCCACTCACGAAGCGATGGCAGCACTGCAGCTTCACATGCGGCTGCCCAGGCATGAATTGGCTAGTGCGCTACGCTGTGTGTTTTCAGGTCTGGTCGCCGGCAACGTAAAAACGTTTGGTATTGAGCAGGTGCGCACGCGGGGTCCCTACCAATTGTCAGGAGACAAAAGCCTCTTATCCAGTATGGATCGACTGCTGAGGACGTTGGTTAGGCAGAAACGCATGAAGTTGGATCAGAAGCAATATCAGCCCTGCTATCAATTAGTGGGATGATCGCTCACCACGGGTCGGCGGCGCCAGTATTTCCATAGGCCAATGAGTGAAGCACCTATCCAGAATACCTCAATCACTAAGCTGGCAAGGTTGAAGTTGAAGCATAAACTGAAAAGCAGGAAGGTAGCGCCAGCTAGATTGATCATATTGTAGCTAAGGCTTTTAGGATTAATTTTTTCGAGCTGTAGCAAAAAATAGGCTAGTACAACCATTAATGTGCCTAGCAGTCCGATAGCGTCAATAATATTATTTTGCATAGCCAATAGTCCAAGGGTCCGAGTAAAGTTCGAGCCTATCACACAATAATTTTTTCAGTCCCGATGGCTGTTGTATTCAGAGGGTAGTTCACTGCAGGTTCACGTTTCAGGCGACGAGAAATTCTTGTGCGAAAAAAAATAGAGCACTACGATGTTGTTATTTTGGGTGGCGGCGCGGCAGGGTTGTTCTGTGCCGCAGTTGCCGGTGCGCGCGGTCGCCGTGTTTTGGTGTTGGAAAAGGCGAACAAGGTAGGGAAGAAGATTCTCATGTCCGGCGGGGGCCGGTGTAACTTCACTAATCTATTCATCGAGCCGGAAAATTTTATTTCTGCTAACCCGCATTTTTGTAAGTCGGCGTTGAGTCAGTATACGCAGTGGGACTTTATTGCCATGGTTGATCGCCATGGCATAGATTATGAAGAGCGTGCGCACGGGCAGCTTTTTTGTCAAAACTCTGCGCAGGATATTTTGAAGATGTTAGTGTGTGAATGCGAACAGGTTGATGTAGCAATCTGTTCTCGGTGTGGGGTCGAGTCCATCGAGGTTCTGGATAATCCAGTCAGTCGTTTTTCTGTGGGCTTCATTCAGGGGCCAGATAAGGAGAAATCTCATCGCTCCGTCGTTTGCCAATCGCTGGTGGTGGCCACCGGAGCGCTTTCTATTCCCACGCTGGGTGGCAGTGGAATCGGTTATGATATTGCGGCGCGGTTTTCATTGGCATTGACGCAGCGCAGAGCAGGGCTGGTGCCGTTAATGTTCAGTGATGCTATAAAATCTCTGTGTGATCGGTTGGCTGGCGTGGCTTTGGAGGTGGAAGCTTGCTGCAATGGCCAGTCTTTTACTGAAAATATTCTATTTACTCACCGAGGGGTTAGTGGACCAGTCATCCTGCAAATCTCTAATTATTGGTCTCCGGGGGATACAGTGTCAATTAATCTACTTCCGCATCTCGATGTTAGAGAGTGGCTACTTCAGTCTAAGCGCAAACACAGTCAGAGCTTATTGCGTACACTGCTGACGCAAAAACTACCCAAGGCACTAGTCGCTGAATTGCAGGCGCTGTGGTGGTCACATGAAGCGGAGCAGAAGCTTGGTGACTATAGTGACCTGAGATTAGACGCGGTTGCCGGGTTACTCGAGAACTGGCAATTAAAGCCTTCTGGCACTGAGGGTTATCGAACGGCTGAGGTCACTTTAGGGGGGGTCGATACTGTTGGAGTTAGTTCACGCACGATGGAGGCCAACGCGCACGATGGGCTGTTCTTCATCGGGGAAGTATTAGATGTCAGTGGACATCTGGGTGGTTATAACTTTCAGTGGGCTTGGTCTTCGGGTTTTTGTGCGGGGCAATATGCATAGTGTTCTAGGCACGACTGTCGCCCATCAGCCCTTTGAGAGCCATACTTTACCTTGCAATCTGCAGGTTCAGGGATGTCGACTTGGCTTTACTGACGAATATGCGAGAGAATCGAGCATGTTCACCGGTTGGCGTCCAGCCAAAGATTTATGACCTCAGCGTTTTGCCATGCTCAGACTCAATGAAATTAAACTCCCGCTCGATCATGATGCTGATGCTCTAACGGCGGCCATTATCGAGAGGTTGGGTATTGGCGAGGATGATCTCTGCAGCTTTAGTGTTTTCAAGCGCAGTTACGATGCGCGTAAAAAATCCAATATTCTACTGATTTATCAACTTGATGTTGAGCTGCGCGAGGTGCGAGAGCTTCAGTTATTAGAGCGGTTTCAAAGTGACGCTCGTATTGGCCCTAGCCCGAATACAGACTATTGTTTTGTCGCCCAAGCCAGTTCGGGTTTTCCACGAGGGCAGCAGCAGCGGCCTCTTGTTATTGGCTTTGGCCCCTGCGGAATCTTGGCAGCACTGCTGCTCGCTCAGATGGGGCTCAAGCCAATTGTGCTTGAGCGGGGACGCGAGGTGCGTCAACGCACGAAGGATACTTGGGCAATGTGGCGTAAACGTGAACTCAATACCGAGTCTAATGTGCAGTTTGGTGAGGGTGGGGCCGGCACATTTTCAGACGGCAAGCTCTATAGCCAGATTAAAGACCGCCGGCATTTAGGTCGCAAGGTGCTGTCCGAATTTGTGCAAGCTGGTGCACCTGAGGAAATTTTGTATGTAAGCAAGCCACATATCGGCACTTTTAAGTTAGTAAAAATGGTAGAAAGGATGCGCGCCGAAATTATTCGCTTGGGAGGCGAGGTGCGTTTTGAGGGAAAAGTTGAATCACTGTTGCGTGAAGAAGATGCCGACGGCGCGGGCCAGGTAACCGGCCTGACCATGGCTAGTGGTGAAACCTTGCTGAGTCAACATATCGTGCTGGCGGTAGGACATAGCGCTCGCGACACCTTTGAGATGTTGTCCGATCAGGGCGTTTATATCGAAGCCAAACCGTTTTCTCTAGGCTTTCGTATTGAGCATCCACAGTCGATAGTCGATCAGGCGCGGTTTGGTGAATACGCGGGCAACCCGATATTGGGTGCCGCAGATTACAAGCTGGTACATCATTGTGATAATGGCCGTGCGGTTTACAGTTTTTGTATGTGTCCCGGCGGTACCGTGGTTGCGGCAACGTCGGAAGAGTGTCGTGTAGTGACTAATGGAATGTCACAGTATTCGCGTAATGAGCGCAATGCTAACTCAGCGATTGTTGTGGGTATAAACCCGGAAGAGGATTATCCGGATAATATTTTTGCCGGCATCGACCTGCAGCGCGGACTGGAGTCACTGGCTTATACAATGGGCGGTGGGAATTATAATGCGCCGGCCCAGTTGGTGGGTGATTTTCTTAAGGGCCAGGCCTCTAAAGCGTTAGGCAGCGTGGTGCCATCTTATCAGCCGGGGGTGACGCTGACGGATTTATCGGATGCATTGCCAGAGTTTGCGATTGCAGCGATTCGTGAGGCAATTCCGGCGTTCGACAGGCAGATTAAAGGGTTTGCTATGTCTGACGCGGTACTGACCGGGATTGAAACCCGAAGCTCATCGCCTATCTGTATTCGACGGGGCAAGGATTACCAGAGTAAAAACACGCGAGGTCTGTACCCGGCCGGCGAGGGTGCCGGCTATGCCGGCGGTATATTGTCGGCGGCTATAGATGGCATCAAAGTTGCTGAGGCAATGGCGCTGGATATACTTAAGTAAACCACTGACAAATACGCTCGCAGGGCTGGTCTAACTAGACGCTCCATTTATGCCAGTCGTCTGGCTGTTGAGGTGATGATGCAGATAGGTTCTATCTTCGGTCGTGATCGATATATCAGGCAGGCATGGCTAAAGCTTGAACCGTCACCGGTTGTAACGCTGCGGTGTGCTCGGCTTTACTGCTAGATCGCTCCGCGTGAATCCACACGCCACCATCTGGATCCTTGATAATGTCACCGACGCCGCCGGGAATATGTATGTCGATTTCCGTAGGCTTCTCAGCAAACAAATCTGCAGCCGGAAACTCCATGCCTTCCAAGCTATCTATTACCTTATCAGCGTCAAAATTGAACTGTGCAGTAACGTCGCGAGTGGCGCCGGTGTGGGGTGCAAAGGCTTGATCTAACGCCAGTAATTGCGTCACTCGCTGCTGCAAGCTCGCCGTCTCGACGGTATTGTCCATATGCTCAGTGATCCATTGCATCGCCACACGCCTCACACAGTCATAGGTGCGCTCTGGATAAGTGAATGAGGTCACAAATAGCTCCTCACGAAACTCATAGACACCCATTTTGTCAGCGGCATCAAGGCCGGGAATTTCTTGACTGAACTCGGCGCACAATGCCTGCAGCATTGAGCGCATCATGCCTGCCACCGGCACGGTCTCACTCAAGGCTAAATAGCGCAGAGTGAGGGGTATCATGTAGCCACGGCTCATCAACATATGAGCGGTGATAAGGAAGTAGCCTTCTACCCCTTCTTCTGTAGAAAAGGTCATGCATCCAACAACATACTCTCCCTTGGCTTTACCGTAACCGGCTACCGGCAGTGTTTCTATCTGATATTCTTCGCGCTTGCCGTAGAATTCCGTGCCGGGCAGCAGGGTGTACCCGAAAATATTAATGGTGGGAAAAACTGCAAAGAGTCGATCGAGATTGGTCTCGAAGCTGGTCAGATTGTCACCGATCAAGCCCCAGATGAGTTCGCAAGCGATCGGCACACGGGCTTTTGCCATCTCGCGCGCAATAGGCTCATATTTATTAGCGTCCATATTGGTACGATGACACAGCTCCAGCGCCAGCGGTGTTAAAGTTTGCAGCGCCAAATGGTAATGCGGCAACAAGCTGTTTTTATGCAACAGTAGTACAATTTCCTGTGATCGCGGGCCGTGTTTTTTGGACCAAGACGTCGCAAACGTGTGCGGTAGCCCGGTACGCTGCTTTATCTCGCATAATGCCTTTGCTTTCTCAACATCCTCGCGTAAGGCTCCAAAGTTGGAATCGGTCAGCCAGATGTTTTTAATACCGGCATCTACAATGAAATTCCAGTCCTGGCGTATGCGGTCCACAGAAAAAGACAACATTTTGGTGCCAATGGCGCCGGTTCCCCACTCGCAAAAGGCGCACTTGAAGGGGCAGCCACGGCTAGTTTCGTAGGCGATGCAGTCATACGGATTACCCTCATCGTCCAGCAAGCTGATGACGTCAAGGGCTGATGGCAACAGATTGAGATTGCGAAAACGCGGCCGCTCCGGAGTCATTACTAACTCGTCTTTTTCCACAAAGGCGAGGCCTGCAACGTCATGCCATTGTGCAGGGCCCATTGCGTCCAAAAACTCAGTAAAGGTCGCTTCGCCCTCGCCCATGACCACGATGTCTACCGCCTCTGAAAAAAGGTAATCACTGGCTTTTTGCACGTGAGGACCCCCGACAACGATCAATAGCTCGGGACACAAGACTTTGACTTTCCGCATTAAATCGAGAAACTCCGCGGCGTTCCATGTATAAACAGAAAAACCCATTACCGGTTGCATGCCCTGAGCTGCGGCTGCCTGCGCGCGAGGGAGTTCCTCTTGTTGCCATTGTTCGAGCCACTGAGCAATGCGCTCAGGGTGATTAACAAAATGCACCAGTTGGATGTCTGTCTGGGCGGTTTTTTTACCAAACGTATGATAATAAGCTTTGAGTCCCCCAGTGGTCATAGGGGCGGCAGGAAAAGTGTCTGAATCTAGGGATAAAAGCCATATGGGACGCTGCATGTTACGAATATCCGCTTTAATAAAAGCAGTAAGTATCGCCAACCTTGCCGCGAATGTCAGCGAATTTTTCTTGCACTCGGATTTAAAGGTCTAGTGGATATATTAGGACAGTCGATCCTTGAACGACTCGTAGCCGAACTCACGGACAATCTCAAGTTCGTCAGTTTCCGAATTCCATAGTGCAATCGCGGGTAGTTTAGTGCCGTTGAAGGTGCTGGTTTTGACCATGGTGTAGTGGGACATGTCGCCGAACATAAGGCGCTGCCCGACGTGTAGAGGTTTGGCAAAGCTATAATCGCCCAAGACGTCGCCCGCTAGGCAGGTCAGACCGCCCAAGCGGTAGGTATGTTCGAGCTCCTCTGGCTCTGATGCCCCTATAACGTCGGCGCGGTAGGGCATCTCCAGCAGGTCCGGCATGTGACAGGTTGCAGAAGTATCAACAATAGCCTGCTCTAGTTGATTCCAGCTTAGGTCCAATACTTCTGTAACCAAAACACCGGTGCCAACAGCAATGGCCTCGCCAGGCTCTAGGTAAACCTGTACGTCATACCGGCTGGAGAACGCACGAATACACGCGATCAATTCGTCTGTCTGGTAGCCTGGAAGCGTGATGTGATGCCCGCCACCAAAATTGACCCACTGCAGAGTACCCAGCAAGTGTCCGAATTGTTCTTCTACCACTCGCAGTGTTCGCTGCAGCGGTGGAAAATCTTGCTCGCACAGTGTGTGAAAGTGCAGACCACTGATGTGTTCAAGTTCGCCGGCATCCAATTGTGATAGCGGAATACCTAGCCGCGACCCTGGGGCGCATGGGTCATAGATTGGAGCGCTCCCCTCGGAGTGCTCGGGGTTGATTCGCAGGCCAAATCTCAGTTCAGGCCGGCGGCTTCTGGCCTTCAATGCTAGCGGTCGAAAGCGACGCCACTGCGCACAGCTGTTAAAGACAACGTGGTCAGCAATTTCGAGAATTTCCTTTAAATCGTCTTCGCTGTAGGCGGCGCTGAACACATGAACTTCGCCTGCATAGTGTTCTCTGCCCAGGCGAGCCTCGTGAAGGCCGCTGGCACAAGTGCCGCTCAGGTAGCTAGATACTAGGGGCGCTAGGCGCCACATAGAAAACGCCTTTAGGGCGGACAGCACTCTCGCGCCACTGTCTTCAGCCAAATGCGCGAGGATTTTCAAGTTGCGCTCTACTGCGACCTCATCAACCACAAAACAGGGTGACGGCAGCCGCTCGAGATTCAGTTTTTGAAAGTTCGTGAATTGCATAACCCTATTTCCGTCGGTCTATTTCCCGACGATATCCAGCTGAAAACTCGGATCTAGCTCCACCACTTTCCACGGTAACCCATAACGATTCATGTCGCACATAAACGGGTCGGGATCGCACTGCTCTATATTCCACACGCCGGGTTTGCGCCACTTGCCCTCAAGTATCATTTTGGCACCAATGGCCGCAGGAACTCCTGTAGTGTAGGAAATGGCCTGTGACTGGACTTCCTCATAGCAGCGTTGGTGGTCGCTGATATTGTAGATATACATCACCTTTTCTTTGCCGTTTTTGACTCCGCGCACGATGCAACCGATGCACGTTTTGCCTTTGGTGAGACCTCCTAACGCAGAGGGCTCGGGCAGTAGTTGTGCTAAAAATTGAATGGGCACTATAGATTGACCCTGAAAGTCGACAGGCGAGATGCTAGTCAGTCCAACATTTTCAAGGACCTCCAGGTGTTTTAAATAATTGTCAGAAAAACTCATCCAAAACTGGGCGCGTATAAGACTGGGAAAATGCGTGCTGAGTGATTCCAGTTCTTCATGATACATCCGATAAATATTAAATGTGCCAACACCCTCCGGGCAGCTATAGCGGGCCTTCTTTGTCATGGCCGCTGTCGTCACAAACTCGCCGTTCTCCCAGTGGCGGCACGCGGCTGACACTTCACGAATATTAATCTCAGGGTTGAAATTAGTGGCAAAGGGATAGCCGTGATCGCCGCCGTTGATATCGATGATGTCGAGTTCATGAATTTCATCCAGGTAGTGTTTGGCGATATAGGCAGTAAAGACGTTGGTAGCCCCGGGGTCGAATCCGCTGCCTAACAGTGCAGTCAATCCTGCGTCCACAAAACGTTGCTGGTAATCCCATTGCCATCGATACTCAAATTGGGCCGTATCAATCGGCTCGTAGTTGGCGGTATCCAAGTAGTGAACGCCAGTCTCAAGGCAAGCATCCATAATGGTCAGGTCCTGATAGGGTAGCGCTACGTTGATAACAAGTTTCGGCTCTTCTCTGCGCAGCAGTTTGACCAGTGCGGGTACATCGTCGGCATCTACTTGTGCCGTGTGGATCGGTCGGCTCAGCTGGGCGGCAATCGCCTGACACTTGGATTCGGTACGACTGGCTAGAACGATTTCAGTAAACACCTCGCTCAGCTGTGCACATTTGTGCGCCACTACGCCGCCGACACCGCCAGCGCCGATTATCATCACCTTAGACATTGCCTTTCGCCTTTTCTTTATCTGTTTTATTCATGCTCAAAATACGTGTAGCCGTTCAAGCTTTCTTTAAAAGCCCGCAAAATCTCCTGACGTTGCGCAACACTTATTTTACCGGCGCGCACTGCATCTTCCGCCACTAAGCGAAACTTTTCTTGCATCTGTTTGGGTTCATATTCGACATAGCTGAGCACATCAGAGATACTGTCACCGTGAAATTCCCGCTCAAATTCGAATGCGCCACCGGAATCGATGGCAACATTGACCACGTTGGTATCGCCAAACAGGTTGTGTAAGTCGCCAAGCGTTTCCTGATAGGCGCCCACAAGGAATACGCCAATGTAGTAGTCCTCGTTTGGTTTTAATGCGTGCAGGCTCAGTGTCCGACTGATCCCGTCTGGAGTAGAAAAGTGATCTATCTTGCCATCACAGTCACAGGTTAAGTCGGCCAATACTGCCGACCGGGTGGGCTGCTCATTTAAGCGATGAATCGGCATAATAGGAAACACTTGATCAATAGCCCATATATCCGGAAGTGACTGAAACAAGCTGAAATTACCGTAGTAAATATCTGACAACAGCTCTGGCAGATTTTCGAGTTCAGGTGGCACTCTGTTCAACTGAGGGAGTATCGCCGCTACTTTCTGCAGCACGGCTAGATATATGTTTTCCCCTAATGCCCTCTCCCTCAGAGTAGCTTGACCATGATGAAACTCCTCGCGCAATTCATCTCGATAGAACAGGGCATCGTTATAACTCTCCTGAAAGTTTTCCGCGCACACTGTGTTGAGTGCCGATTGAAGGTTTATCAGCGTCTCATTACATTTGGCCGGTAGCGTGTTGGCGATCGAGCCGGGATTACTGGTGCGCACATCGAGTATATTGAACAGCAACATCGAGGAATAGGCGACAGTGGCACGGCCGGACTCGCTAATAATGACAGGATGCGCAACGCCCAGTGGGTCTAGCGTCTCACAAATACTCTCCACAATATTGATGCAGTACTCATGCAGTTGGTAGTTCATGCTGTTAGTGCTGTTGGTGCGCGCGCCCTCGTAGTCTACTGCGAGGCCACCGCCTAGGTCGAGGTAACCCATTGGTGCGCCCTCCTCAATTAGGCCGGCGTAAAAGCGGCAGGCATCTAGTACTCCGCTGCGTACATTGCGAATATTGGGAATCTGCGAACCTAAATGGCAGTGCAATAACTGCAGACAGTGCAACATTCCTACGTCGCGCAGGTTATCCGCAATACTGATTAGTGCGTCTGTAGACAGTCCAAATATAGAGCGATCTCCACTGTCTTGGCTCCAGTGACCGTCAACCGCGACGCTGTTTTTGATACGTACACCAATCAGTGGCTCGACGCCTAGTATTCGACTGCGCTCAAGTAGGAGCGGTAATTCGGCTATGGATTCCAGTACAAAAAAACACGCAATGCCCATTTGTCTGGCATAGAGTCCTAGGTCGATAAACTCGGCATCTTTGTAGCCATTACATACAATCAAACTGTCGTGGTCTTTCAGGTGGGACAGCGCGATAATCAATTCTGCTTTGCTGCCGGCTTCAAAGCCATGGTGATAACGGCGCCCGTAGTCGGCGATTTCTTCGATAACATGGCACTGCTGGTTAACCTTGATCGGAAATACGCCGCGGTAGGTATTTTGATAGCCGCCCTGCTTTATCGCCCGCGCAAACGAGTCATTTATGGTCTTGATGCGATGATCAAGCAGATTGCGGATACGCAACACCGCCGGCATGTGCAGCCCTCTCGCCCGCATCCCCAATACGATATCCATGATAGAGACAGCGACCTGATGATCTCCAAAGTCTACATTAACCTGGGCTTCCCCCTGTTCAGAAAGATCAAAGTATCCAGCGCCCCAGGTATTGATGCCGTAGAGTTCGGCACTGCGCTCGCTACTCCAACCTGTAGGCGTGTTTGCAGCTGATGTGATGGTTGATGGTTTTGTGGGCATAAGTTGTCTCTCGTCATGCACATGCGGCTACTAATCGGCGGCTAACATGCCGTTGCACCGGTGGGTACTGTGCCGATACTAGCTCTGACGCCAAATCAGGGCCTAGAGCACTGCGTAAAGAAGCACTTTGCCAACCGTAAGAGCATGCGCCCGTCACGCGCACAAGATCAGAACGTGCCACTTTAGAGGGACGGTTGGCCCCAACACAAAACACCATTATTTTCTCTCTCCAGTTAAGGCCTAAACTGTCGCAATACCAATGCAATTTCATGCGCATGACTGGCCATTCGACGACATAAGATGTCCATTGTCAAAGTGTCGCCGCGATTTTATTCCTGCCCAACCAGAACGCAAGTTTTTTTTGAGTCGAACGCGCCTTACATCACAACGAAGCTCGACTGGGACAGGTTGAAAAGGCGCTGATATAACCTTACGCTATAGCGCTGTTTGAAAGCTGCACAGTGTAGTCTGAACAGGTATTTTCGTGAGTCTCTTGTTGCCGGCGTTGCGCCGGATACGACTGCTTGCATCTAAGGTCTGTTTGACGCGCGTTTGCGCTATTTTTTTTGAGTAAGAGGGACAGTGAATGAACTGCAATGAGCAGCGTGACTCCAATTACGTTTCGCCGGATGAATTGCGCATTACTCCCCGTGCAGTGCGTCCTAAGGATGCAGCCACTCTCATTATTGTGCGTGGCGGGGGGAAGGAGCCACGCGTGTTACTGGGCAAGCGTGCCGCAAGCCATAAGTTCATGCCAAATAAATTTGTTTTTCCCGGTGGCAAGGTGGACCCGGCAGATAGCCGCATTGTGCCGCCGCACGATTTGCACCCGCAAGTGATGGAACGTTTGCGCCGAGGTTGCTCTGAAGTGCGAGCTCGCGCGCTCGCATTAGCTGCAATTCGTGAGACCTACGAGGAGACAGGACTGCTTGTTGGAGAGTCCTATACGCCCACATTAAAAACCCGCTCGCGACACTGGGCTAATTTTTTACAGCATGATGTCAATCCGCGGCTGGATGTCCTTCAGCTTATTGCTCGAGCCATTACGCCGCCCTATCGCAGCCGCCGATTCGACGCTCGCTTCTTCATGGTTGATGCGGAGCATATTCAAGGGGAGATACATGAGCGACCGCAGGGCTCCGGAGAGCTATTAGATTTGCATTGGGTGGGGCTATCAAAGGCGCAGGGCATGGATCAGCTCCCGCACATCACTCGAGCCGTGTTGCAGGAGCTGGAACGGCGATTACGCGAGGGCGCTGGCCCCGAAGTTCCTGGCCCCTTTGTTCTTGTGCGGCATGGCAAATCTGTGACTGAGTCAATCTGACATCTGCTGCCCGGCCAATTAATATTATTCAGGTGGAAAGGAAGCAAAAATGGCGGCTGCAGCCGCGTTGTATTTACCTTGGTCTTCGCTGTGCTGGCCCTTCAGGCGCGATTGAGTAACACCTCGCCATACCGATTTTTTTAGCGTCGGGTCAATCAAATCGACGATGAAGGTGCCCTGCATATAGTTCTGTACAGAGACCTCGGTACGGGTTGGGGCACAGTTCCAGCAGTTGTAAGCACTATAACGGTTGTAGCCCCCGTAATATCCACTGTATCCCCTGCCTATGCCCATCGTTGGAGTCTGATAGGTGCGCACGTCAGTTTTGTTCTGTGTGTCTAAAGTCCAACTGAGCAAAAGATCAGCATTGGACGCATCTGTCACCATCTGAAAGCCTCGAGCGGTCAGTGCATACGATAGCGCTTCGTCGATACGGTCGCGTTGTATGTCGCTCAATTGCATCGGATTATCTCCCAAGACCTCGCCAGAGTTTCGATAAAAAGCGATTTTCTTCACCGCACTAAAATCGTAATCGGCTTTGTAATCTACGGTTGGCTTGGGTGGGCCGCTAGCGCAGGCCCCTAACATAATGCTGATTGCAGCTACAGCTATTGCTCGCAATAGGGTTCGAGGGGAATTAATCATTAGACTCTCCAATTGGGGGCGGAACATGTCGCTTCTGTAAGCTGCAGTGTAACCAATTATCAGTCATTTGGGCATGAAGCCGTTTACTTTATACTGCACGGTGGATGCGAATAGGCAATGTGCTCGCGGTGGTGAGCGGGGTCGGCGGCTGGCATTTGACCATTGTGGGCGTCCATCCACTGGAGATATTGCAGTGGCAGAACCGGACTGAGCCGTTCTTCCAGTATTCCGATGCGTGTCAACATCGTATGCAGTCGTCCAATCGCGGGGTCAACGGTGCCGGGTCCGCGGCTCCGCAAAAAAAAGGCCTGCAGTAATGCCCCTGCGTCACCTCCTGCGACTTGGCTGAGTAACACCTCGAAGTCACGATTTTGTGCCTGATAATCACCATGTAGCCAGCGGCATATATGTTGGTTAATCTGCGTTAACGCCGATACTACCAGAGCCTGGCTGACAGGTGGATAATCTCCGGGCGCGCTTGTGGGTAACCAGAACGAACGGTACTCATCGCTGGCCAGAGTGGCATTGAAAATCAGTGCGGGTAATTGCTGCTGCCTATTGCGCCAAGCTGCCTCGAGTGCGCTTGCTAGTTTGGTATGGTCTTTGCGCAGCAGGTCAGTACATGACGGCGCTCGCCGCAGATATTCGAGTTCCAGCAGTAGACGCTGCGATGGTTTTGCCTGTCGGCCGAGGCTGCTGTAACGCTTGCCGAGGGTAGCCTGCACGGAGCACCCACTGAGACGCACTAGATCAAGCGTGTCGAGAGTCACCAAAGGGATATGCAGCTGAAGGTCGCCAACTAACGGCGGCGCCTTTAGTTCGTCGGCGGGCGCAACAGATTGGGTTGAGCCTGTTCTTCGGAGGTAAGCCTCAAATCGTGTATTAGGCTCATCAGGCCGGCAACCATATAGTGAGACAAGAAGCACGATATACAGGGGCCATGGATTGGACCCATGTTGAATTTCCGCATCGCGTCGGCGCAGCATACATCACCTCCTGCAGAGGCCTACCCTCTTATAGCGCAAAGGGCCATGCTATGCAGCATCAATTCTAGTCTATTGAAGCCGCGCTGCGGATGTCAGGCTGTCCGGGCAGTCGCACGTTGCTGCCAGGCTTGCAAATGTGAGCAGGTGTCGGGAATAGATTCTTTTATCCAAGTTAAAAAATCAATCATCACTAAAAGGTCGATATCAGCAATGGTAAAGTTGTCACCCGCCAGCCAGGTTGATGCGGCCAAATGTGCGTCCAGTTGCGGCAGAATGTGGTGCACTTGCAGTAATCCGCGTTCCGCCAGTTCAGGTATTTGCGGGGTATCCAACGGCCCCGGTAATGCCCGGTTGTGAAAATGTTTACCCCTGTTGCGCAGGACGCTGGCGATGGCAATCATCAGACTTTGAAATAGGCGATGGCACCAGCTGATGGCCTGAGCTCGTTCTAGCGGCGTACTGCCCATAAGCGGTTGCTCGGGATAAAGTTCTTCTAAATAAGCGAATATACCAATCACTTCTGTTAGTACTGTGCCGTCGTCCAGCACAAGCGCTGGTAGGGTGCACGTCGGGTTGATCTGCCGGTAACGGTCCTGCAGTTGCTCAGCCGTCATCATATCGATCTGTTGCGTTTCGATTTCAATGCCTTTGAGCTTGAGGAACAGCGTCAGGCGCCGCGGGTTGGGAGCCGGATCATAAGTGTAGAGTTTCATCTGTGGCCTTTTTCGGTAGATATTTAGTGGTAAAAAATCTGGCTAGAGACGCTAGCCGGAGCATTGCTAGTGTGTCGCGATTTTTTGTTTTGAGCAATAGTTTCAATCATCACGTTTTATCGCCCAGTATATTTGGCTATAATGAAGCCCACACCAATCGAGGAACTCGTCGTGATCAACCGTGTAGCTTTTAGTTTTTTAGCCGCTCTCCTGATAAGTAGCGCAGTCGCCGCAGATTTGACCAATGCCCAGCGTGACGCCATCGTGGAGCGGATCAAGCCAGTTGGCGAATCCTGTGTGGAAGGCGACAGTACCTGTGCTGCCGCTCCTGCTACTGTGGTCAGTGCTGAACCGCGAACAGGAGAGGAAGTTTATAATGCAGCCTGCATGGCCTGCCACAGTACTGGCGCAGCAGGTGCTCCTAAATACGGTGATGCCGTGGCTTGGAGCGGTCGAATCGCTAAGGGTATGCCGGCACTTTACGCCACGGGTGTCGGTGGTGTTCCCGGCACTGGCATGATTGCCAAGGGCGGCTGTATGAGCTGCTCTGATGATGATGTTTATGCAGCTGTTGATTACATGGTTGCGGGTAGCCAGTAAAAAAAGCTTTTCATTCAGGCGAATAGGTTTTTAAGCCCGGTTAACGTTTCCTGTCCCCGTTCCTCGTTCGCCTCTTGGGAGTCCTTACCGCCGCCCTGCCATTGCAGGTCGTCATTCGGTATTTCTTCAAGAAAACGGCTGGGCTCGCAATCGATGGTCTCGCCGAACTGGCGGCGATTCAGTGCCATAGTCATGGTCAATGTTTGTTGCGCCCGCGTGATGCCAACATAGGCCAACCGCCGCTCCTCTTCAATATTATCTTCCTCAATACTTGCTCGGTGGGGCAGTATTTTTTCCTCCATGCCGATGATGCAGACGTGCGGGAATTCCAGCCCTTTGGCGGCGTGCAGCGTCATCAGCTGCACGCTCTCAGGCCCTTTTTCCTCCTCATCTTGTTGTTCTAAAAGGTCCCGCAGTACCAGGCGGGAGATTGCCTCGTCCAGTGTAACCTGCTCGCTCGACATAACCCGCTGCAAGCCATCGATTAAAAAATGAACATTACCCATGCGTCGTTCTGCCACGTCCTCGTTGGAGCTGAGTTGGCCAAGCCAGCCCTCATAGTCGATATCGCGCACCATCTGACGCACGCCTGAGACGCTATCATAGCCCTCGCAACTGCGACGCACGCCATCCATCCACTGACGAAACTCGCGCAGACGTTTGAGCCCAGCCTCCGGTACCTGATTCGAATCAATGCGGTCGCAGGCCTGGTTCAAATTGCAGCGATTGGCGAGGGCGAAATTGCCTAATGCTTCGAGAGTCGAGGTGCCCAGCTTGCGCCTAGGTACGTTTGCAATACGCAAAAAAGCGTTGTCGTCGTTTTCGTTTATGATGAGGCGTAGGTAGGCCATGATGTCTTTGACCTCATTGCGAGCGAAGAACGACACCCCGCCACTGAGATGGTAGGGCACCTGCTGCTGTTGCAGCGCCAACTCAATCAAGCGCGATTGGTGGTTGCCTCGATACAGGACGGCGTAGTCGCCAAAGCGTGTGCGTCGGCGTAATTTGTGGTCAAGAATTTCTGCAACGACTTGGTCGGCTTCGTGCTGTTCGTCACTGCAGCGAATAATGCGTATGGGTTCACCGTAGCCAAGTTCGCTCCAAAGCTTCTTGTCAAACACGTGAGGATTATTGGCGATCAATGTATTTGCGGCTTTGAGTATACGCACTGTGGAGCGATAGTTTTGCTCCAGTTTGACAACCTTCAGACCCGAGAAGTCCTTTTGCAATTGTATCAAGTTCTCAGGCCGCGCGCCTCGCCAAGCATAAATAGATTGGTCATCGTCTCCTACTACCGTCAGGCCGCTGCCGAGGCCTATTAGCTGCTTTACCAGTAAATACTGGCTAGTGTTGGTGTCCTGATATTCATCGACTAACAAGTAGTGGATTTGGTTCTGCCACTTTTCTAAAATGGCAGGAGCGTGTTCAAACAGTATTGTAGGCAGTAGGATCAAATCGTCGAAATCAAGCGCGTTGTAGGCTTTGAGTGCACGTTTGTAGCGTATATAGGCCTGAGCGCTTAGCATATCTGCTGGGCTGCTGGCGCCTGCCATCGCCTGCTCTGGCAGTATGCGGTCATTTTTCCAGCTGGAAATGCGCTGTGCAATAGTGTTTGTCTGATCGCCCTCGGCACCGTGCTCCTGAATCAGAAGATCACGTATCAGGGTTCGTGTGTCCTCCCCGTCGAAGATGGAAAACCCCGATTTAAGTCCCAGTTCTTTGCGCTCGCTACGGATGATCTTCAGGCCTAATTGATGAAATGTACTGACCGTGAGACCTTCGGCTGCATTGTCGCGCAGCAGCTTGCCTAGCCGTTCCTTCATCTCCCGTGCCGCTTTATTGGTAAAGGTCACCGCTGCAATGTGACTAGCATTGATGCCACAGGTGTCTACCAGATAGGCAATTTTTTGAGTGATAACGCTGGTTTTACCGCTGCCAGCGCCGGCAAGGACTAACAGGGGGCCATCTATATACCGCACGGCCTCGCGTTGTTGGATATTCAGCTCTGGCACGCGGTCAGAGCTTCCTGACGACTTTTGCGACGGAACTGGCAGTGGCCGTGAGAAGTCCGTCGCTGTTGTGCAGTTGAGCTTCTAAAAACGCAGTTTTATAACTGCATTTGACGATCCTGCCTACCGCATGCAGACAGCCTGCTCGGGTGGGTTCCAGATAAGTGGTGTTGATGTCGAGGGATGACAGCCCGATTATGTCTTCGCCTGAAGCGAATACAGCGTGGCTCATGGCTGCGTCCAGCATAACGGTGACAAATCCACCTTGCACTACATCGATAGAATGACAAAAGTCCCTACTGACCCTAAATTCGAAGCTGCAGGACTGTTCCCCGTGATCGACAGCTACCACTTTACCGCCTAGCATCTGAATAAAGTGCGGTCGGTTTGCATTGAGCCTCTCAATGACCGAAGGCTCACTCATGTAAAAATACTGCCGCATACATGCACGGGTGCCACAGTTGATAGATCATTCGTAAGTGCACAGGTAGGCTGTCTCTGTCGCCACTTTAAGTGCAAACGTTTTATTAGCCTCTACGATAAAGCGGTCTCCTGCCCTGTAGGTTACCCAGTTCTTCGCGCCAGGCAGTTTCACGGTAAGAGCACCGCTAATGACCGTCATAGTTTCTTTTTGACTAGTGCCAAACTCGAAGTCGCCAGTCGCCATAACGCCGACTGTGGCGGGCACCGTTGCGGTCTGAAAGCCGATAGAAGCGACCTTGCCATCAAAGTATTGGTTAATGTTAAACATGCGAGTTCCTCGGGGTACTGGACGTTGAAAAGCAGGGATCGATTCTCGCTTTTTTTTGAGGGTAAAGTAAAAAGAAAATTGCAGTGCTGGCAAATTAAATCGACAAAAAGGCCATGTGTCTATGACCGAGTAATACATGCAGGTGCGGCAAGTTGCAAGGTTTGCTTCAGTGACGGAAAGCAAGAGCCTCGCTGATATGTGCTATGCCGATGGATGTGGACTGTTCGAGATCGGCGAGTGTGCGCGCTACTCGCAGCGTCCGATGTAGCCCCCGTCCAGATAAATTTAGCCGTGTTGCAGCTGCTACAAGGCATTTTTTTTCTTCCTCTCCCAGTAAGCAAATGTTGGCTAACCTGTTGGCTGGGAGGTGCGAATTAGGTCTACCCTGGCGTTCTTCCTGCAACGCGCGGCAGCGATAGACGCGTTCTCGGACGACACTAGATGCTTCGCTAGCGGTGGTTGGAGTCAACAATTCTGCAGGCGTTAACCGGCTGACCTGAGCGTGAAGGTCGATGCGGTCTAATAACGGCCCTGACACGCGTGATCGATAGCGCTGGATTTGTTCTGGCGTGCAGCGGCAGGATCTTTCGGGATCGCCAAGGTAGCCGCAGGGGCAGGGGTTCATCGCGGCGATTAATTGAAATCGCGCGGGATAGGTAATCCTGTGATTCGCGCGGGCCAGAGTGATTTCACCGGACTCCATCGGTTCTCTAAGGGCTTCAAGGCAGCGGCGATTAAATTCTGGCAGTTCGTCCAAAAACAGCACGCCCCCATGAGCAAGGGAAATTTCCCCGGGTCGCGGTTTGCTGCCACCGCCGACTAGAGCTGCAGCGCTGGCACTGTGGTGTGGGCTGCGAAAGGGCTGCTGAAAGATAACGTCGCCCCCGGCCGGAGGGCTATAAAGATCCCGCAATGCCAGGCCAAGTAGAATGTCGTGGGGAGCAGGGGCCGGCAGTATCCCGGGCAAGCGACTGGCAAGAAGCGTTTTTCCGGTACCCGGAGGACCCCAAAGAAGGAGGTTATGGCCACCTCCGGCGGCTATTTCCAGTGCGCGCCGGGCGCTTTCCTGGCCTACAACGTCGCGTAAATCTGGGTGTCTCTGCGCAGCAGCGGCTTCGGCCCTTGCAACCGGGACGTTCTCGCTGCCGCTGAGGTGCGCGCAAAGTGTAAGAATGTCTGCTGCGGCAATCACTCGGCTGCCAGGAACAATGGCAGCAGTTGGGGCGCATGCCGCGGCAACGACTAGTTTGCGGCTCTTACTGCTCGCCGCGATTGCTGCGGCAATCACACCCGGGACGGCCCGCAGACTGCCATCAAGCGCCAACTCTGCGAGAAATTCATGTCGTGCAAGGTGGCCCTGCGATACTTGCCCCGATGCACTAAGAATACCCAATGCGATAGGGAGGTCAAAACGCCCGCCCTCTTTGGGTAGGTCTGCTGGAGCCAGATTTACGGTAATGCGGCGATCAGGGAAGGCGAAGTGGGAGTTAAGGATAGCGCTGCGCACTCGGTCTTTACTTTCTCGCACGGCTGTCTCTGGCAAGCCCACAATATTAAAGGCCGGTAGCCCGTTGGATAAATGTGTTTCTACCTCTACCAAGGGCGCGTCAATACCCGATAGCGCACGACTATAAATTACAGACAGTTCCATGACTCTTCCTTGAGTTTGTCGTTATGTCTTCTAGGGCGCAATCCTGCGCTGTGGCGGAAACCCGCTATTTACTGCAGCGTCAGATGTTCAAGTTCTTTAGCCATTTCCTCCAATGTGGCTTCTAATAAAACAACGCGTGCACGAGTGCGCTGGAGTATTTCAGTCTGGGCGTCAAACTCATCGCGGCTTACCATATCAAGTCGAGACACTGCTGACTGCGCCAATGCCCGCAAGCTCTTATCCACGTCACCCTTAACGCCACTAGTGCTTACCATTTCGCTGACTTGTTGCAAAATGTCCCAAGGTGGTGGGGTTTTTTTTAGTGCCATAAGCGTACCGTTACGCGTAGTTTTTACTCACCCAAAGTGTAGATCATTTTTGTGATTGGGCACAGTGCATAAATGCGCACCATATTGGTGCGACGCACAACAATGTTGCCTGGTCATCGGTTTTAATGAGCGCATGCTCGATGAATATATTCCATACGTTATTGAATAATAACAATAATATAGTTTTTGGCACGCCTGATGCTTTATCTAGGGTGGAAACTGATGGAAAGGCGGACTGCCCACTGATGCCTCACCACAGCCTGTAATCTAATGTTTAATTTTAGGAGCAAGCAGCATGAAAAACAAAATACTAGGAACAGCAGCAGTGACTTCAGCCCTTTTAGCCAGTATGGCGACAGCGCCAGTCTCCGCTTTTGACATCAGTGGCAACATCGCTTTGGTCTCTGACTACCGCTTTCGGGGTATCTCTCAGTCCAATGAAGATGCTGCCGTTCAGGGTGGCCTGGATGCGACATTTGATTCTGGTTTTTATATAGGTACATGGGCGTCATCGGTTGACTTCGGTGATGTCACTGACGGCAGTGGAAGCTTTGGAACGATGGAGATCGACTATTACGCGGGCTGGGGCGGACCTATCGCGGATAGTGATTTCAGCGTTGATGTTGGTTACATGTATTACCAATATCCCGGCGACACCGTAGACCCCAGCGGCGATTACCAAGAGATTCACGCCACTGGCTCATGGAAGGATTTATCTATAGGTGTGATCTACTCCGATGACTTTTATGCGGAGACGGGCAAGTACATGTACTACTCTGGCGACTACAGTATGACCTTCGCAGAAGACTTTTCTTTGGCATTGCACGCGGGCTACAACGACTTTGATAAAGCAGGTTTCTTCGCAACCGATACAGATACCTACGCCGATTACTCGGTCACGCTTGGTTATACGTTCAAAGGCGTTGATCTGTCAGTGGCTTGGGTAGGCACAGACCTAGACGATGAGGATTGCTTCGATTCAAGTATCTGTGATGACACTGCCGTTTTTAGTATCAGCAAAAGCTTTTAATAGCCTCGGGTCGACCAGTTTTCTGGTCGACGCTCACTCTGGAGATTTTTTATGAAATTAATTACGGCTATTGTTAAGCCATTTAAGCTAGACGACGTGCGTGAGGCACTATCGGAGATTGGCGTTCAAGGAATCACTGTGACCGAGGTCAAAGGATTTGGGCGTCAGAAGGGTCACACGGAGCTTTATCGTGGGGCGGAGTACGTTGTCGATTTTCTGCCAAAAGTAAAGATTGAGGTGGCCGTCGCTGGGGATGCTGTAGAGCAAACGATTGAAGCCATTACTAATGCAGCCAACACAGGAAAAATTGGCGACGGAAAAGTATTCGTCTCTGAGCTGGAGCAGGTAATTCGTATTCGCACCGGCGAGACTGGCGAAGACGCAATTTAACATTATTCCTAAACGACCGTTAGCGGAGAGCTACACTCATGGAACAAAATATTTTCGAACTACAGTACGCGCTAGATACATTTTACTTCCTGATCTGCGGTGCACTAGTCATGTGGATGGCAGCAGGCTTTGCAATGTTGGAGGCTGGTTTAGTTCGCTCCAAGAACACAACAGAAATATTACTAAAGAATATCTCACTGTATGCAGTAGCATGTACCATGTACATGATCTGCGGTTATGCAATTATGTATGGGGGTGGTGACTTCTCTGCATTTTTGAGTGGCATAGAGTCTAACGGCGTGACGGGTGCAGAAGAGCCGGCTACTTACGCACCCTCTGCGGACTTCTTTTTTCAAGTAGTGTTTGTCGCCACAGCAATGTCTATTGTGTCCGGTGCTGTCGCCGAGCGCATGAAATTGTGGGCTTTTCTTGCCTTCGCGGTTGTCATGGCGGGCTTCATCTATCCGATGGAAGGCTCCTGGACATGGGGTGGACAGTCGGTTTTCGGCCTGTACACATTGGGTGATCTTGGCTTCTCTGACTTTGCTGGGTCTGGCATCGTGCACATGGCCGGAGCGTCGGCAGCCCTCGCTGGTGTTCTTCTGCTGGGAGCGCGGAAAGGCAAGTATGGCGCAGACGGTTCTGTTAAGCCGATCCCTGGCGCCAACATGCCGATGGCAACGTTAGGAACCTTCATTCTTTGGATGGGCTGGTTCGGCTTTAATGGGGGCTCTGTGCTGGCAACCGCAAGCGTCGATAGTGCGAATGCTGTTGCAGTGGTCTTCATGAACACTAATGCAGCGGCAGCGGGTGGTCTCATCGCAGCTATGATCTTAGCCAAACTTATGTTTGGCAAGGCAGATCTGACGATGGCCCTTAACGGTGCATTAGCGGGATTGGTCGCTATTACGGCAGAGCCCTCTACACCTACCGCTTTGCAGGCTACATTATTTGGCGGTCTTGGTGGTGCGCTGGTGGTGTTTGCCATCGTGACATTGGATAAGCTGAAGATTGATGACCCTGTCGGTGCCATCTCAGTGCATGGTGTGGTTGGTTTGCTGGGGTTGCTACTCGTGCCAGTTACCAACGGCGAAAATTCATCATTTGGTGGTCAACTTATCGGTGCTGCGACGATCTTCGTGTGGGTATTTGTCACTAGCTTGATCGTGTGGAGTGTTCTCAAAATGGTCATGGGAATCCGTGTCAGCGAGCAAGAAGAATACGAGGGTATTGACGTGTCAGAGTGTGGAATGGAAGCTTACCCGGAATTTGTTGGGGCTAGTGGCAGCGGGCGCTAACAACGATAGTCCTTGCGGGGCGCTTTTAGCGACCCGTCTTTCGGGGGCCTTCGGGCCCCTTTTTTTATGTCTGAATCAGACTGCGTTATACTAATTGCGGAGTTTTGGTTTCTACGTGTTATTGTTAGACTACTTGTATAGTTTTCACCTAAATAAATGTCGAGGTAAATGTAAAATGTTTAAAAGGTTAATTATTGCGTTCAGTATTCTAGCATTCAGCACGGGTTTGACGGCATGCGGTGGTGGCGGGTCCACGACCAGGGTTGAGACCACGGGAACTCAGGGGCAGCAGTTACTAGATTTGAAGAAGGCGCTCGATCAGGGCGTGATTACCGAGAGTGAATACAAGCGAACTAAGAACAAAATTCTAAAGGGCTAATGACAGCATTCGGCGCCCCTAGCGGGCGTCAGCAATATGATTGATAGCTTCGGGTAGTTGCCGTAAATTTACGATCTCGCGGTCGGGCTTGTTCCCAGAGGGCCACGGTTTCCGCTGGGCATTGACCCACACCGTGTGCATACCTATGTCCCGCGCTCCCTGAACGTCATGGTCAGGGTCATCACCGACGTGAATAATCTGCTTAGCGGTCATCCCCGTTTTTTGGAGAGCAGCTTTGAACATAGCGGGATGAGGTTTGCTAGTGCCTATCGATTCTGCGGAAAACGCGAACTCAAAATATTCGGCGGCATCGGTCTTGTAGATATCAGCGTTTCCATTGGTAAGGGCGCCTAGGATATAGCGTTGCGCTAGTCGTTTTAGAACATCTAAGGCATCTTCATACAGCACGACTTTGTGCCGCTCGACTAAAAATGCCTCAAATGCTTCTTTTGCGCCGCTGCGTGACTCCTCTTCAGAGTAACCTCCCGCGATCTGGAGTTCATAAAGCATCTGAGTGCGCATGTCACTGACGTGGTGCGCTAGGGCGGGGTGACGCCGCCAGACAGATGTCTTAAACGCCAAGAGGGCCTCATGATCGAAAGCGTCCACGGCGCCGGGTCGGTGTTGCAGTAGCCATTGTTGTTGTGCGTACTCAGCTTTGATAAGTGGAGGCTCCACATCCCACAAGGTGTTATCCAGGTCAAAGGTGATAACGGAAATCGTCAACCTAGTCTCCTTTGCGGCGCTTAGCGCGCGGATGTGCTGCATCATACACCTTGGAGAGATGCTGGAAGTCTAGATGAGTGTATATCTGTGTGGTGGAAATATTTGCGTGGCCTAGCAGTTCTTGGACGGCGCGCAGGTCTCCGCTGGATTCTAGCATGTGACTGGCGAATGAGTGGCGCAACATGTGAGGATGTATGTCCTGGTGCATGCCAGATTTTCGACCTTGCAACTTCAAGCGTGCCTGAATATTACGTACGCTAATGCGGCGGCCCCGATTGCTGGTGAATAGCGCACCGGGGTCAGTTGTTCCTGCACTGTCTGGCTCACGCACCTTTAGCCAGCGCGCAATAGTGTGCAGCGCTGTCGCACCTATCGGGACGGTTCGCGTTTTTCTACCCTTACCGGTTACGGTAAGCAGCTTGGATTGTGGGTCTATGTCGTGGATATTGATCGCTGCTAATTCTGCTAGACGCAGCCCCGAGGAGTAAAATAACTCTGCCATTGCGCTGTCGCGACATGCGACTGCTGTGTCTGAGTCGAAGGCAAGGTACTTATCGACTTGATCTGCATCCAGCGTCTTAGGAAGTTTGCGGGGTTTGCGAGGAGCCTGCACGCTAGTCGCCGGATTGCGGAGTATGCCGTTTTCACGCCCGAGGAAGTTGTAATATGAACGGGTAGCAGAAAGGCTGCGTTGAATGCTGCCACCGGCGAGGCCGCGGCGATGGAGTTGACTTGCCCATGCGCGAATATCGGACTCTATCAGCGTCTCTATGGTCTCCTTAGTGTTGGCTTTGCAGTAACGCTGTAGAGATAGGAGGTCGCGCTTATAATTGCTGATGGTATGAGGTGAAAGTCTGCGTACGTCTCGCAAATAAGTGATAAACCGCTCAGCGGATTCGGTTAGTGGATTATCCGGCGCCGTGCTGTCGACCACGATTTGCCTAGCGATCCGTATCTGGCAGGCCGGGAAGCAGTTTCGCTATAACCTCGGAAATATGAGCAAGAAATAGTGTGCCCGTTTTGCTGTTATAGCGGTTGGCGTCTGAACTGCCCACGGCAATCAGCCCTAAGGGTTCGGTAGACCCCAATGGCATGATAGCGGCCGAACCTACGCCGTCTCCGTCTGGAAACAGGTATGTTAGTTCCTCCGTCCTCAGCGTGCCGCAAACGGCTTTGTGGCCTCGGAAGAGGGAGCCGATCTCTTTTTTTATGGCCTCATGAGATGCGGTTCGATACGCATCATCAATGCCATTGTTGGCATATAGAATCATGCTTGCATACTCGACATTAAAGTCAGCAGTCATCGATGTGATAAAAGTATCGTAAAGTGCTACGACGGACTTAGCGTCTAATAGTTTCAGTACTAGGGCGCGGGTTTGCTCAAATAGAGCGTCGTTGTCCTTTGCGTTCGCGGAAAGCGCGGTAAGTCGTTGGCGTAATTCCGTGCTGCGTTCGCGCATAACACTGACCTGCTTCTCCACTAGCGAAACAGCGCTACCTGATGCATGTGAAACATGCAGAAAGTCCAGCATATCGGGATAACGCTGTAGGAAATCATCATGGTTCTTCAGATATTCACACACAATTTCGTCATTGATTTCGCCGTATGCGTTTTGTAGATCTGAGTTTTGTTTTTTGCTGATTGCCATGATTAGTAACTCTTCTGCCCAGGATGGCCCCGCTAACGAGGATTCAGATTTTTATACTTCCGTCGAATACCACCGCGGTAGGCCCTGTCATTATAACCGGCTGATCTTCCCCCTCCCACGACACCGAAAGCTTACCTCCCGGCAGCGCTACTGTCACGGAATCACTTAGCCAGCCGCGTAAAATACCGTAAACAACCGCCGCGCAGGCTCCCGTCCCACAGGCCAGAGTTTCACCAACGCTGCGCTCATACACCCGCAGCCTTATCTCATTTTTCGCGACAATTTCCATAAAACTGACGTTAACGTGCTGTGGAAAGTCAGAATGTGACTCGATAAGTGGACCAAGATGCTCGATTTCGCTCGCACTGGTGCTCTCAACCCGCAATATAGCATGTGGATTCCCCATCGAAACTGCGCCAATCTCGAGCTCGGCCTTGCCTGCGAGAAGCGCATAGCTCTGATGTCTGGCGGCTGCCGAGAAGGGAATTTTTTCGGGTTCGAGCTCTGGAGTACCCATATCGACTTCAACTTCATTGTTGCCGAGTACGCGTAGTTCAATAATGCCGGCGGCCGTTTCCACGGTGATAGTCCGCTTGCGGGTCAGTTTTTTCTCGCGTACGAAGACCGCGAAACAGCGAGCGCCATTACCGCACTGCTGAACCTCATTGCCGTCGGCATTATAGATGCGGTAATGAAAATCTACCTGCGGACTGTCCGGCGGTTCCACTGCCAATACCTGATCGCAGCCTACGCCAAAATGTCGGTCCGCCAGTCTGCGCACGTCTTGCGGGCGGAGCTTGTAATCCTGGCTTATCAAGTCAATGATGACGAAGTCGTTACCAGCGCCGTGCATTTTGGTGAAGTGTAATTGCATTCTATGCTCGTCGTCTGATTATTCAGAGGCGCTCTGATCGGGCAACACAGTCTCGCCACGGATAAGATCAGCCAGCGTTTCGCGCGGTCGCACCAGATGTGCATGATCAGCGTCCACCATGATTTCTGGGGCGCGGCCACGGCTGTTATAATTAGAGCTCATAGTAAACCCATAGGCACCGGCGCCAAACATCGCTAGCAAATCACCTTGAGCAAGTGTCAGCTCTCGTCCCTTTCCAAGGAAATCACCGGTTTCACACACGGGGCCCACTACATCCCACTCCGCGCATTGTCCCTCTGCAGTTTTCTCTACGCACTGGATGTCCATCCAAGCTTCATAAAGTGCCGGGCGCAGCATATCGTTCATCGCGGTATCTACCAGTGCAAAGTGATGATCAGGCGTAGGTTTAAGATACTCCACCTGCATGACGAGCACGCCTGCGTTGGCAGCAATGGAACGGCCAGGTTCAAACATTAGCTGTACACTGCGATCACCTAGTACCTCCCTAATCGCAGTGATGTACTCGCCGATGGAGGGCGGCTCTTCATCGCGGTAATGTACACCGAGTCCGCCGCCCAGATCCAGATGGCGAATGACGATGCCCAGCCCCGCTAGCGTGTCGACGAGTTCCAGTAGTCGGTGCAGAGCGTCAATAAACGGACTGATTTCCGTCAGCTGTGAACCTATGTGGCAGTCGAGGCCGACGATCTGCACGTTATCTAATTTTGCGGCGTGCTGGTATACCCGCAGTGCTTCATCGATCGTTAGCCCAAACTTGTTTTCACGCAGGCCGGTGGAGATATAGGGATGCGTTTTTGCATCCACATCAGGGTTCACCCTGATGGATACCGGTGCAATTTGACTGAGCTGCCCCGCGACCGTGTTCAGTACTTCTAGCTCTGCTGCAGATTCAAGGTTGAAGCAGTGAATGCCCAGTTCCAGCGCCCTCGCCATTTCTTCAGATTTTTTACTGACGCCAGAAAATACGACATTGGCTGGATCGCCGCCAGCGGCGATTACGCGTTCCAACTCTCCGCCTGATACGATATCAAAGCCTGCACCTAGTTTTGCCAGGACATTGAGTACGGCTAGATTGGAATTGGCCTTTACTGCGTAGCAAATCAGGTGATCGACACCTTCAAGTGCTCGTCGGTATTCCATGAAGGCATGTTCCAGCGCTGATCGGGAATAGATATAGCAGGGCGTTCCGTGGGTGGCCGCGATTTCGCTGACAGCTACGTTTTCTGCGTACAGGCTACCCTCACGATAAGTAAAATAGCTCATTAGTTTGCTTCGCCTCAGGATGCTTTGCTGTTTTGCTCGGCGCCGCCTGCGGGTGCGGCTGGTGGCGCTGGGGCGTTTTCAGGGGGCATATACAGCGCCCCTGTTTGCCCACACCCGCTGAGGATGCTAACGGTGAGTGCAATTAGCATGAAAATACGGGGATAAGACATACGCTACTCCGGTTGGTAATGTGCCAAAGTATACCGCCTGCTAGTAAACGGCGCGAACAGCCCTACTATTGAATTATGCACACTTTAGCTAAACAAGTACTGTGATACCTAAATTAGCATGCGACTCTTCCATAGCATGCATTTTCGAGGCGCTGTAAAAGACTCCGCACTAGATTGCTGCCGATATTGACTATCAGCAAATATATAAACTCGGAGCGGAGGGCCTGCTAGATCGTCTGGTCGCACTGCGCGGCGACTTCTAAAACTACGCGATACCGTTCCAGCTGTCGCGACGCTACAGTCGTGTTGCTTAGGAGGCAGTCAAGATAAACGCATGGTTACCTGGTTGAGTGCAGCGATGCAGGGCATGATTTTTTTAACGGTGCAAGCTTTTGCTGACTATGAAAATGATGCTGGCTCTTTCCGCACCCAATCCTCACCCTTTTTGACAAGTGTTAATCCTCGATTCAGAAGCCTTTTGACCGGCATTCCCTTTTCATACCACCACCGGTTATGCAAGGTCCGCTTGCGATTTTTATAATGCCAGAGCCTTGGTTTTGTATTTTCCTCGAGTGAGCCCTATGAAGCTTGTCTGTGCTTTGCTTTTGTAGCCGATGACCTCGCGGCGGTAGGTGATGTCGCCGGAGTTTGGAAAACTCTTAGTAGACCTTTCTTCAAACTTGCCAGTTTCTGTTCTTGAGGCTTTTACTGTCATGTGAGCGACAAGGCCCTTTTCGATATTGTAGTTGCTAGCAAAATAAACTTGAGTTCCGTCAGGGTTGCCTTGTGGTCTGGATCATAAGCTTCCTAGGCATCGCCAACTTCTTCTGGAAAGCAGATTTGCGACCTAGCATCACTGAAACTCCAACGGCTACCTGCTGGTTACCCACAAGGTCATACTCGCCGTTGCCAAGCCAACGTTGGTGAGGGGGCTGAGCTAGAGCGGTGGCAGTACATATTCTGCCCATCAAGATCCGACCACGTGCGACTGGGACTGAAAGGCGGCCCCTGTTTAGCCAATTTATTTCGCATCATGAGGACAGGATGATTGCGGTTGGGAAGGGCGCGTTAACCAGTGCCGTCACCTAAGGTTTCTGGTCTTGAGTTTTCTTTAATCGCCATTCGGACGGCGAGAAGTTCGGGACCTTTGCCCCGAAAACGTTGGTTACCATACAACCAGTGATCTTCAGATTCGGTTTCGCCAAGAAACTCAATGCCGTGTCCTATTGTGACTGTCTTTCCCGTATCCACGTCCAGCCACTGATTCGCAATACCGTCCTTATAACATTATCCTTTGCCATTATATTGGAAATAGAAAAGCCAGTTATGACTGGTTAGCCCAGAGCGGATAAAGGCCTAATCCGATTAGCGCGTCTTCGTTTTTGTGGAGATCATACAGATGTATTTCGGCCTTCTTTTTCGCCGTGCCGCCGGCCCAACGATTGAGACTGATGTACCGTCCGCCTGGACCCCAGCACTGAGTATTGTGATAATTTGCGTAATCGCGTTTAGCAGGATCGTGAGTCAATCGCCACAGGGTGGTATAAGGCCTGCTTGGATCAGGCTATTTAAACACCGTCTTTTCCGCTTCTAGCCCTATCCTCTCCTGGCTACGTTGCTTTTCAATGGT
This sequence comes from Halioglobus sp., assembly GCA_029246385.1. Taxonomy (GTDB): domain Bacteria; phylum Pseudomonadota; class Gammaproteobacteria; order Pseudomonadales; family Halieaceae; genus Marimicrobium. The sequence continues at coordinate 283,218 of JAQWNG010000025.1, forward strand.
TTTTTCGCGGCGACGTGTTTTGCCTTTTTCTTTGAGCTGAAGAGATGGTCATCGAGAGAGTATCTAGACTTCATTACGCACTGTACAGCGAGTATCTGATGTTGGTGCAGTTACTTTGCTTGCCCCTTAAATGCGCCCTCCCGATGAAGCTTAAAGAAATACCGTGAGCCTTTAACTAAGCCTTTTTCATTGCAATGAAACCTTAATGCGTTAACGCCATCATACATCTTGAGAAGGGCTAGTCTGCCTGAACTTAATTTTAGCGCTCTAAGTGTCGGTTCATTGAAGTAGCCCATAGAGTGACCTGTTGTACAGCAAATGCGCTCTATGGTCCGTATTTCTTTTTGCGTTAAATTTTCTTTATATCTATTCCTGTTGGTTGTGATTAATCCAATATGCCCTTTCGCAGCACCAAGATTTTCAGTGGCGTGCTCCAGAATGGACAGACCTTTTTCGAAGTCACAATCAACAAATAAACAAATTTTTGCTATGACATTATCAGGGTTTTTCAATAAGTCTTCATAATGGATTTCTAAATAATTATCCGGATATTGTTGGCGATACTTTATCGCAGCGTCCATGGTGACAGACCACCTATGGGCCGCTCGTTTGAGGCTCATTCCCCATGCTTGGCGCACAGAAGCACTATAGTCACGCGGGTCTCTAATGATATGGACCATTCTTATGTCTGGCCATATTTTTATCAGCATGTCTAAATGTAAAATATAGCCTGGTGTTTTATCACCGAACCGGGCGTTCGCCTCGCCTTTCACTCCATAATAGCGAAGAATGTTCTCAAGGAATGCCGCCCAGTTAAGCTCGGAACCCATGTCTTTAAAATTAATTTCTTCAATCCGCGGTTTTTCCTGCACTAAAAAAAATTTTGTTGAATAAAACCTGTTAAGCGCCGCCCGTAAATTGTTTACGTCATTGAGATTATATTCCATGCCAAACGCCCGAATGAATTCCGGAATAAAATGTGTTTCTGAGTCCGGTATAGAAATTTTCGAGTGATTGTTAAGTATATCCCTAAGTAACTTAGTGCCGCTGCGCGGCATTCCGCTAATAAAGATCGGTTTCGTCATAGTTGTTGGCCAGCTAACATAAAGTTGATGAGATTATAAAAAGTGACTGATTACAGTTTTAGCCCTTATCGACCAGCTATATTTTGTCGCTATATCTTGGTGGGCGTTGCTGGATATTGACAGGCGCAAGTCTTGGTCGTTAATCAGTCGTTTTATTGATGAGACCCAAGCCCCGTAGTCAGCAGGCTCGCATAATAAGGCGTTTCTTTCGTCCTCAAGGACTTCGCGCAAAACGGGGATATCGGAGCAAATTATTGCTTTACCTGCGGCCATGTATTCAAAAATTTTAAGAGGTGACATCCATTTGCTGGTATCAAGTCCGCTGGTAACCATTACTGTTTCCTGATATGGGGCTAAAAGAATATCCATTTTTAGGCTGATCTCTGCCGCTTTTTGCGGGGAAACAAAGCCATAAAAGCTGAGATTTTTAGTGGCGGTGGATTGCTTTTTCCAATACGTTACGTCATCTGGATTCCCGCCGACGACGTGAAAGTTTGCCGCAGGAATAGCCCGCGCAGCTTCTATGATGACTTCGATACCTCTTCCCTTGTAAAGGTGCCCAACATAGCCGATTGATACATTGTTTTTATCGAAGCTATGGGTAATATTCTTTGCTATGTCAGATCCATCATGGGCTACCAGAACCCGAGCTGGGTCTATCGGATGTGCTTCTATCAACAGTTCTTTTAATGCCTTTGAAATGACAACAAGCATCTTCACTCTGTCTGAGCGTAAAACGAAATTTAACAATAATCGATCTAGATACTTGAATTCCGTTAGTGGCGTGTGAGTTTCAAAAATAGTATTATTGCGAAGCAGGCAAGCGAAAAATGCGATTTCCATAGAACGCGTATAGAAAATATCGGTGCCGTTGAACTTCGCCTTGATCGCAGAAATAAAACCATGGATGTAGACCCCCACTTTGGGCAGCCACAACGTTTTTTCTATTTGGAAGTTACGGGTTACTCCGTAGAACGCATAGACATCATCAACTCCCTTCAGACGACCCTTCCTGCGCGGAGGGACAACTAATGTGGTTTGATGGCCGTCGGCAGCCAATGCCTGGCACATTTTCATGACATGCACACTATTGGCAAATCGTGAGGGTATTATCGATCTGGCCGAATACATAATTTTGAGCGGACTGCCATTCTTTTTCATAGTTAAAGCTTGTCTATTGTGACGCCAGTGAGCAACAGATTAAGCGGGGAATTTTATTGGCATTTCCTCGCGCCGATCGGAAAAATATACAGCGACCCGCAATGCGAGTGTCAGTAACCATACTCATGGCAACGTTTGCCGCATACAGGCTGCCCTCACGATAAATAAAGTAGTTCATTACTTCCTCTCGCCTCAGCGCACCCTCTTCTTATGCACAGCGTCCTCTGCGGATGCGACCGGTGGTCGCGGGGCCTCCTCGGACGGCGTGTATAGCGCACGTGTTTGCGAGCACCCACTGGAAACGCCAATGATGAATGCAGTTAACACGAAAGTATGGAAATAAGGCATAGGTTGCTCAAGGCAATAGTGAGGCAAAGTATACCGTTCGCTGGTAAGCGGCGCTAACAGCCCTTATTATTGAATTGTGCACATTTTGGTGGGACAAGTCCTGTGATAACTGAATTAGAATTCAATAAATTGATAGAACTCACCTTTGAGGCTTTGGAGGAGGCCTTGGATCAGATCGATGCGGATATTGACTATCAGACGGTTGGCAGTGTGCTAACCGTCGAATTCGACAACGAAACAAAACTGGTGTTCAGTTGTCAGCCACCAACACGGCAGCTATGGCTAGCAGCGCGCTCTGGCGGATTTCACTTTGCTTACGATGAAGCAGTAGGCGATTGGCGGGGAACTCGAGATGGCCAGTTGTTTCAACCTTTTGTTGTTGAGCAGATGCGGGCTCAGGGAGGCGTGACCTTTGAATGGCGTTAATGTTTTTGGCCACACGGTGCGCCTGCATCGAATCCTGAGAATGGCAGGATTGCCAGCAATTCTAGTTATATTGCCGGTGTCGGCGAGTGAGCCCTTGTACGTGAAAAACCTGAGTCCGGTAGCAGGGTTAATTGGTCTTCCCTCCCAGCGAGACGCGCAAATTACCCCAAGTGGGCAAATTGCCGCGGCACTTTATAGCAGCGTTGCTAATGACTATGTCAATGAGAGTAGCGACACTGAACTCCTCAATCTGGACGGCGAAACTCTGCGTGTCGCCCTTGAATTGCGTTATGGGCTGTCGAAAAACTGGGGCATACAGTTAGAAGTCCCCTGGCTACAGCAGAGTGGCGGAGAGCTAGACGGCGTCATTGATGATTGGCACGATTTTTGGGGGATGTCCGATGGCGGGCGATCTGAGGTGGCCAGAAATATCTTGGATTATCGGTATACGAGCCCGGCGGGTGGCTTTTCTTTGCAGGAGGACACGTCTGGGATGGGCGATATAAGCTTGTCCTTACACCATGTCTTTTATCAGGACGAGAGTTCTGCTGTCAGTCTGGCATTGGGCTACAAGTTTGCCACTGGGGACGAAGACGACTTTTTAGGCAGTGGTGCCGATGATGTTTTTATCGCCCTGCGCTTTTCCGGCGCTCAAATGTCGAACCTGCCTTTGACTTGGCACGGACAGGCAGGTTACTTGCGTGCTGGGGATAGCAACTTGCTCGACGGCTTTCAGGAGCAGAACCTCTGGTTTGCGGGAGTCGCCTTAGACTGGCAGTTCGCGCAGCGTTGGTCGGTCATTGCTCAGCTAGATGGCCACGCCGCGCCTCTCGAGAGCAGTCTGACCGGCGTGGGTGATGATGCGGTATTGGCAACGCTGGGCGCACGTTGGTATTTCGCGCCGGATTGGTCGGTAGATGTGAATTTTGTTGAGGATATTCGCGTTACGACGGCGCCGGATGTGACATTTCAGGCAAGCCTGCAATACCGCCCTGAGCCCTGAGCCCTGGCCGCGCTCGACAAATGTCGGGCCAAGGGACGGGGGTCAAGCCGTTGATTAAGGCGTCTGCCTGGCTTGCAGCCTAGATCGGGCTCGCAGCACCGCGTCTGCCACTTGGTCTGGCGCAGTGCCGCCTAGATGGTTGCGCGCTGAGACTGACCCTTCTAGCGTGAGGACATCGAACACATCTTCGCGGATATCGGCGCAAAAGCTTTGCAGTGTCGTAAGTGACATTTCTGATAAGTCTTTCCCGCACTCGATGCCATGGGCTACGGCCTTTCCAACCACTTCATGGGCGTCACGAAAGGGTAGCCCTAGGCGCACTAAATAGTCTGCCAAATCAGTAGCAGTGGAGAAGCCGCGACGCGCTGCTTCGTACATTATCTCAGCCCTGGGCTTAATTGCTGGCACCATGTCGGCGTAGGCTCGCAGCGAATCAAATACCGTATCGATAGTGTCGAACAGAGGTTCTTTGTCTTCCTGATTGTCTTTGTTGTAGGCCAGTGGCTGGCTCTTCATCAGTGTTAGTAGGGCAATGAGGTGCCCATTAACGCGTCCGACTTTGCCGCGCACCAGTTCCGGCACATCCGGATTCTTTTTTTGCGGCATGATGGAAGAGCCGGTGCAGAAACGTTCGGGCAGTTCAATGAAATTAAACTGGGCGGAGCTCCACAGCACCAGTTCTTCAGACATGCGTGACAGGTGGGTCATCAGGAGGGCAGAGAAAGCACAAAATTCGATTGCAAAGTCGCGATCGGACACCGAGTCCAAGGAGTTTTCGGTCGGCTTGTCAAAGCCCAGAGCTGCCGCCGTGTGCACGCGATCTATCGGGTAAGTGGTGCCGGCGAGAGCCGCCGCTCCCAGCGGCGACTGGTTAAGTCGCTCACGACAGTCCACCAGGCGGCCATAGTCGCGCTCCAGCATTTCATTCCATGCCAGCAGGTGATGGCCAAAAACAACGGGCTGCGCGGTCTGCAAATGCGTAAATCCTGGCATAATAGTAGCGCTATGAGCCGCTGCGAGTTCAATTGTGCCGTGTTGCAGGCGGGTGAGTTCGCCAGCGATGCGATCAATAGCCTCGCGCAAATAAAGACGGATGTCAGTGGCAACCTGATCGTTGCGGGATCGGCCGGTGTGCAGTTTTTTTCCGGCCACGCCAATCAGAGCCGTCAGGCGGGCCTCGATATTCATATGCACGTCTTCGAACTCGATTGACCACTGAAAGTTGCCTGCGTCGATTTCCTGCCGTATCTGGGTTAGACCGCCTTCAATTTGCTCCAGTTCGGCGGGTGTCAGCACATTCACTGAGTGCAACATTCGGGCGTGAGCCAGGGAGCCTTCAATATCCTGGACGGCCATGCGCAGGTCGAAGCCGACCGAGGCAGTGAAACGCTGTACGAAGGCGTCTGTCGCTTCATTGAAGCGGCCGCCCCACAGTTTGCTGGTGTCCTTTTCTTTGCTCATAGTGCTCGAACTTCCGTAGTCACGTCATCCTCTAGAGGTATTTTCGCCTTGTTTGTTGAGCACAGTATACCAGCTACTTGGTGATGGCGGTTTAGGTTTTGCTTATTCTCATCGGCGCAGTCAGGTGGTTCACCCTCACGGTATTGACAAATTGCTGGGTGTCGCCGACTTGATGCCTGACTGTTATCATGCAAAGCGAGAATGTCTAGGATGTTGAGCATGTCGCGCACATTGATCATTGCTACCCGAGAGAGTCCTCTGGCCCTTTGGCAGGCGGAATTTGTCCGATCGGCCCTGACCCAAGCACATCCGGATGTGGATGTGCAATTGCTGGGTCTGACCTCGCGCGGAGACCAGTTGCTTGATGTGCCGCTGACTAAGGTGGGCGGCAAAGGTCTGTTTGTAAGAGAGTTGGAAGAAGCCCTGTTGGATGGCCGCGCGGACATCGCAGTGCATTCCATGAAAGATGTTCCTATGGCCTTCCCGGCAGGTTTGAGGCTGGGGGTTATCTGCGCCCGGGAAGATCCTTCCGATGCCTTTGTTAGTAACCAATATCGTACGTTTGAAGAGTTACCGGCTGGGAGCGTGGTGGGAACCTCGAGCTTACGGCGTGAGTGTCAGCTGCGGTCAAGGCGGCCCGATCTTGACATCAAGTTTTTGCGCGGCAACGTCAATACAAGGCTGCGCAAGCTTGACGAGGCACAATATGACGCGATTATCTTAGCCAGTGCCGGACTCATACGCCTAGGCTTTGCTGAGCGTATTGCTCAGCGTATGGCTATCTGCGACTCTCTGCCGGCGGGTGGTCAAGGCGCTGTGGGTATAGAATTACGCAGTGACGATAGTGCGACCCTGTCTCTGTTGCAAACTGTGCATCACGAGGCCACTGCTAGGCGAGTGACGGCCGAGCGAGCAATGAATAAGCGACTTGAGGGCGGGTGTCAGGTGCCGATAGGCTGCTACGCAGACTATGTTAATAGCAAAGAGACATTGTTGTTGCGAGGACTCGTTGGTAATCCGGACGGCTCGAAAATATTGCGTGCACAAGCTATTGCGCCTGCGGGCGAGGCCGAGCAGCTGGGTATTTCTGTAGCGGAAGACTTATTATCGCAAGGGGCTGCGGCTATTTTGGCGGATGTTTATGGTGGCTGAGAGTGCCTTCGCATCGCGCAGGGTACTGGTGACGCGTCCGGCGGGCGATGCATCGGATATGCTGTGCGCGTCGCTTAAAATGGATGGCTACAAGGTCTTCAGTCAGCCTCTGTTAGTGTTGCAGGGGTCGCCAAAGCTTACTGTCGCACAGTGTCAGATGGTGCTGCAGCTGGACCTTTATCAGCATGTTATTTTTATCAGCTCTAACGCAGTGCATTTTGGCATGCCTCTGATTGAAGATCGTTGGCCTCATTTGCCGATAGCTGTTAATTGGTATGCCATTGGCGCCGCGACGGCCGCGAAACTCGAGCGCTTCAATGTTGAGGCGTTTACGCCGGGACGTGTCATGACCAGCGAGGGCTTGCTGGCGCTTACATTGCTGCAGAATGTGCGCGATCAGCGCGTGCTTATTGTAAAGGGACACGGTGGTCGGGATACGCTGGCACAGGAACTGACACGACGCGGTGCGTTAGTCGATGAGCTACCTTGCTACACTCGCTGCCTTCCGGAGATGCACGCTGGCGAGCTGGCTGCGAATTTGACCCAGTGGCGTATCGACGTGATTTTGATCACCAGTGGCGAGGGGTTATCTAATCTGCAGGTCTTGCTTACCCCGGCAGAAACTAATAACTTAAAGCGCATAGCGTTGATTGTGCCATCGCCACGGGTTGCCGGTATGGCACACAGTGCTGGTTTCGATCAGGTTGTGACAGCTGAAAATGCATCGGATTTGGCGATGTTGCGCGCCCTGAAGGAATGGCGACGTGGCACTGGGGGACGATAATTGAGTGATCAGGACAGCAACAATAGCGAACAACCGGATGAGGCACCGAAAACCGCGGCGGCAGTAAAAAAGCCAGTCACTCAGCATCCTACGGCGTTCCCCGGTGGCAAAGCAGCTGCGGCGCCCAGTAAAGGGGCCTCTTGGGCCGGCTGGTTGGCATTACTTTTGGTGATTGTGCTGGGGCTCGGCGTGGCCTGGGTGATTCGTGAAGGTCAACTCATGGGGCTTGCCCTGACGGCACGCTTGGCACAGCTCGAAACTGTATCCCAAAGTAAGCAGAGCAGCCAGAAGGCACTAGGCGATCAATTACGAACTGAGTTGCGCTCTGGGCTTGCGACGCTTGATAGTAAAGAAAGCGGTGAATTATCTCGACTTGCTCAAAATGTAAAGTCTCTAAAGAAAGAGTTAGCAAAGCAGCAGGCAGCTTTAGCGCGCTTCAGTGTCAGTGACCGCGAGAATTGGCTGCTTGCAGAAACGGGTCACTTGTTACGTCTGGCTAACCAGCGGTTAGTGATGGCCGCAGACCCCGTTGCTGCCGAGGCATTGTTGAAAAGTGCAGATGCTGTTTTACGCGGAGTTAATGATCCTAGTCTTCACCTTGTGCGCGCGACTATTGCTAAGGAAGTTGCCGCACTACGTGCTCTGCCTAAGGTGGACTTAGAGGGGATTTATTTAAGCCTAGCGGCGTTAATTGAGCAGGCGGATAAACTAGTTATCTTTCAGCTGCCCAAGCCGGCAGTGCGTCCGCAGCCAGCGCCGGCCGGTGATTGGCAGGGCCGGCTGCATCAGGGCTATAAAGCGGCTCTAGGCAAGCTCTCTGACTATGTCATTATCCGCCGACGGGATGTCCCTATGCAGGCCCTGATGGACCCGCAATGGGAGGGGCTAGTGCGTCAGAATCTGCGCATGTTGTTAGAGCAGGCACAGATAGCGTTGTTGTCAGGTAATCAGGTGGTCTATCGCGAGAGTCTTAAGTCGGCCCAGCAAGGCGTTTTACAGTTTCAGGCGGCAGATCAGGTCGGTGCCAAGGCGATCTCCACCGAGATTACTCGACTGCAGGGCCTCACTATCAGTGTTGCGCCGCCTGATATTTCGCGTTCGCTGCAGGCTTTAGATGATGCTATTGAGAAGCGCTTGCAGTCCGAAGGCGGCCAATAGGCATGCGTAAATTATTTATTGTTTCTCTGGTCGCACTGTTGCTGGGTGCGGGTCTTGTTGCCCTCATTGAGGCCGATCCAGGCTATATCCTGTTGTCGTTTGGCAACTACACATTGGAGGCGAGCCTGTGGGTGGGGTTATTATTATTTGCGCTTCTGCTCCTAGCGGTCTATCTGCTGATTCGTTTAACGTACCGGATTATTGGTGGACAGCGGTCGCTGCTCTCATGGCTGGGAACTCGCAAAGCAGATAAGGCCCTGCGACTCAGTACTCGCGGATTGATCAGTTTTATCGAGGGTAATTGGGTAGAAGCGCGGCGTCAGTTATTAACTGGCGTGCAAAACAATCAGGCACCTTTGGTCAATTATCTATTGGCCGCGCAGTCCAGCGCAAAATTGCATGATACCGACAAAGTGCTTGGCTATTTGCAAGCTGCTGGTGAATTGGAGCCTGCGGCCTCTGTGGCGATTGAAATGATGCATGCTGAAATGAAGTTGCAGGCATTCGAGTATAAGCAGGCTCTTGCATTGCTGACGCAGGCGAAAAGTAATATTCCCCGTACGCCCTATGTACTTAGCCTGTTAAGTCAAGCTTACCAAGGATTGAATGACTGGGACATGTTGCTGGAGTTGTTACCACAACTGCGAAAGCATAAACAGCTGTCGAGTAACGCGTTTGCGCAGCTCGAGAAACAGGTGCATCACAACAGGTTGCAGCTGTGTAATGCAGACTTAGACCGCTTGCACGTAATTTGGAAAAGGGTGCCGAAGCACCTCCGGGGTGATATCGACATCGTCGAGACCTATGTGCGTCACCTCATCAAGTATCAGGACTCTGACGCAGCTGAGAAAGTCATCCTACGTGCCCTGAAGCAGTCATGGCAGCCTGTGTTAGTGCGCGCGTATGGTCGTCTAGAGTGTCAGAGTGCCAGTCGTCAATTGTCTCAGGCTGAAAAGTGGTTAAAAGTGCATCCAGACGATGCTCAGTTGTTTCTGTGCTTGGGTCGTTTGTCGGCACGCACGGAAGCGTGGAGTAAGTCACGGCAATATTTCGAGAGCAGCTACCGGGTTGAACGCAGTGCGGAAATTTGCGCTGAGTTGGGTCGCTTGGCGACAAGTTTTGGCGAAAGTGAGGTTGCTTCCGCGTACTTTTGTGAGGGTTTGTTGCTGAGCGAAGATAAGCTGCCTGATTTAGCCTTGCCGCTTAAAATCGGCGGTGACGCCTAATACTGTTATGACAACTTAGACATTGCGCTTTATCGGGTTGACGGCATGCAGTCGAGGTCAGGCTAGGGTTTGATGCCAAGTTCGTCCCATAATGCGTCAATCCGCTGTTTTATCGGTTCGCTCATGGCGATGGGTTGGCCCCACTCACGCTGGGTTTCTCCTGTCCATTTGTTCGTCGCATCAAAACCCACCTTGGAGCCCAGTCCAGATACCGGTGAGGCAAAGTCTAGATAGTCGATGGGTGTGTTCTCGATGAAGACCGAATCTCTGTGCGGATCCATGCGTGTGGTCATGGCCCAGATAACATCTTTCCAATCCCTAGCATTTACATCCTCGTCTGTGACAATGACGAATTTGGTATACATAAACTGTCGCAAGAAAGACCATACACCCAACATGATGCGTTTGGCATGTCCGGGGTATTCCTTGCGTATGGTGACTACCGCTAAGCGGTAGGAACAGCCTTCTGGCGGCAAGTAAAAGTCGACAATCTCTGGAAACTGCTTTTGCAGTATGGGAATAAACACTTCATTGAGGGCCATCCCCAGTATGGCGGGTTCGTCGGGCGGGCGTCCGGTATGGGTGCTGTGGTAAATTGGTGACTCTCGGTGAGTGATAGCTTTAACGGTAAATACAGGAAAGCGCTCCACCTCATTGTAATAACCTGTATGGTCGCCAAACGGGCCTTCGTCAGCCATTTCGTCCGGTGCGATATAGCCCTCCAAAATGTATTCTGCGGAGGCGGGTAACTGCAGGCCATGTTCGCGACAAAGTGGTGTGAAACATTCAGCCACCTCGGTCTTGCTGCCACGCAACAGACCGGCAAAAGCGTATTCTGATAGGGTGTCAGGAACCGGAGTGACGGCCGCTAAGGTCGTGGCCGGGTCAGCGCCTAACGCAACGGCCACTGGGTAGCGTTTCCCTGGGTGCTTTTTCTTCCACTCCCTGAAATCCAGTGCGCCGCCACGATGTGATAGCCAGCGCATGATCAATTTGTTACGCGCCAGAAGCTGCAGACGATAAATCCCGAGGTTCTGGCGCTCTTTATTTGGTCCGCGGGTTATTACCAGGGGCCAGGTAATTAGGGGTGCTGCATCGCCTGGCCAGCAGGTCTGAATAGGCAGGTCGTAAAGATCGACATCTGCGCCCTGCTTTACATGATATTGGCACAGTGGATTACGCACCACCTTCGGCGCCATGTGCAGGACCCGCTTTAGCAGTGGCGCTTTGTCCCATAGATCACGCATGCCCTTAGGTGGGTCTGGCTGGCGCAGATAAGCAAGCAGCTCTCCGATTTCGCGGAGGGCGTTTAGGTCTTGTGCGCCCATGCCTAGGGCAACACGCTGTTCAGTACCGAACAAATTAGCGAGGAGCGGAGTATTAAAACCTTTCGGATTTTCGAACAGGAGGGCAGGGCCGCCGGCGCGCAGAGTGCGGTCGGCGATTTCTGTTATTTCGAGTTTGGGGTCGACCTCAGTTTGAATGCGCACCAGTTCACCGCGCTTTTCCAGTGCAGCAATAAAATCTCTCAGATCAGTGTATTTCACTAGGCTTTAGTCTATTCGTTAAAGATTACCGCAGGACATTACACGTTGTAACCTTAAGAAACAACGCGTCGAGCCCGCTTGGCGCTGCTATTATGTCGGGGCCCAAACACGAGATTCGCTGTTGCGCATTGTTCGATTAGAACCGGCAGCTACTTGCGCTTCATAGACTTAAAGAATTCTTCATTCGTTTTAGTCTCTTTAAGTTTATCAGTCAAGAACTCAATAGCTGCGAGGTCTTCCATGCCGTGCAACAGCTTTCGCAGAATCCACATGCGCTGCAGTTCATCATCCGCGGTAAGCAGCTCTTCCCGACGCGTCCCGGAGCGACGAATATTGATGGCTGGATAAACACGCTTTTCAGAGATCTTGCGATCTAGATGCAATTCTAGGTTGCCCGTGCCTTTAAATTCCTCATAGATTACCTCATCCATCTTGGAGCCAGTGTCGACGAGTGCCGTTGCAATGATTGAAAGGCTGCCGCCTTCTTCAATATTACGCGCTGCACCAAAGAAACGTTTTGGACGCTCCAGAGCATGAGCGTCGACGCCGCCGGTCAATACTTTTCCAGAGCTGGGAATGACTGTGTTGTAGGCGCGAGCCAAGCGAGTAATGGAATCGAGCAAAATCACCACGTCCTTTTTATGCTCGACCAGACGCTTGGCTTTCTCAATCACCATGTCGGCAACCTGCACGTGACGCGATGGCGGTTCGTCGAAGGTAGAGGCGACCACCTCGGCTCCGCGAATACCGACCGAGCGTTGCATTTCAGTCACTTCCTCCGGACGCTCATCAATTAACAGCACAATGATATAGCATTCGGGGTTGTTGGTGATTATTGCTTGGGCGATGCTTTGCATCATGATGGTTTTACCCGCCTTGGGCGGGGCAACCAGTAATCCTCGCTGACCTTTGCCGATCGGCGCGACTAGGTCAATGATTCGGCCTGTTAGATCCTCAGTGCTTCCGTTACCCGTTTCCAGCGTCAGACGTTGGTCAGGAAACAGGGGTGTGAGGTTTTCAAAAAGGGCTTTGTGCTTAGAGTTTTCAGGTCTGTCGAGGTTGACCTCGTCTACTTTTAATAGTGCAAAGTAGCGTTCGCTGTCTTTCGGTGGACGAATTTTGCCTGAGATAGTGTCGCCCGTGCGCAGATTAAATCGCCGAATTTGGCTGGGTGATACGTATATGTCGTCCGGGCCTGCCAAGTATGAGCTGTCGGCGGAGCGCAAGAAGCCAAAGCCATCCTGTAAGATTTCCAGTACGCCGTCGCCATAAATGTCTTCACCACTTTTGGCGTGACGCTTCAATACGGCGAAAATAATATCTTGTTTACGCGATCGGGCCATATTATCGAGGCCCATCTCTTTGGCGATATCAATAATGTCTTGGGTAGATTTTGCTTTTAGGTCAGTCAGATTCATAAGGGAGGTTAGTATGCGTTTGATTGGATAGAAGTATGGGGTACGAATAAAAGCCAGCTGGAGATACCAACAAAAGCTATTGTTCAATGAATTACAAATTTACGGGTTGGGCACAAGGGATGCACCGAAGTCAAACATAGCACGGCCCGATAGGGCCGTCTACTGCTTTTTTCTCAATACGCCAAGCGATTGGGCGTGCTGGGGGCTCCTATGAATATGGCTTCGACCTTTTTAGATCATTTCCTCGATAAAATCTTTCAATTGCGTCTTAGATAGTGCGCCAACCTTAGTCGCTTCTGCGCTGCCATTCTTGAATATGATTAATGTCGGGATGCCTCGAATGCCAAACTTTTGGGGAATATCCGGATTAGCGTCTACGTCGACTTTGCATATCTTCAATGTGTCGCCGTAATCAGCGGCAAGCTCATCCAGCACTGGCGCAATCATCTTGCAGGGGCCGCACCATTCTGCCCAGAAATCAACTAATACTGGGACGTCGGACTCTAATACTTCCGCATCAAAAGTGGCATCGCTGATGTGTACGATTTGTTCGCTCATACTGGTCTCCGATTAATCTAAATTCTAAATTATCACGTGTTGTTAAAAGAACCTCAATGATACCACTGGATTGTTGGCACACAACTGCCGAACTAGAGTTTTTTGAAGTGGTCCGATTTTTTAGCGCTATTAGCCGAATATTACTTGATTCGTCTCATTTTGTCGGTTGTGTTTCTAGGTAGGCGCGAGTTTACTGACTTAGTGCTACAAACTGCACTGAGCCAATTTTCGTTTTAATGTTCCCTCGAAACTAAATTAATAGTAAACCTCACCGTGATAAGATTAGCCTAGGTGGGTGCTTGATCTTATGAGATTTAGGCATACTCAAGCTAATTAACTTCAGGTTTTCAATGTGCGCAACCCAAAGATTCTAGTAATAGCCCTCATGGTATTTGCCGTCAGTGCTTGGTGGTTTTTCGATCTCGGCAGCTACTTGCAGCTCGAAAATCTGCAGCAAAGCGTTGGCGGGCTTCGTAAGTGGTGCGAGGCTAATTCGTTGTTGGCGGGTCTGCTGTTTTTTTTGGGTTATATTTTAGTCACGGCGCTGTCGTTGCCAGGTTCAGCCGTGATGACATTGGCGGGCGGCGCTATTTTCGGGTTCTGGTATGCAATGCTGTTGGTGTCATTTGCCAGCAGTGTCGGTGCGACGTTGGCTTTTATTGTGTCGCGGTTGCTTTTGCGGGACTGGGTGCAGCAGCGTTTCAGTCGTCATTTGTCAGCATTAAACAGAGGTTTTGAAAAAGATGGCGCGTTTTACCTGTTTTCTCTTCGGCTGGTGCCTCTTTTCCCGTTTTTTGTGATCAATTTACTGATGGGTTTACTGCCGATTCGCACTTGGCCTTTTTACTGGGTGTCGCAGTTGGGTATGTTGCCGGCAACGGTCTTGTTCGTCAACGCGGGTACACAATTGGGTGAGCTAGACTCCCTTTCTGGAATAATCTCTCTGCCGTTGCTCGGCTCCTTTGTCCTATTGGCGGTCTTTCCCTTTATGGCCAGATGGTTAGTTGCAGTTTTGAAGTCCCGCCTAGTTTTGGGGCGCTACACTAAACCCAAGCAGTTCGATAATAACCTTATTGTGATCGGTGCCGGGTCGGGAGGACTTGTTGCCGCGCTGATTGCAGCCACGGTAAAAGCAGAGGTTACCCTGATTGAGCGGCACCAGATGGGCGGTGATTGCTTGAATACCGGATGTGTCCCAAGCAAGGCTCTGATTCGTTCTGCCCGCATTGCGCAGTATGCGCAACGTGCAGAAGAGTTCGGGTTAGCGCCAATGCCGGTAAAGGTAAATTTTCCTAAGGTAATGCAGCGCGTGCAGGATATTATTAAGACAATTGAGCCACATGATTCGGTGGAGCGATTCAGTCAGCTAGGCGTGAACTGTGTCCAAGGTGATGCAAAAATTCTCTCACCGTGGGAGGTGCGGGTAAATGGGGAAACGTTGACGACACGAAATATTGTCATTGCGACGGGCGCCCGTCCTAGAGTGCCGGATATTCCCGGTCTCGCTACGCTAGATTATCTTACGTCGGATACAGTGTGGGATATCAGGGAACTGCCAGAGCGATTGTTGGTATTAGGTGCGGGCCCCATTGGCTGTGAGTTGGCCCAGTCTTTTGCTCGATTGGGAAGTAAAGTCGCGTTGGTGACGGATGTTGATCGACTCCTGCTGCGAGAAGATTCAGAGGTATCCGAGCGGGTGCACGCTGAATTCATTCGACAAAATATAGAGGTGCATACAAACTTTAGCCCGTTGTCTTTTGATGCTGATGGCGACGTGCAGACCTGTGTTTTCAATACGCCACAGGGGCAGCAAAAATTGATGTTTGATCGAGTATTGCTGTCGGTGGGTCGCTGTGCAAATGTTGAGGAACTGGGGCTAGAGAATCTCGGTATCGCTGTTGGTCCCGGAGGTACGGTTGAAGTGGATGAGTTTTTGCGCACTGCTCTGCCGACTATTTTTGCCTGCGGGGATGTGGTGGGACCCTATATGTTTACCCATATGGCGAGCCACCAAGCGTGGTATGCAGTGGTCAATGCACTGTTCGGTCGCCTTCGCAGGTTCAAAGTGGATTACTCGGTTGTGCCGTGGGCTACGTTCACCGACCCTGAAGTGGCGCGTGTTGGTCTCAATGAGTACGAGGCGCAGGCAAGCAATATCGCTTTTGAGGTAAGCCGTTATGAACTGGCTGAGCTAGACCGCGCCATTGCCGACGGTGAGGCACACGGGTTTATCAAAGTCCTGACTGAACCAGGTCGAGACCGCATTCTCGGCGCTACGATCGTCGGTTATCACGCGTCGGAATTAATCAATGAATTTGTGTTGGCAATGAAGCATGGCCTCGGTCTAGGCAAAATACTGGGTACCATTCATATATATCCCACACTGAGCGAAGGCAATAAGTTTGTAGCAGGTGAATGGCGCAAGTCACGTAAGCCAGAGTGGCTATTGCGTTGGGCGGAGCGTTACCATCGCTGGAGCAGAGGTTAGCTATCGCCATGCGTGATGACATCGGTGCAGGAGATATCCGCCGTGGACTCATGTAATGGGTTTGAATGGGAGCAAGCTAGATGAGGCCGGCTGCAGTGATTCTGTTCGGCTGCCGTTTTTACGCTGGTGTGAGCATTGATGAGGCAGTGCTGGCGCTTGCCTGATATTGCGACTAATTTATGGTGTGTCTATATTTTGCAGTGTGCCGATGCGACGCTTTATACTGGTATTACAAAGGACCTGCAGCGCCGTATTCGGCAGCATAATGGCGCGCAAGCTGGCGGTCCAAAATATACTCGGGCGCGCCGGCCCGTCTGCCTGCTGTGGTCTGAAGAGATGCTTAATCACGGAGCTGCCTTACAGCGCGAGATAGCGATTAAGAAACTAAGTCGGGGTGACAAGCTTCGGTTAATTGATAACTAGGCTTTAGCTGTTTAAACATTAGTTCGCCGTTGGGCTAATCTGTTACTATTAATTGGGGCTTAGCTGTGCAGATAAATATCCCGATGCGCCGCATGAAGATGCTCGCTGATTGCCACGTCGCCTTGTCTATTGCATCGGACTGGCGCGCATCACTGCGATAGTTCTTCTAGGATCTGTTGCTGTTCTAGCCAGATCTCATCCAGCTCTTCGGCGCGGATCTTAAGTTCCCCCTCGCGTTTCAGTAGGTCACTCAGTGTCTGCCTGTGAGCTTCTGTGTAGAGATCGTTGTTCTCAAGTTGCGCGCGCACTTCATGCATGGCGAGACTGGTCTGAGACATGTCAGTTTCAGTTTTATGCAGTTGTTTTTGTAGCGGTTTGAGTTTTGCACGCAGGGTGGCCGCTTGTTGGCGTTTTTCCTTGCGCGAGGTGTCCGCAGTACCCGTATCTGGTTTGTCGGTTTGCCTATAGCTGGATAGGATCCAGCGCTCGTACCCTTCGAGGTCCTCGGTGTACTCCTCGATCTGACCACCGTGAACCAACAGAAGTTCTTCTGCAGTATTACGCAGCATATGGCGGTCGTGGCTCACTAGTACAAGCGCACCTTCATAGGCTTGCAGTGCGACTTCCATGGCGTGGCGCATCTCTAAATCAAGATGGTTAGTGGGTTCGTCCAGTACCAACAGGTTGGGTTTTTGCCAGACTACCATCGCCAGTGCTAGACGCGCTTTCTCGCCGCCTGAGAAGGGTGCGACCGCGGCGGTGGCGGCATCACCGCGGAAATTGAAACCACCCAAAAAATTGAGAATGTCTTGCTCCCGTGAGTCCGGACTCAGTCGTTGCAGGTGCACCACAGGGCTGGCCTCCATGTCTAAAGCTTCCAATTGCTGCTGGTCAAAGTAGCCGAGACTGACATGCTCACCGACAATGCGCGTGCCACCCATTAGAGGGAGGTCACCAATGAGGCTTTTCAGCAGAGTCGACTTTCCGGCACCGTTTCTGCCTAACAGCCCATAGCGACTGCCGGGGCGCAACTGTATATCCACATCGGACAGCACCGTGACGCCACCGTACCCGAGCATAGCCTCATCGAGGCGCAGCAGAGGATCACTGCTTCTCGCTGGCGTAGGAAAACTAAAGTCAAAAGGCGAGTCGGCATGGGCTGGCGATAAAGATTGCATACGCTCTAGCTCCTTCAATCGACTCTGTGCCTGCTTAGCCTTAGTGGCCTTATAGCGGAAACGTCGCACGAAATCATCAATTTCGGCAATTCGTCGTTGCTGCTTATCGTAGTTGGCCTGCTGGCTAGCGAGACGCTCCGCACGGAGGCGTTCGAAGTCGGAATAATTACCTTTGTAGGTAAATAGTTGTTTTTGCTCTATATGGAGGATGCGTTCGCAGGTGGCATCGATGAAGTCTCGGTCATGCGAAATCATCAGCAGTGTGCCGCCGTACTGCTGCAGCCACACTTGCAGCCACAGCGTTGCATCTAGGTCTAAATGATTGGTGGGTTCGTCTAGTAACAAGATGTCTGAGGGTGTCATTAGCGCGCGTGCAAGGTTTAGTCGTATACGCCATCCGCCGGAAAATTCACTGACTGGCCTGCCGGCGGCATCTTCTGCGAACCCGAGGCCCTGCAGAAGACGCTGTGCTCGGCGTTCTGCGCTGTAGCCATCAATTTCCTCTAGCTGGGTGTGAACCCCCACGGTTTTATCGAATTCCCCGGCTGCTTCTAGCGTTGCTACTTCATCATGTAATCGAGCTAATAGCGCGTCACCGCGCCAAACATATTCCCCCGCAGGCAGCGAGTTCGCGTGAATTTCCTGCGCCATATGCGATAGCCGTAAGGTGTTCATGCCTTCGATATCGCCAGTGTCAGCACCAATCTCACCCAGTAATAGTGAGAACAGACTAGATTTGCCACAGCCATTTGCGCCAATCAACGCCAGTCGCTGGCCTGGTTGTATGGTGGCATTGGCGCCCTGCAGCAGTAGTTTGCTGCCGCGACGAAAGTCTATGTTGCGCAGTATGATCATGAGCTTGCGAATTCTACCCGCCCCATCCGCTGCGGGCTAGTGCTTGCAGGTGCGGTTGGTGTAAGGTTTATGTTAAGTGTATGCGCGAATTGGTTACAGAATGAGCAATAACCCACTATGGGACTATTCCATCGCCACATATAGCCTAGAGGGTGTGGCACCCGCATGCCTTGCACTGCAGGACAACTTCGGCCTAGATGTGAACGTTTTATTTTATGCCTCGTGGCTGGCGCAATTGGAGCGGCTTCTCAGTCATGATCACCTAGCAGGGATGGAGGCTCTCATCACCGATTGGCGCAGTGATAGAGTCAAACCATTGCGCGCCCTGCGCATACGTTGGCGCCAAACGCCACAAGCCGGAAGTCTACGTGATCAGATTAAATCCTTGGAGCTGCGCGCAGAACGACAGCAGCAGAACATGATGTATTCCTACTGTAAGCGTTCTGCTGAATTGCCCTGGGCCGAACGGCCCTTGCGAGAAAACTTGGCTCTGGTCGCGTCTTTTGCCGGTCCGGACTGTGAGGGCCGGTCCGCTGCTATAGAGCATTTGGCGAGGTTATTCTCGTCGTGATGCAGGGGTAGCGCCTAGGCTTTGTGGATAGTAAGATGGTAAGTCCAGTGTGAAAGTTCAAAGGCCAATTAATGGTGTCCTTAGAGCGAAAACCCCACAATGGTAAGCATATACACAATTCTCACGATTTATTTGAAGACAATGGGACGAATTATGAAGAAGTATTTAGTGCTGTTTACGTTAGCCAGCCTTGTCGTTCTGCAAGGTTGTAACCCAAAGACACCGGCTGTTTCTGGCGGTGAAGCTGGATCCGCCGCTGCAGATGCTGCTCCTGCCACAGACGCTGATTTGGTAACACCTGATCAGAGGTTGAGCTACGGTATTGCGTTTGGCCTTGGCCAGCGTATGCAGGCTGACGGTGTGCCGCTGGATACAGGAGCATTTAGTGCCGGACTTTCCGATGCTATGTCGGGTGCAGAGTCGCGTCTGACCGAGGAAGAAATTGCTGCGGAAATGCAGGCTTATCAGGAAAAGGCAGCGGCCGAAATGGCGGCTTCACAGGCTGAAGCGGGCGCAGCCAATGCGGCGGCTTCTGCAGCATTCCTGGCAGCTAATGCAGCGAAAGAGGGTGTGGTTGTGACCGAATCAGGTCTGCAATACGAAGTCATTACTGAAGGGACAGGCCCAATGCCTGGGCCAGGTGATCAGGTTGAAGTGCATTACCGCGGCACCTTAGTTGATGGCACAGTATTCGACTCGTCCATCGACCGTGGTGAAACGGTGACTTTTGGCGTTGGTCAGGTCATCCCTGGCTGGACAGAGGCGTTGCAGCTTATGCCCACTGGCTCCAAATGGCTGCTGGCGATTCCGTCTGATTTGGCTTATGGCGCCGGTGGCGCGGGCCAGGTGATCGGCCCTGATTCAGCGTTGATTTTCGAAGTCGAGCTTATCGCCATTCCTGAAGCCGGAACAACCGAAGCTGACGCAGCAAACCCCACTGCCGAAGGTTAAACGATAGCGACTCCGGCGTCTTGGTTATCACCTGGCGCCGGTGTTGATATTGACGGCCCACAAGTAGCGGGCCTTCCAATGTAAAGCGCGACGTCAACAGCCCATCAGGGGCTGGACG
This sequence comes from Halioglobus sp., assembly GCA_029246385.1. Classification (GTDB taxonomy): domain Bacteria; phylum Pseudomonadota; class Gammaproteobacteria; order Pseudomonadales; family Halieaceae; genus Marimicrobium. The sequence continues at coordinate 303,129 of JAQWNG010000025.1, forward strand.
TTGTCTTTTTACAGCTCTAAAGATTCCCGTACCAGAACCTTTGGCACACTTGCCCAGCCGTTTTTAAAAAGTTGTCAATGTTACCCAGGATGGCGTCGCACTGTCTGCCACATACATATCAGAATCGCGACACAAAATACGGCTAGCGTTTGTTCTGGGATACTAAAACCAAGCAAAGACCAGCTGACATTCGCGCAATTGCCGTCACCGGCAAAAACGATACTCAGCGTATCTTCGAACGGTAGGTTTTCCAACATATAATCTAGGCTAGGACCGCAGGCCGGTACCTGGTCTTCGGGCAGATGTTGCAGCCACACATGTCGAGCTGCTACGGCTGCCCCTGCGCATGCGGCTAGACCACACAGCGCCGCATATACACGGCTGCCCCAGCCGAGCGGATTATGCACGGCTGCGATCAGCGCGATGAATCCCCATGCTAAGACAAAGACCCTCTGTGTCATGCAAAGTGGGCAGGCCTCTAAGTTGAGAAACGCCTGTAGATAGACTCGCGCAAACAGCATTGATACCGCGGCCAGTAGCATCAGGCCGATAAATGTCTGCCGGGGAGAGGGGGTGTGTAGCATGGGTTTTGCATTCCTTGCGGTCAGTATAGGATAGTAGGCAACGCGAGTACATTAGGGACTTTTCTCTCTGAGCGCAATGGTAGGTCGCGCCGCCAGTGTTACAGCTGTTTGATTTGTGCTTTGGCGTAAGACTGCAACTGCGGATAGAAGTTTAGGAAGGTACGTTCCAGTGACCCCTTTAGTGGCGATAGGCTCCGATCTATATCGAGAAATGGATTGTGGCGTTTGAAACGCTCACCAATGCGCTGAGCAGTGGCGGGCACGGTTTCCCACGTAAGGTAAAGGTTGAGCACGTCATATTCTTGCAGGCGCGCCAACATGATGCGCGCGCCATGACTCAAAGACGCTTCATGGCCGACCAGAGTGCGATAGGTTGCGGTATTAAAGTCCGCTAACGGGATATTAGAAAATCGGCACCAGTGCAGACTGAGATAGTGATCAAAGCTCAGGTCAATGAGTATTCCGGCATAGCGCCTCAAGTTGGCTGGAAATTGGCAGCGCAACTGCTGCACAAAGCTGTGTCTGTCCGTATAGGCATCTATCGCGCGGTGTAATTTTATACCGCGCTCGAAGTCCAAGGGTAGTTCTCCACGCAGTGGACCTTTGAAGTAGTCTCCTTCCAGCCCGCCGACAATTAGACCCTTGTTGGGTGAGGCAAGGTGGAAGTGAGCGAGGAAGTTCATTGTGAGACACCCTAAAGCCCATCGTACTGGGTGAAGAAATTGTCCAGATACTGCTCGAAGCTGATATCGTCCGAGGCTTCGATATTATGCTGAGCCCGCAATGAGCGCTGTGCTTCCTGTTCGAAGGCAATCTGGACATCTGCTGCAAGCGTTCGTTCACGGAAGTAGTGTGCCCATTTCTCGCTATAATCCATGGCTAGTCGAAAGAAAGGTATTTTTTTGTCGCGCATTTCTTTAAGTACACGAGCTGAGGGCGTGAGTTCCGGATCTGCTACCTTGTCAAATTGACGCTTCAGGCTGAACGTATAGTCGCCTGACTCATGTGCCGTGTCGAGCATTTCGGCAATTGACTTCATCCCATCGAGCAACCCATTGGCCCACTCGACCATCGCGATGTTATCGCTTCCGTTGTTAAGCTGCAGACCGGGCTCTCTGCCAGTATTGACCACCGCCTTAAGGTTGGCGTTCTGCACGAGCTGTTCATCATCGCTGCAGGCAGGGCTGTCTTGTAGCAGACAATACAGTAAGAAGGTATCTAGGCATCGCATTTGTGTATCGTCCAGCCCCACAGGAGAGAATGGGTTGATGTCGACACTGCGCACTTCGATATATTCGATGCCGGCTCGGACCAATGCAGACAAAGGTGTTTCTCCTGAGTTTGCCACTCGCTTTGGCCGTATCGAGCTATAAAACTCGTTCTCAATTTGCAACAGGCTGTCATTTAGCTGTTGATAGTCGCCATCTTGTCCAGCTGGAATATTACTGTAAGCGAGATGTTGCTGCTTAATCGCACTTGATAGGGTATTCACATAATCATCGAGAGAGTTGTAGCAGACGTTCAAATGTCTTTGGGCGTCGCTACTGTAGCCAAGCTCACCCATTCTCAACGCTGTGGCATAGGGCAGATAAAGGCTTTTAGCCTGGTCGTCAAAGGCTTCCATATCATGGCGATCGAGTTCTCCTAGGAAGCTGGCGCAGACCGCGGGAGATGCCCCGAATAGATAAATTAGTAGCCAAGAGTAGCGCCGAAAATTACGGATCAGTCCTAGATAGCGTTCGCTGATATAGTCTGTCCTGTCGCCCGGGCAGCCGTCACTCTCCCAAGCGTGGTCCCAGTATTCTTGTGGCATAGAAAAGTTATAGTGAATACCGGCAATGGCCTGCATGATGCGGCCATAGCGGTGACCCAAGCCGGATCGATACACCGTTTTCATTCGCGCTACATTGGAGCTGCCGTACTGAGCTACCGGTATGCTGGCATCGCCGGACATAATGCAGGGCATGCTGGCTGACCATAGTATTTCGTCCCCAATTTTTTGATACACAAAGCTGTGGATGTCTTCTAACAATCGTAGGCCGTCCTCCATGCTGGTGCTGACCGGGGTGATGAATTCCAGCAGCGCTTCTGAATAATCGGTGGTAATCAAAGAGTGGGTTAGGGCGGAGCCCAGTCCAACGGGGTGCGGAGTCTGTGCCAGTGTTCCTTTGACGGCAATGCGCAGACTCTCTTTCTCAATGCCGCGATTGATACCTGTGAGCATACCCTTTGCGCGAGGTTGCCCCAGACTCTGCAGCTGCTTTTGCAAATGGGAAGACAATCGAAACTCCTTCTGGTGAGTAGGTTTGCTGACTATTGCAAAATAGGTTTCGGATAAACATAAGCTCATCCGGCCTATTGCAGCGGGCGGCAAGTGTATCTGCCAACGTCGACAGAGTACAGTTGCACCGGTTTTTTGCCCTAGGGGGATCATATAAGGCGGTTTAAATATTTTTCCAGTAGCTGGCAGGCAAAACTGTTTTGTACCTCATCATCTTGCCCTGTGGCCAACATAATGCGAGACATAATGAGTCCAAAGCGCATCCCGGCAAAAATTTGGTAATAGTCATAGTCCTGGGCGGAAAAGCCCGAGGCCTGTTCCCATTGAGCGATCGTTTGTTCATATGTTGGCAGACCCTCCAGTCGCGGCATGCCCAGTCCCTCGGCGAATGTGGCGTCAAGATAGTTGAACCATGCCAGGTCCTGCACCGGATTGCCTAACACCGCCATCTCCCAATCCAGCACGGCGGCCACACCATCCAGCGACGGCGTGAAGATAATATTCCCTAAGCGGGCGTCACCCCAGCACAGCACGGTGGGTTCTTCCTTTGGCTGATTAGTCTGCAGCCAAGCTAGTGCTCGCTGCACGATGGCGTGCTCTTCGCCTTCTAGCGCCCACCTCAGATAGTTCTCCCAGTAGACTAATTGCTGTTGCAGCGCCGTTTTGCCCGGCACCCGCAGTTTGCTGAAGCCCATTTTTTCGTAGTCCAGTTGATGGTAACGGGCCATCGTGTCCACTGCCGCACGCCAAAGGTGTTGACGTTTCTCTACGCTGGTTTCGTGCATCATCCAGCCGTCCATGTTGTAAGGCGGCATGTCCGTAGGTATGCGGCCTTCTGCACGCTTCATAAGGTAGAACTGCACGCCCAACAAAGACCTATCGGTTTCTAGTCCGCACAACTCCGGTACGGGTATATCGCTGCATAGCCTGATTGCCGCCATTACGTCGTACTGCAGGCTTAAGTCGTAGTTAGGAAATACCGGGCGCGCAATTGCTGGCTGTAGTCTTGCTACTAGGGACTCCCTGCGCTGCTGCCCGTCTTCGTCCCAGGTTATGTCAAACAAAAGTGTGACATTGGACATGCCGGTGGCTTCTGGAATAGTAAGCTCTTGAATGCAGACGTCTTGCCCTCGGTTCGATGAAATCCAGGATTCGAGTTTTCGACGGGTATCATCGATATCCTCTATCAGTGGTGTTGGGCGGGCGTTATCCATGGATTAACTCCTGTCTTTCGGCGATTGACAATTGGATAGGATACTTGCGATCAGCATCTCTCGCTACTACTTGCCCCATGTTGGGGGAGACCGATAGATCTCTGAGCAGGTGAGCCCTGCGGGTATTCTACAAACTGACGAAATCACAGACATTGCTTAACACTATGAATAACCGTCAGCATGCGCAGAATGATTTTCTAAGCGATTCCTTCTTCGCGTAAGATTGGCATTACATCATTCATAAACAGATGTAGGCTTGACCATGCTAAATCTGGATGGATACCGCCACATAACGGATGTAGCATGATCGGCTGTGGACCGACCATGTCTCTAGCTGCGTCTATGAGTTCTTGTGGGCGGTAAATTTTGTAGGCTCCGCTATCACGCAAATCGCCGCTGCTGTCAAAGTGCTTATAAGGGCTGAAAACGTTAGCCTTTTCCGCCCAGTTTGCATACATGTTTGTCTCATGCAGGAGGTGAGGAGCAATCTTTTCCCAGTAGGAGTCCGGATTCTCTGAGACAAAAGTCACAGTAGAGGGCGCGCTGGGCATCGGTCCTGGATCCGGCTTTCCCTGCGCCTTTAATTCTTCTCGATAGTACTCGAATATTTCTGGCCCAGAGGGGATAAAGAAGTCAGAATCCCGAGCTGCGCGCCGCGCAGCGGGCCTGCTACTGCCCCCCATCAAAAGCATCGGCCGCGGCTGGCTAAAGGGCTTTGGTGTAATAGTAATAGTGCGGCCCTCATACTCAAAAGCCTCTCCGCTCCACGCATTTTTAAGAAACGGGCCTATGTCATCCATATATTTTTTACGCACACTGAGATCTTTACCAACGGCAATAAACTCTTCCTCTCGGTAGCCTCCACTGACCACAGGTATGACGCGACCTCGACTGATAATATCTAACACTGTTAGATCCTCTGCTAACCGCACGGGGTCGTGCAACGGAGCAATCAAAGCGGATATAAAAATACGCATACGCCGTGTGCGCGTTGCTATTGCGGAGGCTAATACCAGTGGCGAGGGACAATAGCCATCTGGAGAGCCATGATGTTCGGACAGGTGCACGCTGCCGATGTTGTTGCCGTCCCCCCATTCGCACATTTCAATTGCAGCCTGATATAGATCAGCCTGTGATGCCTTTGCTATGGCAGGGAGGCGCATATCGAAGCGAAGCATAACATCAGGCATAGTGATTCCTTTGTAATCTCGCGACCCCTGGCTTCATTCGTTCACCTGCCATAAGATTTGTATGATGAGATAGACCCAAAGCAACGCGAGAACTACCAGACGCCATGTGCCCGGCTTCGATCGTTTCTTAACTGGGTTTGAGTCTTGAACACAGTTATATGAACCGCAGGCTGGGCATTTGCCACGTTTGCCGCTGCCTTTTCCGCGATAGCTACAATCTTTGCAGTAGAAAGCCATGAATGTTACCGGGTGCTCTTGAGAAGTTGGTCGACGATCCGCTCCAACTGCTTGAGGTTATTGCACTCAGCGCTAAAATGGCAAGCACTCTGGTAGCGCAACATTTCTGAATCACCGCTACCCCAGGCTCGCCGAGACTCGGGGTTAAGCCAGATTACCTGTCTTGCGCGCTGGAAAATGCTTTGCAGAATATCCAGTTTGGGGTCGCCGTTGTTGTTGCGTGCATCCCCAAGAATGATCACCGTTGTATTACTGTTGATGTCGTCCAGCGCCAGTTTGGACAGGTCCATCAGGCTATTCCCATAATCTGTTGCCCCTCCGTACTTCCAATTGACGAGTTCTATGGCTTTCTCTACCGGGTAGTCATCAAAATATGTGCTCACTTCGCCTAAGTGACTTGAAAAAGCAAAACTGCGGACTTTTGGCAGGATATCTTGCAGACTGTAAAGAAACAGGAGCAAAAATTTTGAGTAGGCAGCAACGGAACCGCTGACATCGCATACCGCCAATATTTGCGGTTTTTCCTTTTTTACCTGCCGCCAGTATGTATTGAACATGACGCCATCATTGGGTATGCCCTTGCGCAAAGTCTTGGCCATATTCAGCTGCCCACGTTTAAGGTGCCTACGCTTGTGCGCATGGCGACTGGCTAGTTTTTTAGCCATCTTCCTTATCAGTTCATGCACTTTGTGAAGGTATATATGCTCGAGATTGTTTAGCCGCGTTTTGCTCAGAATATCGTCCATGAATTGCTGATTTTTGCCTTCCGCATGTAATAGATATTCCCGTTCCACATAATCACGCACCTGCTGCCGCAGGATGTCGCGGAAGCGTTGCAGCACAGCCAGTGCCGGATTCTCAGCTCTTTCTAATGCAATCACTGCATTGCGGATTTGCTCCTCACCCATCGCATCGAGAATTCGCCGAGTGAACTGGCCTTTTTGGGTGAACATTTGAATTTTTTGTAGGTCTACGCTTTGCGCCGCGGCATTAATTGCCAGTGTGAGCTCAGGACGATTATTGTTCAGCAGGTTCTCCATTAAGGGAGTATGCAATAGAGATTTTAGAGATGGATCACTCTTGGCAGCCATTTCTAGTGTTGAAATTTGACTGGTGAAAAAATTCTCCGACTGCACCGCAGCGTTATCTGCTTGATCTGCGTCTTTGCTCTCGTCCTGTTTGTTAGGTACTTCCTCGGAAGAAAAATTAGCGAGGTCCTGTTGAAAAAAACGATCGAAGCAGTCTAGGAAGATCACTTCTTCTGCCGGTGTCTTTGCAAGCGTCATCGCCAAGCCGTCGCGCAGTAGATTGCGGTCAGAATATCCCAGCGTGGTGGTTACACCAATGGCATCAAGTGTTTCTGCTGGAGAGACTCTGATGTCGTGGCTGCGCAAAACCTGAATAAAGTCGACAAGGTTGGACTGCATGCTTGTTAGCTCTCCGTGCCGTTTTTGTGTAGCAAGATCTTTTCAGTAGCGCGTTATTATGTGGTGCGTTTGTCTGATGAGCGAGTGCTCAGCAAGCTGCGTAACTCAGAATCTGCGGTTTCGATGTCTTCCTCATATTTTAGCAATACATTGAGTGTACTGCGGACTAGCTCCGCATCCAGCTGGTCAGCATGCAACAACAATAGACTTCGAGCCCAATCGATAGTTTCTGAAATGGCCGGTGCCTTCTTCAGATCCAGCTGGCGCAACGAGTGCACAAACTCCACAAGCTGATGGCGCAGTGCCTCGGTCACGTTGGGGACGCGAGTGCGAATGATGCGCTCCTCCAGTTCTACTGTCGGGAACGGAATATACAAATGGAGGCATCTCCGCTTTAACGCATCTGAAATGTCTCGCGTATTATTGCTGGTTAGAAATACCATGGGCGTTGTGCGAGCTTTTACTGTGCCTATTTCCGGAATAGATATCTGATAATCGGACAAAATCTCCAGCAATAGTGATTCGAATTCGTAATCGGACTTGTCAACTTCATCGATCAATAAAATAGCCCCTTTGTCCTGCTGCATCGCTTTCAGCAGAGGTCGCGGCTCCAAAAACTCCTCAGAGTAGAAAATATCACCGAATTGGTGCAACTTCTCAACGGACTCAGCAAGTCCTATTGCGCCTTGTAATAAATCTCCGAGTTTTTCCTTCAGTACTTGGGTATACAGTAATTGTTTCCCGTATTTCCATTCGTAAAGTGCTTTGGCCTCATCGAGGCCCTCATAGCATTGCAGGCGAATCAGTGGAGTATCGAGCAATTGCGCAATGGTCTTAGCTAGCTCTGTCTTGCCTACGCCGGGGGGGCCCTCAATCAGAACGGGTTTACGCAACTGAAAAGCCAGAAACACAGCTGTCGCAATCTTGCGGCTGCAAATGTATCCGAAAGCCTCAAAGCCCTGTTCGATGAGCTCTACAGACTCAAGCTGCGGAAAATGTTGTGTGTGCAATGGGGGACCTCAAGTTTGGAGCAGGCATTGTACGCGATACTGCGTGAGAAAATATGGTTATCCGCCGGTCGTATTCATAAAGCGAACGATGTCGGGTGTTTCGTTTAGATCGAAATGATGTTTTTCGGGCTTTATTGACACAGCCTCGATGATGGCTCTCTTCAGCGCATCCAATGTGTAATATTTAGAGCGGATCACACTGCGAAGATCAACAGAGTGTTCATTGCCTAGGCACAGTAGAAGCTGCCCTTCGGCGGTGACCCGCACTCGATTACACAGATGACAGAAGTTATTGCTATGCGGGGAAATAAAGCCGATTTTTGTCGGTGAGCCAGTGGTGCTGAAGTAGCGAGCGGGGCCTGCGGCGTCTGTTGGGTCACCCAATGCTTCAAGCGTATGTTGTGTTGAAATGATGTTTCGTAATGCCTCGCTGCTGCAGAAGCTCAAGGCACGGTCGTGTTCATTGATTCGCCCCAGCGGCATCTCTTCTATAAAAGCGATGTCAATACCCCTCTGGTGAGCGAAGTTGACCAGATCCAGAACTTCATCCTCGTTACGGCCTTTCAGAATGACCGCATTAAGTCTTATTTGGTCAAAGCCCGCCTCAATGGCGGCGTCAATGCCTGCGATGACCTGATTCAGGTTGCCATGGCGTGTGAGTTGGCGAAATCTGCGCGGCTGCAGGCTATCTAAGCTAATATTGATGCGGTCTACGCCAAGGTGGCGCAAGTCTGCGGCCATCCGATGCAGTTGCGAGCCATTGGTTGTTAGTGCCAATTGATCAAGGCCAAGTAGCTGCCCCAGGGGTTCGATTAGCGCCAAAATATTGTTGCGAATAAGTGGCTCTCCCCCGGTAAGGCGTATCTTGCCAACACCCAGTTCAACAAAGGCGCGCGCCACCTCTTGTATTTCCTCCAGTGTTAGCACCTGTTCTTTTGGCGTGAATGTCATGTCCTCCGCCATGCAGTAGACGCAGCGAAAATCGCAGCGATCGGTAACAGAGAGGCGGACGTAGTCAACCCGACGCTGAAAGCGATCGATCAGTACCTGAGGAAGCTCATTCATAATGCTATGGAGTGTAGCGCTTTGCAGAGCACTGCTCCAGTGTGGGGTTTACACTAGCCGGTGACTGGGACAGGATGGTCGCTGATATGATACTCAGGGGATGAATTTGTCGGCGATAGGTAAATGGGGTCTTTGGAGCGGCCCGTTGTTAGGTGTAGCGGTAGTGGTAGCGAGCACGGCTGCCGGATATGGTTCGGATATCGCAATCGTTGGATTTGTCGCCACCTTGTGTGTCATTTGGTGGGTATTTGAGCCGGTTCCTATCCCCGTTACTTCGTTGTTGCCGTTGGCGATATTGCCTTTACTCGGTGTGTTGACCCCGCGTGAGGTGGGTGAGGCCTATGGTTCGCCGCTGATTTTACTGTTATTGGGTGGTTTTTTATTGTCCAAGGCAATGGAACACTCGGGCGCGCATCGCCGTATTGCGCTGGGGATGGTAGCGTTATTTGGCGTCAGCAGTGGTCGTCGGCTGGTAATGGGATTTATGTGTGCGGCGGCCGTGCTGAGTATGTGGATATCCAACACGGCTACAGCGCTAATGCTGCTCCCTGTCGCGTTGGCTGTGCTTGACGCCGTTGACGATAAGTCGCGCCTCGCGGCTCCTTTGCTACTCGGCATTGCTTATGCCGCGAATATTGGGGGCCTAGGAACACCTATAGGTACGCCTCCGAACCTCATCTTTATGCAGGTCTACCAAGAAACCACTGGGCAGGTAATTAGTTTTACCCAGTGGATGGGTTGGGCGCTCCCGGTCGTTATATTAATGGTCCCAGTTATGGCGCTGATCTTGACGCGCAATTTGAGGGGTGCTCTGGCGTTGCAATTGCCTGCGGTAGGACCATGGCGCGCGCATGAGCGCCGCGTGATGGTGGTGTTCGGTTTGACTGCTCTCGCTTGGGTGATGCGCAGCGAGCCTTTTGGTGGCTGGAAAGCATGGTTAGACCTACCGCAGGCAAACGATGCCTCTGTGGCGCTACTGGCGGTGGTAGCCCTATTTCTGGTGCCCAGCGGCAATGGACAGGGTCAGCGTTTGTTGAACTGGGAGCGCGCCAGTACCATTCCATGGGGTGTATTGTTGTTGTTTGCGGGTGGTATTTGTCTTGCAAAGGGGTTTGTGAGCTCGGGTATGAGTGAGTTGATCGGGCTATGGCTGACGGAAATGACCAATATGCCTATTTACCTGCTGATGGTGATCGTTTGCCTGATGGTAACGTTTATGACCGAAGGGACGTCCAACACCGCCAGCACCGCGCTGCTAATGCCGATACTGGCAGCCGCAGCGCTTGCGGCGGGGATCTCACCGGAACTCATAATGGTGCCGGCAGCTATGAGTGCCAGTTGCGCGTTCATGTTGCCGGTTGCGACGGGGCCGAACACCGTGGTGTTCGGCACAGGACAAATCACCACGGCTCGCATGGCACGCGAGGGTGTCATTATCAATCTGCTGGGCGCTGCTGTTATCAGCAGCGTATGCTATCTCTTGCTGACGTAAGCTGATGCGCGATCAAAATCGGCCCTATAGCAATGCCATCATCGTTTCTGCAGAGCTCACGTCCACACCCCCACCTTCTTCTACGTTTAGATGGCTTATGACGCCGTCCTCCACAATCATAGCAAAGCGCTGGCTGCGCATGCCCATGCCAAACCCATTGCCATCCAATTCCAAGCCAAGTGCTGCCGTGAAGTCTCCGTTGCCGTCCGCTAGCATCAGCAGTGCTTCTGCATTTTGGGCTTTACCCCAGGCGCCCATCACGAAACCATCGTTTACCGACATACAGACAATAGTGTCTATACCTTTGGCTATGATCTTGTCAGCGTTCACCACATATCCGGGTAAGTGAGTGATACTGCAGCCGGGCGTGAAGGCTCCCGGTACGGCAAATAACAGTACTTTTTTACCGGCGAAAATCTCGTCCGTGGTGATGTCTGTTGGTCCTTTCTCGCCCATGGTTTTCATTGTGCAGGCGGGAATCTTGTCTCCAATCTTGATCGTCATGTTACGCTCCAATAGAAATACAATATTTACAGTGGACAGGAATAGTAACAGATGTTGGATGAAATACACTGCCCTCTGTGCATGGGGGTCGAAGTTACCCCGTACTCGAGTGATCGACGTCGATTTTACCTATGTTGTGCCACCTGTTGGCTAGTGTTTGTGCCGCCTAAATGGCACTTGTCGCGAAGTGCTGAGAAAGCTGAGTATGAATTACATCAAAATAAAACCGACGACCCCGCCTATCGTAAATTTCTGTCACGGCTGATGGGTCCACTTGTTGCGCGCCTTGCAGCTGGCGCACACGGTCTGGATTTCGGTTGCGGTCCAGGCCCGGCTCTTGCGCATATGTTGCGGGAGGACGGATTCCATGTGTCTCTCTACGACAGTTTTTTTATGTGTGATGAGCGCACACTGCATGGGAGCTATGATTTTATTTGCGCCACCGAAGTGGTTGAACACCTGCATCACCCTGCGCAGGAGCTGGAACATCTGTGGTCTTTGCTCCGCCCTGGTGGATGGATGGGCGTTATGACTAAGCTAGTGCGTAATCGCGCTGCGTTTAGTCGCTGGCACTACAAAAATGATCCGACCCACGTCTGTTTTTTTAGTGCGAATGCGTGGCGCTGGTGGGCGCAAGATCACGGTGCCAGTTTGGAGATCATTGGAACAGACGTGATATTGCTTCAAAGAGTGCGTTAGTGTTGCTCTACTAGCATGTTCACATAAGTGTCTTCACACTCTCGATAAAAGCTAAGTTCATCATCTCCAAGATATGGTGCGACCATCGTTAGTAGCTGTAATACGCCCTGATGAATCGTGACTTGCGGCGCGCGATTGTCGTGCAGTAGGGCTTCATAATTGAACCAAAATGTCAGATTGAGCGTCATATTATCGACTAGGCCAAGCAACTGCTGACCCTTTGCATCAATGACGTCCTGTTGCAGAAGTGCCTGACAAATCGAATACAGCGCGGCTCGCTTAAGTTGAATCAATCGTTTGAAACCGCGCCTTATGTTAGGGTAGCGCTGCAGGATATTGTCAAGATTGCGATATAAAAAACGGTATTGATACATTTCTTCCATAACGACATAAAGGTAGTACCAATTGTCTTCCGCGCTGCCGCGGTCAGTGCTCAAGGGTCGCTCTATTGGAGCGTTCAGCGTATGGCTCATGCCGAGCTCGTATTGTTGGAATAACTCGGCAATGATTTGGTCTTTGCCTTTGAAATGGTAATAAAGATTGCCGGGGCTGATGTCCATTTCATTGGCAATATCGATAGTCGTAGTGTCGGGTTCGCCCTCCTCGTTGAACAGTGCCAGGCTAGTGTCGAGAATACGATCCCTTGTTTTCATGGTGGGCCTGTATTAGGCCTTACGTTTTTTTGCGATGGCTTTAGCTTTAGTGCGAGGGGTAATTTTTTTAGTACTCCCCTTGCGCGAGGAAGATGCCGCTGTGGTAGATTTTTTGTTCGCGGCTGCCTTGACTAACGGACGGTCATCGGCGCGCTGCTCTGCGAGAGCCTTGCTGAGTCGGTTGACCTTTCTTGTGAGCTGGTCCACCTTTTTGTGCAGAGCCGTTAAGTCTTCAATGCGCGCCGGGCGTTGATTTTGAAAATTTTCACGCACTCTGTTGATACGATCCTCCACGGAGTGCCGAGCGGCGACTGTGCTGCCCTTGGCGTCTTCTTCCAGCGCTGTACCGGCTCTAACCAAGTCACGAAATAATTTCGGCGGCTCAAGCGCTTTTTCCAGTCTTCCCTGAGCATCTTCGACGGCTTTTCCGTAGGCACCCAACCCGGCGAGCCATATACTCTTCGCGATTTCACTCGCTTTGTCTGCGACTTTGTTGTTGTCATCACTCATGGCTTATGCCCTTTTAGCTACGAACGCTTGGCTGCGACGTTAATGTGGTCAATAGGCCCATTAAAACAGATTAGCAGACAAAAAAAAGGGCCACAGAGTGGCCCCAAAAAATCCTCATGAACGGAGGTAAACAGTCCTGAATGGAGAGCTGCTTATGCAGCCGATTTTAAACGTACAGCGCCTTTTAAGTCTTCAAAGCGTGCTTTCGCCTTTTTTAGCTGGGCCTGCAGCACTTTGCGGTCAGCTAGATTTTCCAGCTCCAGTTTTGTCAGATCAATGTCGTCGATAGCAACTTTAGCGACCTTTTCAAGCTTGACGCCACGCGAGACTAGTTCCATGTAGGCTTTGTCAGCTTTCTTGCGGCGTGCTTTCAGCTCTTTTTGCAAAGTGCCCAGCTGTTCCTGTGCCTGATCGTAAGCTTTGCCATAGAAACCAAGGCTAGCTAAAAAAATACTGCGGCCAGTTTCTTGAGCGTTGCCAACAAAATCTGCTGTAGATGTTTTTGCACTGGCCCGTTTAGCGGTCGTTTTTTTGGTGGCGACAGTCTTGCGTTTTGCGACAGGCTTACGCTTGGCAGCGGGTTTGCGCGCAGTGGCGGGTTTGCGAGTTGTTTTGGTGACTTTTTTCTTTGCTTCGGCCATGACTTAACTCCTTGGGGTAAGTAACAAAATCGATAGACTGTTGCCAGCCCATGAAGACAGAGTACGGGACAAAATTAGAATAAACATACTAACAGTCCCAATTTTTTTTGCGCTATGCGTGGTTGCTTCTATAGGTAGGCGCCTAAATAGGCTTGGCAGGTATAAAGCTCACTGTGCAGCGAGCTTTATGCAATCAACCTGCATTATCCGCGTGATTTGGGCCCGGCGGCGATAATGTCCTGTGATACGTGAAACTTCTTGATATTGTCCTCGAACAGGGCGGCTAATTTGCTCGCTTGTTCATCATAGACGGCCGCGCTACCCCAGCCTGTGCGCGGGTCAACATACTTGGCGTCGACGCCTGGAATCTCGGTTGGGAAATGTAGGTTGATGATACCCAGATGATCGGTGGCAGCGTTCAATAATACGCCACTCTGGCACGCCTGAACCACTGCTCGAGTAACTGGGATAGGGAATCGTGCGCCTGTCCCGCCCGGCGCCCCTGAGCCTCCTACCCACCCAGTGTTAACTAAGTACACATGGCTGTCGAAATCGTCAATGCGCTTCATCAGTAATTCCGCATAGTCACTGGCTGGTCGTGGCATGAAGGGAGCGCCGAAACAGGTTGAAAAAGTCGGGTGTATGCCGGCTTCCGCACCCAGCTCAGTGGAACCGACTCTGGCGGTATAGCCGCTGAGGAAGTGGAATGCGGCGGCTTCCTTGGACAATATCGAGACTGGGGGTAGCACCCCAGAGACATCACATGTTAGAAAGATGACACACTTTGGCTCGCCACCGCTGTTGGTGTCAGTGCGTTTTTCGACATGCTCCAGCGGGTAACAGCAACGGCCGTTCTCCGTGAGGGTGGTGTCGCAATAATCGGCACGACGGCTGCTATCTACCACGACATTTTCGACAATGGCGCCAAACCGGATAGCATCCCAGATTACCGGTTCATTCTTCTGACTCAAGTCAATAGTCTTAGCGTAGCACCCCCCTTCGAGGTTGAAAACCGAGCCTTTGGCCCAGCCGTGCTCGTCATCACCGATCAGATAGCGGTCTGGGTCAGCAGAGAGCGTGGTTTTGCCTGTTCCGGACAAACCGAAGAACAAAGTGGTGTCGCCACCTTCGCCGACGTTGGCACTACAATGCATTGGCATAACATCTTTTTCCGGCAACAAGAAGTTTTGCACTGAGAACATCGATTTTTTCATTTCACCGGCATAACGCATGCCTGCAAGCAGTACCTTGCGCTGGGCGAAATGAATGATAACGACGCCATCGGAATTGGTGCCATCACGCTCAGGGTCGCACTCGAAACTAGCGACGTTAAGGATATTCCACTCGGGCTTGCGGCCAGCATTATATGTCTCGGGACGAATAAACATATTGAATCCGAATAGAGACTGCCAGGCGGTTTCTGTTGTGACTTTTACCGGTAAATAGTGATCGCTGTGTTCTCCCACATGAAGGTGGGCAACGAACTTGTCGCGGCCCTCCAGCCGCGACTGCACGCGCTCCCATAAAGCGTCAAACTTGTCGCTGTCGAAAGGACGATTTACGCTAC
The DNA here is from genome assembly GCA_029246385.1 of Halioglobus sp. GTDB lineage: Bacteria > Pseudomonadota > Gammaproteobacteria > Pseudomonadales > Halieaceae > Marimicrobium. Next base: position 318,203 of record JAQWNG010000025.1, read on the forward strand.
CCCATTCAATGCTGTCTGCGGTGCTGGGTTCTTTGACCACAAATCGGTCAGCAGGTGAGCGGCCCGTGCGTTTTCCCGTTGTCACCAGCAGCGCGCCGGTGTTGGTCAGTGTTCCCTCTCCGCGCTTTAATGATTCTTCAATCAACTTGGATGGTGCCAGGTTGGCGTGCTCCTGGGCGGTCTGGGTATCTACAGTCATTGTTTGTCCTGTCAGTATAGAGCGCTAGCTGGGTCGAGCTTTTGCGCTAATGATCGAGCTCTAGCTGGGAGCCGATTATGTCAGAATCGTCGCAGTATGCGAAATATATTGAGTATAATTTCGGCAAATTCCGGCTAGTGTGTACTCAGTGTAAGATTTTAGCCTTATTGGCCCCTAAAACATTTGCCAAATCACTGCGGCTAAATTGATAGTGTTGGTTGCAGAAGTCACAGTCCATGGTGATGCTGCCCTGTTCCTGCAGCAACTCTTCGATGTCGTCGGGATTTAGAGTACTCAAGGCACGATGAGTGCGCTCGCGGGAGCAGCTGCAGTTAAAACTTACGCTAGCTGGCTCAAATAGGCGCACACGGTCTTTATGATAGAGTTGATAGAGTAGTTGTTCACTCTCAAGTTGGTATAACTCTGGGTCTGTCACTGTCGCGGCCATTGAATAGACGTGTTCCCACTGTTGCGCACGCTGGTCCTCGTCGGGAGTAATCAGTGCCGGCAGTTGCTGTAATAGCAGACCTGCTGCTTGCTCTCCGTCGGCTGCCAGCCAGACACGGGTATTCAATTGCTCGGATCGTTTGAAGTAGCCATCTAGGCTGTTGGACAGCGAGCCTTGCTCGAGTGGGACAATACCCTGATAGCGCTGGCCATGGGCCGGATCGATGGTGATCGCTAGTTGGCCAGACCTAAGCAGCTCATTATTATTGTCGGAAGTAGCGTGCTCTGCACCTGACGCGATACCGCGCAGGCGCAATTGGTGGTCGCATTCCACCATTAGCAGTGGTATCTCACCTTCTGATCTTACCTGCAAAATTAATGTCCCCTCGAACTTGAGGTTCGCGCACAACAGCACCGCTGCGGCCAGAAATTCGCCCAGTAGACGACTCACTGCCAAGGGATATTGGTGAATGGCGATTATTTCCTGATACGCCGAGTCTAGGTGAACAATTTCGCCACGGATATCCGCATCCTCAAATAAGAAGCGCCGAGAGCCATCACTGCTTGGCGTTAGTTCAATGGGATCAGAGATGTCAGACATATCGTCGCTCCTTCAACGTAATCAATTCGATACTCAAAATACGCTTGATACCAGAGGAAAGCATATGTTGGCAATATATAAGCACCACCGCGCACCTTGAGTTGGCCTTTGGCGCACTGTTGCCCTGCTCAAAAAATAACCATTGGGCAGCTTGTTTATATTGTGACCGAATAGGCTCTGCGGCTTGCGCGTGCCAGCAATGGGGCGCAGGGTTTAGTATGTGAGGCCAGCCATGGATAATTTTACCCCCTCTGAGACCTTGACACTATTAGCGGATACAGTGTGGGTCACATCCAGCAACGTATTTCTCTTTTATTGTATGAGGGCTTAGGCAATGAGATTCAGTTACCAGATTGGCATGTGTGAGGCCGACCACTATCTGCCTTTGGCCAGAGCGGCAGAACAAGCGGGTTTTAATGGCATTACGATTCCCGATAGTATTTGTTATCCGCAGGAGGCGAGTTCTAAATATCCCTACAATAATGATGGCAGCAGGGAGTTTTTGGAAAGTGTACCTTTTATTGAAAGCCTTATTGCGGTCGCTGCAATGGCGGCCGTTACCGAGAAAATTAGACTCGCGACCTTCGTTTATAAACTCGCCGTGCGGCAGGCACCTGTAGTGGCCAAACAGGTTCAAGGTATTCAGTCATTGTCCGGCAATCGTTTTGATTTTGGTGTAGGGATTAGCCCGTGGGAGGAGGATTTTGCGATCTGTGGCGTGCCTTGGGAAAAGCGTGGGAAGCGATTAGATGAGCAAATCGATATGTTGCGTGGTCTAGAGACCGGCGAGTATTTCGGTTACGTGGGCGAAATACACAATATGCCGGCTAATAAGATGAACCCAGTGCCAACCAAGCCAACGCCGCTGCTGATTGGTGGACACACAGAACTCGCTCTGAAACGCGCTGCGCGGGCGGGTGATGGCTGGATGTGTGCAGGGGCGAATATTGAGGAGTTGGAGGCTTATATCGGGCGAATCAATCAGCTACGTCAGGAATATGGCACTGCTGACCGCCCATTCAAAATCTTCACTACCGGACAGAATGCCTTCACGCCTGATGGGCTTGAAAAACTTGAAAGTATCGGAGTGACCGATGTGATTATCGGTTTTCGCAACGTCTATGCAATGGAAGCGGATAAGCCGTTGGAAGAAAAAATCGGCATGCTGAACTGGTACGCGGAAGAGTTCATTCATGGCTGAGTTCGAGGCTAACACTCCAGTCTTGGTGGGGGTTGCTTCTGTTCAGCAGAAGATTGATGACCACGAGTGCGCGCTGGAACCGGTAGCTCTTATGGAGCAGGCTTTGCGCGATGCTGCTGTCGATGCCGGCTGCATGCAGTTGTTGAGCTTGGCAGATGAAATCTTGGTGCCGAAAAGCCTTTGGAGCTATACGGATCCCGGGCGTCTATTGGCCGATGCTTTGGGCGCACACTCTGCCAAAACGCTACTGGCAGAATTTGGGATATTGCAGCAAAGCCTGTTGACCCGTGCCTGCCAGCGTATACAGGATAGTGACGCTAAAGTGATGCTGGTTGCTGGCGGAGAGGCGAGGTTTCGCGCTCTTTGTGCAAGCAGGGCTGGAGGTGAGGCATTCGAAACGCCGCAGAATAATATCCAGCCAGATATCACGTTGCGACCTGAAGCTGAGATGTGGTCATCGGTCGAGTCAGACAGCGGCCTTGGTATGCCCGTGGGTTACTACGCTATCCTCGATAGTGCACTGCGGCACAAACAGGGTTTAAGCGTGAGGCAGCATCGGGATCAGATGGCCAATATGTATGCCAGACTGAGTGTGCTGGCGGCAGACAATCCGGACGCCTGGTCCGACCAAGGGCTGTCAGCCGACTACATTCGTGATCACTCTGTCGCTAATCGTATGCTGGCTTTCCCTTATACTAAACTGCACAACAGCCAGTGGAATGTCGATCAAGCTGCGGGACTTATATTGTGTTCTGCGGGTCTCGCTGAGACATTAGGTATTGAGCGCAGCAAGTGGGTCTTCCCTCAGGCGTTCACGGAATCGAATTTTATGTCGGTGGTGTCCAGTCGCAAGGATCTTGGCGCGAGCCCAGGATTTCGTATAACCGGGCAGGCCGCCATGGAGTTGGCTGACGTGAATTTTAACGATATTCGTTTGTGCGAGCTATACTCGTGCTTCCCGTACGCAGTGCGGGTGCAGCTAGAGGAATTTGGTCTGGACGTGCAGCGCGATGTCAGTGTCACAGGAGGGATGACTTTCGGTGGCGGGCCACTAAATAACTTTATGTTTCAGTCTACGGTGAAAATGGCTCAGCTGTTGCGAAAAAGTCCCGCTGAGGTTGGACTGGTGACAACGGTAAGCGGCATGCTCACTAAGCAGGCATGTGCATTGTGGTCGGCCAGTCCGGGGTCTAAAGGTTGGAGCTGTGTCGATGTGACGGATCAGGTTCGCGCAAAAACTGAAGTCTGTGAACTGGTTGCAAACTATCGTGGAAAAGGATCAGTAGCTGGGTACACAGTTCTTTATCGGGGGGCTGAGCCTTGGCGTGCTGTGGCCGTATTCGATTTGCCTGCTGGTCAGCGCACAGTCGCTTTCAGCGAAGATTCTGCCATGATGGCAGACATGATGGCGCGAGAGTGCTGTGGTATGTCTTATTCTCTAGCCGAGGGGTGCTTTCAGCCAAGCTAGTTTTTGCGAACCTCTCCGGGTGTCATGCCGGTCCATTTAAGATATGCGCGGCGGAAGTTCGACGGATCACTGAAGCCTATTTTATAAGCGATACTGGATAAAGACAGGCGTGTGTTTAGCAGGTAGCGGGTGGCATGTTCGCCGCGCACCTGATCTAGTAGTTGTTGAAAAGACTGCTGTTCTTCATCGAGTCGCCGTCGGTACGTGCGTGGGCTGAGATTGAGCATAGTCGCAATGCGCGGCATCTGAGGATACTGGCCCTCTAGTTTGCGTAACAATCGCAGGGTTTGCTCAGCTACTGACTTTTCTTCTTCCAGGTCTGCCAGCAGACGAACACATTCCGCTTCATAGAGATTCCGCAATATCGGATTGGAAGAGGGCACGGCTGTGTTGAGGAGGTCGCGATGAAATAAAATACGGCCTTTCACGCAGTTGAAGTAAACGGCTTCTCCTAGGGCTTCATAATAGGCGCTGGAGTGAGCCGGCTTCGGATAAGGTAGCTCCATATGCAGACAAAAGTCAGGCTCAGTTAACAAGCCACGTATGGTGTTAATGAAGGCGCCATAAAAAAGCTCATATCCAAACTCGATCGACAGATCGCCCGGCGTGTTGAACAGTGTTAGAGCGCATTGCTCGCCTATGGTGTCAAGCTCGATCTGGAGTCCTGATGCTAATATATGTTGGTACTTAAGCAATAAATCCATAACTTGTGCGAGGTCACGACAGGTCATAAAAGCCTGACCCAATATAGCATGAGCGCTCAGATTAAGGCGCAATCCCAGCTCTAACCCTAGCGCGGGCTTGTTGGTTAGCCTTTGTGCGTTAGCGACGACTTGAGTGAAGTCTGCATCGTTGATACGAGCACCTATTCCGGATATACCGCTGGTTGCGAGCGTGGTGCCCGCGAGCAAGTTGTCGCGCGTGCAACCCTGACTCTCCGCCATATCGATAAGAATCAGGACGTACTGTGCTGGAGTGCTGGTATTAGGCATACGCCCATTTGGCCACAAAAGACTGGTAATTGACAAGACTTTACCTTGTCCGGTTTTTAGCTATAGCCCATAGTCAACGCCTGTAATCGATAACACATTAGACGAGCGACAATTATGCAAATTAAATGGACCGAAGAAGCACCTCGAAAAATTCAGCGCCATGCAGGCGCTGATTACCCTAGTGAAAATCCTGATCTGGAAGATCTACTGACCAGCGCCGATGTTGACCATGTGGCCGAGATTTTCCAGACCCCATTGAGTGGTTCCTATAACTGGGATTATAAGGTGCAGGATGATCGGATTAAGAAACTCTATGATCTCGGCAAACAACTCAACTGGGATCCCGAAATGGACATTGACTGGGACCGCCCTTGGCCTGCGGAAGAGCGAGCGCCAGAGATGATGAACCTGCATGATTATGAGCCTTACCTAGCTATGGACGAAAAAACTAAGGATGAGTTCTGGTTGCACATGAATGCTTGGAGTCTGTCCCAATTCCTGCACGGTGAGCAGGGCGCGCTGTTGGTAGCCTCTCAGCTGTGCTCCTGTGCTCCTTCGTTGAATGCCAAGCTTTACGCGGCCTCACAAACTTTCGATGAGGCGCGCCATGTCGAGGTGTTCAATAAATACCTGCAGCAGCGAGTGGGAATGACGTATCCGATCAATACGCATCTGAAAAGCATTATTGACAAAATTCTCACCGATGAGCGTTGGGATATGAAGTTCATTGGCATGCAAATCGTGATCGAAGGTCTTGCGCTGTCAGCTTTCGGCACAGCCCGTGAAACTACTCCCGATGAGGTTCTTAAGGATGTGCTGTATCTCGTCACTCGCGACGAAGCGCGGCACGTGACGTTTGGGGTCAACTACTTGGAAGAATTTGTGAAGACGTTGACCGACGAAGAACGCGAAGAGCGAGCGCAGTTCGCTTACGAGGCTTGTGCCATTAGCCGCGAGCGCCTAGTGGCTACAGACGTATTTCGGCACTTTGGCTGGGATGTCGAAGAGGCTCGCAAAAAAGTGTTGGAAGGCTTTGTGATGTCGACTTTCCGCAATTTGTTGTTTCAGCGTGTCATCCCTAACCTTGCACGTATCGGGTTGCTGACTGAGAAAATACGTCCGAAATTTGAATCGTTGGGCGTATTGGACTATGAAAACCTCGCCACTGACGGCGATATTGATTGGTCTGCGCTGGAGCGTCCATTGGATACCCAAGAAGCCCAGTCGTATGAGCAGAGTATGCTGGCTGCGTTCGCCAAGAAGCACGAGGAGGAAGAGGCTAGGGTCGATTCCGCTGCTTAATTGCATCCGCTCTGCTGAGCAGTGGGGCTTTCTGTGCAAAGCAAGTCAGATACAAAAAAGCCGGCATAGTCGCCGGCTTTTTTGTATCTGACTTGCACAGCGCTATACAGTTAAAGCCTTTACCTGCGCGTTAAGGCGACTTTTGTGACGTGCTGCCTTATTCTTGTGGATGATGCCTTTGTCTGCTAAGCGATCGATAACTGGAACAGCATTGTCATAGGCCGATTTTGCTGCAGCAGCATCACCGCTGCCTATAGCCGCGTTGACCTTCTTGATCACGGTGCGAACAAGCGACCGGAGACTCGCGTTGTGCGTGCGACGCTTTTCCGACTGGCGGGCACGCTTTTTTGCTTGTGGTGAATTCGCCACTGTCTATTACCTCGAGTGAGAGTCAAAATTTGAAAGGCGCGATTATTCACATTCGCTATCCGCTTGTCAACCGCTGCTATGCTGGTTTGCTCGCTGCGAGGTGATGTATACTAACGCCTATTAGTCATTATTTTTCGATTTTTGAGGCTGACGTGTTTACGGATGGATAATTCAGCAGTGACAGTTGCCCCCCCTCGAGGGACGTCAGATCGTATTCTCGATGCGGCCGAAGACATTTTTGCCGAAAAAGGCTATAGCGCAACTTCGTTGGGTGATGTTGCAGACCGGGTAGGCATTCGCTCCCCGAGTCTCTATAACCATTTTAAAAACAAGGAGGCGCTTTATGAGGCTGTGCTTGAGCGTTTACTGCAGGACTTCTCGGCACCTCTGGTAGAGCTAGACAGCGGGCCCGTGACGAACGAGAGGGTCTTCCAATGGCTGGAGACCATTGTCCGCCTTCACCATGCGAACCCTAACCTTGCCCGATTACTGCAACATGCAGCCCTTTCTGGTGGTCCGCATACCAATGAGTTGATTGATCGGTTGTTTCGGCCCATGTTTCAGTCGGGAGCGAAGATAGAAGGTGCAGATATTACGTTATTCGAAAACTCGGGGTTACAGCCTTGGGCAGTCATGGCTTTCAATAATCTGGTCATGTCTTACGTCACTATGGCGCCAATGTACCGGGATCTTCTGGGGGAAGACCCGTTCAGCGACAAAGCCCTCGAGAATCAGCTGAATCTAGTCAAAACATTATTGCGAGCGGTCTTTGAGTATAAAGGGGAGTAGGGTTTTCGCATCTACTTTGGCACTTAATAAGTAATTGGTTATCGAAGGGGTCTGTTCTAGCTCATGTTGGTCTCAAATGCTGTACATATTTGGCGCGAGTCAGACGGGGATTATCATATCGAGTGGCGCGCCAGCCATCCCGATACCCAGGTCACGGTTGAACCGGTTATAAGCAATAGCGCCGCACAAGCGCATTACGATGCCGATACCGAGCGGGCTCGCGTGTCGGGTCTCGCACCCGCGAACCGTCATTTTTTCCGGGTGCGTGATCAGCACGGCACTGAGGTGTTAGCGGCAGAGCGCAAACTGGGTATGCAGGGAACGCCGAATTTTAGAGATTTTGGAGGATATCGCACTGTCGACGGTCGCTTGGTGAAGTGGGGCTTTTTGTTCCGCTCAGGCCAACTGTCAAATTTGAGTGACCAGGATATTGCATTACTATCCAGCTTAGAGCTGGACCTAGTCTGCGATTTCAGGCGTCTAGAGGAGCAGGAAGCGGACCCCAGCAGGTTGCCCGCTAGTAATCCTCCCCGCATAGCGAGCCTACCGATTAGCCCCGGCAGTAACGCGCAGTTTTTCGAGCACGTGGCAGATCAAGTTGGTGGCCGGCAGACCATGTTCGATTTTATGGTGGAGATCAATAGAGACCTTGCCGAGGCGCAGACCGAGGCTTATGCTCGAATGTTTTACGAGATATTGGCTGCGAAGGACGCACGATTCTTGGTCCACTGTGCCGCGGGGAAGGATCGCACCGGCTTCGCCGCAGCCATCATTCTCCTAGCATTAGGGGTTTCAGAGGAAGTCGTGATGCAAGATTATATGCTCACCCAGCGGTTTTTCAGCCCCCATGCGGAGATAGACCGTTTGCGGCAAAAATATCAGATGCAACAAATGGAGACTGACTCCATACTACCAATGCTAGAAGTGCATGAGGACTATTTGTCTCGCGCTCTGACGGCGATTGCACACCACTATACTTCGCTAGAAGTATATTTGGAGGAGGCGCTGGGTATGGGGCCCCGCGAAGTTGCACAATTGCGGAAGCGTTATTTAGAGTGATACCTGAGTACATCAGCGTCGCCACGATGGCGGTGGCGACTTCGCATCAGCGCATCTTAGCTTAAGAGGACTTACAGGCGTTTTTTGCCGCTTTTATTTGCTTCTTTTCGCACGCATCGCTGCTGGCATCGCCAACACACCATTTGCCCCTGTTGTTCCAAGCAGTTAGGTCGGCACGCTTGCCGTTGGAGCATTTTACTGTGTAATTGGAGTAGGCAATGCCATCATTGGTTTCAGCATTAGACTTAAAAACTATGCTGGTGGGTTTTGCGGCGAAGCTGTAAGCGGAAAATAGTACCAATGCCGTTGCAGCTGCAAATTTCAAAATGTTCATTACAAATCCTTGTCTAATCGCTGAGGTCGTGCCGCGATCTACAGTTACGGTTAAAGAGCGGCTAGTAAGATGTTAGTGTACGACAGGTAACGAGTTTCAGATCAGTTACGATTTAGTAACTATTTGGGTATTATCGTAACATGTTGATTTTTTTAGACCAAAAGATATTATAACTAATTGAATAATATGAATTATTTAGGTTATTGGGTGATAGCTCTTGAGCCTCTATTAACGATTTTTAATGTCTCTATTGGTAACGCTATCGGGTTAGGAGGTGGCATTGACGCTCGGCACCGTTGGGCGGTGGAGGCTTGATTGTGGTGGCCAGCGGGCCGTGTCGCAAGGTCCCTCGTGATATGACAACGACCTCACAACATTGTCCTGTCCCGTATGGCCGTGGTTCGGTTAGTTACGCTGGTCTGTGGCGAAGTAAGATATTGCGACTGACTGGGGGCAACACACGGCAGCTGTAGTATACTCGCCGCCACGTTGGATTGGAGCGTGGCAGGCTTGATTTTGCCCTAATAAAATGGCAGTGGCCATTACACGGGGAGCCCTGAAGCGTGCGATGAATTTTGGTGGGTATAAATATGCTGTGCACCCTGAATGAATTGAGAAGACTGGCTTGAGCGATCCTTTTGCAGATATCCGACCCTATAGAGATGCAGAGGTAGCGGTCGTCCTGTCGCGCTTGCTCGATAACTCGGAGTTTTTGGCCGCATTAGCAGCGTATCGGTTGGGTCGGCTAGCCTCTCTTATGCCCAATCTGATGCGCTCATTAGTGCGGTATCGGCTGGCGAGTGAGGTGCGCGGAGTGGCGGACGTAAGGTCGATGCAAGTTATTATTGAGCGCTATATGACGCGGATGATTGAAGGTGCCACCAGCGGATTCAGCGTATCGGGATTGGAACAGCTTAAGCCTGTGCGGCCTCACTTGTACATGAGTAATCACCGTGATATTGCGATGGATCCTGCGTTTACCAATTACGCTCTTCATCATGGTGGCTATGAGACTGCGCGGATTGCTATCGGTGACAATTTGCTCAGCAAGCCCTGGGTTTCAGACTTAATGCGGTTAAACAAAAGCTTTATTGTCAGACGCTCTGTCAATGGCCCGCGAGAACTGTTGGCCGCCTCTAAACTGTTGGCCAACTATATTCGGCACTCGCTGCTGTTGGAGAACTCGGCGGTTTGGATTGCTCAGCGAGAAGGGCGAGCAAAGGACGGCATTGACCGCACCGAGCCGGTGGTTATAAAGATGTTATCGATGAGTCGTGACAAAAGTAAGTGTGACTTTGGTGCGCATATCGAGGGTTTAGGTATTGTGCCGGTGGCCATCTCCTATGAACTTGACCCCTGTGATGCCATGAAGGCCAAAGAATTATTTGAGAAGGCAACCAAGGGCTGTTACGAGAAAGCCGAACAGGAGGACATCGCTTCGATTGCTAAGGGCATCGCTGGCGACAAGGGCCGCGTTCATGTTTCTTTTGGCACCCCCTTGGGCTGCAACCTAAATACTCCGGATGCGGTTGCAAACGAGGTTGATAGACAAATCATCACCGAGTATTGCCTGCACCCTACCAATCTCTATGCTTACAGTCGGCTATATGGAAGCGATGCTCTTATTGCAACTGGGTTCCGTGTTGAGGAAGGAAGCTACAGCGAGGCGGCTTTTGATGCCCGCATCGCGGCAATGCCGGCAGCACATCGTCCCTTTGCACTCGGTATATATGCCAACGCGGTGGTCAGAAAACTGGCGCTCGCCGAAAATTTGCCGACGCCTTGCTGAACGAAGATACAAAAGACTGTATTCGCGAGGCATACAACGCGATCGTGGAGAGTAAATCTTTGACTCCGCGTTGGGGTCAGCGGCAGATGATCGCGGAAATCGCTAATACATTATCTCGCATTCCCGCCGCGGGAGAAAGCGATAGAGGTCTGCCTGCCGTTTGTGTCATTGAGGCCGGCACTGGGACTGGTAAAACGATTGCCTATGCTGTTGCAGCGATCACGATGGCTCGTGCTCTTGGTAAGCGACTGGTGGTTGCTACCGCGACAATTGCCCTGCAGGAACAGTTCGTCAACAAAGACTTGCCGGACATTCGCGAAAGCAGCGGCATGGACTTTAGCTTTGCCCTAGCAAAGGGGCGGCGACGCTATGTCTGCCTATCAAAGCTTGACCGAATGATGGCAGATAGTCAGGGCGAGGCATCTCTGATACCGCTTTACCCTGACGGATTTAGTGCGCCACTCTTGGTAGAGGCTTTACCCACTTACGATGCCATGCTCGATGCTTTGGGTCGAGGGGAGTGGGATGGTGACAGGGACAACTGGCCCGATAGTATTGAGGAGCAAGTCTGGTTTGGTGTAACAACAGATCACAGTCAATGCAGTGGTCGGCGTTGCCCCAATATCAGTCAATGCAGCTTTTTTCATGCCCGAGACGCGTTGCAAAGCGCAGATATTATCGTTACTAATCATGATCTTGTCCTTTCGGATCTTGCTCTTGGGGGTGGCGCGATATTATCACCTCCGGAAGAAAGTATTTATGTGTTCGACGAGGGCCACCATCTTCCCGATAAAGCGTTATCACATTTTGCTAGTTTCTGCCGGTTGCACACCACCATAGTGTGGCTCCAGGACAGTGCGAAGTCACTGGCGCATTCAGCAAGTTCGTTGACAGCGATTGACGGAACGCAGAAGTTGTTGCAGGCCTTGCCGGCAGAAATGGAGCAGACTGTTGCTGCGCTGCAGGTAGCGGAGCAGGTCGTAGCAGACCTGTTTGAAGACGCTGAATTCGATGCCAGGCGGGATGACCAGCAATTGCGCTTAGCGCACGGACTGGTGCCCGCGAGTTTGCTCCCCATAGCCGCAGAACTTGTAGGTCAATTTCAAAAATTGAGTAGTGCTCTCTCACGTTTAGAAGCGATACTTGAAGAGGCGCTGGATGATGACTTTGTCAGTTTAGATAAATCGGAAATAGACACCTGGCACATTAACGTTGGCGGCATGCTAGGCCGTGCAGAGGCTGCCCTCACCTTGTGGCTGGAGTATGCGGTCAGTGGCGAAGGCGAGTTGCCGCCAAAGGCACGCTGGATAACGCAGATGAATAACGTGGGGCAGCCGGGGTTTGAGCTGCGCTGCAGTCCAGTCCTGGCAGCGGAGATCTTGCAAGACTGTCTATGGTCAAAGGCCGCCGGTGTTATTGTGACCTCGGCGACCATTACCGCGCTCAATTCATTTGATCGCTTCAAGCTCCATTCTGGCGCGCCATCGGACGCTAATTATAAAGCAGTGGCCAGCCCTTTTAATTATGCCAGCGCCACGTTTATTGTACCCGCCATGGACTGCGACCCCGGCGAGGCACAGGCTCATACGGAGGCCCTTATTGAGCGCTTTCCACATATCTTGGATCACAGTGAAGGTAGTCTGGTCCTGTTTTCCTCGCGGCGACAAATGCAGGATGTTTATCAAGGGGTCAGCGGAGAGTTAAGTGGTCGAATATTGATGCAGGGGGATTACAGTAAGCAGGAAATTTTGCGTCGACATAAAGACGCGATCGATGGCGGGCGTGGTAGCGTCATCTTTGGTTTGGCGAGTTTTGCGGAAGGAGTGGATTTGCCCGGAGACTACTGCCGCCACGTGGTGATAGCTAAGATTCCTTTTGCTGTGCCAGACAGCCCGTTGGAGGCAGCCCTAGCAGAGTGGGTAGAAGCGCAAGGCCGCAACGCATTTATGGAAATTAGTGTTCCCGACGCAGCACTGCGTCTGGTTCAAGCCAGCGGTAGACTGCTGCGCACGGAACAGGACAGTGGCCGAGTGACGTTGATGGATCGACGTATTCTGACCCGGCGTTACGGCCGCGACATTCTGGATTCGCTGCCGCCGTTTAAGCGTCAATTGGGCTGAGCTGGAACTTTCAGACGGCAAATAGTTTTACTGGCACGCCATTGACCAAACAGGTACTTGACGCCTCGTCCAGTGACTCATCGATTAAGTTGTTGCAGCTTATGCCGGGTGAAATAGACAAAGCGTTACTTTGCTTTGACGCCTGATAAACATGTCCGAAACCGTGCGGAATACTCACCACGCCCGGCATCATCTCGTCAGATATTTCTATCGGTATTACCGCCTCTCCTACACTCGAAACTACCCTTACATCTGCCTCATGTGTGAGTCCTAGACGCTCCGCATCGGCCGGATTGACTTTTGCAGTGCACCGGTTACTGCCGCGCACATACGGCTTTAGATTGTGCAGCCAGGAGTTCATGTCGCGGACATGGCGGCGACCGATGAGCAGCATATCATTACTACTGTCGGCCTCTAGGTTCTGTCCCGAGCGTTCTACAAATCGTTGCTGCAGACGAGGCAAATCATTGGCAAAGGCTTCATGCATTAAATCCATGCGCTTGCTCGGCGTGCGCAACATTCCGGGAAGCCGCTGTTGCAATGGCCCAAGATCCATTGAGGCTTGAGGGTGATCCTTAATCGCCTGTAATGATATACCTTCACGGTGTCCGAATTGATCGCCATAAGGCCCGCTTCGAATCATTAGATCAGCGAAGCGCTCTGGAGATGAGTCGCCGCTAACCTGTTCATTGATCGTATCGGCGCTAAGTGAATAACCGTGTTCCTCCGCCCGTTTTACGACCATGTCGACCATACCCTGGTAAATAAAGCCATCCATCTCGTCGCGACTCAGGCCTGACATGCGCGCGGCCAGTTCTAAGATGATTTCGCCAAGATCTTTAAGGCCAGGCGCGGGCTCAAAAGTCTTAGGCGAAAAAGATAGATAGTTTCTAGTGGTGAAGTTCTGGAAGGTGACATCAATATTACTGTGCTCGGGGTGAACAGTGCTGGGCAGGATTATGTCAGCCTGACTCGTTGTTTCATTGATATAGATATCCAGCGCCACCATAAAATCGAGTGTGTCCAAGGCCGTGTGGATTTTGTCGCCTCGCGGAACAGACAGTACTGGGTTGCCGCAGATTGTTAATAACCCGCGCACCTCATTGCCGGTGGCGGTAATTTCTTCAGCCATCAGCGATGCTGGAAGCTCGCCGCAGGTTTCAGGTACTCCTCGCACCTTAGAATGCCAGCGTCCATAGGGTTTAACGTCGCCGGCGCCGCCGGGCCCGGAACCACCCGTGGGTGCTGTGGCCAGCATCATGCCGCCCTCGCGGTCGAAATTGCCAGTCAGCAGGCTGATGACCATTAGCATCCAATGCGATGCCAGGCCAAATTCCTGCGTACACAGTCCGATGCGACCGTAAAGCGCCGCTGTTTCTGCCGCATAGTAATCTGTGACTAATTGCCGCAGCGTTTGAGCCGGAATACCGGTCAAAGAAGCTGTACTTTCTGGTGTGTAACGGGCTACCGCAGCCTTCAGTCCATCAACGTTATCGATATAATCTGATAAATGTCCCAGGCGTATGTCATTTCTTTCAAACAGCGTGTTTGCAAAGGCCATCAAGAAGTAGGCATCGGTGCCAGGCTTGATAAAAAGATGCTGATCTGCCGCTTCTGCAGTTGCGGTGCGACGTGGATCAATGACCACACACTTGCCGCCGCGCTGTTGAATATCCAGCATGGCACCTTTAACATTTGGTGTGCCCAGAATGCTCCCCTGAGAGACAAGGGGGTTTGCCCCCATGCAAATAAACATATCAGTCCGCGACAAGTCTGGAACGGGGAACAACCACTCGTGACCAATTAAGCCCCAGCAGACTCGCTGCTGCGGCATTTGATCGACTGTGCCGGCAGAGAAAAAACGTTCTGTGCCAATTGCAGTCATCAGTGCTTGTAGGTAGACGCCCGCGGCAAAGTCATGCCCGAGTGGATTGCCGACATAAATAGACAGTGCATCTTTGCCATGTGTGTTGCGAATGTGGGAGAACTTCGCCGCTATGGTATCAAGCGCTTCATCCCATGAGATTTCCTGCCACCCATCTATGGTTTTTTTTACCGGGTGGCGCAATCGCTCGGTATCTTCATAGATATAGTTGAAGGCCTGTGACTTCGCGCAGACATAGCCTTTTGATCGGTGATCGTCAGGGTCGCCTTTGATAGACACGATTTTATTTTGATCTCGATCCACTTGCATGATGAGCCCACAGCAGGCCTCGCAAGTAGGACAAATTCTTCGCAGAGTTTCAATGTTGTTGGACATCTTTATTCCTTTTTATATTTTTAGCGGTACCGGCTTACAGCAAGAGTTGTTCCATAACAAAAGCTAGCAGACTGTGCCCGTCTGGCGGGGAGTTTTCCAGCACTAGCTCGATACGGCGGGTGTCTTCGGCGCTTAAGTGCTGCAACTCAGGTGTGACTAAGGCGGTAATATTGTCGCCATACGCTTGGCTTAAAATACAATCTATAACAATAGCCTGGCTTAATATTGAAGACATGCTGCTTAATTGCTCGTCTTCGAGACCGGCTTGCTCGAGTGCGCCTACCAGTTGTGCCTGTATGCGCAACCACTGGCTGGAAACCTGCTGGCTTTCACCGACTAATCTAGCGATTTGCGGGTATAGGCTGAAGTGAGTCTGTACCTGCGATACCCACTGTTTGACTTTGCCTTGCCATTCAGGGGCCGTTAGTTGCAATGTCAGCCTAGCTAGAACCAGCTCAGACACACTTAATAACAGATCATCGCGGCTTTTTATATGTGTGTACAGGGACATAGGTGCAACGCCCAATTCTCGGGCTACACCGTTTACGGACACCTCTGAGATACCACTTTCCAGTAGGTTCAAGGCCGCCAAAAGGACTTGCTCACGCGACAGCAATGCTGGCCGACCCCGCTTTACAAGTGCTGCGTTATCGTCCATCAATTCCCTCTGGCTTGCCGCCATTTCGCTGCCGCTTGATTTAGCGTATAGCATACGGTAATGTCCCAAAAACGCACTGTCAAGCGTTCTTAACATCGTCGGCCCTATATTGAGGATGCTAAAAATGGTCACTACAAAACGTACGTTTTGTTCTCTATGTGAATCTTTCTGCGGTCTGGAGGTGGACGTAGAAAACAACAAAATTGTCGACATACGGCCAGACAACGACCATGTTGTTAGCCAAGGTTATGCCTGCGTTAAGGGTACCAAATTTGATTCGGTGCAACACAGCCCAGACCGCATAACAGAACCACAGAAACGTGTCGGCAATAAATGGCAGTCTATTAGCTGGGAACAAGCTTTAACAGAAATTGCTAATAAAATGGCAAGACTTAAACGAGACCACGGAGCGCAATCCGTCAGCCACTTCGTTGGGGCTCCCGGTGGCGCAAATTTATTGGCACCGATATTTAGAGGAGAGCTCTTTAAAGGGCTCGGTTCTAATCGTATGTACGGTACAGGTACCTGCGACACCATGAACAAATTCCGCGTCAACGGTGATATGTATGGCTCACCAATGCGGCTGGCTTATCCTGACGTTGATCACACCGAGTTTATGATGGTCCTTGGGGCTAATCCCCTTATTTCTGGTAATACGCTTTATCACCTGCCTCGTTCGCGTGAACGTTTTGGCGATGTGATTGAACGCGGAGGGCGAGTCGTATTTATTAATCCCCGAAGAATTGAGAGCGCTGGTAACGCCGAACACCTATTTATCCGCCCCGATACCGACGTCTACTTTTTGGCGGCGTTCTGCAATGAAATTATTCAGCGCGATGCGGTGGCGCATGAGCGAATCGACAGGACGATGAAGAACTTCAACGCACTAAAACAGACCGTATCGCCATGGACGCCAGAGCGACAGGCAAAGGTCACAGGTATTCCCGCGTCTGCCCTGATCGACCTCGTAGACAGCTATGTGAGTGCTGGCGCTGCGGCACTGAATATGGCGACCGGCGTTAATCAGGGTCGCAGCGGCACACTGTGCTATTGGCTGCTGGAGTCGATCAGTGCTATTTCGGGTAATTTTGACCGCAAAGGCGGTAATTTGATTGGTGAGGGCATTATTGATTTTGCGAGCCAAGCAAAAGACGACCCTCAAATGAATTTGGGATTTCACCGTGAAGATGATCTTCCTACTGTCAGTGGACAGCAGGCTGCCGGTATGGTCGCTGATGATATTCTCAATGGCTATGTGCGAGGTATGATTGTTGAGGCATCAAACCCTTTGCTCGCATGTGGCAATCCGGACGGACGTTTGCAGCGAGCTATGGGCGAATTAGAGTTGCTGGTTAGCGTAGACTTATTTCGCAATGAAACTGGTAATCTGGCGCACTATATTTTACCCGCAACCACTTGGATGGAGCGTAGCGGTATGCCCTATGCCCTACAGTCGTTTGTCGGCTGTACAGCAACCCCTTATTTGTATGCATCAGGACCTGCATTGGAGCCGCCTCCCGGAGTGCGACATGAATGGTGGATCTATGTGCGCTTGGCTGACAAGCTGGGTGTCACGCTTTTCAACAATAAAATTATGAGTGGATTTCTCAAGCTGGCGGCAAAGTTGGCTTATACGCCATTTGAGTTTATCAAAGTACCGGAGCTGATGATCAACGGAATGCTGAAAAAGGCAGGCCAACCGGGTCTTAAAAGTATGCTGAAAAGCCATCCACATGGTATTCGTCTTCCTGATAACGAGGGCGATAATTTTCTCGGTACTGACAGGGTGTTAACAGAAGACGGTCTAGTTGATCTTGCGCCGCCCCCTTTTGTCGAACGATTTAACCATGCGATTGAGGGTTTATATCAAGAAGAGTTAAACGGCTTGGGAAAAATGAAATTGATTGGCAAACGAGAGGTAAAACGCATGAACAGTTCTTCTGCAAACTCACCCCGACTAGTGAAGGACAGTACTAATTATGCTTATATCAGCATTCAAGATGCCGATCGAATTGGCATTAACGCCTCGGAGCTCGTCGATGTCACATCGAAGTTCGGAACAATAACTATTCCGGCAAAAGTTACTGATGAAATGATGCCCGGTACCGTGGCTATTCCACAATGCTGGGGGCATACTAACGCGGATGGCTTGCGGCATGCGCAGCAGCATCCAGGAGTAAACTCTAACTTACTCGCAGGCGACGGTCGCGAGAATATCGAAGAGCTGTCTGGAATGTCTCACTTATCAGGTATTATCGTTGATGTTGTAAAATCGCGCTCTTCTATTGAAACCGTCAAGCGGCAGGACTCACGGGGGTCTGTCTAGGTTGAAATGCAATAAATATCTGGCCAGTCTAGTCGACCGCTATGATCTGACGTTGCATGCGGCAAGCAGCATAATCTACACTACGTACTAGCGATCCCAATCGACGCCAGTCACAGATACGTCGTCTCCGATTGAAGCGCTTCTCCGTATCTTTGAGGTAAGATGGATAGCCAAATAGCTGAGCTACTGATTGATATCGAAGCGCAGCTGCGGCAGCTTGGGCAGTGGGAAAAAGAGGCTCCTGAGGCCGATGCCCTTGCTTCGACTCTGCCTTTTTGTGTCGATACGCTGCGCCTGCCGCAGTGGCTGCAGTTTGTTTTTTTACCCACGCTTTACCTGATGCTGGAGGAAGCGCAAGAGCTGCCTCATGGCTGTGGTATTGCGCCGATGGCAGAAGAATACTTTCGCGGTACGGGGCTTTTGAGTGCCGAATTAGTAGCCACCTTACTGAAGGTGGATGAGCTGTTATCCTAGAGAACATTGTTGGAGACAGATGTGTTTCGCGAGTATAGAGTTATAGCTGACCTCTATCTTGAAATATGTTACCGTCAGCGTCTAATATAAAACGATGCGCGAAACCAAATATGCATACAAACACTAAAACTAAACCTGTCTGCCGGGTGTTGTTTATACCTCCACGGCTGATTTTTTTTCGCCCAATACTATTGGCCTGGCTTGTTTTTCTCCCGCTCTGGGCGCAAGCCGAAGGCGTGATTGTGGGGCAGGAAGCGCCTGCTGTGAGCTTGCCGACATTGTCTGGTAGCGGAAACATAAGCTTGGAATCTCTGCGAGGCAAAGTTGTCTATTTGGATTTCTGGGCATCTTGGTGCGGGCCCTGCCGCGTCTCTTTCCCTATTCTAGAAAAATTAGCCATCGAATTTGGCCCGCAAGGTTTTGAGGTCCTCGCGATTAATGTGGATGAAGTAGAAGCGGACGCTCAGCAATTTTTGGCTGATATACCAGTGAGCTATCTTGTGGTGCGTGATGGGCAAGCTATTTCGCCGCAAGTTTATGGAATTATGGGAATGCCTACAGGTTACCTTATCGACCGGCAAGGCGTGGTGCGCGAGATTCATCAGGGCTTTCGAAAAAGTGATGGCGATGAGTTGCGAGCCGAAATTGTGATGCTGTTAAAGGAATGAAAATTTGAAATATCTGACCGGACTTTTAGTGTCTCTGTTGCTCTGCGGCTGTGAAACAGTGCAGCCGTGGGAGCGCGGTATTCTCTCCAAAGACGAAATGCAGTGGCAGCCTAACGTAATGGAGGCGCGATTGCGTAGTCAGATCTATGCCAGTAAGGAAGCATCGTCAGGCGGCACAGGGGCCGCCGGCGGCGGTTGTGGGTGTAACTAATGGCATCATCTCCTCAGGAAGAACGCAATAAAACGCTTGCAGCGCTGACCTCGAGTGCCCTGCTACTGCCCGCTTATAATGTCGCTGTAGCCGATGCACCGCCGGACTTTACTGAGATAGGCATGCGCTACAGTAAATATAAGGAAGACGATCTGTCGGCTAAAAAGGTCTTTGGGGCCCGTAGTCAGAGGATGGATATCGATGTCGCCCAGTTCCATTTATTAGCGCCTGTCTCAGATGACTGGTCGGTCGCTTTAGACGTGGGGTGGGAGGACATGAGCGGCGCCTCACCATGGTTTGTTGGCGAAAGTCTTGTGGATGATGGAGAGCCCAAGGTTGCTATGAGTGGAGCCAGTATTGAAGACACGCGAACTGAAGTGAGCGTTACTACCCGCTACTATTTTGACAGTGGCACTGCTGGAGTAAATTATACTTATTCCGATGAGGACGATTACGAATCTAGCGCTGTGAGCCTAGACGGCTCCCTCAACAGTGCGGATGGGCTAACGACTTACAGTGCTTCAGTGAGTGCATCTGATGACGATATCACGCCGACTCAGGGCAAATACCCAACCAATACATTGTCAGCTACGAAGGACATACGATCCGCTTGGATTGGCGTATCACGTATTATCAGTAAGCGCGCACTAGTGCGTTTTGGGCTAAGCTATACTTACCGAGACGGCTATCTTACGGACCCATACAAATATAAAGATAACCGTCCGGACGAGCGCAAGGAGTGGACCGTCAGCGCAGGGTACCGCCATTTCTTTGTTGAACAAAATGGCGCTCTGCATGTGGATTATCGGTACTTTGATGATGACTGGGACATCGCATCACAGACCCTTGATGTCGCATGGATTCAGAACGTCGGACAAGACATAACATTGGCTCCGTTCATTCGATATTACGCACAGGATAAAGCGAAGTTCTTTTCTGTAGTAGTAAATGATGATATCGACAGTGAATATTTTTCGGATGATTATCGATTGTCGGCATTCGGCGCCTTTTCTTATGGCTTGCGAGTGAATTATGATATTGGTAACTGGTCTATTAACGCTGATGCAGAGCGTTACCAAACCGACGAGAGCTGGGGTCTATACAGTGGTGAGGAATCGCCGGCCCTTGTCGATACTTGGCGCTATGGCATTGGTCTGAGTTACGCTTTTAAATAACGGCTGATTGCCGATGGTGCGCGTCGAGCACAACTTTAAAGCTATGGGTGGTCCCTGTAGTCTCCGTGTTGATACAGATGACAAGGCTGCAGCCAACATGGCAGTCAAGGCCGCAGTTGCAGAGGTAGCTCGCCTTGAAAGGAAATACAGCCGTTACCTCAATGGCTCCCTCACTAACCGAATAAATCGCGCCGCCGGTGAGGGCTTACCGGTGCCTATCGATGCTGAAACATCTGCTCTGCTGAGCTACGCAGACACCGCATGGCGTGAGAGTGAAGGGCTGTTTGATTTAACATCGGGTGTGCTGCGCTTCGCGTGGGATTTCAAATCTGATCGATGCCCTGAGCAATGTGAAATTGATGCTCTGCTGCCTCTGGTGGGGTGGGATTTGGTGCGGCGGGAGCAGGACAGTGTGTATCTGCCAATGGCGGGAATGGAGCTGGATTTTGGTGGCTGCGTAAAAGAGTACGCCGCCGATAGCGCTGCAATGCAATTACGGCGGTACGGGGTTACGTCTGCCTTGATCGATCTGGCGGGTGATATGGTCGCCGTTGGTGCGCCGCAAGGAGTCGCCACTGGGACTGCAGGTTGGCCGGTAGGTATTCGACACCCGTTGCAAAAAGATCGGGCGGTGGCTGGCGTGCATATGCCTGAAGGTGGGCTAGCCAGTAGTGGCGACTATGAGCGTTGCTTGCTGGTTGACGGGAAACGTTATGGCCATATTCTTCACCCGCACACAGGTTGGCCTGTGCGGGGTCTTATCGCGGTCAGTGTATTGGCAGAGCAATGCCTTGTGGCAGGCAGCTCGGCAACTATTGCCATGTTAAAGCCGGTTGACGAGGCGTTGAAATGGCTGGATGGCTTGGGTGTGCCGTGGCTTGCGGTAGACGCCAATCTCAACTGTCACGGTAGCTTAGCGCTTTCGCAGCACGCTGGCAAAAGAGAGTAGAGCTGCGCCGCCATCTGTAGCCAGAGTCAGGCGCCCCTAGTGTAATACGCGATCGGATTGTGTCTCGACCTGCAGGTCCTTAGCTTGATCTGAGGCCGCCGCCTCTTTCTGTTGCATATGGCTGCGCAGACGACCAACCACGCTCGTCATAACATCAATGGTTTGGCTGAGTTGATCCAGTGCTATCAGGATGGCTTCTGTTTCGGGAGAGTTTTTACTGCTGCGTGCCATGCGAGATTCCTAAGTAAGAGCTGTTCCTCAACATCTACTTTTCGTATGGCGACCACCTGACTGGCAGAGTGATCGCCTGCGTATATTAATCCCAGGTCAGCGCTCCGCCTGTCTGGTATTCGATTACCCGCGTCTCGAAGAAGTTTTTCTCTTTACGCAAATCCATAATTTCTGACATCCAGGGGAACGGATTTTGCGCGCCTAGGTATTGCTCTGGCAAACCCAACTGCGACAGGCGCCGGTTAGCAATGAAATGGAGATATTCCTCCATCATCGCTGCATTCATACCTAACACACCTCGTGGCATGGTGTCGCGGGCGTATTCAATCTCTAACTGCGTGCCCTCCAGAATCATTTGGATGGTCTCTTGTTGAAATTCAGGTGTCCACAACTGCGGGTTTTCGAGTTTGATCTGGTTGATCACATCGATACCAAAGTTCAAATGCATGGACTCATCGCGCAGGATGTATTGGAACTGTTCCGCTACGCCCATCATTTTATTGCGGCGGCCCATAGAAAGAATCTGGGTAAAGCCGCAGTAAAAGAAAATACCCTCAGTGACAGCGTAGAATCCAATCAGGTTGCGCAGTAAAGTCTGATCTGTTTCTGGCGTGCCGGTGTTGAAGTTGGGGTCACTCAGTTCATGCGTGTGGCTGAGGCTCCAGGCGGCTTTTTTGGCGACAGAAGGCACCTCACGGTACATGTTAAAAACTTCAGCCTCATCCATTCCCAAAGACTCAATGCAGTATTGATAGGCATGTGTGTGTATTGCCTCCTCAAATGCTTGGCGCAATATGTACTGGCGACACTCCGGATTCGTGATGAGCCGGTAAATTGCCAGAACCAGATTATTCGCTACAAGAGAATCTGCAGTGGAAAAATATCCTAAATTGCGCATAACGATACGGCGCTCATCATCGGTCAGGCCTTCGGGGTTCTTCCACGTCGCCACGTCGGCGGTCATGTTGACCTCTTGCGGCATCCAGTGGTTGGCGCAACCGTCGATGTATTTCTGCCACGCCCAATCATACTTGAATGGCACCAGCTGGTTGAGGTCGGCGCGACAGTTGATCATGGCTTTTTCGTCGACCGAAACTCTGGCGGCTCCCATTTCAAGTTCGTCGAGACCCGCGGCTGTATCAATATGCTCGACTGCCTCTATCGCCTTCGCGACAAGGTCCGAGTTTTCTTGCTTGGGCGCAGGAGCGGCCACAGCAGAAGTAGCCGGCGCTGCAGGCTGCTCGGCTGGCTCTGGCATGCTCAGCATTGCGGAGCTAGCGGGCGTCGTTTCTTCTTCGTGATAATCTTCCCAACTTAACATTTCTTTTCCTTCCTATTTTTGTTGTTTGATGCAGTCAATAGTTTAGTGTGTTTTGTTACTGGCAAGCCTCACAGTCTGGCTCGTCTATCGAGCATGCCGCAGGTACAGGTGCAGGTCCGCCTGCAAATTCATTCGATACTGAGTTTAGTGCGCCAGTGTCGATGGTGGACTTCTCTGTGCCAGATGCTGCTAATGAACGTAGATAATATGTCGTTTTCAAGCCACTAAACCAAGCCATCCGGTAAGTAACATCCAGCTTCTTACCATTGGCATTATTGATATACAGATTCAGTGATTGTGCTTGGTCTATCCATTTCTGACGGCGACTGGCCGACTCCACCAGCCAACGCGGCTCCACCTCAAACGCGGTCGAGTAAATGGCTTTAAGGTTTGAGGGTATTCGGTCGATGGCCTGCACGCTGCCGTCATAATATTTTAGGTCGTTAACCATGACTTTGTCCCATAGTCCGCACTCTTTTAAGTCACGCACCAAATAGGGATTCACGACAGTGAATTCGCCCGATAGATTGGATTTGACGTAGAGATTTTGGTAGGTCGGCTCGATAGATTGAGATACGCCGGTAATGTTAGCAATAGTCGCTGTAGGCGCGATTGCCATGACGTTGGAGTTTCGCATACCCTGAGTTTTGACGGTTGCCCGCAGTGAGTCCCAGTCCAGGGTGTGGTTCTTGTCAACTTGGATATACTTTTGGCCGCGCTCATCGATCAGCTTGTCCAGTGAATCAAGCGGGAAGATTCCCTGACTCCAAAGTGAACCCTCATAACTAGAGTAAGAACCACGCTCGACTGCCAGCTCACTAGACGCTGCAATAGCGTAATAGCTAATGGCTTCCATAGAGTGGTCTGCGAATTCAACCGCTTCATTTGAGCCGTAGGCCAGATGCTTCTTGTAGAGCGCGTCTTGGAAACCCATCAGCCCCAAGCCTACAGGGCGATGGCGCATGTTGGAGGCCTCTGCCTGGGGTACCGAGTAATAGTTGATGTTGATCACGTTATCCAGCATGCGGACCGCGGTGCGCACGGTTTGCTGCAGTTTTTCAAGATTGAGTCCATTCTCGTCGATATGCTGAGGTAGGTTGACTGAGCCCAGATTACATACCGCGATCTCATCTTTATTGGTGTTAAGTGTGATCTCTGTACACAGGTTGGAAGAGTGGACAACGCCGACGTGTTGCTGTGGTGAGCGCAGGTTGCAGGGATCTTTGAAGGTCATCCAAGGATGTCCTGTCTCGAACAGCATGCCCAGCATCTTGCGCCACAGGTTTTCCGCTTTGAGGGTCTTAAACAGCTTGATTTCTCCTTTGCGCGCCATCTCTTCGTATTCACCATAGCGTTCCTCAAAGGCTTTGCCGCAAAGATCATGCAGGTCCGGTGCATCATTGGGAGAAAATAGAGTCCAGTTGCCACCATCGAAGACTCGCTTCATAAAAAGATCGGGTATCCAGTTGGCGGTATTCATGTCGTGCGTGCGCCGGCGATCGTCGCCCGTATTTTTGCGCAGTTCGATAAACTCTTCGATGTCTAAGTGCCAGGTCTCCAGATAAGCACACACTGCCCCTTTGCGCTTGCCACCTTGGTTTACTGCCACTGCTGTATCATTGACGACTTTGAGGAACGGCACGACACCCTGCGATTTACCATTAGTACCTTTAATATAAGCGCCCAATGCGCGCACTGGGGTCCAGTCATTGCCCAATCCACCGGCAAATTTGGATAGCATGGCATTGTCCTGAATTGCACCGTATATGCCGTACAGATTGTCCGGTATCGTCGTGAGATAGCAGGAGGACAGCTGTGGGCGCAATGTGCCGGCATTGAACAGTGTTGGTGTGGAACTCATGTAATCAAAAGAGGATAGTAATTGATAAAACTCAATGGCTCTGGCATGGCGGTCATCCTCTTCTACGGCGAGTCCCATGGCTACGCGCATGAAAAAGACTTGTGGTAACTCGATGCGGGTGTTGTCGCTGTGAATAAAGTAGCGGTCATACAACGTCTGCAGGCCGAGGTAGGTGAACTGTAGATCACGCTCGGGCAGCAGTGCTTCGCCGAGTATGGCGAGGTCGTATTCCTCTAGGTTGGGTGCCAGTAACTCTAGTGTGATGCCTTTTTTTATATACGCCGACAGCGCTACAGAATAAAGAGTACCCATATCTTGTTGGGTGGCGCTATCAGCGACTCCTAGGAAGCCCAAAGCTTCAGATCGTAAATTGTCGCAGAGCAGGCGGGCTGCGACGAAAGAATAGTTGGGCTCCTGTTCAATCATGGTGCGGGCGGTGATGACCAGAGACGTGCTGAGTTCGGCCTGGCTGACGCCGTCGTAGAGATTCCTCAGGGCCTCGTCCAGAATTTCAGCCTCACTGACATCCGACAGTTCGAAGCAGGCCTCGGTGACAATAGTATGCAGGCGGTCAATATCCAGGGGTGCGCTGCTGCCATCGGCCTGTACTACATTGATACTGCCCGCTGCGGCTTGAGTGGCGGGAGACAGAGCGATTTTGGCAGCACGTTTTTGTGACTGTTGTTCCCGATAGATGACATAATCTCGGGCAATTTTATGTTCTCCCGAACGCATCAGGGATAGTTCTACCTGATCCTGTATATCCTCGATGTGGATCGTTCCGCCAGAGGGCATGCGGCGTTGAAATGTCGCCATCACCACGTCAGTTAAGTTGGCGACCGTTTCATGAATGCGGCTGGATGCGGCTGCCGTGCCACCCTCTACTGCGAGAAATGCTTTGGTGATTGCCACAGATATTTTGCTGGCCTCAAACGGGACAACGGTACCGTTACGCTTAATGACCCGCAATTTACCCGGGGCAGTGGCGGCGATGGCACCGCTGACGGTGGAGGTTTCTTCCGGCGGTGTGATGACTTCAGCGGCAGTGCCGCCGGGGTTGATCTCTGTTCGCATGTTCTCTCCCAAATTCTTGGCTTTAGTGCCTAAGTATGATTCTTTTTATGAGTGTTGCGTGGCAAAACGTCCATTGCTGCTTGGCTTAACCCCAAAAGGGGCAAGCACCCTGTGGCAACAGCAGAGCGGCCCTCCTATTTGAGGATTTAGCCCTCTGCATTCTTTATTGGCTTTTCGCTGCCATACCCAACATGTTGGGGTAAATGCTTTGCCCAAATACAAGATAATGCGCCTCTGGGTGCAATGCAAGTGAATTAGGCTGGGTTTAATTTGTGGATAAGATGTTGATAATTCTGCGCGTATGTAACTGCTAACAGTAGAGGCCCCAAGCTACCTAGGAAGCGCAAACGTTTAGGCGCTTTCGCTGGTTGAGTGCGCTCGTCGAATTAATTGGTATTAAAACCATATTCGATATTCTTTCCGAATATTCGAGGGCGCAACTCGCCGCGGCTTTGGATCGAGTAGCGCAATAAAAGGGTTCAGGCAAACAAATTTTAGGCACAATTGGCCAACAACAGCATTTCCATCAGGGCTTTTTGCGCATGCAGACGATTCTCCGCCTCATCCCAGATCACCGTGTCGGGCGCATCCATCAATTGTGCGCTGATCTCTTCTCCACGATGGGCGGGCAGGCAGTGCATATAGAGCGCGTCACTAGCAGCGAGGCTCATCAGTTCACCATTGACTTGGTAGCGCGCAAATAACTCGGCGCGCTCGCGTTGCTCATGTTCCTGCCCCATAGAGGCCCAGACGTCAGTAACCACCAGATCTGCGCCGCGTGCGGCCGTCTCCGGATCATGCTCAATGGATACCCGATCACGATTGGCATGGACCAGTGCGCTGTCTGGCTCGAACCCCGGGGGACAGGCGATGCGCAGCTCAAAATCGAACTGTCGCGCGGCGTTGATGTAGGACTGACACATGTTGTTGCCATCCCCGACCCAGCACACTCGCTTGCCGGCGATGCTGCCACGGTGCTCCATCCAGGTTTGCATATCTGCCAACAGTTGGCAGGGATGATAGTCATCAGTCAAAGCGTTGATAACGGGCACCGAGGAGTGCGCCGCGAAGCGCTCTACGATGTCATGCCCGAAGGTGCGAACCATGACGATGTCTACCATTGAAGAGATTACTCTTGCGCTATCTTCGACCGGCTCACCTCGCCCCAGCTGGGTATCCTCGGCAGATAGGAACATCGCATGCCCCCCCAGCTGCGTCATGCCCACCTCAAATGATACCCGGGTGCGGGTCGATGATTTGGCAAAAAACATAGCCAACACGGAGCCTGGGAATGCGCGCTGATCTTCTCCTGCGCGGCATGCATGCTTCATTTCAATGCTGCGCCGGATGAGCTGCTGCAACTCCCGCGGGCTAAAATCCAACAGTGTCAAAAAGTGCCGAGTATCTGACATGATCAGTGCTGCCTTTTACTTATACGTTGTTGTGAGTTCAGTCGAAGTTGAGAATGAGGTCGGCGACGCCATTGGCCAGCTCGCGCGCTTCTTGCTCATTGATCACTAATGGCGGCAGCAAGCGGACGGTTTTGCCGTCGGTGACGTTGATCAGCAAGCCAGCGTCTAGACCGTGTTTGACCAGCTCGCCGCAATTGTTGCGTAACTCAATGCCCAGCATCAATCCTTGCCCCCGAATTTCCTTGAATTGCTTGGCGTTTTTGAGTCGGCTAAGCAGAGTCTCGCGAATCAGTTGTCCCATGGCAACTGCATTGCTACATAGTTGCTCACGCGTGATGGCGTTAACGACTGCCAGCCCTGCCGAGCATGCCAGTGGGTTGCCGCCAAAGGTAGAGCCATGCTGGCTGCTACCTAATACCTGCGCTGCAGCCCCGCGTGCTAGACAAGCTCCAATAGGTACCCCGTTGCCCAGCCCCTTAGCGGTGGTAACGACATCAGGCGCTACATCGAGGCCTTGATAGGCAAAATAAGTGCCAGTGCGGCCGTTGCCGGTCTGAACTTCATCAAGCATCAGCAGCCAATCCTGTTGATCACAGATTCGTCGAGCGGCCTGAAGGTAAGCTGGGTCAAGCGGTTTGACACCGCCCTCGCCCTGAATCGGTTCTGCTAGGAACGCCACGACATCGGGGTTGTTTATCGCGATCTGCTGTAGGGCCTCTGCATCGTTGCACGGTGCACGGACGAAACCTGATACTAGAGGCTCAAAGCCCGCCTGAATTTTGCGATTTCCAGTGGCGCTGAGCGTGGCTAGGGTGCGGCCATGGAAAGCGCCCTCCAGCACCACGATGGCAGGTTTTTTAATTCCACGATTGTGCCCGTAAAGACGTGCGAGTTTTATTGCCGCTTCATTGGCTTCGGCGCCGGAATTGCCGAAGAAGCAATTGTCCATGCCTGCCACTTGCGTCAGGGCCGTGCCCAGTTGCTCCTGCGCCTCAATGCGGTATAGGTTAGACGTATGCACCAGTTTGTCGGCTTGCTCTATAATAGCGGCCGTGACCGCCGGATGCGCATGGCCCAGCCCGTTGACAGCAATGCCCGAGATGGCGTCCAGATAGCGGCGCCCCTCGGTATCAAAAACATACACGCCTTTTCCGTGGCTGAATGCCACGGGCAAGCGAGCATAAGTTTGCATCAGCGCCGACATGATTCGGGCTCCCCCAAAAACAAAAAAAGGCAGCGGTGGCGGCCTTAAAACTCGCGACTATAAACACATGATGAAGGATTGGCAATCCAACCGAACACACAGGCACCATTTGTGTTAATAATAGGGTAAAATGCCTGACTCAAACACAACCCTTTAGACGGCCATAATTAGATAGGACAGTTGATGGATACTATAGAAATCATTAAAGAACAGCTGCAGAACAATCAAATTCTGCTGTATATGAAAGGCTCCCCGAATCAGCCACAGTGCGGCTTTTCGGCCCGCACCGTGGAGGCTTTGATGGCTTGCGGAGAACGTTTCGCCTATGTGGACATTTTGACCAACCCTGACATTCGGGCTGCGCTCCCGGGCTATGCGAACTGGCCGACCTTCCCGCAATTATGGGTCAACGGTGAGCTGGTTGGAGGCTGCGATATCGTCGCTGAGATGCACGATAGCGGAGAGTTACAGACCTTGATTAAAGAGCAAGCCGCGGCGGAGGATCCCGAATAGGGTTGCCCGCAATAGCCTTTCGCTATCGAAATGATACTTACAATTAAATAGGCGATGTATACGGGCCTGTGTATTATTCGGTGTTGAGCGCACTGCTTCATGGGGAAGTGCTGTGACTCAATGGACCAGTGAGGGAGTGTAGATACATGGGCGTTTTAGTTGGTAAGTTGGCACCTGATTTTGATGTGGCGGCAGTACTTGGTACGGGGGAGATTGTAGATTCCTACAAGCGCTCCGAAGCGATGGCAGGTAAGTACGGGCTCGTTTTTTTCTATCCGTTGGACTTCACCTTTGTGTGCCCTTCAGAGCTGATCGCGTTGAATCATCGTATGGATAAATTCCGCGAGTTGGGAGTAGAGGTAGTATCCGTATCGATTGATTCGCAGTTTACGCACAATGCTTGGCGCAATACAGCAGTCAATGACGGCGGTATCGGCGCTGTGACTTACACCATGGCCGCTGATATTAACCACGATATCTGTCGCGCTTACGATGTAGAAGCAGCTGACGGCGTCGCTTTTCGTGGGGCCTTTATTATCGACCGAGAGGGCAATGTACGCTCTCAGTTGGTGAATGATCTGCCACTGGGGAGAAACATTGATGAGTTAATTCGATTAGTGGAGGCATTACAGTTCACTGACGAGCATGGTGAAGTGTGCCCGGCGGGTTGGAACAAGGGTGACAAGGGCATGGATGCCTCACCTGATGGTGTTGCGACCTATTTGGCAGAGAATGCTCAAACGCTATAAGTGAACGGATTGTGCCAAAAAACGGGCATTGTGCCCGTTTTTTGTGCCCTGCATTTGCTGAGATTGCGCGCTAAATCTATTGGTGGCGCCAATGTTATTGACCGTTCACTCGCCGTTTCAGGCGAGCTTCGACTAACTCCAAGCGGTCGTTGCCGAAATACATATCATCACCATCGATAAACAGGGTTGGAGAACCGTAACCGCCACGCGCGATAAGTTCGTCAGTATTTTGACGCAGTAAGGTTTTGTAACGCTGATTGGAAATGGCGCTGAAAAAACCCTCAACGTTCAGACCTACGCGGGCGCAAATCGAACTCAGTACCTCATCATCAGCGATATTAGGCGATTCGCTCTCCCAATAAGTTTCAAAAACAGCCCGAGAGTAGGGCACCATAAAACCTTGCTCCTCAGCATAAAAAGCGCCACGCATAGCTTTGACACTGCGTATGGGGTGGCCCTTGGGCATGTCTGCGCGCACACCGCATAACTGCGCCCAATCCTGCAGATCCTTCATATAATAGTTTAAACGCGGACTACCGCTGCTGCTGAACATCGCCTCGCGCGCTTGGTAGACCTCTTTATTGACAGCATTAAAAACGCCGCCGACTAGAATCGGACGCCAGCGTATAGGCAGAGCTAATTTTTCCATTATCGGAATAACTCGCGTGAATGCGAAGTAAGTCCAAGGGCTAGAGCAGTCATAGAAGAACTCTAAAGTCGGTTTTGTTGTCATAGTTTCACCTAAAAGAAATTCAGCTGTGAGCCTAGCACATCACCAGCGTTGATCAGGTATAATCACGTCATTGGGACGGGATGGATTAGTGTGTGATGGACGTTGATCAGTACATGCAAGAGTTGGGCATCGCCGCGCGGGCGGCATCGCATGTTGTCGCGGCTGCGCCGCCCGCTGCGCGTAATGGTGCACTGCTGGCCATGCATGATGCCCTCGATGGTGCGCGCGCTGCGTTGGCGGAGGCCAACGCAGTAGATATGGAGCAGGGCCGTGCAAAGGCATTGGATGCGCCGTTACTGGACCGTTTAGAGCTGACGCCGACGCGCATTGATGCGATGTTGGAAGGCTTGCGCCAGGTAGCCGCGCTGCCAGACCCCGTGGGTAGTATCTCGGAAATGAGAAGCATGGAGAGTGGCATTCAGGTAGGGCGTATGCGTGTGCCCTTGGGTGTGATTGGGATTATCTATGAATCACGGCCCAACGTGACCGTGGAGGCGGCGAGTCTGTGCCTCAAATCTGGCAACGCTGTCATCCTGCGTGGGGGCTCTGAGTGTTTGGCGTCTAACACGGCTATTGCCCAGTGCTTAGCGCAAGGTTTGTGTGACGCTGAATTACCTTCTGCTGCGGTCCAAGTTGTAGCCGTGGCAGACCGAGAGGCGGTAGGACAATTAATCACGATGCCCCAGTATGTGGATGTGATTATTCCTCGCGGCGGGAAGGGCCTCATTGAACGTATCAGTCGAGACGCGAAGGTGCCAGTTATCAAGCACCTAGACGGTGTATGTCACGTTTATATTGACGACGGTGCCGACAATGATATGGCTATTAGTATTGCTGTTAATGCCAAGACTCAGCGTTATGGCACCTGTAATACGATGGAAACACTGCTGATTGCGGCGTCCAAAGCGGGCGAGATTTTGCCGCGGCTTGCGCAGGATTATGCTGCGGCAGGAGTAGAGTTACGCGGTTGCCCTGCCGTGCGGCAAGTGGTGTCAAATATTAAAGTGGCTAGTGAGTTGGACTGGCGCGAAGAATATTTGGCGCCCATTCTCGCGTTGCGTGTAGTGGATGGTCTTGATCAGGCGATTGAGCACATCAACACTTACAGCTCTCAGCACACGGACAGCATTGTCACGCGGGATCACGGGCGGGCCCTGCGGTTTTTGCGGGAAGTGGATTCCAGTTCGGTGATGGTCAACGCGTCCACGCGTTTAGCCGACGGCTTTGAGTACGGCTTGGGTGCAGAGATCGGTATCTCCACTGACAAACTGCATGCCCGAGGCCCCGTAGGCCTGGACGGACTCACTACGCAAAAGTTCGTTGTGTTTGGTGAGGGGCAGCTTCGCACTTGAGTGCGTCGCTTCCCTCTGCCCCTCCTTTAGCCCCGTTGGTTGGGGTGTTCGGCGGTACCTTCAATCCAGTACACTATGGTCATCTGCGCTCAGCGCTAGAGCTAGTGGAAAGACTGGACCTGAGGCAGTTAAGCCTGATGCCCAGTGCGTTACCGCCCCACCGTGATGTGCCAACATGCAGTGCCGAGCGACGTGCAGCGATGGTGAATTTAGCCATAAGCGGAGAGTCTCGTCTCGTGTGCGATGCCAGAGAAATGCAACGGCCTGGTAAGTCCTATACCATTGATAGTCTGATTGAGTTACGGGGCGAATTAGGCGCGCAGCAGAGCATTTGTATGGTGCTCGGTTGCGATGCAGTGCAGCAGATTGCGACTTGGCATCGCTGGCGAGAGTTGCTGGATTGGGCCCACATCGTCATTATTGCGCGACCGGGCTGGCAGCTGCCTCGCGAAGGAAAGTTAGCGCAGTGGTTGAGCACGCACCACTTGGAGAGTTCAGCGCTATTGCGACAGCACCCCTGTGGAGGGATTGTAGTCGAGGAGTTGCGTCCCTTGTCGATATCGTCTACCGAGATACGGGATTTGCTGGCTTCCGGTCGTTCAGCTCGCTACCTGATGCCACAGTCGGTCTTGGACTATATTCAAACGCACAAACTTTATTGTTAAATAATTGGATCGTTTATATGAATATCACCATCAGCCAGCCCTATGGAACCTAAAGCTTTCGCGCAGTTTGTCGTCGATGCGCTGGGCGATTTAAAGTCGGTCAACCCAGTAATGCTGGATGTCAGAGATCTGACCGACGTGACCGACTACTTGGTGATCACCAGTGGCACGTCTACTCGTCATGTAAAGTCCCTCGCTAGCCATGTTTCAGTAGAAGCCAAGAAGCGCGATATCCATCCCTTGGGTATGGAGGGCGACGATGCGGGTGATTGGGTGCTGTTGGATTTTAGTCACGTGGTCCTTCATGTCATGCTGCCGGAGATGCGAGATTTTTACGATCTGGAGCGCTTGTGGACCAAGTCTGAAGTCATCGACTGATGCGAATCAGTGTGGTCGCGGTCGGAACTCGGATGCCAGCATGGGTAACGCACGGTATTGATGAGTATAGCAAGCGCATGCCGCGCGAATTAAAATTGCTATGGCGAGAAATTCCCTTGGCCCGCAGGGCTAAAGATACGGCTGGAGATCAAGCCTGCGCAGCAGAGGGCGATCAGATTTTGAAGGTCATCCCTCCAGCGGAGCGCGTGATCGCCTTAGATGTGGGGGGCAAGCGTATGTCTACCGCCCAGCTGGCAGAGCAGCTGACTGTTTGGCAAAGGTCGGGAGATAATTACAGTGTTGTAATTGGCGGCCCCGATGGGCTTTCTTCAAGTTGCCTGGCACGTGCTGATCAATGCTGGTCGCTCAGTGATCTTACGCTGCCACATCCGCTGGTGCGGGTGCTGTTGATAGAGCAGTTGTATCGGGCTTGGACAATCACTGTCAACCACCCGTATCATCGCGCATAGTGATAACCCCTTTAACGCAGTTCAGGTTCGGCAAGCCACTTAAATGCTACCTCAATTTGATTTAAAAGATTCGCAGCTTGAGTCCCGCATTTTTGGCAGCCGCACCATTATCGCGATTTGCCTAGTGGTGCTGCTGCTGGGTCTCATTCTTGTGCGGTATTACGCATTACAGATCACAGAGTATGAGGTCTATCGCACCCAGTCTGAGCGCAATCGCGTGCAGTTGCAGCCTCTGCCACCGAAGCGAGGTCTTATTTATGACCGTAACGGTGTTTTGCTTGCCGATAACCGGCCCAGTTACGTTCTCTCTATAGTGCGCGAGCGGGTGGATGATTTGGACCTTGCTCTGTCGGAGTTACAGGGCCTGTTATCGATTTCAGAGCGCGATTTAGAGAATTTCCATAAAAAAGTTAGCCGCAGTCGGCCTTATGAACCAGTGCCTTTGCGTTTTCGCCTGACAGAGAATGAACGTGCTTTGCTGGCGGTCAATCGATTTCGTCTGTCGGGCGTGGTGGTGGAGGCGCAATTACTCCGTCACTATCCGCATGGCGAGTTGTTTTCCCATGCTCTTGGCTATGTTGGGCGTATCAGCGAAGAAGAAGTTCAGGCGCTAGACGAGACAGACTATCGCGGTACCTTTTATGTGGGCAAAGTGGGCATCGAGAAGTTCTACGAAGACGTCCTGCACGGGGATGTGGGTTACCAGAATGTTGAAAGCAACGCCCACGGACGCGTCTTGCGTGTGCTCGAAAGATTCCTTCCGGTCACGGGTAAGGATCTGACGCTGTCCCTTGATTACCGTTTACAGCGCGCCGCTTTTGACGCTCTTGGTGATCGGCGCGGCGCAGTGGTTGCGCTCAGTCCTCTATCGGGGGAGGTCTTGGCGTTGGTATCCACCCCGGGGTTTGATGCCAACCTGTTTGTTAATGGCATCAGCTATACAGATTATAACGCGCTGCGCGACTCGCCGGATGTACCGCTGTTTAACCGAGCTATTCAGGGCTCCTATCCTCCGGGCTCAACTATTAAGCCTTTTATGGCGATGGCTGGACTTCAGTCGGGGTTGGTGACACCTGAGTCAACCGTGCCTGATCCGGGTTGGTACAGTCTTCCGGGTGACTCGCACCGTTATCGGGATTGGATTTTGCGGATAACAGGCACGGGACACGCTCCCCTGGTCAACATGAAAATGGCCATTGCTGAATCTTGCGATGTGTATTTTTATGATCTTGCCCGCCGCCTTACAATAGACCGTATGGCCGAGTATCTGCACCCTTTTGGTTTCGGCGCAAGAACGGGTGTCGATACCACCAGTGAGCGCGGTGGCATATTGCCGTCAACGGACTGGAAGCGCGACGCAATGGGCCAGCCCTGGTACCCAGGCGAAACCATCAGCGCGGGTATCGGTCAGGGGTATATGCTAGCCTCGCCTCTGCAATTGGCGGTTGCGACCGGGGTCATGGCGAGCAAAGGACAGCGCCAGGTTCCGCATCTGGTGATGGCAGTAGACGGAAAACCGTTGCCGGTGACTTCATTAGAGCCGCTGATAGCGCCTGCCGAATACTGGGAGACAATATTTGATGGCATGCGCGAAGTGGTGCATGGTCGCAAAGGCACGGCGAAAGCTCTGGCGCCCGGGATAACTTATGAGATGGCGGGAAAGACCGGTACCGCCCAGGTTATTGGTATCGCGCAAAATGCGGTATATAACGAGGCTGACGTTTCGGAGCGGCATCGACATCATGGATTGTTTATCGCGTTTGCTCCCGTTGAGGCGCCAACTATTGCCGTAGGTATTATCGTAGAAAACGGTGGGGGAAGCTCCGCAGCGTCGCCAATAGCGCGCGACGTGATCGACGCCTGGTTATCATCGAGCCCTGCTGATGGGTGATTATGTTCGGCAGCTGCCGCATCAGGGTTCCCATGACATGGCTAGGCGTCCCAGCGTGGTCAGCCGCGTTCACATTGACATACCTTTGCTGTTATTGCTGCTGTTACTAACTTTTTACGGTTTGGTGGTGCTGTACAGTGCATCGGGCCAGAGTATGGCAGCGGTTACGCGGCAAGGGACTTACTTTGCGCTAGGCTATGTGGTGATGCTTTTGGCCGCGCAAATCAGCTTGCAGCGCTACGCAAGGTTGGCACCTTGGCTTTATGTTTTAGGGCTGACAGCGCTGGTGGCTGTTGTGTTTGTTGGAGTAGGTGCAAAGGGTGCCCAGCGTTGGTTGGAGATCGGGGGTTTTCGTTTTCAGCCCTCGGAGATTCTGAAACTGGTGGTGCCGCTGGTCGTCGCTTGGTTTCTAGCTGGGCGGACCTTGCCGCCGGGATTGTTTTCTATAGGCGGGTCATTGGTTTTGTTGGGGTTGCCCGCCATGTTAATTGTGATTCAGCCAGATTTAGGAACGTCGCTGTTGATTGCCGCCAGCGGCCTATTCGTTCTGTTCATGGCTGGCCTTCGCTGGCGTATTATCATGCTGGCGCTTGCGCTCGCGGCAGCGTCGGCATGGCCAGCCTGGATGTATGGACTCAAAGATTATCAGAAACAACGCATTCTTACGATGTTTGACCCTGACAGCGACAAGTTGGGAGCGGGATGGAATATTATCCAGTCTAAGACAGCCATCGGTTCGGGCGGTTGGCAGGGTAAGGGTTGGCTTCAAAGTACGCAGTCACGGTTGGACTTCTTGCCCGAGAGCCATACGGATTTCATCATCGCGGTGCTGGCGGAGGAGCACGGGTTGCAGGGTATAATACTGCTCATGGGTATTTATTTATTGATTTTGTTACGCGGCTTCTGGATTGGCGTGCACGCGCAAACCAATTTTGGTCGTATGGTGGCCGGAAGTCTGACATTGACGTTTTTCGTGTATATTTTTGTTAATATGGGAATGGTAGCTGGGCTGCTACCGGTGGTAGGCGTTCCACTGCCCTTGGTAAGTGCTGGCGGAACCTCCCTAATAACGCTGCTCGCCGGCTTTGGTATTCTTATGGCGATTAGTACGGAAAGTCGCAATGGCGCTGTGTGAGCTCGGCGTGATGCTGAAACATGTTATACACGTTTTTTGAAGAGATTGGGTTTTAGTTTATGTCTTTACGCCTGAAGATTATCCTTGTTGTTTCCTGTCTGTGGACGGCTTTGTCCTGCGCATCGGACAATTATGATGCCAATCCTTCCGCTCAAGTGGTGATTGATGAGTTGGTTGCGGAGGAGGGCTTTGACCGGGAACAGCTTGTAGCGGTTTTCGCGCAGGCCGAGCGCAAGGATTCCATCTTGAAAGCCATTGCTCGTCCGGCGGAGAAGACCAAGCCTTGGTATGAGTATCGGGCTATCTTTCTCAACGATAAGCGCGAAGATCAGGGGGTTGAATTTTTTAATCGATATCGTGTGGAGCTGGGCCGCGCTGAGCGTGAGTTCGGTGTGCCCGCGGAAATTATCGTCGCGATTATTGGCGTAGAAACATCCTATGGGCGAGTCGCCGGGAGCTACCGAGTGATCGATGCGCTTTCGACTTTGGCATTTGATTACCCGCCGCGCTCACCGTTTTTTACCAGCGAGTTAAAAAACGTACTGATTTTGTCGCGGGATCAGGACATTGATCCGATGAGTTTGATGGGGTCATATGCCGGCGCCATGGGCTACGGTCAGTTTATGCCTAGCAGTTATCGCAACTACGCTATTGATTTTGATAATGACGACATAGTTGACATCTGGAACAATCCTGTCGATGCCATCGGCAGTGTCGCTAACTATTTTAAGCAGCATGGATGGCGACAGGGTGAGATTACAGTATCTGCTGCCACCGCAGCGAACAGCACCCCGGAGGCGATCTTCGTTAAAAGCCGTAAGGATTTGAAACCGACGCGCACGGTTGCGGAGTTTGCAGCGGAGGGTGTAGTTGCGAAAACAAAATTGAATCCAGAGGCGCTGGCAACAGCGATGAAGTTTGAGCAGAAAGACGGCTACGAGTACTGGCTAGGTCTGCACAATTTCTACGTCATCACGCGCTATAACCATAGTGCCATGTATGCTATGTGTGTTTATCAACTTAGCCAGGCACTAGCGGCTCGAGTAGCGCGGTGAGTTTTAGCCCGCTCATCGCGGCAGTCGTTGGTCTCCCTTTTCTCCTCATGGCTTGCTCCACAACCATGCCACAGTCACAGCCACCAGACAGCGTTGATGTTTCTCCCTCTAACCGCTACCACGTCGGACAAGATTCCGCTCCGATTCGAGCGATCAGTCAGGATGAGGTTTCAGATGCGATACCGCAGGCGGATCCTATTCTCACGTTCGGTAATATGAGCCCCTATGTCATCAATGGCGTGACCTATACTGTGCTGGAGGATTATCGTGATTACCGTGAGCAGGGGACTGCGTCGTGGTACGGGGCAAAATTTAGTGGGCATAAAACATCCAACGGTGAGTTGTATGACTTATATCAGCCCAGTGCTGCCCATAAGACGCTGCCTATTCCCAGTTACGCGCGTGTAACAAACCTGGACAATGGCAAAAGCATTGTGGTGCGGGTCAACGATCGTGGCCCCTTTCACTCTGATCGCATTATAGATCTGTCTTACGCCGCGGCTGTGAAGCTCGGCTATATGGAGCAGGGTACTGCGCAGGTGGAGGTTGAGGTAATAGGGCTCGTCGGTGTTGAAGATCGTCGTGACCCTGTCTATGGCGATTATCGCTTTCTGCAATTGGGGGCTTTCGGCAGCGAGTCCAGTGCGCAAACCTTGGTGAAGACGTTAAAGCCGTTATTGACTGCACGGGTGTTCGTGAGCGCGGTCGAGTCGGACGGCACCGTGCTATATCGAGTGCGTGTTGGCCCAGTGGATGACAAAAATCATTTGCTTGCGGTGCAACAGCAGTTACGGGATAACGGGTATGATTCCGGGCAGCCTCTGCCTTAGCGAGTCTTCAGCGGCATCAAATCTTTCTCTCCTGCGATCCATGAGTTACCATCCATCTCTATCAAATCTCTCACGGTTTTCTGACATCATGATTCGATTAGTCTTGGTATTGCTGCTGACAGTGTGCTCATTCGGCGTGGGGGCTGGCAGTCCTGTGCCCGCGCCACCGCAACTAGCGGCCAAGGCGTACCTTTTGATTGATGCTGCCAGCGGCGCGGTGCTGGTCGAGCACAACGCGGACGAAATTTTGCCGCCGGCAAGCCTAACTAAGATGATGACCGCCTACGTGCTGGCTGAAGAAATCGAGGCAGGGCGTGTCAGAGAGGCCGATATGGTTAGTATCAGTGAAAACGCTTGGTCGCAGAACCCGCTATTCAATGGGTCTTCTCTGATGTGGATACAGCCGGGCATGGATGTATCTATTGCCGATTTACAGCGCGGTATCATCATCTCTTCAGGTAACGATGCCACTCTGGCTGTTGCAGAGCATATTGCCGGCAGTGAAGCCGTTTTTGCTGAGATGATGAATATAAACGCCAAGAGACTGGGCATGGTCAATACCCAATACGTGAACTCTCATGGCTTACCGGATCCTGCGCACATAACCACGGCGAGAGATCTAGCCATTCTGGCGAAGGCTATGATTATCGATCACCCCGAGCAGTACAAGATCTACAGGGAGCCCGAGTTCACATATAACGATATTCGCCAGTACAATCGAAATACATTGATGCTGGTAGATGCCTCTGTGGATGGCCTCAAGACAGGGTACACCAAGGAGGCTGGATACTGCCTAGTTGCGTCTGCAGAGCGCGAGGGTATGCGACTGATTTCAGTGGTGATGGGTACCACAAGCACAAAAGCACGCAAAAATGATACCGCCGCTTTGCTCAACTATGGGTTCCGTTTTTACGAGACCAAGTCTGTATTTGAGCCCATGCAGGAGTTGGCGGCACCGCGTGTTTGGAAAGGGCAGCAGGATTATGTTGCGGTAGGTTTGCTGGACGAAGCGATGTTAACTCTGCCGCGCGGCAAGCACGATAGTCTTGTAACCACAGTGGAAATAGATCCGGAGTTGGTTGCTCCGCTTGTCGTAGGTGAATTGGTAGGTACTGTCATTGTGAGCCTGAATGATGAGGCGGTGTTGCAAGAACCCCTAGTCGTGCTGGCGTCGGTTGAGCCAAGTGGTTTCTTTGCCCGTCAATGGGATGCTGTTTTGATGTTTTTCGCTAGCCTGTTTGGGCGCGAATAACGTATTAATGGAAAGACCCTGGAGCGCGTTGTTGTGCAAGAAACTGATATCCCCAAAATAGAGTTTCCCTGCGAATATCCAATCAAAGTTCTAGGTGTCAGCAGCGATGTCTTCGAGGGCGCTGTGCTGGAAGTATTTGAGCGCCACGCGCCAGGTTTCAATCAAGAGAACATTACTGGCAAGGCTAGTAGTAAAGGCACCTTTACATCGCTGACTATTACTATCACCGCAACAGGTCCAGATCAGTTAGAGGCCCTGCATCAGGATTTGCTGGCGACCGGTCACGTAAAGATGGTGATTTGAACGGTGTCTGCGCCAGAGCTGATTCTGCGTGAGCTGGGTCTTGCTGATTATCAGTCAACGCTGACGGCAATGCGCCAACTCACGGATTCACGAGTTGTGGATTCACCCGATGAGCTGTGGTTATTGCAACATTCGGCGGTGTTCACACAGGGGCAGGCCGGAAAGGCCCAACATATATTGGCACCAGGGGATATTCCCATCATTCGAGCGGATCGTGGCGGGCAGGTGACTTATCATGGCCCGGGACAGTGGGTGCTCTACTTTATGGTAGACCTGCGTCGCGGCCCACTGAGTGTGCGCGACCTCGTTAATATGATGGAGCGCTGTGTGCTGCAGTTGCTGGAAGACTATATGATCTCCGCTGCTCTAAAGCCCGGTGCTCCCGGAGTTTATGTGGCCGACGAAAAAATCGCTTCCCTGGGTCTGCGGATTCGTCGAGGCTGCAGCTATCATGGCTTGGCTCTCAATGTGGATATGGATTTAGAGCCATTCGGACGCATTAATCCCTGCGGCTATGAGGGTTTGCAGGTGACATCTATGGCTGAACAGTTGCCCGGTGTAGGGCTCAAACTCGACGTAATTGGTAGGCGCCTGATGAATATCGCGGCGAGCATGCTGAGCATTTAAGGCACTGTCACCGCCATTTCCGTAACATGCGCCGCTTTAGGTTATAATCGCGGCCCCTTGATTTTTGCGTTCGTGTTGTGGCGTTATAAATCTGTATTTACGTGGAGATTCAGGCCAGTGTCCGACAGTAAATTAGCCTCTGAGATTGGCGTTAGAAGAACCTTCGCCATTATCTCTCACCCAGACGCGGGTAAGACTACGATCACAGAGAAACTTTTGCTGCTGGGTAATGCTATCCAAGTGGCTGGAAGCGTGAAGGGTAAAAAAGGCCCTCATGCCACGTCGGACTGGATGAGCATGG
The DNA here is from genome assembly GCA_029246385.1 of Halioglobus sp. Classification (GTDB taxonomy): domain Bacteria; phylum Pseudomonadota; class Gammaproteobacteria; order Pseudomonadales; family Halieaceae; genus Marimicrobium. Next base: position 358,951 of record JAQWNG010000025.1, read on the forward strand.
AGCAGGAGCGCGGTATTTCTGTGACCTCTTCGGTGATGCAGTTCCCCTACCGCGAGCGCACTATCAATCTGCTGGATACGCCAGGACACGAGGATTTTTCGGAGGATACGTACCGCACGCTTACAGCAGTAGACTCCGCCTTGATGGTGATCGATGGAGCCAAGGGCGTGGAGGATCGCACCATCAAGTTGATGCGCGTCTGCCGCCTCCGTGATACGCCTATATTCAGTTTTGTGAACAAGATGGATCGGGACATCCGTGACCCTATTGATCTACTGGATGAAATTGAAGCCGTCTTGCAAATACAAGGTGCCCCCATCAACTGGCCTATTGGTATGGGTGCGGATTTTAAGGGCGTTTATAACTTATATACTGACACCATCCACCAGTACACCTCCGGCAAGGGCAGTGTCTTGTCAGATGATCGAACTATTGCGGGGCTGGCCAGCGACGGAGCACGTGCGCTGCTCGGTGGTGACTACTTGAGGTTCTGTGAAGAAATTGAACTAGTGCGGGGTGCTAGTCATGTTTTCGATGTTGACGCTTTTCTCGCGGGTCGCTTAAGCCCTGTATTCTTTGGTACCGCGCTCGGTAATTTCGGGGTGCGGGAAATGCTGGACGATTTTGTGCGGTGGGCGCCTGCGCCGTTAGATCGCGATACTACCGATCGCACTGTGGCTGCAACTGGGAAGGAATTTAGTGGTTTTGTTTTCAAAATTCAGGCCAATATGGATCCGCGTCATCGCGATCGTATAGCGTTTATGCGGGTATGCTCTGGTCGCTATCTCAAAGGTATGAAAATGCAGCATGTGCGCATTGGAAAGGAGGTTAAAATCGTAGATGCGGTGACTTTTCATGCGGGCGAGCGGGTGCTGGTGGAGGAGGCAGTGTCGGGTGATATTATTGGCCTGCACAACCACGGCACGATACAGATTGGCGATACCTTCACTGACGGTGAGGCCTTGCAGTTTAGTGGCATCCCGCACTTTGCACCTGAGTTGTTTCGTCGAATTCGCCTGACCGATCCGATGAAATCCAAGCAATTACAGCGCGGGCTGCAACAGTTATCTGAGGAGGGTTCTACCCAAGTCTTTTCGCCGATTATGTCGGCTGACTTGATCGTGGGTGCAGTAGGGCCGCTGCAGTTCGAAGTGGTGGCCTATCGTCTCAGGGATGAGTATAAAGTGGAGGCACGCTATGAACCAGTCAATGTTTATACGGCCCGATGGGTGACTTGTGATGATAATCGCAAGCTGGAAGACTTTCGTAAGAAAGCTGCAGACCACCTCTCTGTGGATGGGGGCGGACATCTCACCTATCTGGCACCTACCCGGGTCAATCTGTCCTTAATGGAAGAACGGTGGCCCGAGCTTGCATTCAGGGCCACTCGCGAACATTGAATAATCGCTCAGGCCAGCAGCTTCTCGATGTCTTTCGCAATAGCCTTGGGAGTGTCCTTAGGCGCGTAACGTTTTACCACGTTACCAGAGGTGTCTATCAGGAATTTAGTAAAGTTCCATTTGATACCCTCGCTACCTAGCACGCCAGGTGCTGCGGTCTTGAGATGTTTGAACAAGGGATCGGCATCGGCGCCGTTCACTTCTATTTTGCCGAACATGGGGAAACTGACACCGTAGTTAAGCTGGCAGAATTCCATAATCTCGTCGTTGCTACCTGGGTCTTGTTTGCCAAATTGGTTGCAGGGAAAACCGAGAATTTCCAGTCCCCTGTCTTTGTATGTCGCATACATCTCTTCGAGTCCTGCAAATTGCGGCGTGAAGCCACATTTGGAGGCCGTATTGACAACGAGTAGAACTTTGCCCTTGTAATCTTCGAGAGACTTGTCCTTGCCCTGTGACGTTTGACAGCTGAAATCGTAAACGGTATTCATCATATTGGTTCCTTTAGTGTGAAGTCATCAGGCCATTTGCGCTTGATGAAAATGGACCTGCTCCATTAATAGGCTAAGGCGCTTGCGTTGCATTTTGAGTGAATATTCCAACGTTTTAAGTCGTGTCAGCAGTGCTGCATGCTCCCATTTCTGTTGTAAGTGCAACTTCCCTTCTTCTAGAGCATCGCTCAACTGTTCTTTTGTGCGTTCGTAGCGTTCCGTTTGCAACGCGGTCCATTCATTGATGGAGTTAGTAAATAACTGATACTCACGCTCCAGCAAAACTTGCAGTGAATCACTGGCCTGCGACTCATCCATTTTATTGCGGGCCCGCTGAAAGGCAGTATCTAAAATGACGCGCTGAATCTTAAAATCGGAGGCCCGATTGAGGTTGCTCGCCAGCCCTAGGTATTGGCACGTGGCGATCATCCACTTAGTCGGGTCCCACTGCCACCAACGAATGCCGTTGCGATAGTCAGTTTGGAACATATGGTGATAGTTATGATAACCCTCGCCGTAGGTAAGGAAGGCGAGGAAGCCGTTGTCGCGTGCGCTGTTAGTGTCAGTATAGGGTTGACTCCCCCAATAGTGAGCTAGAGAATTAATCAAAAAGGTTACGTGGTGGTTTACCACGAGACGCAGAAGGCCGACTAGCAACAGGGTGCCGATTACATCACCATGCCAGAGTCCTAAAATTACTGGCAGACCTAGATTCATGAAGAGCGCAAGTGGGATGTAGTGTTTTTGTTGCCAGATGACGACTGGGTCACGAAGTAAGTCCTTGGCATTGCTAAAGTCTGGCGCATCCGCGCTGTACTCGCGCAGCATCCAGCCAATGTGACTAAACCAAAGCCCACGCCCCGCTGAGTAGGGGTCACGTTCATCATCATCGATATGGCGATGGTGTTTACGGTGGTCTGAGGCCCAAATCAAGATGCTGTTTTGCAGTGCCCCCGCTCCCCAGAACGCAAAGAACCACTTTAGCGCAGGACTCGCATCGTACGTTTTGTGAGCCCATAATCGATGGTAGCCGCCGGTAATAGATAGGCCGTTTAAGTAGAGAAAGGCAAGCGCCCACAGCCATTGAAAAGCGTCATAGCCATTATAAAACCCCCACAGGGGAACTAGGATCAGGGCGGCGATAGGAAAGCCCAGAAAAATAACGACGTTCACCATATTCAGTGCTGGCTTTGTTGTGTTTTTGATCATGGGAGTTATCGGGTCTCCATCTGGCCTGCTTGTCGTGAGCAGACTGATTTTTTGGTTGTGAAAGCATTGTGATTTTTGCTAGCAACAAGTCTACAGTATCGCGCGCCTCTGTTCACACCTGCTAAATGTGTATTAATAGACTCGGTATGTCTGTTGTGGCCGCTTATTTGACATAGTCTTGGTGTCGCGCAATGTGATGACGTTGTCAGTTCCGCGCCACAAAAGGTGCAGCGCCCCTTCGAATTGCTTGGACTGGGACGCCGTGACGCGCCGAAGTGATGTTGCTGCACAGCCTTTTAGAGCACAAAATTGGCCTTTGGTTCCGCATATAATCTCGATTTATGTCGCCTTCCGCGCTGCAGTTGCCCCTGTTTTAGAGTTTTTCGAGGTAGGACTGATATTCTAGGGGAGTGATGCGCTTGCGAAATTCTTCGACCTCCTGCTGCTTGGTGAGGGTGTAAATACGCTGTAATTCGCTCCCAAGGCTGTCGCGAATAAACGTGGATGCGCGAAATAGGTTGACTGCATCGGGCATGTAAACGGGCAGTTTCGCCATCTCCTGAGCGTAGCCATCGCCGCTGGTGGGTTCGCCCGGCGCCCCGTTTTGCTCAATGCCATCAAGCATTGCAGACAGCACTACTGCGAACAACAAGTATGGGTTTGCATCTGCCCCGGCGACCCTGTGTTCTAGTCTCCTAGCTGCGTGATTGCCGGCCGGCACACGTATTGCCACTGTGCGATTTTCATAGCCCCAGCAGGGGTAGGTGGGCGCATGTAAGCCGGGCTGAAAACGCCGGTAGCCGTTAAAGCTGGGCGTAAAAACAGCGACTGAATCTGCCATGTTCGATAAGCAGCCGGCAATTGCGCTGTGCAGCAGCGGCGAGCCCTTTTCAGTGCCATCATCGAAAATGTTGACCCCGTTCTCATCTAGCACACTGCAATGTACATGCAATCCATTCCCCGCTTCATTTTCAAAGGGCTTGGGCATAAAGCTGGCGATCAAGCCGTGTTTGGCGGCTATGCCCTTGATCAGCCGTTTCATCATCAGGATCTGTTTTGCCCCCAGCACGGGGTTATCAACGTGCTGCATGTTGATCTCATACTGCGATGGGGCCGACTCTTTGGCGACACCGTCGAACGGAATATCTTGGATTTCGCATGCCAACCGCAGGTCTTCCAGCATTGCCTGATGATGATTGAGTAAATCCAGATCGTAAGTGCTGCCGCCGACGGGTGATCCCCCGAGAGGAGCCGGACAGGTGTGCAGGGGTAAGGCGTCGTCGAATCGAACTAGGCTGAACTCTAGTTCGGCGGCAACCACGGGCCGCCAGCCTACGCGCTGGTAGCGCGCGACGACTCTCTTTAGCACATGGCGTGGGTCGCCACTGTAGGGTGAACCATCAGCGTTGAACATGGACAGCATGATCTGGCCGTGCTGGCCGCCTGCGGCCCAGGGTGTTGGTAAAAGGGACCCCTCTACTGGGCGGCAGATCCCATCTGCATCTCCGCTGGCGAAGACTAACTGCTCTACGTCGCGGCCCCATATATCTAGACTGAGAGCCGTTTTGGGCAGTTTTAACTCGCCCTCGAAGATTTTTGTCAACTTGTGACGGGGCACCCACTTGCCTCGCATAATCCCGTTACAGTCGGGAAGCAGCGCTTCGATGGTTGTGATTTCAGGGTGAGCCCGCCGAAACCAATCGGCTTCAAGTGACATGTATTAAAAATCCATATGTTCGGTAAGGCTCCACTATCTCGGGTTTGGGCGCTAGACTCAATACCCTACTTTGGGCAGGGGTTCGAGCTGAAGGTTATCGGGAGGCTGATGCAGATTCACATCTGCCCACGGGCAAGCAATGTTTAGCGCGGAGACATATAAATAGTGAGTGGGTCGTTGCCCTCAGCCTGCCCCAAGCAGGACATTGAGTTGAGGAATAACGAGAAAAGGTCGGTTTGGGAGCTAACATCTAGCTTGCGGTAGATGCTCTTGCGGTGGCGACGGACAGTTTCGACCGCAATTGTTAGCCGCTCTGCGGAAATATCCGTGCCATAGCCACGCAGCATAAGCTCCAGTACATCTTTTTCCCGAGGAGACAGCAGCGATTCTCCAAATGTGCGAAAAGCCAAGTCAATCTGGTGATCAATACCCGGCTGGATTAAGTTGGTTGCTGCAAAGTCGCTGTTTTCAGTGTGACTTTTGATCAGCTCTGATACGGGTTCCGCCAGGAGATACAATGACTCGTAGTCCTTGTCTGTGAACGGACCGCGCTCGGGCAGGCGCATAATGCTCAGATTGATAACATTCCCAGCCTGCAATTTGGCAAGGTATATCACTTCATCGCAAGTGCCAGTGTCTGAATAGTAATTAAGATAGTAATCAGAGTCCTGCAGCTTACCCATAGTAATCCGCGACAGACGATAAATCTTGGCGCGGGGCTGGTTCATCGATGTTTGATAGAACGGATCCTCGCGGTAAGGGCCCTCTAGGTACTCATCAACCTGAGAGGCAACCGCATGTTGCGGTATGCCGTGAAACAGCACTCGGGGAGGCAGATCCTTGTGATACAGCCAGACTTGGGGGTAATCGACTTTGACCTGCCCGTCGATGGCATGTATCAACGCAGGGAAAAATTGCTCGGTGCCCAGGGCAGCGATAGCCATGGATAGATCCCGATTCCATTTGCTCACTTGAGCGATGTCTGTCATACGGCCCTAAGATACGGACATAGCAACATTTTTGCTACCTATCTGTCAGCGGCTGCACAGTCGTCAAACGCGCGGGTCAACTAATTATCCTGCAAGGGACTTCCGCTCGGTGATGTTGCAGACATCATAGCGCACTGAGTTCACCTTTGAGCCCATGTTGCGCTATGCTGTGTGAGTCGGCTAGGAGGCGACCTGTGTTATGTCCATAGAGAGGGTTAATTCAGCGCTGTATAAAGAGGCAGTGCCGGTAGAATTCACAAAGGCGCTGGTGGCGCAGGCGCGTTTCTACAACTGCGATGTTGAGGGCATTTTGCGGGCCGCAGAGTTTCCATTTGATCCGCTGCGTCAGGATGCCCAGACCATGCTTGTGTCCCGAGAGCAGTATTCGCGACTGTGTTTGGCCCTAATTCGTGAGCTCGGCGATGAATCGGGTGGTGTGATGCCAGACGTGCAAACTCCGATCGGGACAACCCGACTGATTGCGCTTAGTATGATCAACAGTTCTAATCTGTTATCCGCCCTGCATCGAGGCATTGAGTTTAATGGTGTCTGCCGGGTGCGTCAGGGAGCCGATGTTATCAATCGGTTGACGGTTGACGATGAATGCAAAGAGGCCACGCTGACCTATTTTTCGCAAAATGACTCCAACCAGTGCCAGCACAGCGTTCTTTGTAATCTAGCGATATGGCTGCGATTTGGCGGCTGGTTGATCGATCAGCGCATTGATGTCACTAGCGCTACTTGCGCCGGTCCGAAGCCGGAATTGCTCGCAGGTATGCGCCATTTTTTCCACTGCCCAGTAGAATATGGCCACAGTGTCAATTCTGTGACCTTCAGCGCTCGACACTTAGATGCTGAATTGGTTCGCGATGAGAAGGGCCTCGAGCAATTTCTGAAGCTTGCGCCCTACCACCTGGTTATCGAGCCCCTGCTAAGCACTTTTAGTATTACTCATCGCATCCGCGGTATTCTCGGGGACGACTTTCGACAGGAGATGCCAAGCTTTGAGGGTTTGACTGTGCTGCTGAATATGTCCGCACGCACACTGCGGCGTCGTTTGGATAAAGAGGGCACTTCATACCAGCGCATCAAGGATAATGCTCGGCGTGATGTAGCCATTTCAATGTTAAGCCGCGATGGGTTGACCGTCAGCGAGGTAGCAGAGCAGGTCGGCTTCTCTGATCCCAGTGCGTTCCACCGTTCTTTCAAGAAATGGACAGGGGAATCTCCCGGCTCCTACCGCTAATGTATTCGGGCCAGTAGGATATCGAGAATGTTATCCCTTGCAATGAGTTCGGACGCTTCCGCGCGCCGGCTTTTATACTCGATATTGCCATTCGCCAGTGCGCGATCAGCGATCACGATGCGATGCGGTATGCCGATGAGTTCCATGTCGGCGAACTTGACCCCGGGCCGCTCGTTGCGATCATCGAGCAGCACTTCTATACCGGCCGCCTGAAGTTGCTGGTAGAGCTCTTCGGCGCAGCGTGCGACATCCTCTGATTTATGCATGTTCAGTGGCACAATCGCCAACTGAAAAGGCGCCATGCTGTCAGGCCAAATGATGCCATTATCGTCGTAGTTTTGCTCGATGGCGGCTGCCACGATTCGACTCACTCCAATGCCATAGCAGCCCATGGCGACCGTGACGCTTTTACCGTTTTCGTTCAGCACCTGCGCATTCATCGCCTCGCTGTACTTGGTGCCTAGCTGGAATATATGACCGACCTCGATGCCGCGCATGATCTCTAGGCGGCCCTTCCCGTCAGGACTCGGATCTCCGGCCACGACATTGCGCAGGTCTGCGATGGATCGAGGGGGGCAGTCTCGATCCCAATTGACGCCTGTGAGATGCACGTCATCGGTGTTGGCGCCGCAGGTAAAGTTCGTCAGTTGCGCAGCGCTGCGATCGACAACGAGCGGCAGCTGCAGCCCTGCAGGGCCTAGTGAGCCAAAACCCGCTCCGCATGCGGCGCGCACGTGTTCTTCGTTTGCCATTTGCAGTGGGACAGCCACGTCGGGAAGCCGTTCGGCTTTAATCGTGTTCAGCTGATGGTCTCCACGAAGGACCAGAGCCACTAAGGAACCTTCTTCTTTGCCGTTAACGATAAGTGTTTTTACGCTAGAGGCCTGGTTAATCGGCAGGTATATTGTCAGCTCCTCAATCGTTCTGACGCCGGGAGTGGCCACTCTTTGCAGGGCCGCACTGGGCTCGGCATGCTCCACTGGTGCGGGCATGGCTTCAGCCATTTCCACGTTAGCGGCATAGTCACTGGCGTCACTGAACGCGATGGCGTCCTCGCCAGAACTTGCCAGCACATGGAACTCGTGCGAAGTACTGCCACCAATACTGCCGCTGTCGGCGATCACCGGACGGAATGTCAGTCCTAGTCGGGTGAAAATCGTGGTGTAAGCGCCAAACATAACCTGATAAGCCTGCGCCAGCGACGCATGGTCAATGTGGAAAGAGTAGGCATCCTTCATCAAAAACTCGCGTGAGCGCATGATGCCGAAACGGGGCCGGATTTCATCCCGAACCTTTGTTTGTATCTGATAGAGGCTAAGGGGTAGTTGCTTATAGCTGCGGATTTCGTCACTGACCAGGCGGGTAATGACTTCTTCATGCGTCGGACCTAGGCAAAACTCGCGCTGATGGCGGTCTTGGACGCGCAGCAGCTCTGGACCATACTCCTCCCAGCGCCCCGATTCTTGCCATAATTCGGCGGGCTGTAACACCGGCATACTCACTTCTTGCGCCCCAGTAGCATCCATTTCTTGGCGAACAATGGCTTCTACTTTACGCAGAACCCGCAGCCCCAGGGGTAACCACGTATAAAGTCCAGCAGCTAATTTTCGAATCAGTCCAGCGCGCAGCATCAGTTGGTGACTGACAATCTCCGCATCGGTGGGTATTTCTTTTTGAGTTACTATCAGGAATTGACTGGTGCGCATTGAGATATCCGGTGATTAAGGTTGTAGCCGTGTCGCTAGTTTACGTCTGAATAAGACAAGCGTACAGCGGTGCATCCAACGTGTTTTTTTTTGCCATGAATTGAGATTTTTATCTCGGACGCGAGTCCCTACTCTTATCATGAGTATTTCGACCTCAAGGGCTAAAAGAACTAAAAATATAGCTTATTTTAGCGCAATCGAAGAAAATACTTGTATTGCAGCGTTTCATGTTTTATATATTCGTTTACAGCTTGTGACGGCGCTGTTTTCGCGAAACTAGGAAACGCAGAGTCTGAGTTCTTTGGCGAATTTCATCTCATCATTTAGGGAAGGTATAAAATAAAATGGCGACTAAAAAGGCAGTTAAAAAGGCTTCAAAAAAAGCAGCACCTGCAGTTAAAAAAGTAGGTCCTGCGATTCAAACAAAAATGACCAAGAGTCAGATTGTGTCAAGCTTGGCTGACAGCACCGGGTTGACCAAAAAACAGGTCAGCTCAGTGATGGACGAGTACGATGTTTTAGTCCAGCGCAGCATCAAAAAGCGCTCTGTGGGGGAATTCACTGTGCCTGGCATGATGAAAATCACCACGAAGAGCAAGCCGGCCACAAAAGCGCGTAAAGGCATAAACCCTTTCACTGGCGAAGAGCAGATGTTCAAAGCCAAACCTGCCAGTATGGCGGTGAAAATTCGCCCGCTGAAAAAACTGAAGGAATTCGCTGCTTCCTAAGTAACATTTGTATCCAGCTTGCTAGCGCAAGCTGGTTATAACACCCCTGATACCGCATTTATCGTGCGTCAAATCGCTCGACTTTGTATTTTGCCCGCTGTGTGCTTGGCCTGTTGGCTTTCATGGGTTAAAATTCCCACCTGAAATTATTGCGTCACTTCGCGAATTAACCTTTGGTGGTACTGCAGCATGCCGATTTATGAGTATCAATGTCAGGCCTGTCAGCATCAGATGGAGGCCTTGCAGAAGATTAGCGACCCGGCTTTGCAGGACTGCCCCCAGTGCGGCGCGCCCTGTTTGAAAAAAAAGGTCTCTGCGGCCGCTTTTCGCCTCAAGGGCAGTGGTTGGTACGAAACTGACTTCAAGACAGGCAATAAGAAAAATTTAGTCGGCGGCAGTGACGGCGGTGATTCTAGCGCCAGTGATAAGCCTACCTCGTCCGGCTCTGAATCGCCGAAGCCTAGCGAGAGTAAATCGGCCGATAGTAAGAAAACAGCCTAGTCCCAGGTCCATTTTGGGCCCGGCCAGCTAATCCACACGGAACCCAGATTATGCGCAATCGTTATTGTGGCGCCTTGAGTACAGCTAATATTGATGAAACGGTGACTCTGTGCGGTTGGGTGGATCGTCGTCGAGACCATGGCGGCGTCATTTTTCTTGATTTGCGCGATCAGCGGGGCATTGTGCAGGTGGTATATGACCCCGATACAGACGAGCATTTTCAGAGTGCCGATCGTGTTCGTAGCGAATATGTTCTAAAAGTGACGGGAAGGGTGCGTGCGCGTTCTGATGCCACTGTGAATTCGACGATGGCCACAGGCGAAATAGAAGTGTTAGGTAAAGAACTGGAAATTCTCAATACCGCGGCGACGCCACCCTTTCAACTCGATGAATATACAAATGTGGGTGAAGACGTGCGCCTCCAGCACCGTTATATGGACCTGCGCCGGCAGCAAATGCAGGAACGTCTGATTTTGCGTTCCAAAATCACTAGTGCAGTGCGGAACTTCCTCGACGCAGAGGGGTTCCTAGATATTGAAACACCGATTCTCACGCGGGCGACGCCTGAGGGCGCTCGTGACTATCTAGTGCCTAGCCGCACGCATCCCGGTCAGTTTTTTGCGCTACCGCAGTCACCTCAATTGTTTAAGCAGCTGTTAATGGTTGCGGGTTTCGATCGGTACTACCAGGTTGCCAAATGCTTTCGTGACGAGGACCTGCGCGCCGACCGGCAGCCTGAGTTTACGCAGATTGATATCGAAACGGCCTTTCTGAGTGAACAGGAGATTATGGCCATTACGGAACGTATGATTCGGGAATTATTTCAGGCTGTGCTGCAAGTGAATTTGCCTGCGTTCCCTCATATTACCTATGCGGAAGCGATGGAGCGCTATGGTTCAGACAAACCCGATCTGCGTAATCCGCTGGAGTTGGTCAGCGTGGATGACCTGATGCAGCAGGTCGAGTTTAAAGTGTTTCGCGGGCCAGCAGATGACCCTGCGGGGCGGGTTGCGGCATTGAAAGTCGCTGGCGGAGCCTCTATCAGTCGCAAAGAGATCGATGCGTACACTCAATATGTGTCCATCTTCGGCGCACGCGGGCTCGCGTGGATTAAGGTCAATGACATCGGAGCCGGCGTGGCGGGCTTACAGTCCCCTATTCTAAAGTTCATGCCCGAAGAAGTCGTCGCACGGATGATGCAGCGGCTGGGTGCCAGCAATGGCGATATTGTTTTCTTTGGCGCGGATCGGGCGAGTGTCGTTAATGAAGCCCTAGGCGCTTTGCGGATAAAAGTGGCTGAAGATCAGGGCTTAGTGGATGAGGGCTGGGCGCCGGTTTGGGTAGTAGATTTTCCCATGTTTGAAAAGGATTCCACGGGTGCCTGGACTTCACTGCATCACCCCTTTACCGCCCCGTCATGCGATGCGGAAGAGCTTGCGTCCAATCCAGGCGGTGCTCTGTCGCGCGCCTATGACATGGTGTTAAATGGCTGTGAACTCGGCGGTGGCAGCATCCGTATTCATAAGCATGACATGCAGCAGGCGGTATTTCGCATCTTGAATATCGACGAGGCAGAGGCAGAGGAAAAGTTTGGTTTTCTGCTTAACGCGCTGCAGTACGGTGCGCCCCCACATGGTGGTCTGGCATTTGGGCTTGACCGACTGGTGATGCTGATGACAGGTGCCAAGTCTATTCGTGATGTCATTGCCTTCCCCAAGACCCAGAGTGCGGCCTGCGTAATGACCCGCGCGCCGGGGGATGTCAGTATCGAGCAGTTAAAAGAGTTAAATATCCGATTACGCCAGAGCCGCGAGGCCATTGCAAACGAAGAGTAGGGTGCCGGCAGTGAGCTAAAACGCGCGCGTTAGCAGGACGCGCCGGGGCTTAAATCTATAGGTCCACCGCGGTAAAATGATCTCTCCTAGCTACAGACCAGCCCCGCAAATTTGTACATAATGGTAGCCTGAAGCATCTGGTGGAAATTAGTATGTCGCTTATTCTAGGGATCGACCCTGGTTCACGTAAAACAGGCTTTGGCATCATAAGTTATTTGTCCGGCCGCAGCGAATACATCACCAGTGGGGTGATTCGCCTGTCTGGCAATGAACTCCCAGAGCGATTGCGGGTTATTTTTGACAGTGTGACTGAGCTGGTGGAATTGCACTGCCCGCAGGAACTGGCGATCGAGCAGGTGTTTATGGCCAAAAATGCCGGTTCTGCTCTCAAGCTAGGCCAAGCCCGCGGTGCCGCCATTGTAGCCTGTGCCGCGCAGGACATGCGTGTTGCAGAGTATTCGGCTCGTCAGATCAAGCAGTCGGTAGTGGGAACGGGAGCGGCAGGTAAAGAGCAGGTGCAGCATATGGTCAAGATCTTGCTCAGATTGCCAACGGCGCCGCAGGAAGATGCAGCGGACGCACTGGCTGCAGCGCTGTGTCACGCGCATACGCAACAAAGTATGATTAATATGGCCGGTGCTACGTCTGTGCGCCGGCGCCGAATACGTTGACAGGATTCCGATCGGATGATAGGTAGAATCAGAGGACGTCTAGTCCAGAAGCAAGCTCCGGTTATCGTAGTGGAAGTAAGCGGTGTCGGCTATGAGTTGCAGGTTCCCATGACGACGCTGTTCCAGTTGCCAGAGCTGGACGCGGAGGTTTCGCTGGTGACGCATTTTGTGGTCCGTGAAGACGCTCAACTGCTTTACGGTTTCATTGACGATAGAGACCGTAGCCTGTTCCGCGAGTTGATCAAAGTAAGTGGGGTAGGGCCTAAACTGGCGCTGACAATCCTATCGGGAATGGATTCACAGAGCTTTGCGCGTTGCGTGCAGCGTGATGATATCTCTTCCTTGACGGCGCTGCCGGGAGTGGGGAAGAAGACAGCAGAGCGCCTGCTGATTGAAATGCGAGACAAGCTTAAGGCATGTCAGGCGGGCGCGGACGATGAGAGCGAGCAACGCAGTGAGGCATCTGCAACTCCGTTCACCGATATCGCTGCTGATGCCGAGGGCGCGTTAATCACCCTGGGCTATAAACCGCAGGAGGCCAGTCGAATGGTGGCGGCTGTTAACGATGATGGCGCAGATACCAGCGAAGAGCTGATACGTCGTGCGTTGAAATCCACAGTGAAAGCATGAGGGCAGGTTTATGATCGAAACCGATCGCCTTATTGCGTCTCAGGCTGACAGCCCGCGCGAGGAAATAGTAGACCGGGCGATTCGGCCTAAAACGTTTGATGAATATGTCGGACAGCGGGTCGTGAAGGAGCAAATGGCCATTTTTCTGCAGGCTGCCAAAGGCCGAGCAGAGCCATTGGATCATACGTTAATATTTGGCCCTCCTGGTCTTGGAAAAACAACTCTCGCCAGCATTATCGCTCAGGAAATGGGGGTTGCGCTAAAAACAACGTCTGGTCCGGTATTGGAGAAGGCTGGCGATATAGCCGCGCTGATGACGAATCTTGAGCCTGGAGACGTGCTGTTTATTGATGAAATACACCGACTTAGTCCGTTAGTGGAAGAAATATTGTATCCCGCTATGGAAGATTATCAGCTGGATATCATGATCGGCGAAGGTCCAGCGGCTCGCTCGATTAAATTGGATTTGCCGCCCTTTACGCTGGTCGGAGCGACTACACGAGCGGGCCTTTTAACGTCTCCCCTACGGGATCGATTCGGTATTGTTCAGCGTCTAGAGTTTTATGAGGTGACCGACCTTGCGCTTATCGTGCAGCGCTCTGCTCAGATACTGGATATCGGTATTGATGTGCCAGGCGCGACTGAAATAGCTTGTCGCTCCCGCGGTACGCCGCGCATTGCCAACAGGTTGCTGCGCCGGGTGCGGGATTATGCCGAGGTGAAGGCAGATGGTTATATCACTAACGAAATTGCGGATCGGGCTTTAGATATGCTTAGTGTAGATCAGAAGGGCTTTGATCATCTAGATCGCAGATTGTTATTGGCACTTATTGAAAAATTTGATGGTGGCCCGGTGGGCGTAGACAGTCTGGCGGCAGCAATTTCTGAGGAGCGCGGCACTATTGAGGACGTGCTGGAACCATACCTGATTCAGCAAGGGTTCATGCTGCGCACGCCTCGTGGTCGCATGGCCACGCGCAGTGCCTACCTGCATTTCGGTTTGCCTGGTTCTCCTCGTGTTGCCGACGGTAACAATTTACCGTCCGATATGGGAGAGGGTGAAGCGTCCTAGTGGCCACAATGGAATTTTCACATCGGTTGCGAGTCTATATTGAGGATACTGACGCGGGCGGCATCGTATATTACGTCAATTATTTGAAGTTTATGGAGCGAGCGCGGACAGAATTTATGCGCTCACTCGGCTATGGAAAGGGATACATCTTCAGTTCGGATCTAATGTTTGTGGTGCGCGATGTGGCAGTTACCTATAACCTGCCGGCGCGTTTGGATGATGAACTGGAGGTTACCACTCGCGTTGTTCGAGTTCGCGCAGCGGCTTTGGTCTTCTGTCAACGTGTGCACTGCCGTGAAGAGCTATTGGCGCATGGCGAGGTGACTGTGGCTTGTGTCGATCGGTCGAGTATAAAGCCGCGTCGACTGCCGGCAGAGATGGCGGTGAAATTGCAGGCGATGGAAGAACAAGAAGCTTAAATTTTAGGGAGCACACGTTGGAAGAGCAATTGAGTTTGTTGGAGCTGGTATGGAACGCAAGCTTCACTGTGCAGTTGGTGATGGTCATTTTGCTGTTGGCATCCATCTTCTCATGGTACATGATCGCTAATCGGTATCTTTACTTTCGCAATGCTAATGATGAGATGTATCGATTTGAAGAGCGTTTTTGGTCGGGCATTGATTTGTCCCAACTTTACCGAGAGGGTAGTGAAAAGGGCTCGGATGGCAGTGTGATTCTGGGTATGGAAAGTATTTTTCGTGCCGGCTTTAAAGAGTTTTCTCGCCTCGCACAGCAGCCGGAAATGGATTCTGAGGCTGTCATTGAAGGGTCACGGAGGGCTATGCGGGTTGCGGTCATGCGTGAAGAAGAGCGTCTCGAACGTCACCTGGCGTTTCTTGCCTCGGTGGGTTCCACCAGTCCCTACATCGGGCTGTTTGGTACGGTGTGGGGCATCATGCACTCCTTTCGCGGGCTAGCCAATTCTACTCAGGCAACGCTGGCCACCGTGGCGCCGGGTATCTCTGAGGCACTGGTGGCAACGGCAATGGGATTGTTTGCGGCGATTCCTGCCGTATTAGCCTACAACCGATTTGCCTCTAGGGTTGAAGTGCTCAGTAACCGTTATGACACTTTTGTGGACGAGTTTTCCGGCATCCTCTATCGTCAGGCCTTTGCTTTGCGTTCACGAGAGAAGAAGTCGGTGTAGCGCGGTGTCCCGGAATCGTAAAAAGCGTAAACCCATGTCAGAGATCAATGTCGTGCCATACATTGATGTGATGCTGGTGCTGTTGATTATTTTCATGGTGACAGCTCCCATGCTGATGCAGGGTGTGAAGGTTGAGTTACCCCAAGCGAATGCCGATCCCGTGGAAAATCAGGACAGTGAGCCGGTCATTGTGTCGGTTGATGCTGCAGGTCAGCTTTTCCTTAATCTGGGGCAAGAGAAACAAGTTTTGTCTTTGGCGACCATTAAAGATCGCGTGGCCGCGGTGATGCGCCGAAGTCCAGAAAAGCCTGTTATGGTCTGGGGTGATCAGGCCGTTCCTTACGGAGAGGTAGTGACAGTGATGGTCGCGCTGCAAGAGGCGGGTGCTCCGAGCGTTGGTCTGGTCACTGAAACACCCCGGTGACGACTTCACTTTATGCCAAGCCAGTGATGCCACGCATTATAGTGCGGCCGGCACTGGTCACTCTGTTGATACATGGTGTGCTGTTGTATGTGTTGATGACTAACTGGGACGCTAGTGATCGAGATATTATTCGAGTGAAGCCTGCGCCTAATGTTATCAACGCACGCCTCGTAGATGTAAGCGAGATCTCTAAACCTAAACCTGCGCCAGTGAAGCCTAGAGTGGTTACTGTGAAACCAAAGCCTAATCCCAAACCGATGCCGCCTAAGCCCAGAGTGGCTGTCTCGAAGCTAAAGCCTGAAAAGCCCATGCAGAAACCTGTGCCCAAAACCAAGCCGCCACCCGCAAAGCCTGTGCCGAATCAGCGCAGCAGTCGCGATATACTGGCCGCAATCGTTCGCGATGAACTCGCCAGCGTTGACGCGCAAGCGCAGGCGACAGAAACAGCAGATGAAATGTCCGCAAGTTTCGTCTCTTTGATCAAGCGGACCGTAGTAAGGTCTTGGAGTCGCCCTCCCAGTGCGCGCAATGGGATGGAATGTGAACTGTCGATACAGCTGATTCCCACCGGGGAAGTGGTTAGTGTCAAACTGATCAGGAGTAGCGGCAATTCTGCCTTCGATAGGTCGGCGATCAACGCTGTTGAAAAAGCGTCTGCCTTTCCTGAGTTGCGAAAACTGCCTAGCCGAGAATTTGAAAAAAACTTTAGGCGTCTTACGCTAATATTTAAACCAGAGGATTTGCGCTACTAATGAAACGATTACTCACGGCACTGATCACCGCTGCGCTGGTGCTAAGCGCGGCAAGCGCTGCGGCGCAACTGACGATTGAAATCTCGCAAGGTGCGGATAACCCTACGGCGATCGCGGTGGTGCCTTTTGCCTGGCAAGGTGTAGGTGCTGCACCGGAGGAAATCGCATCCATAGTGGATCGCGACTTGGCGCGCAGCGGGCAGTTTGCGCCAATAGCGTTAGCCGACATGCTGGGGAACCCAACAACAGAATCTGAGGTTTTTTACCGTGATTGGCGATCTCTAAGTACTGAATATCTCCTCATTGGCCAGGTTTCTGCGGAAACCGGCCTATTGCGCGTAGATTACGAGCTTTTCGACGTAGTGCGTCAGACTAAGGTGCTGGCTAGCTCCGAGTCTGGTCCTGTCCGAGATGCCCGCATGCTGGCTCACCGGGTAGCCGATGCGGTGTATGAAAAGCTTACAGGAGTGCCTGGGGCGTTTGCGACCAAGCTGCTTTATATTTCCGTTGATCGAGTGCCCGGCGCCAATGATCACTCACGCCTTACGATGTCGGACTCTGATGGCGCGCGACCGGCGGTGCTGCTTGACACGCACGAGCCATTGCTGACACCAACCTGGTCTCCTGACGGAAAAAATATCGCGTATGTCTCTTTTGAGACTGGCCGCCCCGCCATTTATCGGCAAGAAATCGCTACTGGGCGACGCCAACAGCTGACTAATTTTCCCGGGCTCAACAGCTCGCCAGCTTGGTCGCCCGATGGCAAAACCATGGCGATGGTGTTGTCCAAGGACGGTAACGCGGATATTTACCTAATGGACTTGGCGACTAAAAAACTCACGCAATTGACGCGTCACTATGCGATTGATACTGAGCCTGCATGGATGCCGGATGGCCAGTCTCTTCTGTTCACCTCAGACCGCGGTGGCAAACCGCAAATTTACCGTTATGACCTGAGCTCTGGTAATACCAATCGCGTCACTTACGAGGGCACTTACAATGCCCGTGCGCGTGTATCTCAAGACGGTCGAAGCGTCGTGATGGTTCATCAGACAGCGGGCCGATTTCACATCGCTGTGCTGGATTTGGTGACTAATCGTATGCAGATATTGACCTCAACCGAGTTGGATGAAAGTCCCAGTATCGCGCCAAATGGCTCTATGGTACTGTACGCTACCAAGGATAAAAGTCGAAGTATTCTCGCTGCTGTGGCCGTGGATGGAGAGGCAAAATTCATGCTACCTGCCAGCAAAGGTGATGTGCGAGAGCCGGCGTGGTCGCCTTATTTGTCACGCTAAAACTTTGCATGTTCTAGTGGGCGTTTAACTATGACAACAACGGAAGGATTGAGAACTATGAAGCATCTTACTATTGCTAGCAAAGCTATTGCACTGCTGTTCTCAGCGGCATTGTTAGTTGCTTGTTCTGGTAGTGATACAAAAGAACAAGACGAAGCCGCAGCTGCTGCAGCGGCCGCTGCAGCAGCGTCAGCGTCAGCTGCTCAAGCTGCTCAAGCTGCTCAGGGCGCAGCGGTCTCCGCTGAAATGGCAGCAATTGAAGAGGCGGCCGCCTCCGCAGGCACTGTGTTCTACTTCGAA
Source organism: Halioglobus sp. (assembly GCA_029246385.1). Classification (GTDB taxonomy): domain Bacteria; phylum Pseudomonadota; class Gammaproteobacteria; order Pseudomonadales; family Halieaceae; genus Marimicrobium. The sequence continues at coordinate 377,067 of JAQWNG010000025.1, forward strand.
TATGACAGCGCTAATTTAACTCCTGAAGCGCTGGACGCACTGAATGCCAATATTGCGCTACTGCAGCGGAACAATACCAATATTCGTCTGGAGGGTCATACCGATGAGCGCGGCACACGCGAGTACAACCTTGCTCTGGGTGAGGGTCGAGCGAACTCCGTGCGCGATTATATGGTTGCCAGTGGTATTTCTGGGTCTCGCATTGAAACGATTAGTTTTGGTGAAGAACGTCCCATAGCCTACGGCACAGGTGAGGCCAACTGGTCTGAAAATCGCCGTGTTGAACTCAAATCGCAATAATTGATGGGTGCATCTGTGAGTAAAGTGCTTGTCAAGTGCGGGTTGGTTGTTCTGGCTGCGCTCCTGTCTTTTTTGGCCTCAGCGCAATATGTAGATCTTGAGGCGGAGCGCGCTGCAGCGCAGGCGGCCGGCGGCACTGCAAATGCCCCTGTAGCCCAATCTACCGGCAGTGGAGCTGCTCTAAATGCCCCTTACGGTGCCAGACCTGCGCAAGCCTACCCTGCCGCGAATTATGGGGCGAGCACAGCGCCTGCCGAGGCTAATGCCGTCACATATCCGGCAGACAGCACCACGCCTGCTGCAGTGGCCGGTAGTCAGGTGGGCGGTACCGACCTGCGTAATCTGTTTTTGCAGATGCAGCAGTTGCAGCAGGAAGTCAGACGCCTGAACGGCAAAGTAGAGGAGCAATCGTTTGAGTTGCGTTCTCTCAAGGAGCAGAGCCTGCAACGCTATATGGATCTGGATAAGCGGGTTAGTGGCGCTAGTGGACAGCCTGATACTGCCGCCCCGACTTCGACGCCCGTGACGGCGGCTTCTGGTGTCACCAGCAACCTGGCGGCTGGCGCAGAGGAGCCCGGCGAAGTGAGCGCGTATCGGGCGGCCTATGCTCTGGTTCAAGGGCGGCAGTTTGATAAGGCAATACCCGCTTTTCAGCAGTTTCTGCAGCGCTTCCCCGGTGGTCTTTATGCCGCCAATGCGCATTATTGGCTCGGTGAGCTGTATTTAGTGAAGCAACCCCCAGACTTGGAGGCCTCGAGGCAGTCGTTTGTCCTGCTGCTTGCTGAGTACCCTGATAACAGTAAAGCGCCAGATGCCTTATATAAGTTGGGCAAGGTGCAGTTCATGAAAGGCAACCGGGAAAAGGCCAGGGAGTATATGGATCTCGTGATCAGTCAGTACGGCAGCACCAACAATGCTGTTGTAAAACTGGCCAGGGAATTCATAGCCCAGAACTTCTGATTGGCGTGACTCAGTGACGAACCCTACTCATAAAGACGCTGTCATATCCGGCAATAGCACAAACATACAAGCCGATACGACGCTGCGCCTTGCTGAAGTCTTTTACTCTCTGCAGGGAGAAGCGCGTACGGTGGGGCTACCCACTGTTTTTGTGCGTCTTACCGGTTGCCCGCTGCGTTGTGTCTACTGCGATACCGAGTATGCGTTCAGTGGTGGTTACTTGCTCAGCCTCGCAGATATCGTCAAACAGGTTGCCTCCCACGAACCGCGCTATGTCACCGTAACGGGTGGCGAGCCACTGGCTCAGCCTAATTGCCTGCTTCTTCTTGGCAAATTGTGCGACGCGGGTTACGAAGTATCACTTGAAACGGGTGGGGCGATAAGTTTGGAGGGTGTGGACCAGCGTGTTGTAACAGTGCTGGATCTGAAAACTCCGGCATCTGGAGAAATGCAGCGCAACGATTATAGCAACATTCCTCTGTTGCGCCCGCACCATCAGGTCAAGTTTGTTATTTGCGATCGTCAGGATTATGAATGGGCTCGGTTTAAGCTAGATGAATATGGTTTGCTGGAGCGTGTCTCGGATGTGCTATTTTCGCCAAGTTTCGGACAACTTGAAGGCCGGCAGTTGGCCGAGTGGATGCTTGCGGATAATCTGCAGGTCAGATTGCAGTTGCAGCTGCACAAGCTGCTGTGGAATGACGAGCCGGGTCACTAAACGTGATGAGTGAACAAAAGCGCGCTGTTATTCTAGTGTCTGGCGGTCTCGATTCCACCACAGTGCTTGCTATGGCGCAATCACAAGGCTATGCCTGTTATACCCTTAGTTTTGATTATGGGCAGCGCCATCGCGCCGAATTGTCTGCGGCCGACAGAGTGTCCCGTGCGCTGGGGGACATCGAGCACAAATTGGTTAAACTCAATCTGGACAGTATCGGCGGATCTGCGCTGACCGATACTTCTATCGATGTGCCAGAGGAGGAAACGCGAGGCATTCCCATCACCTATGTGCCGGCGCGCAATACGGTATTTCTGTCGATAGCACTTGGTTGGGCTGAGGTACTTGGTGCACGTGATATTTTCATTGGTGTGAATGCGGTGGATTATTCAGGCTATCCAGATTGTCGCCCCGAATACATCACAGCGTTTGAGGCCATGGCCAATCTCGCGACGCAGGTAGGAGTCGAAGGGCAAAAAATGACAATACACACGCCCCTAATGGAGCTGGGGAAGGATGACATTATCCTTGCCGGTATCGCGCTGGGGGTCGATTACTCGATCACTGTCTCCTGCTATCAGGCAACCGAGAAAGGGCTCGCCTGCGGTAAATGCGACAGCTGTCGCCTGCGTCGTCAAGGCTTTGCCCGTGCCGGCGTGGAGGACCCCACACATTACCTACATGCTCCGCTATAGCTATCATTTTGCTTAAAAGCGCTTGATTTTTTATGCTTTTTCCGTAGTATGCCCATCACTTTCTGGGGCCGTTAGCTCAGTTGGTAGAGCAGTTGGCTTTTAACCAATTGGTCGCGCGTTCGAGTCGCGCACGGCCCACCATTTTTGCTTTTTATCAGTAGTTTAGAAGCCTGTAAATTGCAGGCTTTTTTGTGCCTTACCCATAACTGGGGAGCTTACCCATAGACACTGCTCTTAGCTTCAAAATGTGGCTTATTCGCGCTTTATTTTGGGCAAAATAAAGCCAGGTGCCGGAACAACTTTGCAGCGCAGTCGGCAGTGGTTTCGCGAATTTCTGCAGTTCAGTGGGCACTATCACTGAGGAATTTCTTCATTCTGCCGCGCCGTCCAACCACTGCCCGGTGAAACCACCCGTCTCAATATTGAGCTGGCCGGCCAGTCCTGCGGTCCGGTGCATCGAAATATCCTGCATCTCTTGTGACTGCATTACCTCCAGCATAATGTGGCGCGAAGGCCAGACAGCCAGCGCGACTACGTCCCACAGTTCTTCTACCTCACCCAGTGTCAAGCGCTCAACATCGCCTTCAAAACCGACGCAACCGCCGACCCGTTGCAGTAGTTTTTTTATACCCTCTTCATATAACCAATAGGCCTCGCGTCCTGTGAGATCAGTATCGCGGCCATCCTCGTACTCCGCTGTTACCTTGAACTTGAGCAGGTTGACCATGCAGATCGGGCCCTCGGGGCAGGGCTCCAGAAACCCCTTTATCTGATCTTCGTTGGGATACACTTTATTGACGACTTCCATCGTTAATTCCTCTGCAAAAATACTAAATAACTTCGGCCACTAGGCTCTGGTGTGCTTTCAGGCTCTGGCAGGCGACACATCCTGTCCATTTGGGTCACACTACCGTCCGCGCACTGCCATACCAATTACTCCTCATCGCGATAGCGCTTCACAATCTTGTCTTCTTAAACCTAGCGAAAAGGTATCGGTAACAGCCGGGTTTTGCGACTCATGGTAATGCTTCTTCGCATTCCAAACCTTGAGATAACGATAAAACGGCACAGTAGGGTAGAGATGGTGCACGAGGTGATAGTTCTGATAGAGCAATACCGGGGTTAACAACCACTCCATACC
>JAQWNG010000032.1 GCA_029246385.1 Halioglobus sp.
GCGCCTGACGCCCCCTTGATACGCACGGATACAACGGTTCCGATCATGACATTCGAGACGGAAACCGATGTCGTATTTCTTGGATATGCGGCTGCGCGCCAGGACGATACGGAGATGATTGTGACCTGGGAAGTGGCAGGCGCAGCGCACGGTGATCAATACACATTCGTTAGTGGGCGAGGAGATAAAAACGGCGCGCCGGAATTTGCGTCTGTGATTGAAGAACCTTCAATAGCCGGTTTTATCACCTGCGACAAACCAATGAACAATGGGCCACAACATTACCACTTCAATGCTGCTGTGCGCGCGTTAGATCAGTGGGTCACAGAGGGCAAACTACCTGTGCACTCGCCACGGCTTGAGATTAATGATGATAACTCAGACTATATTTACGACGAGTTAGGTAACGCATTGGGTGGTATGCGCAGTGCCTATGTCGACGCGCCCTCGGCGGTCCTGCGCGGCGAGCCGAATAGCGGCGCGAGTTTCTGTCGACTGTTTGGCACAACGGCACTATTCAGTGCTGAACAGATGGCCAGTCTCTACGTCGATGAAGCGGGCTACGTCAATGCTGTCACCACAGCGACTAATGACGCCGTAGAAAAGGGGTACCTATTGCCCGAAGACGGTGAGGCTATTATCACTTGGGCACCAAGCCAGTGGCGTTCACAGACCGGGGGAGGCTGAAGTAATTATCGCTGACAATGGCTTGTGTGCAACCGACGGCCACCTTGCTTATGTTGGCAACAGGGCACCTGCGAAACCGTTTGGCCTTGCCATACAATAAAGCATGGAGATCGCGTCGCGCTGCAGAGCGGCGCGGCGCGGCGTTAGCGCGTTGCACTTTAGAAATGCTAACCGTTGTGTTACCGAAAAATAATCGATGAGGAACGCGCTATAATGCATGGCGCCAGAAAAGCCTATGCAGGGCTGCTGTGCGCTTTTTTAGTCACGATAACCGCTTGCTCAAAAATCGATGACTCTTCGCTCAATAATGCCCTTGCTACTGATTACAAAACCTTTCTGGTGCCCGAAGACGCCCCACCCTATAACGACAACCGCCAGCTATTCTTTGGTGACCTGCATATACATACCGGCCTCTCAACAGACGCTTATATTATGGGTGTGCGCAGCGAACCTAACGACGTCTATCGGTTTGCCAAAGGCGAAGTCATTAACCACGCCGCCGGATACCCGATCCAAATATCACGGCCGCTGGATTTTGCTGCCGTTACCGATCATGCCGAATATATGGGCCAAGCCAGGCTAGCGGAGCTTGATATACCCACAAATAATACCCCGTTACCCGAACTGTTACGCAGTGGCTCCTCGCTCAGCATCACCCTAGCGTGGCTTCAATCCAGTATGCAGATCAATAAGAACGGGTTTAGTCCCGGCGGAGAAGCTATTAATAAAGTTGTCAATAAATCGGCGTGGGACTCGACCATTGCCGCGGCGCGGGCGCACAATCAACCCGGAATATTTACTGCGTTTATCGGCTATGAATGGTCGGCTGATGCCGGCGAAATTACCGCGCATATGCACCGCAACGTGATTTACCGCAGCGATGATGTAGCCGATATACCGTTCAGTTCTCTGGACAGTAACCGTCCAGAGGATTTGTGGGATTTTCTGCATCAGCAAAATCAAGCGGGCAAAGTGGCAATGGCCATACCCCACAACAGCAATTTCAGCCGCGGTAATATGTACGCCACCATAGATTCTGATGGTAAGCCATTTACGGCACAGTATGCTGAAATGCGCAGTCGATACGAGCCTATTAGCGAGATCTTGCAGATTAAAGGTAGCTCTGAAACTCACCCGTTGTTATCGAGCGAAGATGAGTTCGCCAATTTTGAATTACTTGGAGAGTCGCTGTTCACTGGCGGCGATGCTGAGGCATCTGTCAAAGGCAGCTATCTTCGGGATGCCTTGCGCGTTGGCATGGAGTTATCGCATAGCGACGGTTTTAATCCGTTCAAATATGGCGTCATTGGTTCCAGTGACAGTCATAACGCCAGCTCACCGTCGGATGAAAATAACTATAGCGGCAAACTACCGCTGCTTGATGGCAGCGCAGGACTGCGAACCGATGAGGCCTTATTTTTACCGGAGGGCGTCAACCCGGTAACACGTTGGGGTTCTGGCGGGTTAGCCGGTGTTTGGGCGCAAGAGAATACCCGAGAATCGCTTTTCGACGCATTACAGCGTAAAGAAACCTTTGCCACATCCGGACCCCGCATCAGCGTGCGTTTTTTCGCAGGCTGGGACTTTAGCGATGATAGCTTGAGACGCCCTGACCTGCTTCAGCATGCCTATGCTACGGGTGTCCCCATGGGCGGTGAGCTGAGCTCAAATGATTCGGGACTGCGGCCTGGGTTTTTGATCATGGCATCCAAAGATCCCGACGGTGCCAACCTTGATCGCGCACAAATCATAAAAGCTTGGGTGGATGCTCAGGGGGTAAGCCATGAAAAAGTCTATGATATTGCGGCTGCAGACGAACGAATCATCGATGCAGCGACTGCCGCGTTAAGCGCAGTCGGCAGTACTGTTGATAGTAGCAGTGCAACCTATCAAAACAGCATCGGCGGCTCATCTATTGCTGTTTTCTGGTCTGATCCAGACTTTAACCCAGCGCTAGAGGCCTTTTATTATGTCCGCGTGTTAGAAATACCCACGCCGCGCTGGTCTACCTTCGATGCGGTTAGGCTTGGTACAAAGCCTATGCAGCCAGAGTCCATTCAAGAACGCGCAATCACTTCAGCTATTTGGTACACACCGGGGTAATGCGCCCAGCGATGGCTAGGAACGGGGCTGTAGTATCGGGCTTCCTGCTGTCTCAGCACCGCCGAAATAGCAGGTGCCATTGCCTCAACGATATGGTCCAATAGCGCTCCTTTACTGGCAAGGCGACCTTCTTTCCCCATGACCGCAGCGACACAATCCCCGGTTAGGGCCAACTGGCCGTTCGACATTCGCCGCCTGCCATTCTATTACGGCTGGGTGATCTGGGTATTCAGCGCTCTCGGTATACTGATTAGCATCCCTGGGCAAACCATGGGCATGGCAGTATTTACCGATTACCTCATTGAGGCTTTGCATTTAAGCCGCACTCAATTGTCCATGGCCTATTTAATTGGCACGGTAGGCTCATCGCTATTCCTCACCCGCGCAGGCCGCTGGTATGACCGTCTCGGCGGACGGGTGACTATGGCCGCTGCCAGCGCGGGACTCGCCCTGATGGTACTGTTCATCTCGGTGTCAGACAGCCTAGCGATTCACTTCGGCGGTGGGGTGATGGTGAGCTTTGTGTTTATCACTACAGGGTATTTTGGTGTACGGTTTCTTGGCCAGGGTATACTGACGAACGCTTCGCGTAATGTATTACTGGTGTGGTTTGAGGAGCGCCGCGGTCTTGTCACAAGCACTAGGGGCGTATTAGTAAGTTTCGGCTTCTCTATCGCGCCTTTAGTCCTTGCCTGGTCTATCGCCAGAACAGGCTGGCATGAAGCACTGTGGGAACTCGCCTTTATCTGTCTGGTCTTTGCGGGACTCGCTGTTGTGTTTCTTAGGGATAACCCTAAATCCTGTGGCGTACTCGTTGACGGCCACACACATGAGGATCAAGTAACGGTAACACGCGCACAGCGCAGTGCGACACTTGCTCAGGCAAGGCGGACGCCTATTTTTTGGCTGGCGACTCTGAGCCTAGGCATACATTCACTATTAGGCACAGCCGTAACCTTCCACATTGTCTCAATATTCGCAGCGGCGGGTCGCAGTCAAACAGAGGCCTTCGCTTACTTTTTGCCTACTGCAGTGTTTGCCACCGTGACCAATCTCTTATGTGGCTGGTTGGTAGACAAACGTTCCCTCAAACCCTTTATGATTATTATGCTGGCCGGGTTTCTGCTGGGCGCCATCGGATTGCTCTATCTGCAACAGACATGGGGCTATATTGCGTTAGTTGTTGGCTTCGGGGTCGGCGGCGGACTCTGGTCTGTCACATCTAACCTCGCCTTTATACGCAACTTTGGCCCGCTCCACCTCGGCGAAATTACCGGCCTTTGCACCGCTATTATGGTGTTTGCCAGTGCCATTGGTCCAGCCCTGTTTAGCCTAGGTCTAGACTACTTTGATAGCTATGCCGCTGCACTGTGGGTGTGCATTATTGCGTTGGTTCTATTGCTTGGGTTCGCCTTTTTGGTAAAGCAAAGTGCACCCAATGCATCAGCAGATGTCGGCGCCTGAGACTCCTCCTGCAGGCTCGTGTTTACTGCGCGCCCCTGCATCTGCCGAATAATCGACAGCATCATTCAGGCTACAAGGCGCGCTAACTCTCAACCTCAAAGGTTAGCCCAGCATTCGCTTTCAGACGTTCAATAAGCAAGGAACCCAGCGCCGGCGCCGGCGTCAAAATACCGCGTGGTTCAGTGTCTGGATTCAACAGTAAACACACCGCACTTTCCACAATCATTTTACTGGTGGAACCGTAGCCCGGATCTCTATCACCCTTGACGCTGGCGCTGACTGTTTCCCCCGCCGCGGTTGAACCTACAAATAAAACTTCATAAAAACCGTTCTCACGCTCTTCTTTCGTAGGGCCCTCCCCTGGCTGGATCGGGTTTTCAGCCATTGATTTATCTGCTGCCACCGCTTTGGCCATCGCTTCGCCTGAATCGCCAGATCCGGTGAGTAACATTTCGTCATACACAAAATTCTCTCCATAGGCGTGGTCCAGCAACAGATTCGACCGATGAATATTTTTAGTATTAATCGTTGCCATGACAAAAGGTGCAGACCAACTGCCAAGGTCTTCTTCGTAGATAGGTGCGAGACCAGAAGGCTGCTCCGGTCCAGTAAAGCCCTCAGTAAGAGCAAAGGGGTTCATCAGTACGTGAATCATCTCAGGGTTTTTAGCCGCCGCTGCCATCGTCGCCTTAAAGCTAGCAAGCGTCCCACCGGAGAACGTGCCTTGCATCGAACGCACACGGCCTTTGATACGGCTGACTGCTATGCCGAATTTTTCCCGCGCCGCTTGCTGCAAGAAAAATACGCCAAGATCAAAGGGTATGGAGTCGAAACCACAGGAGAAAATAATGCGCGCGCCACTGGCTTTTGCTTCCTCGCCATGGGCCGTGATCATGTCCTGCATCCATGCGGGCTCGCCGCACAAATCCACATAGTCCGTTCCAGCCCGGGCGCAAGCGCGCACCACATCAGCGCCATAGAGCTGATAAGGACCCACCGTGGTCACTATCACCTGAGCGCGCTGCACCAATGCATCGACCGACGACGAGGAACTCGCATCAGCGACAATTAAAGGCACGGCGACAGAAATGCCCATTTCGTCGCGTACTTGTTCCAACTTGTCCTGACTGCGCCCGGCCATCGCCCAACTGACGTCCCCACCCACGCCGTACTGCTCGTTCAAATATTCGCACACCAGACGACCCGTATATCCTGTCGCACCGTAAACAATAATCCCTAGCTCTCGTGTTGCTGACATAGTGTGTCTTCCTTAATTACAAAAATAGTAGCTGTACATAAATATGTGAGGACTCAAGTCTCAATCCAAACCCGGAATTCTTTGTTTAACGATGTCGACCAATAGCGGACTCGATTCTGCCCGTTCAAAGCATTGGTTGATGGCAGAAAACCGTGCGTCTACGACTGGGCGAAAATTAGGGTGCGTCACAATATAGAGCTCTTTTGCTGCAATGGCCTCAACCACACGCTCCGCTATTAGTTCAGGCGGGGCACCAGCATCGAGCACACTTTGCATCTGCTGACCGAGCTTAGCGTGCAATGCTGACTCACTGCGAGAATCGCCACCTGACGCATACTGCGCCTGCCTGTTGCGCTGTGACAGATTAATACGTGTTTTAACAAAACCCGGACAGAGCACCGCCACATGAATACCCTGATCTTGCAATTCAGCATGCCACGACTCAGACATGGCAACCACCGCCGCTTTGGTCGCAGAATAGGCGCTTGCCATCGGCAGCGGCACAAAACCGGCCATTGACGCGACATTAATCACCCACCCACCTTCACCATGCGCCTTGATTAATGGGATGACCGTTTGCGCGCCATTGACCACGCCCATCAAATTCACGTCGACGATCCACCGCCAGTCTTGCTCACTGCTTATATCAATAGGATTCGGGGCACCGCCTACGCCTGCATTGTTCACGAGCATATGAACCTTACCGAACCGATCAATCGCTTGCTCGGCAACTGTGCGCCACTGCTCAACGGCAACAACATCTAGGCTTACCGCCAGCACAGGCGTGCCGGCTTGCTCGAGCGTTTGTCTGGCTTTTTCCAGTTGCTCAGGGTTAATATCTGCAATCACAATATTCATCCCATACCGGCCAAGCACTTGCGCTATGCCAAGGCCAATGCCCTCTGCACCGCCACTGATGATTACTGTCTTACCGTCAAGTTCTGTCATTCTAATCTCTTTGCGATACCGTTAGGGCTGCACACAATAGCCCCCAAACGGCTTCCTGACAAGCTGATGAAGCTGACCGTTGCTATCCGGCGCTTGTGTATCCGACAGTAATCCTCTGCTGCGATGCATTGGGTGACGCAGTAGCTGTCGGCGGTGTATAATCCCCCGATGTTTTTCAAACACATCAAGACATCTGAAGTACCTCTGATGGCTGGCGCTATTGTCGGCGCTTGCAGGGAAGGTGGTTGGGCACTAGACGTTCAGCCCCGACTGCTGGGCGCAATCTTCTCCGCGCTATTCAACTTCGATGAGGACTTTCGTACACTACCGGCCGCAACGTTGGAGGAAGTTGCGTCAGCGTTTCCACACAGTGAGCAACGCCGCGAAATCGTCGATCTGATGTTAACCTGCGAGCTCTGTCTCCATCAAATTCCTGCGGAACTGAGCGAGTCGATCGATCGCTGGGCAGCCTATCTCGGTGTGAATGGCATCGACTTAACCGTGGCCCGCGAACTCGCTCAGGGCGCGCAAGCCCGCGCGCAATTCGACCTCTACCGCAATGGTTTTTGGGGTGCGTGCACGGAAATTGACCCGGCATTTACCAAACTGATCGAAGCTAACGGCGCCAAAGCGTTTGCTCTGACAATCAACGCCGACCCAGTCGAGAGCGCCCGCTGGGAAGCCCTGGAACACTGTCCGCCTGGCAGTCTCGGCAGGGGTGTCTGGGACTTCTATCAGCAACGCAACTTTATTTTTCCGGGCACCCCCGGCGCGGTCAGCAAGGGCGAGTCACATCATGACTGGGTACACGTCTTATCCGACTACGGCACAAGCCCAATGGGTGAGGTTGAAGTCGGCGCCTTTCGCATGACAACAACAGACGACGCTGGCGCGGCACTGACCTTCATTGCCGGCCAACTTGCCTTCTATCAGGGCGGCATCATGCCCAGCGCCTTGACCGGCCTCCATGCGGATCACATCCTTGAAAGGCCGGGAGGACCTGAACGGGTCGCCGACGCACTGCGGCGCGGACGTGAATGCACCTTTGATACATACCACATGTTCGACTTCTTCGAGGTCGCGTCCGAGCCGCTCGAGGCGTTGCGCCAGCGATGGAACTTCGTGCCAAAATCCGTCAATGATTCGCCGTCTTGGGATGAAATCACCTAGTCGCGACATCACTTTGATATCATACCGCACATGCAAGTCTCTAATTTAGTCAAGCAGAGTTTACCCACCATCCTTGAATCCGGGTTCGCCGAACCAACACTAGATCTCGCTTGTGGCGCCGGGCGCAATGGCCTCTACTTGGTCGCCCAAGGCCAAAGCGTTACGTTTGCCGATCGCCAGCAGGAAGCATTAGATGACGTGTCAAAATACCTCCACGCCAACAGATTAGCCCGCTACTGGTGCGTAGACTTTGAGGATGCCAACAGCGACCCGCTGAAAGGTCTCTCATTCTCCGTCATTCTGGTATTTCGCTACCTTCATCGACCGCTGATGCCAGCCATCAAGCGCGCGGTCCACCCCGGAGGCTTGGTGATTTACGAGACCTATACCGTCAATCAGCCGCGCTTCGGTCGACCCACCAACCCGCATTTTCTGCTGCAGCCGGGAGAACTAGAAAGCATGTTTGACGGCTGGGAAATCTTGCACCACTTTGAGGGCCAGAGCATCAGCGAATCGAATGGCCAGCAACAGGCTATTGCGCAGATAGTGGCCCGTCGACCCAACGAGGCTATCCCCGCTCGCATTAATCTGATATAAACTGTGTTGTTCGACCACCTACACATTCTGGAAAATGAGGGGGTTTCATTATGAGCATTCAGCGGCACGGTATTACAATCGGGATTGAGAGAGTTGACAGTGATTTTTTCCTAACGCTAAAGTTATCAGGGAAGCTCACTCATGAAGACTACGAGAAAATTACGCCCATGCTTGATGCGGCTTTAATAGAAGTCAAGCAACCACACATTAGAGCGTTAGTCGACTTGACAGAGCTTGAGGGCTGGGAACTCAGAGCCGCGTGGGATGACTTCAAATTGGGTGTAAAACACGGCGCTCAGTTTGCAAAAATTGCGATTTATAGCAATAAAAACTGGCAAGAAACGGCCACAAAAATTGGCGCCTGGTTTGTATCAGGTGACGCAAAATATTTTGACACTGAAGCGGCTGCTTTAGACTGGCTTAATGAAGACACGTGAGGCGTTTTTTGGCCTGCGCCTTAATTATTGATCCCCGCTCAGGATGTTAGTCTCAGCATCTCTGAGCAACCAACATTTTTAGTAAGCGCATTTACATGCAATATCGCCCATCTTTCTAGCACCGCACTGGCGCCAATGTCGATTTGACTCGCCGCGCCATATAGCGGATACCCATGCTTGCCTCTAAAGACTGTAGGCAAGCTTTCCATGCGTTCAAGCCTTTCCTACAGACTTGAACCGACGAGACAAACAATACCGCTATGCACTATTTTCGAGTAACAATCGCCTACAAGGGAACGCATTATTTTGGCTGGCAAGCACAGACTGTCGATACCTCACAGGAGGAAAAACCGACCGTAGAAGGCACCCTGTTAAATTGCCTTAAAAAAATAGCAAACTATCAGTCATGTACTATTTCGGCCGCCAGTCGAACCGACGGCGGCGTTCACGCACAGGGTCAGATAGCAAAGATTAGTCTCCCTCTGGGCATCAGCCCCGCGCGTCTTTTACTGGGTCTTAACTCTTTGTTGCCTGCCGATATCCGCATCATCGATTGCACACCGGCAACGAAAGATTATCAGCCCAACAAAGCCAGTATCAGAAAGGAGTATCATTACTATTTTTCAATTTCTCCGATTGATAATGTCGCGACTACAGACATTGCTCTGCATTTACCTTTGGGTTCTAACGAGCAAGGTGCCCTTGAACTATTGCGCTCGGCCTGTGCGCTTTTTACCGGCCGGCATGATTTTTACAACTTCTGTGCTAATGGCAGCGGTGCAGACACAACCGTAAGGCAAATATTTTACTGCGACATTCATAAAGCCGATTTTCTGCCATTGGCAAATAATATCTACTATCTTAAAGTTATTGGTGACGGCTTTCTAAAACATATGATTCGCTATCTGATGGGAGCGTTGCAAGCTCTGCTCAAGGGACGTATAACCATCAACGATATTACGCGCTATTTACAGCAACACCAGCAAGAAAAATTAAGTCCCAAGGCAAAATCCAAGGGGTTACATCTCATCAGAATTGAAGAGACCTAGACGCAAAATACCGAACTCTTGACACCTTTTATGGTAAAAATTCTATCGCATTAACATCTACGCAATGCTGTAAGTGGCGCTGAATCAGTGCCAAAAACATACGATCACTGCGTTCATCCGCACTGCTGAAGCTAGCGCCCAAGACAATGATGACCAAACCGTGCATGGCGTATTCTCGGTACTGCTCCCAACACTCCTTAAAAGGAATATCAACACCTTCGGCCGCCAAGCTACGATGGTATTCCGTGATTAGGCTCTGCTCCCAAGACCGTCTATCCTCAGTGCTAACACTCCCACCGAGAAAATACGCTGCATCGGCGAGTACTGATGACTCAGAGACGGTCTGCCAATCGACTATAGCCGCTTGATCTGACGTGAACAAAATATTTTCACTACGGAAATCACCGTGAATCAGTGTTTTCGGGCCCTGATAGCGGGTAAAAAAGTGACAAACATTGTCCACGTAGTGCTCACCAAACGCGATGCATTGCGGCGTGAGACCGTGACCGAAACGGTCAACAAAACCTGGCCAAGACTGCTGCATAAGTGACTGAGCAAAGGCCCCACCATCATCTCGCGCCGCAGACACAACATAATCTCGATGTTCCAGACTTGTGTCGCCATAGAAATCTGCAGCCAATTTAGCAACCTCTCCAAGTGCTAAAGCAGCATTCTCCCGCGACTCGCCAAGCAGGTTATTCCCGGGCTCTGCAGGCGCCATATCCTCCATCAGGAGCAAAAAAGAAGCTCGATCGTCACTAAGCTCGCTGCCATATATCTTGGGCGTGCGCATGGAAGTACTGGCAGCAAGGTGGCGATAAAACATCACTTCATTATAGTAAGCACCGTGGGCACCCGCCATCGCTCGAGCGTGCTCATCTGCAGCTGGAAACTTAGCGATTAACGTATCCGGTGCGCGTCCAAATTCCGTGGTGCGGTCACCCTCATAACACAACGTAAAACGTGCATTGTCGCCCATCTTGCCTGTGCCAATAATTTTTTGCTGAGCAGATACCACACGCCCATCGCACAAAGCGCCACTGGCTTTCAGATAGTTCGTTAACTGCTCTGGACTCAGGGCATCAGGAGTTGTCGAGAATGTAATCATTTTTACTCGCTCACAAGGGCATAAAAGTAGCGCACAGAACCTACTTCGAGATATTTAATAGGTCGTCTCTCTGGCCCATATACACCTCAGCGCAAAAACCAAAATCTACAGGGATATTGTTGCCGCTAACAAAGCTCGCCAACTTGCTATTCAACAGCACTAGGGGTTCTCCCATTTCAGCGCCGGTGGCATAGCGGCCATTTGACGGTAAAAATAGATCCACCAACTCGTCGGGCATTTTTCCTTCACCTTTGAGCTTATCCATAAACCCACTCGCCGTTGGGGAAGGCGCGATACAATTAATACGGATGCCTTTTTGCGCCAGTGCCTTTGCTTGCATCATCGTATATACGATGATCGATTGCTTTGAGAATCCATAGGCATCCGCACAAGCCTCAGGATTTTTCTCAAACCACGTATTGGCTGATTCAAAACTGTTATCGAGCTGTAAAAATGTCTTCACATTGTCTAAATTAGCTTTCCATGCCATACCTGCGGTTGAGGCGATCGAGGCAATAGCGCCACCTTCAGTGATTCTTGGCAGCAGTGACTCGGTGAGGTAGCGCAGACCGACAAAATTAATCAGCAACGTGTCCATATTAGAAAAAGGAGGGCAAGGAACGCCAGCGCAATTAAACAGTGCATAAATCTCCGGCGGAACTAATTGCACAGCTGAGTCTATCGAAGCCGGATCTTTCATATCGACCTCAATAGCACTCGCAACCGAAACCGTCACGGGCGCGATATCCAGCGCTATGACTTCAGCGCCCACCTCTACCAGCAACTGAGCAGCAGCCTGGCCCATGCCGGAAGCCGCGCCAGTAATAACCACTGTTTTTCCTGAATAACCCAATATATCGCTCAAAGAAACGTCCTCTTGTGATGCATTTTGCACTGACCTCGCCAAAAAGCGCGCCAATAATACGTCTACACCCAATCGTGTAATGGTATTATTGCGAAGCCCGCTATTGAACAGTGAACTCAATGTTACCATCAATCGTGAGCTGTTGGCGCCGGTGGTAGCACTAAGTTTTCGAGTAAATTCAGTAAGCGGCAGCCGTCAGTGCTAGCCCTCTCGATTACAGAAGACCGGTGAACGGCGGACGTCACTTAGATTTGGGAGCAGCAATATCGAATGAAAGTCCGCACGTATTTAGCCATGATTGTGCTGCCAGCAGCGATCGCGCTGGCTAGCTGTGACAGCAGTCACACACAGGCGGCACTCAACACGCCGCTGACGTTGGTCAATCTCAATTTGCTGCACGGTTTTGATTGCGACTCACCAGAAATTGACACACAGCAATGCCGTATTCGCGAGCGCATTGCTCTGCTCGCTGATTCTCTAGTGGCAGCGCAATGTCCTGACTTGATCACACTGCAAGAAGTGATCAACAGTGACTTTGCGCCAACCGCGCAAGGTCAACCTGTAGTATCAATACTCACGTTAATCGAAGCGCAATTACTCAACTTAGAAGCCGTCTGCGGGTTCCGTTATAAGATGGTCTATCAGCCTCTTTTGGCGGTGGCTATTTCCGAAGTTGATGAGGAACTCATCCTCAGCCGCTATCCGGTATTACAAACAGGAACCAGAGTACTGTATGGCCCTTTATATAACGAAGTGACAGGCACCCTCGTTTTCGCTAGGCATGTACTGCACGCTCGAATTGATCACCCTTCTGGGGAGGTAGACGTCTATAATACCCATCTTGCCTCTGGTTCTGATTTTGCAACTCGTCTCTGCGATAGGGATTTCTGCCCCACTGAGTGCCGCAACAGTGATACCGTGCGCGCCTGCCAGACAAGCCAACTGATGCTTTATGTGGAGCAGACCCGGGGTCAGCAGAATCTGGCGCTTATTGCGGGAGATTTCAACGCAGACCCACAAAGCAGCGAATATCAGTCCATAATAAATCATGGCTGGCTGGATAGTCATTTAGCCGCCGGTGAGGATGAGTGCAATTCTGCCACGGGGCGCGGATGTACCTCTGGTCGCCGCGCCAGCTTGCAGGCAATTGAAAGCCCTGCGCTTAATGTAACAGTCCGTATAGACTATATTTTTGTCGCATTGCCGTCGGACAACACTGTCTGCAACGCGTCAAATCCGCTCGTGCAACCGCAATCAATAGCGGGCGCATACGCGATAGAGAGTGCTGGCTTATTTGCCGGCGAACCAAATTCTTTCAATCAGGCCTGCGGCAGTGCGCCGCGACCGCCATGCTGGATTTCAAACCACAGCGGCAATCACGCAAGAGTTGTCTGTAAGCGTTAGATACACAGGCCACTCGCGGGATATCATCAGCGGCACGCCCACTCGTGACTTTAATGACTGGCAATCATTGCCAACTCAGCGGTAGTCAGTTCGCGACTTTGGCCTGGCAGTAGCGACGCGTCTAGCGGCAGCGGGCCTACTGCAATACGATGAATACTTAACACTTTGTTATTAAAACGACCAAACATACGCTTGAGTTGATGATAGCGGCCTTCCACTAACCCTACCTCGGCAGAGTAATCGCTGAGAATAGTCATCTGGGCCGGCCGAGTAACAATATCCTCATAAGCAAAGTACATGCCCTGCTGAAATTGGTTGACGTACTCTTGCGTAAGTGGATTTTCTACTGTGACCCGATAACGCTTCAGTAATTTTCTGACTGGCTGACTGATCATCTGCGACCACCGACCATCGTTGGTCAGCAACAACAGTCCAGTCGAGTTAAAATCCAGCCGGCCGACAATATGCAGTTCCTGCCGGTAGCACTGGGTCAACACATCAATCACCGTAGTGTGCCTGGAATCCGCTGTCGCGCTGACGACAGCACAAGGCTTGTGGAGCATAAGATAGCGACGGGGCTTGTTCTGATAGGTTTTTCCATCGACACTAATACGGTCAAATACACTGATGAGACGCCCCACATCGGTAGCACGTTCGCCATCAATGTCCACGCGCCCCTGTGCCAGCATTAAGCGCACATCCTTGCGCTTAATGCAGAGGCGTTTACTGAGGTAACGGTCGAGACGAGTGATAGGTACTCCCCGCAGCGTGCAGCGCATTACGCGGATGAAGTCCCGCAGAGGGGGACAGGGCGCTCTCGCGCCAACAGAAGCGCGCATAACGCCAACATCAGGTAGGACGGAGCAGTGGGCGCGGGGCGGCTTAAGACGCCGTCGAAGCGTCTGTGCCCGCATAATCTTTTGCTGCTAGAGCGATCATGATCTGCGACCAGCCAGCAAACAGCATTTCTATTGCCACAAACAAACCTATCACCCACAAACCCGACTCTGGCCATTCATTCATAATCATGATGCCTAACACCACGCTTAAAACGCCGCCCAACAGCGTCCAAAGCCAGCCAGCAGCGCCGCGCATTTGTAATGCCATCACCAGACGCAGTATGCCGATTACAATGAGGGTCCACGCGATGAGTAAGGCGAGGGTCATGCCCGCTATCACCGGTTCAGTGACTGCGATGAGGCCGCCCACAATATAAACCAATGCAATCAGCACATGCCACACGCGCCCTTTCCACGCCTCGGCACGAAAAGCCTGCATCAGCTGCACGCCACTGCCAAATAACAGCAGAAAACCAACGTACATTACGACGATTTCGTTAAACAACACGGTCATGCCCAGCCCAATGATGCCAAGAATCACCATAACGATGCCCAAAGACAGCATCCAAGCCCAGTTTTTCTTCAGTTCGCCGAACACTTCATCATTAATCTTGGCTGGGTCCATCGTTCTAGTCCTATAAGGTAAATTTGACCAGACTATACCCTAAATGGCAGCAAAAAAATTGTCCCCGGTGCCGTGCGATTCGACAATACATCCAACGGCACCGGCGTCGACCATCCAGCTATTCCGCTGTTGTAGGGCAATCTGCCACGGATTGCCAGTTTTCGGTCGGCCCATTCACCATGGCATCGACCCATTCGAACACCGAGACGCCTTCTACGCTGGTGGATAAACTACCACCCAGAAAGGTGTGCTCGGAACCCGCACGGAGAAAACTACGCACCCTGTCTGGGTTTGCAGCCTGCACCTCCGCCACCGTGGGGCGCAGAATGCTCTCAAAAGCGGGACCACCGATATTTAAAAACGCGGTTCCGATAACAAAATCTTCGCAATAACTCAACATACCCAACCTAATATTGGGATCTTGCTGCAGTTGCCAGTCAAGTAAAATCGTCGGCGGACCATTCGGTATAGCGCCCTCGACACTGGCGGGGAAAAAGTCCGCACTATTCCAATACGATACCTTTTCGTCATTGAATTCAGGGTCGTCTGGCTTCGTGATCCCTATCCCAGAGTCGTTAATAACCTCAATTGGCACGCCCGGATATGCCTGGCTCACGAGTGGCAGGGCAAACAGAGCACCGTATCCGCCGCCGCTAACACCCGCTAAAATAACGCGTTTCGGCGCAGGAAAAGTGACCAGAGCAACATCAAGCGAGGCTGACAAATTCTGCAGACCTCTGTGATAAACATCGATATCACCGTCGCCACTAGTGTCGTAGTCGGCATCACTGGAATGCAAACCACCATCACAATACGGCAAATAAGCCACGCTCATCCCCGCTAGCGGACTCTCAGAGGCATCCTCAGAAAGAAGTCCCCTGTTTGGGAGTGGTAATTGCTCTTCGGCGTATTCATTGCAGGCGAAAAGCCCAGGCCAACAAGCGCCCCCCCCCTGCAAAAAAATCAGTAGGTCTTCGGAACCGCTGTCCCTCGTCGCCATCGTGTAGGGCGTACCGTTCAGACATAAAGGTCCGTCACCAACGCCAAACGTGTGCTCGAGCGTGTTGCCTACGTCGATCGTAGTACTCGGCGAGTACACACCCATATAGCGCGTGACCCCTTGATCAATGAGCTCTTGAAATGGCACGGCGGCAGGTGGCAAACCCCCATTGTCATTATTATTGCCGCTGGAGCAGGCGCCCAGCAACATTGCTAAACCGACAGCAAAAACGCCTTGGAGCATGCTAACGGACGTCCTTACATTAACGATTGTTGTCTGCATAGGAATCTCATCATTTTTCATTTTATCGCACTCAGTGTTTTTTTAGTTAATGGCACATCGGCTCGCGCTGGGGTTATGCCGAGATCTCGCAAGAAGTCGCCTTTTATGACTTGGCTCTATTCCTTCGCCAGCCTCGCCAAAACGCCTCACTCTCAGAGTCCCCAATACAATAATAGTTCCACCACAGGATGTATAGCCCTACGTTGCGGACAACCCGACGCAGACATTGATAAGCGCGCAGTAGTTTAACAAGGTGCATTATGTCTCATCACAGTCTATATCAGACCGCGGAAAAACGACGATTCCACCTAGTCAAAAAGAACTTCTGCTACAGTGTCAATGTGATAGGAGGACATGCCAAAAACCATGTTAAAAATACACCTGTTAACGCGCTGTTTCCCGCCATGGCGGAGTTCGGTGCGATCACTGCAGTGGCCTTTGCGAACGCTGATTCTCGTCGTATGCGCCAGCCTAATGCTCGCCTGCGCAGCGCAGGAAAACCAAAGAGCCTTGCCGACGCCAACTAGCCACGCGGAATCGTATCGCCACCACACAGTGGCATTATTGGGCGCTACTGGAATGGTGGGGGAATATCTAGTGGAAGCCGCTTTGCGGCGCGGTTATACCGTGCGGGCACTGGCACGCACTCCGGCCAAACTCTCACAGTATGGCAGCCGTATCACCATCATCACAGGTGATGCCCGCGACCCCGCCGTGATCCGCGAACTGCTGCAAGGCAGTGATGCCGTTATCAGTGCATTGGGCCCGGTAAAGGCGGATGGTGACGCATCACGCTTTATCAATACAACGGTCACTCGCAATATACTGAAGGCGATGCCGGCGGCGGATATTTCCCTCTATATTGCAATATCTGGCGCAGGGGTCGTGATGCCCGGTGATGACCGTAATCTACTGGGTTGGGGGATACGAACACTGGCACAGATTGGCCTGCGCAGCGCACTAGAGGACAAGCAGGCAGAGTACGCCCTGCTAGCAGACAGTGACGTTAACTGGACGCTGGTGCGATGCCCCCTGATAAAATCTGAGCCGTTCGAATCCTCACCGTTAATTTCACTCAAGACACCGCCCGCTTTTCGCGTGCGCGCCGGTGAGGTGGCGCAGTTTGTTATGGCGCAGCTAGACAACCGCAATTTTGTTCGGCAAGGTCCTTTCCTAGGAAGCCGCTAGATGGGCATTTAGCGCCGAACGACGCATAGAACCGCTAGATTGTGTACCTCTGTGGTGAGTGAGAGGCATAGAAATGCTGGCAGTCTTGTTCTATTTTAGAAGGCGTGAGTGAAAATTGTGATTGGCGCGCGACCACACCACGTTTACTATCACGGCTTAGGCAGCATGCTCTCAGGGCTAAATAATAATGCGCATAATCATTGATACCGATCCCGCTATGGGGACCCTAGGTGGCGATCCAGAAGATAGTTTTGCCATCATGTTGGCCCTTAATTCACCCGAACTTACTGTCGAAGGTATCACCGTCGTGCAGGGTAATGTTCCCGCAGAGAAGGGTTACGCTAACGCCCACTACCTTCTCGACTTATTGGGGCGCCAGGATGTGCCGCTGCGAAGAGGGTGCCTAAGACCCATGAATGTGCAAAGAACGACGCAAATCACATTTCTTCAGCAGCGCTATGCAACGCAACAAATCACTCCAATGGTGGAACCGAAGGGCGCGGACGCCGATGCGGTTTCGTTCTTGGTGAATACGGTACTGTCGAGCCCGGGCGAAATTACACTGGTGACTATTGGACCGCTGACTAATGTCGCAACAGCAATACAGCAGTCCCCCGAGTTTGCCCCTGCACTCAAAAGCATTGTCATGATGGGGGGTACAGCCGAATGTGCCGGCAATATATCGCCGGCGGCGGAATTCAATTACTGGCAGGATCCAGACGCTGCAGACATTGTTTTTCGATCAGGTGCTGACCTGACGATGGTCGGGCTTGATGTATGCCATCAAACTCATCTGTATCCCTCACAGGTTGAAGAATGTGCCAGCCATGGCACGCCACTCGGCGAGTTTGTGCAAGCGTCCTCGGCGCCTTGGTTTCGGATCATGGGAGGAACCTCTGGCTCCGGCGCTTTGCACCTCTATGACAGCCTGGCCATGGCGGTGGCTATCGATAATAGCCTTGTCACGTTGGATGACGCCTATGTGGAAATGGAGGTGGGGTTTGGTCCGGCGCAGGGGATGAGTGTTTCTTACCATAAGCCGTTCCAGCGCATAATCTTTAATCGCCCTAAGGTTAATGCAAAGGTTGCCTTGAGTGTGGACGCGGACAGGTTTACGCAAATGTTCCGTGACAGGGTGTTAGGGTTGATGGCTGCAGAGTAATCTATCAGGCAAAGAGCTTGCCAAACGGCCGTCAGCTTATTGCAGCACGCTTATGTTTTTAATAGCGGATCAGCAATCCATCCTTCCAGCGCATCAGATCCCTCTGGCGCGCCATAATTCATATCACGCTGTGTCCATGACCATGCAGCCTGCACGGCGCACAGAAGCGCATCAAGGCTGTCTCCGGAGGGATCTTCAGCGAGGTCCACTGGTGCTGCCAACTGAAGCCCGTAATCCCTTTCGAGCGCACCCTGTGTCATCGCCTGCAGGATGCGCAGTCTCGCGGCAAGCAACTCTGCGGTTTGCTTCTTCTTTGCATCATTCTTATAACTTGTCCTGCCAATAAGATAGCGCGCTAAGGCACCAGGATAGGCTTCTACGGCAATGCGTTGCGGGTCTCCTTGACGCAGCCCTGGAACGCTCACCTGAGCCGCAAGCAGTCGAGGGGCTCCTTCAAGAAACATTTTAGCCACGGGCACACCGTACAGCTTTTGCGGGCTGATCGAGCCGGCACGCTTGTCGGTCTCACGACGATGCTCTTTGTCTCCCGCCGCCCTGCCCACACGGTACTCATTCAACGCGTCCACAAACCCCTGCCTGCCAAGACCCACGGCATGGGACACGTACCCGTGCCAGCTGCTGGGCCAACCTGCAGTATCAATAAACCGTCTCGCCTGCCCAAAAGGAAAATCCATGCCAGCAATCCATGGTCCTGGCTGGCGCAGCATCGCCTCATAACCCTCAAAACTCGGCCACCGCACTAACCGGCCGACCGACAAAGAAGAGCCCACAAGCGTGCACTCAAGGCAGGTGATCGGTTTCCTTGACGATGGACTACTGGTGAAGTCAATTCCATATATCTTCATAACGCTGCGCCTAAGTTACGGCTGATCATTACAACATTACCTGGGACAGACAATCTATCTGATCCCACCCAGGCCAATGTGCGTATGGTATACCAAAGGATTATGCAAGCCCGCACTGATCACGCAGCTTGGATCCCTAGCGGGCATCAACCCGGATACTGCCGGAGTGCCTCCATCGAGACCGGAAACACGTAGGGTAGCACTCGTCGCAAACGCGACAGCATAGTGCTTACCACAACGTGATAAACCAACGCGAATAGGACCATGTACTATGCCCGAGGGACCAGAGATTCGCCGCGCTGCAGACGGGATTGCCGCTGTACTGGAGGGCAAAACGATCGACACGTTGAAGTTTGGCATCCCCCGTCTGCGCCGCTACTCAGCGCAACTGTGCGGCCATCAGGTTATCAACATCGAGACTCGCGGAAAGGCGCTGCTGACGCATTTCGAGCACGGCTACAGTATCTACTCCCACAACCAGCTTTACGGTGTTTGGCGCGTGATTCGCGGGCATAAGCTGCCTAAGTCGAACCGGTCTCTGCGATTGTTATTGCAAACAGCAACGCACAGCGCCATTCTCTACAGCGCATCAGATATCAGCGTGTGGCCCACTGCCGAGCTGATGACACACCCATTCTTAGCCAAAATTGGTCCCGATATCATGGACCACTCGCTAACCTGGCGCGATATCGCACGGCGTTTGAGTGAGCCGGATTTTGTCCGCAAAGAGCTCGCTGCGCTATATCTAGACCAAAAGTTTCTCGCCGGCAATGGCAACTATCTTCGCTCTGAAATATTGCACGATGCGCGTCTGCACCCAAGAGCTCGTCCCAGCCAATTGTCGCGCGGCGACATTGGTCGACTGGCACGCAGCACCCTAACGTTGAGTCGACGCAGTTACGAAACCGGCGGCATCACGCTCGCACCGCGGCTCTCCAACGCGCTAAAAGCCCAGGGGCTAAGCCGTAACTGGCGTCGATTTTATGTCTTCGGTCGCGCCGATTATCCGTGTTATTACTGTGGAAACAACATTGAGCGCCAAGAAATTAGCAGCCGCCGCTTATATCATTGCGGCACTTGTCAGCCAGCGAGGCGCTAACATTAGCGCAGGCTAATTTTGTCTATCATCCGATTGGCGGCCGTCTTCGTAATTACTGTGAAGGTTGCTGCAACACTGGACTTTGTCTATGGCTGTCGATCACGAGAAAATACGACGCATTCTGGGGGATAAGGAAGAATCCACGGATCATGGTCTCGGAGCCAAGTCGCTGCAGCGGGCAGTCTCAGGGAGCGTGCCTACAACACTCACCCCTTATGAGTGGGAGCAATGGTATGCAGAGCATGGCGTTCCGGACGTCCACATTAAACCCGCAAGACCAAAAAATATTCCACTGGCGTTGGATAACACAGCGACAGCGGCCATCTGGTTGGGTCGCGCAGGTTTGCTGCCTTTCGTTGGTCTTACATTCGCACTGTATGTTAACTCTCAAAACCAGCCGCTATGGGAAAACGCGTTAGCCACATACACACTCTCTATTATTTGCTTTCTGGTGGGAGCGTGGTGGGGCATTGGCCTAATTCGACGCAGCCCCGTTGCGCTGCTGCTCAGTAACGGCGTCGTGCTGGTGGCCTTTTTCGGACAGCTGCTATTATCAACTGCCGGGTTTTTCGTGCTGGGTATTGTTCTTTTTACGGGAACGATCATTGTTGAGCACTACCATCCACTGTTTCAGTCACAACCGGCTTATTATGCTCGATTGCGATTACATCTCACGTTAGTAGCCAGTTTCTCCCTCGCCATTGCGGCGCTTCTTTCCTAACACCAGGGCACTATCACGGCGACGTGGCGGTTAAAAGGTACCGATATAAGCAGAAATATTTTTCATGTCACTATCACTCAACTGCGCCGCTTGACTCCACATAAGTGCACTCTGCGGACCCAATGTTTCGCCATTACCATAGCGCTGCAGTTTACCCAGGATGACATCGGCACTCTGACCGGACAATTGAGGGCCGACACCCCCTCCGCCATTGGGTCCATGGCAGGCGACGCAACCGAGATATAAGCCCTCGCCGAGCTCGGCGGGCGACGCCTCTGCCTTTGCCACTGCCTGCGCCTCTGCGATCGCCACGACACCCCCGTTCGACTCCTCCCATTCCGTGTAGCAAGAGCCATAACAGGCACTAACAGAGGCTTGTTCGCGGCCATTATGTTGTATGGCCCAAACCGATAAACCTAATGCAAATACGGTGAACAAAATGATGTTGAGGGTGGGGATATTCACTGTTTATACTCCGAGCTATTGAAGATTTATACGTCTGCTGGTGCTGAGCGGTTCTGCCCGCATTAAATAAAAAGCCTGCTTATTTACCGCTACCTATAACAGCCCAGCAGAATATTTGCTCACGCCATTGCTGTCACCGCGCGGGCGCATGGTGCCCAATCATACACCGGCTGTCAATTTATCCCAGCCTTTGGGCGCAGTCCGCCAATGCGGGCCTCGGCCGCACCGGCTGGGTTACGGATAAAAGATGACTTGGCAGTGCGATATCGGTAGGCTGCCACGATTGACGGCTCTCCAGTAATACCCCAAACTGTCGCTTTAACATTGACGGTTTACGTTATGTTGTCGAGCAACAATACTTTGGAGCAGGCCCCTTCAATAACCGCAGGTCAAACCCCACCAAAGGCGCCACTGCTATTCCAGTGGGGAATATTTCCGATTGTCATGGGATTGTCCGTCCTGTGCTCATGGTGGTTAATGGCCGGCGGCACGGCGCCTGCAGTGGCTATCCTTGGCCCTCAGTTTGCAGCCTTCGCCATTGTCGCTTTATTTGAGCATGTGTACCCCTACCATGTGAGCTGGAATAAAAATCGTTCAGACGTCAGTGTCGATGCCCGCCACGCTGTTGGCATCGGCATTTTGATCGCTGTCATTACGCCGCTCATGATTGCCATTGGAGTGGCTATCGGCGGATGGCTCTCGGATCGATTTGGCATAGGCCTGTGGCCCACCGAATGGCCATTGCTAGCGCAAATTGCGCTGGTGTTAGTTGTCGGCGAACTGCCGGGCTACTGGGTCCACCGTTGGGAGCACGAGACGCAAGCACTTTGGCGCTTCCACGCGGTACACCACAGCGCACCGCGGCTCTACTGGCTTAACGCCGGGCGCTTCCACCCCATTGATTCCTTATTGACGTTCGCACCCGCCTACCTTTTGCTAGTGATACTGGGCTGTGGTGAGGAAATGCTGGCTTATTTTGGCATGATAGCCGCCATTCACGGGATTTTTCAACACGCTAATGTGCAACTGCGCTTGGGACCCTTGAACTGGTTTTTCAGTATGGCGGAGTTACACCGCTGGCATCATTCCAAAACTATTGTTGAAGCGAATCACAACTACGGACAAACGATCAGTATTTGGGATTGGGTCTTCGGCACTCGATTTTTACCCCCAGATCGCAGCCCTCCCGAGGCGATAGGAATCGCCGACCTGGCCGCATTCCCGATGACATGGTGGGCGCAGATTCTGTCACCATTTCGATGGCGGAAGATTCAAGCCGCGAGCAGGACTCACAGTGCAGCGTCCAAAAGCGCCGATGCTATCATCGACTGAACAGTGCTGAGCTGACTGCAGGACACCTGAAAAGGACAAGGCCATGCGACCACGTAAACGAGTCAGCATGACTCACCCCTTGATTCTTGTCATCGTCTTACTGGCGGTCGGTGCCTGCACTGATTCTATCTCCGAAAAAACGCTGCAGCGCTCCCGTGACATACCGCAGTGGTATGACGACGCGAAGCTAGGTATTTTTATACATTGGGGCCCGGCATCGGTACCAGCCTTTGCTTTTGGCCCACCGCTGCGACCTGGTGAACTGGAGGAGATTCTATTTTACGATTCACCGCGTCAGGAAATGCCTTACGCGGAGTGGTATCTCAATGCCATCAACTATGCGGGCAGCGAGACAGCGCGCTATCACGCCGCCACCTACGGGGACGCGCCTTACGCTGATTTTCAACCGACATTTGAACGCCGTGTGAACCAGGATTGGGACCCCGGCGTCTGGGCTGACCTGTTTTCCCGCGCCGGTGCAAAATATGTCGTACTCGTTACCAAGCACCATGACGGTTACACCCTGTGGCCAAGTGCGGTGGCCAATCCCAATCGGCAGAACTGGAGATCAACACGGGACATGGTCGGCGAACTGGCAGCTGCCGTTCGCGCCCGCGGTATGCGTTTTGGTGCCTACTACTCCACGGGGCTGGATTGGTCTTTTCAACTGGTGACAGATGGTGACATAGTTCGCGATATCATGCTGAGTGCACCGGCTAGTCAAGCCTACGCTGATTATACCTATAGCCAGATGGTCGAGTTGATCGATCGCTATCACCCAGATCTTCTGTGGGCTGATATCGGGTATCCATCAAAGGGGCGCCAGGGCGAACTTTTCGACTATTTCTTTACCCAGGTTCCTGATGGCACCGTCAACGACCGCTGGGGCGCCGTAGACGGCCTTGGTCAGATTGCACAAATTCCGGGTGCAACTTGGGCACTAAAAGCACTGGGGCGACTGCTGCTGTCCTTGGAGTCCGACCCGCTAAAGGATGATACCGCTCGATTCGGCTATAAGACGACAGAGTACGATAGCCTGCCGGGGACCCCCGCGTTCAAATGGGAATCCACGCGCGGACTGGGTGGCTCTTTTGCATTTAACGCTGCTGAAACGGCCGCAGACATGCTCTCCTCCGCCGAACTGATAGAGTATCTGGCCGATACTGTGGCCAAAAATGGCAATGTCTTAATAAACGTTGGCCCTGATAGCTATGGACATATTCCCAGCATCCAACAGGCGCCTCTCCTTGGCCTCGGCAAATGGATGAGTCTCAACGGTGAAGCCATCTATGCGACTAGGCCCTGGCGTCGATTTAAGAACCTAAGGGGTCGGGAGCTACGTTATACACAAAGTACCACGGCGTTGTATGCAATTGTTTTCGGCGGCGTGAATCAGAGTTTCACTATCGAGCAACCGGGCATTGCCTCGAGCAGTATAGAAGTTTTAGGCGCGGAGGTTATCAGCACACGAGACCACGACGGACTACTAACCCTCACCCTCAACAAACCACTCAAGACTTCTGCCGCAGTGGTGCGCTTCAACATGCCCTAAGGAACAAACACTTTAATAGTCTATATTTGTCTCGACATGGCTTAGGGCTGCGCTCGTGCGTAGTCACTGAAATCGACAATCACAAGCGCATCAAAACTTTTCAGAAAGCCCATCCTACCCACGGCATGCGATTCCAGTTTCTGCAGAAGATTCTCCCCCTGTTCGACATCAAACGACAAACCTAAGCGAAACGTATCCAGCGTAACTGAAAATGCTGGAGACAGTTCACCCGTGTTGATAATTTCAATCTCTTCGATCTGTTGCGTTGCCAAATTGAGCCGCAATGTGCCACGCAATTGCTCGCGGGAATTCTCTAATATTTTCAGTCTGGGTACGAACGAAACCACTGTGTACACATCGGTGACCTCGAGCAGGTCTATGGTTTCCGTATCAACCATATACCGATAACCTGATGCTTCCGGGTCAATATCGTCGATGCGTTTCACTTCTGCATCATAGAATTTATCCAGTTGCTGACTATCCGGTGCTATACCGTTGACACTGAGCAGCTGCCTTTTTTCATAGGTATTGCGCCTAGGATCACTGCGTATAATCTGCAACTTATCTTCCTCCAGCACTTCCATCTTGAAATGCCAGTCTTCATCAAGGTTTGTTGCATCCAGCTTATCCAGCGCAGCTTTTACCTTAGGCCTCCAGTCTAATGTGCCGGCGAAGACGTTTCCCTGCCACAGTAAAGCAAAGAACACGGCTGTTATAATAAGTGATCGCGGCAGCCCTAGAGAATCATGCTTCACGATGCCGCTCATGCCAACCGTACCGCAACGCGTGTCTGTGTACTGAGCCGCACAGCGGCAGGTAGTGCGTATATGATTAAGTACTCAGGTCCAATATCTGTCGCTCTGAAGGGGGCAATTGACACACAAAAATCCGCAGGGAAACCAGGCTGACGGGCAAGCCTTACGCCCTTCGACCGTATCGATGCCGACATCCTATTGTACTGTGGCTGGACGATTCCGCTCACTGGCACCAACAATCTCCTCTGTGGCGTTCTCGCATGCTGTGCTGCACCGAGGCCATTATAATGGTTAGCATAGGGCGCAATCTACCGCCAATATAGGATACTAGCGCTAGAGC
Organism: Halioglobus sp.; assembly: GCA_029246385.1. Lineage (GTDB taxonomy): Bacteria > Pseudomonadota > Gammaproteobacteria > Pseudomonadales > Halieaceae > Marimicrobium. The sequence continues at coordinate 25,317 of JAQWNG010000032.1, forward strand.
GCGAACACATCAGCGCCAGAGATTGAATTATCGCAGGCAGTCTATCCGACACGTTCTCCTCGGCACCGAAATCGACCCGGCGCTGCTAGCACCCCGGTGGCATTGGAACGACGGGGCTTTCAAACGGCGGACCGGAGATATCGTTCAAGTGACTCCCCCGTGGGTCACCGAGTACCA
>JAQWNG010000045.1 GCA_029246385.1 Halioglobus sp.
GATCCATCGAAGCAGACGCCGCTTCTCTTTATGTTTCACGGCTTCGGCGGCAATAACAGCGAAGCAAGCGGGGGCTCTGCGGAAAATGGCTATTACGGGTGGCAGACCTCTGCTCACGAAAATGGATTTATTGTCATCTTCCCTCTGGGAACAGGTTTTTTACCTTGGGGTTTTGGTCAAAATTCGGATGATCTGGATTTCATTGATGAAATGATTGTCTGGGCGACGGCTAATTACAATATCCGGGAGACGCACATTTTCACAACAGGGCATTCGTACGGCGCAATGTTCAGCTATGCCGCAGCAAGATGGCGTGGTGATGTTATAGCGGCTTTTGGAGAGCATTCTGGTAATCGCAGTACAGCGGTGCCCTCCGGGCCGAACCCGACACCCAAACTGAATGGAATTCTGCTACATGCTGTTGATGACGGCCTTGTTAACTATTCGGGCAGCCAAACTCTCTATGATGAACTCGTAGCGAACGGACACAACGTATATAGAGATGGCATCGGCACCGACGGCATCATAGAGGTTAATGGCTGGGGTCCGGACAATCACCGCTACCGCAAGGTTCATAATCAGACGCAGTGGGACTTTTTCATGGCGAGTGCGCCGGCGATAATTGATGATGACATTGATGATGATGGTGTGTCTGACGGAGAGGATAACTGTCCTTCTGACGCTAACACCGATCAGCTCGATACCAATGACGATTTAGAAGGAGATGCTTGCGACGTAGATGACGACGGAGACGGTTGGGCCGATATTGATGACAATTGTTCGTTGGTTGCCAATCCTCAACAGAAGGATGCTGATGGCGACAGCGTCGGCGACGTGTGTGACAACTGTGTGATTACGCCTAACACTGATCAGCTCGATGAAGATTAATATGGTGTAGGCGATCTCTGTAGAGCGCTAGCTAGCTAGACGGCTCTAGTTACGACAAGCCCGTCTAGCACGGGTTTTTTGTTGACGCTACACAGGGGTTAGCAGCTGATGATGTTCTCAGCGAACGTTTTTGCAGGGCAATCTGCGGTTACTTCCTGAATTTTGCCAGTTCATTCGGCAGTATCAGTGAAGAAATCTACTTTCAACAGGCCGTTTATTTTTAGTGTGATTTTCCAACTATTTACTTATGATCCTAATTTGAGCTCTCGTAACACTGCCTTTTAAACTAAAGATGAGCAAAGATATGAAGAAAACAGCGTCCAAATATCCGACTAATATTTTATCTAGGGGCTGGCGCGCCTTAGTTGAATTGTCTCCGCGACATTTATTCCGACTTATTTCTCGCGCCCATTCGAAGCTGGACCGTTTAGAGAAAGCTGCTGCTCGAAACGATGAAGCGCTAGAGCGTATGGAACTGGATAGGCAATTGGTAGACAAAGGCACTCAAATTCTGCTGGCTTTGAGATACCAGCAGCTTGCTGAAGAGAAAAAAGTACTGCCTTTTAACGAAGTTGAATTCAGAAATTATTCCCAGTCCGGCGAAGATGGCATCATTCATTACATATTTTCTTTAATCGGAACTACAAATCGAAAGTCCGTAGAAATGTGCGCAGGTATAGGCTCTGAATGCAACACTGCAAATTTGATAATCAATCACGGCTGGCACGGACTCCTGATTGACGGTGATGAATCGAACGTCCAGAAAGCAAGGGCGTTTTATGCCTCCCACAAAGACACAAAGATAAAGGGGCCAAAATTCCTACATCGCTGGATAGATCGTGACGGTGTTAACGACATTCTGCGTGACAGTGGGTTCTCAGGGGAACTGGACCTCTTTTGTCTCGATTTGGATGGTGTTGACTTCTGGATATGGAAAGCAATTACACAAATATCTCCTCGGCTGGTCGTTGTTGAGGTTAATAGAAGCATGGGAGGCAAGTCGGTAACCGTTCCTTATGACCCGGAGTTTCAATGTCAATTTGCAAGTTTGGCTAACGACAACCCCCCCTCTAGTGCTCAGATACTGGAGGGTCGCACCGACTTAATTGGAAAAGTCGATTTTTATGGAGGAGCGTCCTTACCTGCATTTGTGAAGCTAGGCAAAGAGAAAGGCTACAGGTTAATAGGTGCTACTCACATTGGATTCAATGCATTTTTTATGCGACAAGATGTTGGGCTAGAGTATTTTCCAGAAGTCTCAGCAGAATCATGCCTTTGTGGCAGTGACGAGCAAGTAATTGCATTGGCGGCAAGGCAGTTGCAAGCGTATGAATGGCAGTCTATCTAGCGAGGTTGAACAATCGACTACTACACATTCAGTCGCTAGAGCGCCAACTGCTTGTCCTGATGAGTGAGGCAATGGCTGCACAAGTGGGGCTCGGCATCATTCAACTGCCAGGATTTTCAGATACGGTGCCACTGCAGAGATACCGGCCGCAGGAGCAGGCGCAGGGTGACCCCAGTGTCTCGCTTGCGGCGTGCCTTTCTCGCTGCGTCGCGTGCTAGTATCTGCCCATGCTTGTTTTGTACGCCCTGGTCTTTGTACTGATACCCGCCGCCATCATTGCGCTGAGCCATCGGCAGCGCTGGGCTGCAAAGGTGGGCGTCATCGTGCTGTGCTACCTCGCCGGCCTGGCGCTGGGTAATAGTGGATTGATACCTGCTTCTGCCTTAGGTGTCCAGCAGGGGCTGAGCGAGTTTACCGTTGCGCTGGCTCTGCCCATGCTGCTGTTTACGCTGGATGTGCGCGCCTGGCGACGGGTTGCGGGAAAGGCGCTGCTTTCGATGTTGATAGCTACCGCATCTGTTACGGCTATAGCCAGCGCGCTATTTGTGTTGTTTCGCAACGGCGATGCGCTGGCCACTTCACACCTGGCCGCTATGGCCGTGGGCGTCTACACAGGCGGCACGCCGAACCTGGCCGCCATCAAGGCCGGGCTTGATATTCCGCACGCGCAGTATCTGGTGTTTTATAGTGTCGACACCCTGGTTGGAGCCTTTTACCTCATGCTGATGCTTACCGTGGGCGGTGCGCTGTTTGGGCGTCTGCTGCCGGTGCTTGGGGAAGAGCCTGGGGCAGATACTGCGTCCACAGACACACACAACCGCGCCGTGGACAACGATGACTACCGGCCGCTGCTGCAGCCGGATGCGCGCCTGCAGTTGGTGAAGATTGTTGGGCTGGCTCTGCTGGTATTGGGGGCGTCACTGGGTATTGCGGCGGCCCTAGTTGAGTGGTTGGCGCTGGAACCAGCCAGTGCGCTTATTATTGTACTGTTGACCACCGGCGGCATCGCGCTGTCGCTGGTGCCCGCGGTGCGCTCCATGCAACTGGCTTACCGGGTAGGCATGTACCTTATCTATGTGTTTTGCTTTACCGTGGCCTCGATGGCAAAAATGGATGACTTGCTGCGGGCCGACGCCAGTGTTGTCCTGTTTATTGTCAGCGCGGTGTTTGGCAGCGTGGTGGTACACGCTCTGTTGTGTAGGCTGGCTGGCGTTGACAGGGATACCTTCATGGTGACCTCGGTGGCAGCGGTGGCAAGCCCGCCTTTCGTGCCCTTGATCGCGAGGTCACTGGGCAAGCCGGCGCTAATGCTTACCGGAATGACCACGGGTATTATCGGTTACGCGCTGGGAAACTTTATAGGCATAAGCCTGGGGCTGGCGCTACAACGGCTGTAGGCGAGATTTGAGGAGTAGATGACTTATGCATAAGGCGATGCCCGAGAAAGGGCGCGAAGGCGACGAGGTGCTCGCGCAGTTGGAATCGTTTAAAGCGCATGACCCCAGCTTTAAGGAAGGCAGGGTCTGGAGCCTAGTTTACTATCTCAACGAAAAGCACTCCGAGTTCACCAAAAATGCGTACCACAGTTACGCCAGCGAAAATGGGCTGAACCCCGGCGCCTTCAAGAGTCTGAAAAAGCTTGAGAATGAGATTATTGGCGCCACAGCCACTATTCTTAACGGTACTGAAGAAGTCTGCGGTGTGGTGACCTCCGGGGGTACCGAAAGCTGCCTGATGGCGGTAAAAACCTACCGCGATATGGCGCGTAAAACGCGCGGCGTGAAGAAGCCTGAAATGATCTTGCCCACTACCGCACACGTTGCGTGGTTCAAGGCCTCTGAATACTTTAGTGTAAAAGTCAGACTGGTGCCTTTGACCAGTGGCTTCACGCCTGACCTGAAAAAGCTGCGTAAGCTTATCAATCGCAACACCGTTATGATTCTGGGTAGCGCGCCTGAGTATCCTCACGGCTGCATAGACCCCATTGAACAGATGGGTGAAATTGCTGAGAAAAAAGGTATTCCGCTGCACGTAGACGCCTGTGTTGGCGGTTTTATACTGCCGTTTCTGGAAATGAATGGCGAGGAACTGCCGCCCTGGGACTACCGCGTGCCCGGCGTTACTTCAATCTCGGCCGACATACACAAATACGGCTACGCTGCCAAGGGTGCATCGACCATTACCTATAGAAACCTGGATATCCTGCGCTACCAGATGTTTGTATACGAAAACTGGCCGGGCGGTGTGTTTGCATCGCCCGCGCTATTGGGAACACGGCCGGGAGGCGGCTATGCCGCAGCCTGGAGTATGTTGCAGTATTTTGGCCAGGAGGGTTACCAGCAGCTGGCTGCCGACACCATTGCGGCGGTCAATGGTCTGAAAGCAGGCATAGCGAGTATTGCTGACCTTGAAGTTATAGGTAACCCGATAGGCCCGCTTTTCTCTTTTCGCTCCACCGACCCGGACGTGAGTATTTATGCGGTAGGTGACCAGATGGATGCCCGTGGCTGGCAAGTCAATCGGAACCAGTTTCCCGAGGGTTTGCATGCGATGGTGACCGCGCAGCACTTGCAGGTTGTTGATCAGTATATTGCAGACCTGCGTGAATCAGTTGAGGTCGTCAGGGCCAATCCGGAACTGGCGCAGCAGGGTGGTGCAGCTACTTATGGTATGCTGGCTCACGTGCCGCTGCGCGGCGTGGTGCGCAAAAAGGTATTGGAGATGTTCTCTGAACAGTATCGCGCCGGTGGTGGCGAACTGGACATGTCCTCGGGCGCATCAGTGAGTGATGGTAACGGAGAAGGCCTGCTGGATCGTATTGTCAGCTGGTATGTCACGCGTCAGCAGAAGAAGGGGCGCTAGTGCCATCCAGCACGATACGGATCTTCTCCTCGGTGGAGAACTTCAGTCGAGTGTTGCGACGGATATCCTTAACTTTCTTTTCGGTGTTTGACATGCTCATAGTGATACCCCTTTGCTTCAGTTTAAAAGTAGCAGAAGTATCTCTTAGTGAATAAGGTCATTTGGTACCATGGTGGCTGACGTCACACAGGTTGTTTAGGCAAGCATAGAAATCTATGCTCATCATTTATTTTATCTGGCCGCACTATTTCTATGCGTTGTTTTAGATCGATTAAACCGTCGCCCTCCACTCCACCTCTTATACTGCAAGCCAATGCCGACACTGGGACCAATACACTTGTAGAGGAGCTACTTGAAAATAAGACCTACTTTCAATCTCAGCTATATATACATGGAGCCATAGTGATAAGAGGGTTTGATATAAATGATCAACACGATTTTGAAAGGGTATGCAGATCAATAAACCCAAAGCTTCTATCTTACATTGGTGGCGGCATTGATCGGACTGCTCAAGGTGGTGAAATATATACCTCTACAGATTACCCGGCAGCGGAAAAAATCCCTCAACATATTGAAGCTTGTTACTTAAGAAACAGCCCCAAGCAACTCTTTTTCTTTTGTGAAACACCATGTCAATCCGGCGGCCAAACTCCAATTGCAGATATGAATAAAATTTTAGACCAGATTGACCCAGCAATATTAAATCGATTTAAACAACAAGATCTTTGCTATATTAGCAATCTACACGGTGGCAATGGCTTTGGTCAATCATGGATGGAAATCTACGCCACTGATGCTAGGGAGGTTGCCGAGGAGCGCATTGAGGAACTTGGCTGTGATTTTGAATGGCTTGACAATAAATCATTGCGAGTAAAGAGCTATACGCCAGCCTTACGACAACACAGCCACACTGGACTAGACTACTGGGCCAATCAAGCCGTAACGTGGCACCCCTCATGGTTTGGATCTAAACGGTACGCTGTATTAAAAAAGATTTACGGTAATCTTAATAATTTCCCTAAATCAGTTTGCTTTGCGAACGGTGAGGAAATTATTGAAAACGATATTCAACACATTCGAGATATTTTGGATCAGAATGAAGTGGTTTTTAAATGGGAAAAGAATGATATTTTGGTCATTGACAATCAGAGAATAAGCCACGGACGACAACCATTTTGTGGCGATAGAAAAATACTCGTAGCGTTAGCGTAAATAAAAATTAACAACAGAAGATCAAAAACTTACAGCAAGCAAAATGAACAATATCAGCGCCTATCTCCGGTATATGCAGCGCATGCTTAAGCAAGTACGCGAGTCTGGTGCAAGCTATTGAGCCGCGTCACATGAAGAGTGCTACACATTATCTTTATATCATTGAAATAATTGAAATTTAACAATACACGAGGGGGTTCCGACTTGTATGGTGGCTTAGTCTGCCATTTTTAAGTAACGTCGCGGGTCGCACTGAGATGACGTGAGACTATAATACTTTGGCTGGTCTCTCAGCCTATTGGTATCAAGGGCTCCGCCCTATGCGACAAGCTCCAGCAAGATGACGGATATGTCATCTAGATTCGTTAACTGATGAAGTACGGTCAAATGAGTAGCAACCGTAAATATTTTTTTTCAAAATTACGAACCATTCGAGATAATCCCCGAAGGGCTGTGTCACTTGCGCTAGATAGGTTTAAAAGACCCGTTAAAATCGAGGTGCCGCCTAGAGAAAAATCTACCGTTCTATTGCGAGCAAATAAAAACTCAAACCGGCTATATTTTGTTTTCACTGGTGTCGCACAAAACTTAATGATGCACCCTTCTTCCTTTTTTAACAAAACGGGAATCTGGGATCACAACCTTGTGATGCTACGTGACCCATCAAAAGGCCTCTACCAAGGAAACATTTCTGAGGAAATGCCCGACTTTCTTTCTACTAAAGCACGTCTTCTGGACTACAAAAAACAGTTAAATTGCGAAGAAGTATACTGCGTGGGCACATCTGCTGGGGCCTATGCAGCTATCGTGTTTGGCCACTACATGGAAGTTGACGCCGTATCAGCCTTGGCAGCACCGACAAAAATCAACGCTGCTCGAATGAGAAGGAATTACTCACTTTCACGCTCTTGGAAGCTACCAGCGATCCATAGCGATTTAACAAAACTATTGGCCAACTACAATGGAAAAACCAAATACCACCTTTATTACTGCAAAGATCACCAGCATGACAACGAGCAAGCGGAGCGATTGTCTAGCTGCTCGGGAGTCACCCTGCATCCCCAAGAGGGCGACACACACGTTGTAGTAAAAATACTAGAAAAATCCGGACAACTGGAAACACTTTTCCACTTTGCAAAAAATATTTAAGTTGAGGCTGTAAGTATGAATTTTGATACACTTTGCGATTCGCTAGTGACATTTATTAACGAGATTAACGGGGATAAAATTACACGAAACACAGCACTGCTTGACGAAGGCCTCGTCGATTCTTTTGATGTTCTCGAAATAATTTTGCACATTGAACACGGCTTAAGCATTAGACTTGACCCTAGCGAAATTCCCATGGAAAGTTTTTTTAGTATTGATAGTTTAGTTTCCTGGCTATCAGATAATAACAAGCTTACCGCTACCCCGTAGGCTAGCCGCAAACTTTAGAAGTATCTCCATAACTCGAAGAGAAATAACCATGTCGGGAGTAAACGCCAGCATCCGGGATATGCTACATGCATGCAAAGAGTGCGAAACCACACAATGGGAGCCGTTGGATAAAGATCTAAATCAACAATGGGAACTGCACTCTTTATTGTTATGGTCGGACAAACATATTCCATTTTATAAACAGCGTTTTAAACAGACCGGAGTAACGCCCGAAAAGATCACAAGTCTTGAAGACTTTCGTAAGCTCCTACTACACTCTCGGGGAGACCTTGTCGGCGCCGAGATCAATGGGCTTAAAACAAAATCCTTCCCAGCTGTGGCAGCTCAAACGTCTGGGACATCCGGATGCCGTCAAACCATATGGCTATCTCCTATTTATGGCTCAATGGCGGCATTCCCATTATGGCGCCGAACTCAACTGCACAAGAAACATTAGCCCGCGCCCGCATTGTGCTTATGAAGTCAGTATTGTCGACTATCGAGTGGAAACTTAACCCCGTTCTACATTGAAGGCGATCTCTACTCCAAGAGGAACTTATTAATTCCTTACCAGCGCCAACTTGAAAAGGTTTAATAATGCATACCGTAATTGATCAAATTATTCACCAGGCAAAGACCGCTCCAAAAGCAAATGCCCTGACGCTAATTGGACCAGCAGAGGAAGAGCTTTCACTCAATTTTGAATCATTGGTGAAAAACGCTCGGCAACGAGCGATTGGACTAAAGAAATTGCATGTCGATAAAGGCGAACTTGTATTACTGCTTTCGGATGACCTTGCTGAGTTGGTTCCGCTATTCCTTGGCACAATAATGATTGGTGCGCTGCCTTCTATTTTGCCGCTTCCCGTTACGGGAACGAACAAGGGCGTTTATAAGCACCTACGAGAAAGAATTCGCTCAACCAATGCTAAGCTATTCGCCACGTCAGAAAAAATGCGAGAAATATTGGCAACGTTCGGGCAGCTGGAATCTACTCAGGTTATCGCGATTGCTGATATTGCTGATTCTGATATTAATACTGACACAGCACTCAATATAGAAGCTGATTTAACCGACACTGCGTTTGTGCAGTTTTCAAGTGGCACAACAGGTTCCGCCAAGGGTCTCATGGTAAGTCATTATGCGCTTGCTAACCAAGTTCGTCGTTATGCCCAAGCAATAGAATTAAAAACGAGTGATAAAGTCGTTTCATGGTCACCGCTTTATCATGACCAAGGCCTAGTCAGTAATTTGTTAATGCCTCTCAGCCAAGGCGTTCACACCGTGTTGATGGCCCCCAGCACCTGGCAAAGAAATCCCGTCGTATTTTTCGAAGCTATTGATCGCTATCAATGCACAATTAGCCGCTGGCCAAATTTCGCCTTCCTTTACACCGTCAAGCGGGTTAAAGAGTATCAAATGCGAGGCATATCCCTTAAAAGCCTGCGCCTGATTGCCTCCTCTGGCGAACCGATTACTCCCGATGCATGGCCATTATTCAAACAGTGTTTTGAAGCGTTTGGTCTAAGAGACGGCGTTATGAATGGCAGTTTTGGCATGGCTGAAAATTGCTTATGCGTATCGGTCAGCCCCTTGAACGAACCGCTAAAACAAGAAAGCTTATCGTTAAGCACATTAAATACTAAATCCATTGCGGAAGTTGTCCCTGAAGGTAGCGAGGGATCTCAAATATTTGTGTCTAGCGGAAAAGCCATTTCAGGCACGGAAATTTGTATTCTTAATGAACAAGGGAAACCATGTATTGACCGAGTCATTGGGGAGATTGCCATCAAAGGTGATTGTATGATCGATCAATATTATCCCGGCGTGCCAATACCTGAAAACAATTACTCCAATGGTTTCTATCTCACTGGCGATATGGGTTACCTTGCCGAAGACTGGTTAACGGTGACTGGCCGCAAAAAAGATGTGGTTATTGTTGGGGGGAACAGCATTCACCCCGAGCAAGTTGAGCGTGTTGCAGGGCCCATAAGCCAAATCCGAGCAGGTCGAATTATTGCATTTGGATTACAAGATAAACAGCTGGGCACAGAAAAACTGATTGCAGTATGTGAGTTGCACAATGATGATGAACCTACGCGACAACAGGTTCGTCAACAACTGCAGGAAAGCGTTCAACAAGACTTATCGACTTGGCTGTCGAGAGTATTTTTTCGCGAAAAAGGCTGGATTGAAAAAACCACCAGCGGCAAGCTATCTCGATTTCGAAGTAAAGAGAAATTGCTTGCTGAAGAAGGGCTATCCTAAGAGAAACAGGTGCTGAATATTGTACGTCGTCAGACACTAGGCACAAGTACGTCAATCCATTCACAAGTCCCGAGACGGTGATCGGTGATAACGTGCAAGGGTGGTGTGACCAAGGGCATACCCGCAAGAGCGATCCTTGCCGTCCGTTCTGTCATCGCTATCCCGTTGATTTTTTGCTTGTCTAGTTTGTCTGTCCGCTTTCCGGCACGGCTAATGTTGGTTATGGTTGCTGTCCGATTTTTACTGGACATGTTATCATTGCAACGATAAATATCATTCTCTCATTTAATCTTAAGACGGGAACAAATAAATAAGTTGTCGCAGGAAACCAACACACGTCTGAACTCGCTCGCCTTCTACAGAAACCGGCGAGTTTATGGCCGCCGCGCCAGCGCCTGAGAGCCTGTTGCGCAGGCCAAGCAAAGCATCCACGATGTCCGAGAAGAGAAGCCCCCGAGAAGAGAAGCAGCCGTCACAGATCCTGCAGCGACCGCGTACCGCGCACGGAACATTCCTGAGAATCCTGACGATCAACGACGTTTACAACCTAGAGACCTACCCCCGTTTTGCATGGGCAGTACAAGCCGCCAAGGACATGCAGGGTGACCTCGATTGTGTGGTGAAATCCTTCCTATCTGGCGACTTCCTCAGTCCCGCTGTCCACACCTCTCTTGACAACGGAAAGGCATTGATGGGGGGACTTAACCTGGCCAAGGTCGATTATTTGTCCCTCGGCAACCACGAATTTGATATCGGGTTCGGATGCTTGGAAGCTCGTATAAAGGAGTTTACCAGCGGTACCTTTCTTAATTCCAACATTAAGGAGCCTGCATTTCTAGAGAGGGACTACCCGAGCCACATCATCTTTGACATTGGGGAGCGTAAGGCGGTGATTGGAGCGTATCTGACGGACAAGATGGACATCTACCCCCCTAACTGGACGCCGACTATCTCACCCATCGATAGTTGTATCCCCACAACCTGGGAGAAAGCAAAAGAGTCATTGGGAGGGCGGGTCCCTGACCTTTTCATTCCAATGACTCATCAACTTGTGCATCAAGATGCTGCGACCTACAAGCAAATCTCAAAGCATGCAGAGTTGAGCTGTCGCACCCCCGTGATGCTTGGGGGCCATGATCACGAGGTGTACTTACAAGAATCTGCATGCGGCATAATTGTAAAGGTCGGATATAACGCACAAAAGGTTGGTGTCGTTGATGTGTGGTGGGATGTGGATGGCCAGATGCATTCCTCTGTCAGCCTAATCCCCATCGAAGAATTTCCGGAACACCAAGCGAGCAAAGAATATGCACAGAGGAAGACCCGGCAGTTGGATGAGCTTATGTCTGTGCCCATCACCACTATTTCCTTCTCTGCCTCCACCAAGCTCATACGTTTTGAAGAGACCCCAATGGCTAAGTTCTTGATGAGCAGTGTCAAGAAGGGGCTTCGGCAGTTCAAGGTTGAGGTGGCAATGCTGCAAGCAGGCGCTATCCGCGGGTTATCTGACTATCAGACCGGGCCCTTCACCATGGGCGCGCTGTTTGCAGAATTCGCGTACGAACTAAAGATTGGTATTGTTGATGTGCCTGGTTGGGTTGTGGCTCAAACAGTCAAGAGCACCCGATCGCTGCCAAAGCCCGCCCCTCCGTTTGTGCACTTGGACGAGGATTGCACGGTGAACGAGCTACATGACGTCCTGATATTGGACGGGCAGCCGATCGAGATGGACAAGGTTTATAGGTGCTGCACATGGCTTAATGCATTGAAAGGCGTGGATAATCTCCAACCGTTAGTGGATTATGTGCGTGACAACAATTTGATGCCAGATGATGAGATTTGTATCCCTGGGAAGGAGACGGTGTTGAAATTGTGGATGAGGGAGGCGTGGAGGAAAGTGGTGCATTTCGACGAGTGGGATGCTGACCACGATGGACACGTTTCTCAGGAAGAACTGAAGGCAGGGCTCGATAAGACCCTTGCATTGTTGGATAGCAGTGGCGATGGGGTGGTTGACAAAGCGGAGTTGGTTGCACTCCTAGAAAAGAACATGCATGTTGAACACAATCGAGCGCTGGCTGTTAAGATGTTTAAAGTATTGGATGAAGATCATGATGG
>JAQWNG010000004.1 GCA_029246385.1 Halioglobus sp.
CAGTGGCCTCCCAGGTAATACCGAAATCCCAGCTTTCACCTTGCTCAGGTTTCAGGTCTGGATTACCCACCAATGCATGGCCAAGAGCAAAAAAACTGGGTAACTTGTAGGCTTCACCCCAATTTGCGGAAACTGCAACACCCGGACCTAAAGCGTACTGCAGCCCTGCTTGAAATGACGTTTCGCTAGCAAAGTCCTCTGGCTTGTCATAACGCAAACTACCTTGTAACAGCAGTGCATCCATTGGACTAGCAGTAATGCCAGCAAAATAACTAAACGTATCGCGCTCCAGCTCAAAATCCGTAGGGTTTTTGTTTCCAAAGTATTCGAGAAAGCCTTTGCTATAGCCGTCTTCATGCCGATAATCTGCACCTGCCCTGACACTGTAGCCCTGCGCTAACTGCAGCGAGTTAACCCATTGCAAATGATCACGCGTAAAGTCTGTATCTGCTGAATTCGGGGGCACTTCCACATAAGGCGAAATTCCCGGCGACTGGTAACGATCTTCAGCTGCGAAGCGATTGGCCGTCAACGCGGTGCGCCATGCGGATGACATCTGAGCCGCCCAGCCTAGATAAATAATTTTCTGGGTGTAGTCGCTTTTATCTTGCTCATCAAACAAAGCATATTGCGGCCCACCGCTCTGCTCCGGGTAAGATTTTCTATCGCCATCGAGGTACCGGTAACCGATATTGATATCATGGCCTGCAACCGGCTGCCACCCTAGGCGCAGATTCGCGTTGTTATTTTCTCTGTCGCTCTGCGGCACTGGTTCACCATCATCGCGCGTCGCCAGCTCCAAGGTATAATCTAAAGCACCCAGAACACCTTGCGCACTGAGACCAACCTCATAGTAATCGTATTCACCCAGCTCAACATACGCCTCCTGGTTATGACCCTGCGCCGGTTTCCGCGTAATAATATTGATAGCACCCGCCAGCGCATCTGATCCGTAGATTGCCGACTGGGCACCGCGCACTACCTCAATCCTATCCACCATGTTCGGATTGAGGTTTGCAAAGTCAAAGCTACCCCCGCGAGAGTTAGTCGGATCGTTCACCGCGATCCCGTCGACAAGAACCAGAGTAAAATTTGACTCACCGCCACGAATGGACACCGCGGTCAGCCCCCCAGGGCCTCCCTGTTCTTCGACTAAAAGACCCGGTAAGGTTTTCAACAGATCGGCGACCGTGGTTTTATTTAGCGCCCTGATCTGCTGTGAATCCAATACAGAAACCGATGAAGTCAGCACGCGCTGGGGCGTCAATGTCCCCGTAATCAGCACGTCCTCTATAATGGGGTCAACAGCAGCACGAGTGGACGCTGCCACAACCAACATGGTGATAAAAAAAGTCACTTTTCCCTGCATTTTTTATCCCGTATTTCTAAATTCAATCGTGAATATCCGCTACACTCGCCGCTCGAATAATAAGGTATTTGCACGGAGCTCTCATCTACTATGACATCTACCCTACTCAACACAATTTTCCTGATCATTTATCTTCTGTGCGCTGCAGTACAATATAATGATCCAGACAGAATCGTGTGGATCTCTTTATATTTGGCGGCAGCAGGCATGTGCATCGCCGAATTTCGCCCAGAACCGCCGCGCTGGCCACCGCGCGTACTGGGGCTAATTAGTGTGACGTGGATCGGCACTCTACTGCCCAGTATCGTCGGGCAAGCAACCCTTGAAGACATCTTCACTTCAATCACTATGACAACAAACGCTATAGAGCAGGCTCGAGAAATTGGCGGACTGCTTTTAGTTGGGCTCTGGGCTGGTGCACTCAGTTACCGCAGCCTTGCACCGAAATCCTAAGATGACACTCTCTTCCATTATTCTCACTCCTTACGCTTGATAAGGATTTTTTCGCCTTTGCGATACATCAACATCGTGTTGACCGCACCATCCTCATCAACGATGAACTCAAGCTTCACATTCTCCCCACCCGCTCCAGCTATAAAGGTAGTGGCATTAACGGGTTCCATTAGGCCGCCGCCGTACATGGGCACATTAAAATGCAAACCATCAGACTCTTCGATGATTGTAAATGTCATGAAACTGATGGCATAGGCTCCCTCAAAGCGCCCGTAACCGCGATCATAGGGGACAGCCTCTAGTTCCGCCACCGTCCAAGGCAGTCTGCGATCAGCACTCGCAGCGCGGCTCTTGGCAGCAGTGCTAACGCTCACAGGGTTTGCTTTGTTTCCCCAACTGCGCCGCATATAGGTCATCAATCCGGCCAACGTTTCATCATCCAACTCAGGCAGGTGCCCGTGAGCCGGCATAACGCCGTTCCAGATTTCACCTTTTACTTCCACTGGGCCATTTAATCCCTGCAAGATAATTCGTGCCAGCCATTCCGGCGGTCCAGTTACCCAGGAAGAGCCTACTAAGGATGGAGCCAAACCCGCGATGCCAGTTCCATCGGCAGAGTGACACGTACCGCACTGCAAATAAAAACGCTTTCCAAGCGCCAACGCCGCCAACTGTTCCGGGCTCAATGGCATAATGCCCATAACAAGTTCATCACCGGGCCAAGTAAAAGCAGTCCGAGCCCCCAATCGAGAGATCCACAGAGGGTCCTGCTCACTGACCGAACCGTCCGTGAATATCTCAGGCGGCGCCTGCAGAGCCGCAGGCGCAAAATCCGCACTGACCACCACGCTTTTTATACCCTCAAGCATTGCTATCTGTTGCCACTTGCTGTCGTTGCTGCGAGATGCAGCTAGAGCTAACAACTCTAGCAGTGCGGTATTGGCACTTTCGTTCGATGTAATATCACCGCGCAGACTGCGGTACGCTCCGCTAGCAAGTGATGTCAAAGCGTCTTTTGCCGCGTCAGATTCAGTCTCTAAATGGTTAGAGCTCAAATACTCATGCAGAAATAACAGCTCTTCTCCTGCCACCGCGCGCACTACTGCTTGCCGTATATAAGGAACAGTAAGGTTGGCCGTCAGCAGCGATGCGAGAGAGCGCCGCACGCCGAGGTCCGCTGCATGATCTCCCATTGCAAAGGCTAGCTGCATTGACACCGCGTCGTCAGCAGACGCTAGCGATAAC
>JAQWNG010000005.1 GCA_029246385.1 Halioglobus sp.
GAGAATGGCGAATCAGGTAGGCTATATAAGTGGACTGAGTATTTATCGCAAGGCCCCAGTGATTCTCCGGATGTTTTAGTAGGAACCGTTACCAATATTTTTGCATTGCCAAATGGCATTGCGATGATTCACTGGGATAAAAACGAAACCTTGTCTGCACTGAATGGAAAAATGAGCGTTGAATTGATTACCGGCTGGGGGGCTTATCCAGACAAAGTTCTCCCTGGCGATTATGGTTGGATAAATGGCACTATTTTTAACATGGCTGAAAGATTTCAAGTGCCATTTATTCATATTTACTATCGCCAGGTACGTCAAATTACTGGCACCGTCGATGATGGTATTGAGCATGGCACCTTACATTTTTGGGAATTATTACTCCCACCTGAAGACATGGTTAATGCACCAACACTTTACCGTCAGCTAAAAGAACATATTGATCATTACTGGACGGTCGTCACAGACCCCTCCAGCGCGGGACAGTACGGTGAATCAATAGAGGTACAGTCTCCGCTTAAGGAGCTAATGGATGGTGTCTATTACATGAAGCTTCAAGATAATCAACAGATCCCAACAGTGCCAAGTACTTACTGGGGGCCAAATACGAAATATCAGGGCAATAATAGTAACGATTAAAGACAACGTCGAGTACTAACAAATTAACTTCTGTGAAATCAGAAATGTGGTTGGACATCAGATGCGTTCACTTTTGAGCTTCAGCAGAATCACTTACTCGCCTCACACAACAACCAACAAAAAACCCGCACTAGGCGGGCTTGTGTGTGGACGCAACCTAAAATCCTGCAGGAGTATCTGGATGTGGTGCTGTCAGAATCGGTGTATATTCGATATAGTCTGATCCTGAAAGATCGTCTGCAATTATTAGCCTAAGTCCAAAAACTAAGTAGCCAGCGCGGCATGTAACGAATCCCTACTCTATTTAGGGTTACCGGTGCACAGCAAGTCAGCGGGACTCTCCGGCCGCTAGGGCGGCGGCTGGCACGGGAATGTTGGCTTGCAGATATGAAACTACGTCCGCCTGCGGAACGTTTGGAAAGAACTCTGTCTCGCCTCCCGGAGGCCAAATCATCTTCTCGCTCCAGCCCCAAACGGCGGTGCCGATAAAATAAGGATCGTTTTCCATCCCCGCGGCCTTCATTTCTTCCACCGCGATTTGCACATACTCTAGCTGACTATGGCCACTGTCACCGATTTGCAGACCGATATCTAGATTGTCGTTGCCCTCAATACCCTCGAACTCGTGCGCCGACGCGCCGGCCGGTATCGCGAACTGATAGTAAACCTGATACTGAGAAGCCATCGTCATTGTTTCCTGAATCTTCTCTTGCACGAGAGTCCGATATTCGGCCGGGGTATTGACTTGCCCGCCTTGTTTGCTCCCCAAATCGTAGCCTGATATGACCACATAGCCGTTGCCGTGGCTGTTTAGCACCGCGGCAAACGCGGCGCTCACACGCTCTGGGAAAGTGAAAACCGACCAGGAAATCCCATGAGGACGTTTTTTAGTGACACATTGAATTTGCTTGCGCGTGTCCTCATCCAGAGGATCGCCGGGATTGGTGACGTTGGCTCCGGCAAAGGTTTTGGCAAGGCGCGTATAGTAGTGAACCTGCCCGGATTGCGTGAAGTCAAAAGGCTCCAGGTCAAACTGCACGCCGGCGATGTTGCCATCGGCGCAGTACATCTTGGCCACTTTGTCCGCCAGTTCATAAGCCTCGCTTTTCGGCAGCCTGTTCAAGGCATCGAGGTAGTCAATCGTGCCGTTGTTCGCCGCGCCGGAATCCAGGCGCCCATCCACAATCGGGATAATCACCGACTCGGCACCCATCTGCTCCGCGGCGTCATCCATCTCCGCCTCCCAGCGCACGGCCGATTCCATCCCGGTGGCACCGAAATCTGCGAGCGCATTGTTTTTGTCAAACGGTACGGGGCCGTACAGAATGACTGTGTTGGAATTGTCGCAGACGTCCTCCAGGGCAGATTCGCCGGATCCGCGGCAATAAAGCTCAGGCCCGCCGCCGTAGGAAAAAATCTGATTTATCTTTTTGCGCGCGTCCGCTCCGGTATTCCAGGCAATCAGTTCGTCTGAGTAGAGTGCCGCCTGTGTGTAGGGCTCTCTGTCTGGGTTGCTTGGGTTCCAAAGCGGAAACACCGCGTCATAAAGCCATGAGCCGTTGCCGATGTGAATCGGGGTGTTGGGTATCCAAATGTTGACGTCCATCTCTCCGGAGGGCGGCGGCGCGCAATCGTCGGCGTTGGTCATACGGACCGACGCGGAAAGCCCATCATATGCTGTGTCGTCGGACCCGGCGCTCAAGTTTATACTGAAGGTACGGTCGCCATCGCAAACCCCGTCAAATTGTCCGATTACTTCCACAATTTGCGAGATGTCCCAATTGCTAGGGGTGAACGTCAGCGATGTACCCCCGTTCACCAAACCCTCTCCACTGTCAGAGCTGCCGACGGTGATAGTCACGCTTGCGGTTGGCTCCGAGTCGAGCGCCACGCTTACCCGCCCCACGGCTCCGGCCTCGGAGGCGTCGGCAAGCTTAATAGCGTTGATCGCGGCAGAGGTTTCACTCACATCACACGTGAGGCAAACACCGTTCAGCGTGAAATCTTTCACATGGGCAATGCTCGGTTGCTGCTTCCAAAAAGATCCGTAAAGTTCTGCCGTGTCAGAACTCGGGGTGAAGGTGAAGCTGATTTCGGTCCAGTCGGTGAAGGCTCCTCCGTTTTCGCCATAGCCGTTCGCGCCGATGTAAACATGCATATTGCTGTCATCAGATTTTATTTTGGCGGTGATGGTGTTGAGTTGTCCTGCATTGACAGCCACACGTTGCAGCTCTGCGCGGTTGACATCCACGCCGGAGCCGTCCCCCAAAGAAATTTGGTTGCCTTCCTCGGCGATGTTGACCACGCCTTTGGTCGCGGTCCAAGAATAAAGCCCCTCGGCGTGCGCCGCGCCGGACAAAATGATCCAGCAAAAGACCTGTGTCGCACTGACAATGAATGCTTTCGCGGATGCTCGAAACATAAGTCCTCTCAAATTTAACGTTGCAAATTGACTCATTTTACTTCCTTACTGGTCTTCTTTTTGGAAGATCCGCACATGGCCCTTTGATATACATTATCAGTATGTTTTTAGAAACATAAAATGATTATTAGTTATATCCTGATATATGTATTTAGATACATCTTTCAAGTGATTAGCGGCCTCAGACCCGCGTCGGATCCGAAAGTTCGATAAATTATGAACATTCGTTGAAATACAAACTCGAAAATATCGCGGCGGTATCTGCAAATTGACTTCCTGAGATCAAAGGAATCTATCCTCTAGTCTTAAACAACCGCCGTACTCCGTTCTACGAACGCACTTACCCTGAGATTTCGGTAATGACTGACCGATAGAAAGTGCTTACCAAGATGGAAAAGAAGCTCTCATCCGAGAGCTTAAGTGAGGTTTACTCACAGCCTAATAAAACCATAGCTTAGTCGTCTATGGCTGTTTCGCCTACTTGAGACTAGTGGACATTCGCTCAGAGGACGTCACTATCGGAAGGACGCATCGCACGTTTGCCTCGTTTTGCCCGCGTGATCAGTCCGCGCCATCGGTTTTTACCATTTACACATTGCGAACTTGAGTCGACAAAGAAAGACGCGAAAGACATCTGTGCGTCAGGCATTTGATCCGTCTCAAGTTTTACTTCATAAACGACAGACTCCTGTACTCCGTCAGAAGAGACTGTGGCGCTATTCACAATCACCTCGACTTCACGCAATTGTTCACCATCGAACCATGTCAGCACAGCATTGGGCGGGTCTGCAGAAAAGCTATCGTCACTTTCCTCACTCCAAAGAGACGTAAACTCATAAGCAGTTAGGTAGGTGTGCTGCCTATTCGGTCTGTCGGTGAAACCAAAAATGTCTCGAGTGAAGGGCATTCCAATGTGGAATCGGAGGTCATCTCGGCTGCTTCTGCGGTTTGCACATACAGAAATATTGGCTGGTTGGAACTGACCGCATCAGAAAAAGTAGTGTTCAAATCCGCATCAATAACACCAAAATCATTGTCGTTATTGCTGTCACTACAGGCAGACGAGAGGGCTAAACAAAAAAAGCGATAAAACTTTGGATAATCATGGCGGGCTTCCTTTCAGGCAAGGAAAATATTGACGTCACACACAGTGTAATAAATCAGCATCGCATATAGGTAAAGCCGGCGTGCATGAAAGTGGAAAAAATCGCAAAAAAACTACTATTTCGGCACATTTATATTTTTTTAGGTATTGGCAAGTTAACTCTTCTGGGTCTGGAAATCCGCGTTTCCAGATTTATGCCACTGCCCTGCCCGATTGTTCGCGTACTGAGAATTATCATGAATAACATCTGGCATCAGTTCAGAGTGAGCCACCCCATCACTTCGCAATTTATCCGTCACGATCCTCCTAGGCTCAGCGCCATGGGATCGCATCAGGCCACTGAAGAAACGCTTCGCAGCAGTAGCGTCCCGTTTAGCCTGCGGATACACATCAAGCACCTCGCCATCGTTGTCAACAGCTCGCCACAGGTAGTGTTGCTTGCCATTGATCGCTACAAAGACTTCGTCGATGGAGAAGATATCGGGTGGGAACCGGTGACGTTTATAAGAATTCATCCGTCGATTATACCAAAATCATAGATTCAACTTGGCGACACCTTTATAGTCTAGCTCAGTATTGAATATTTGATTGGAGCAAGGAAAAGGTTTTCGATTTTCGTTGGAACTGTTAGCCGTTTTATTTGTCTAAAGCATTATCCTCGCTTTTCGATGGCTATAAATATAAATGTGAGGGTTCTTGACAGGGTAAAACTGGTTGGTGTTATCCTTAGTCCTCTCGCACATTGAATAAAATTAAATTGGAGAAATTAGATGTCGATGAAGAAATGTTATTCGAAAGCAGTGCTAGCGGTTAGAGCCAAACATTTTTTTCGCTTTATCACGGTATTTTGTATCTGTGCAATGACGGTAGGATGCATTGGATCGAGAACTGTCAGTGATGCGGACAACGATCAAGTGATCACGCTGGGCGATTCAATTTTTGACTTGAGCGGCGAAATTCAAGCAACACTAGAGGGCTATGCACGGCAAACTTTTCGCAAATACACCAAATCCGCGGCTGAACTGGAAGGTGGTTTTCTAGCCCTGTCTGTCTACGATCAGTACGACTTGGCAATGTCCGATAACGCAGACATCGATACTATTGTTATGAATGGCGGCGGTAACGATATTTTAATTCCGGCGATTCTTTTTGATCCTTATAATTGCCGGGTTCAATGGTGGGAATGGGGACATTTAAGTGGTAAATGTAAAAATTATATTGACGACCTCTATGTGCAGAGCGTTAATTTACTGAATGATATGTATGCTGACGGGGTCAATAACGTTATCTATCTGGGTTACTACTACACTAAAGGTGGCGTCGATAATCTCGAAGAGGCGGTCGACTATGGTGATCAAACTTTAGCCTTTGCCTGTGCCAATACCGCCGTCGACTGTATGTTTATCGATCCTCGATCGGCGATAAACGATAGCGATATCATTATAGATGGAATTCATCCGTCACGTTCGGGCTCGCTAAAACTTGCTAACCTTATTTGGCCGCATTTGCAGCCTCTATTGTAGTAGGAATGAACCTTGGTACGCGGGCCGGTAGCCATTACTAGTCCGTTTTCCGTTTTTGTCGAACGCGGGATTTAGATGGCCAGTTTAACGAATAAACGAATGCAGCTTATGATTGCGGCAGTATTGACTGCGGTTGTTGTTATCTATGGGTTGTCGCTAGATGGTTATGATCACGCGACTATTAATAAATTAAAAGAGAATAAATCGCTGAATCTTCCAGCGATGATTATTCCAGAAAGAAACAATAGCGAACGACACAAAGACCCTTCCACGGTCAACCAATTGAACGACTTTTTACACAAAGAAATTGTCGCTATTTTACGTCAGTACGGCAGTGATATTGAAAATATTTCAGTGCAAGTTTCTCTGGTTGAGTTGCGCGACTATATCGTTAACATTGACCCGGTGCGTGGCTATCAATTGTTTATCGATGCGGTTAGAGAGGTTTTCCCTGATCATGCTGACGACATTTTGCAGGCAGTTAAATCGATGGACCAGTACAATAGATGGCTGCTGGAAAACACCCGTGAGTTTTCCTTCATGTCGGATGTCGATAAAGACCAGCAGTTGTGGATTAAACGTAAAGAATTGTTTGGTGATGCGGCTAATCAAATTTGGTCCAGCGAAATCGCTGCTTATGAGAATCGTAAAAACGCTATTCGCGAGACTATCGCCGAGCTGTCCCAATCCGCGATCATCAGTAATGATGAGAAGCTGTATCAATTGCAGGACTCGCTAGAACAGGTTTATGCCTATTCTATTGATGGCTTTATTTTAAACAAAGGTTTGGTATCTAAAGTGTTTCTAAGTATGGAAACCGTGCAACAAGAATTGGCCGCGATGGATGCCGACCTGCGCCAACAACGCATCGACGAATATCGCCAAAGAATGGGGTTCTCAGCCCCGGTCATTGAGCGTTTGCGAGAGCGTGACATAGATCGAAACCAACGCTGGGACAACGGGCTCACTTATATGGATGCCAGGTCTGAGCTAGAGCAGAAATACAGTGGTGAGCAGCTTGAGCAGCAAATGGCAGTGTTGCGTGATAAGCATTTTAAGCACGAAGCACGAACTATTGAGCTCGAAGAAGAAAGCGGATTTTACCGTTACCGTCGGCCGCGCGTGCACGGCCGGAATTAATGCTGTCTACTGTTCCTGTTCGCGATCTTTTCAGGCCTGGTAGCTCGTATCCATGACTAGGTATGCTCACAACAGCCCTATATCTTTCACTATACTTTTGACGCCGATCGCGCTACCGTCTCAAGTAAAGTCTGCGCAAGGAAGAGTTTCATGAAACGACACTTCATAGTGGCACTGATCACGATAATCCTTGCTGGATGCGGTGGGTCCAGTTCCTCCCCTTCCGACAATCCGGATGTTCCCCCATCTTTACCCACAATCGAGAATATTGATGCGTTTGCCATGGTGGGCGGAGGCATTCGATCCCCCACCACTGAAATGCCAATATTGGTTCTCCTCTTGGCGACCTTGGAGGTTACCCCGGAGGAGCTATTCACACACACGAAGTACTTTGGGTCGTCGTCAGGGAGTTCATGGCTGAATTCAATTTTGATGTCCTATCCACAGATTGGGGGTGGGCAGGGCTTCCCACTCGACGAGATCAAGGACATGGACTTCGACACGTGGAAGGATTTTTATCCCACGTATTGGACCGACTCGATCCGCGCCGTAACGCCAAAGCCAACCATCGAATTCACCGCGTTCGAATTAGACAACATCGTCGCAAACTCATGGCTGAATGCACTCTCGAAGTACATGATGCTGCCATTTGCCAATGATCTAGCAAACATCGCGGTCAAGGACGCTCAATTCGGGAAAGACGAGAACAAGGTGGTCAGTATGTCCATAGGCTTGGGTTTCGACCCCTTTTTTCGCACTGAATCGAACAACTTCGATGAGCAAGTGCTATGCGAATGGAGCAACACACTTCCCACAGTGCGGAAACAAGGATGTTTGGGGTTCGAAAATGGCACCGCAATGAATGCAATCTACGGATATGGGAACCCTCAGTTGCGGCCCATCCCGGCCCTCAACACCGCGGGAACGGTAATTTATAAGCAATTTCAGAACGGCGACATCGACAACCCCGATCGAATAACTGGCACCCGAGCGGTACCCAATCTGGACGCATCCTCAATCGGCGACAATCCAATCATGTTGGTCGCCGCAGCATCCTCGGCCGCTATGGGGTCTTCGAACAGCGCCGCTATCCAGTCCTGCCTCGCATTCGATCCCTTGTTGACCCCGGCCGAGCGGATGCAGATTATCAATCGGGAACTTGTGATGCAATCGCTCATCTACGAGGCAGACACAGGAGTCATTCGGCCCAACAGTTTGGGGACGATTCCACCATTGCCGTTCCAACCCCTGTTGGACAATGGCGTCTTTTCCGACGAGGACTTTGACGACGAGAAAAGTGTACCCTTGATGCTTGTCGATGGTGCCGTACATGGAGACAACACGGGAATCGTCCCGATATTGCGATCCATACAAGGGTACGACGATCCGAAAGCGAAGACCTACGAGATACTTTACTTGGATGCCCCCGCTCCGGGGGTTACCGACGTGAGCATGTTGCCGTTTAACGCTGCCTTTAATCTCCTGTTCAGCGATGTTAAAAAGGAACGTGCTATTTTTCCCAGCACATCCACAAATAATTATACGTCATGGCCCACCGATGGCTATGCTAAGGGCCGTTATACAGCCTACGATAAAAGTAGGTGGGGAGACTTAGACCACGTCCAAACCGAAGTCGGCATCTCTCGATTTGAAGGGTTGGAGACGGTTGAAAACGTCGTGTTGGGGATCGAGGCCGGGATCAAAGTCAACATTACAGTCTTGAGCACATACACTAGGCTGGGTATCATGATGCCGTTTGGGGATGATCCGTTCCAGATATTGGATGATGTGAATTCGAAGTTGATGGCGCAATTCGAGAGCCTGGACAACGAGATCGGCTGGATCAGGAAGCTCTTTCCCTTGCAGTAGCGAAAAAACCTTCCGGCGGTTCCGCCACGAGGCGGAAAATACGGGAAGTGGAGCCAGGCGGCGTAAAAAATGATATCAGGTTAAAATCGGTAGCGTTTTATATTCATTGGCCGATTCTACTAATTTCAGCGCGTTAAGTTGTCAGTACCCACCCTACTCCCAAATCTGTCGCCAGGGCTGCGCCTCCTCGAGTTGATAGGCCAGTTCAAGCAACAAGCGCTCTTTTCCGTGATCAGCGTTAAACAACACGCCGATGGGCAGATTGGACCCAGTATCATGGCCCAATGGCAGAGATATTGACGGTCCGCCAGTTGCGTTGGCCAGTCCGGTAAAGCAGGCCCATGTCATCACGCGTGGAAACAAGGTCTCATAGTCGAGGCCTTCGCTCAGGTAGCCTATTTCAGGTGTCAGGTGACTCACGCAGGGAGTCATCACTACATCGATTTCAGCAAAGTTTCTCGCCCAATCACGATATGCTTTGCGCAGGCGCAAATATGTTCCGGGGATCTTCAAAATTTTCTTCAGGAAGTCGTTCGCTAGACCATCGACAACTGGCGTCAACCTAGTGGAATCAAAACAGGGATCCAGTAATTTTCCGCCAGACTTCCTTGTCATGTAGGCGCTCGCAGACCACATATTGACGAAGTCCATCCGCATGGACTCGGGCGCGGGTATAGGTATCAACTCGACTGTGTGGCCTAGCCCTTCCAGCAGCAACATTGTTTGCTCAATGGCCTTGCGGGTCGGTTGATCAATCTGTATGCCGCCAAGGGATTCCGTTACCACAGCGACACGAAGCTTTTGCTTTATCGGCGAGGTAACCGAGCCGATAGGTTCAAGCTTGGGCTTGCGGTTGAGCCGCTCGATATGCGCATAAAAATGTGCGGTATCTCTTACGGAGCGACTTACGACTCCGTCCGTGGCAAACACTATCGGCTGTTTCGCAAGCATTCGCGACGGAATAATACGCCCCCTGCTTGGCTTGAGCCCAACCAGTCCACAGCTGCCTGCGGGTATCCTGATGGAACCGCCCCCATCCGCGGCATGAGCAATAGGGACCACGCCTGCCGCAACCAATGCCGCAGAGCCTGACGAGGAACCGCCAACACCGTGGCCG
This sequence comes from Halioglobus sp., assembly GCA_029246385.1. Classification (GTDB taxonomy): domain Bacteria; phylum Pseudomonadota; class Gammaproteobacteria; order Pseudomonadales; family Halieaceae; genus Marimicrobium. The sequence continues at coordinate 9,813 of JAQWNG010000005.1, forward strand.
GTGTTCCAAGGATTACGCGTTGGTTCACCGAGTCCCGCGGCCGGCTCCGCCGAACAAATCAACCCGAACTCGGGCATGGTTGTCTTACCTAACGGCACAAAGCCCAGGTCTATCATTTGCTGCACAACAGGATCATTTTTTGTCGCCGCTTGTGCGCCCTCATAGGCTGCTGAGCCATACCGGGTCGGCAAACTAACCAGGTCATTCATGTCTTTAATAAACGTAGGCACTCCCGCAAAAGGTCCGCTAGGATCGCCGCCAGATATGTCTAGAGATTGCTCAAAGCAGTGCGTCACTATCGCGTGAAGATGCGGATCGACCTCGTGCGCTCGCGCAATAGAGGCCTCCACTATCTCCGAGACCTGAAGTTCACCGCTATCGACCAGTGCTGCAAGTGCAACAGCATCGTGATCTCCCAGCGTGTCATCGCAAAACCCATGAATCGCTTTTGGCATATTCTTCCTCCGAATCGCCGAGGGTGTAGTTCAATTTCAGCTCACGCGCCCCTAGTGTTCGACTTATAATAGCTCATCCTCATCGTTAGAGCATGGCGAAGTGGTTCGCCTGTCGCTGTTTTTTATTCACTCTGACCTATTACGGAATATTTACATCTGAAGCCACCGCTACCTGCCATAAAAGTAAGGCGAGAACTGATGAACACAGGCGGCCGGGCGCCCTACTTGACTTGACCCGAAAACATTATACATCCCTACATCAGCACGGACTCTACTGAAGAATACGGGCTTTTACCTAGGCGCTGTGACTGCAAGAACCAGCACAGCTGGCATGGGTTTACTAAACGTGCCGAAGTATCAACCTAACTGTAATTTGCATTACTTAGAGCGCTGAGCCGTTATTCGCAATATCTGCTGTGATCTGAACTGCATTTTTTCTCGTAGAAGTACACATATGTATTTAATTCCGGAGAAATAGTATGTTCAGTAAGTACAAAATTAGTATGTTGTGCATCTTTTTGCTGGCGGGTGCGGCACAGGCTAGCGGTAACGGCCCTCTCAATAAGGTGAAGACAGGAATTCTGCCGTCAGGAGACTTTTTTAGCATTTATGAGGCGTCCTGTCCGCAGAACACGGCGGTCAGCATTGCAAGCTTAGACAGACGGCAGCGCTGGTGCGTTGAATCTAGTGGCCAGTTACGCTGCTTCCGAGCGGCACGTGAGGCCGCTCGCTATGCATGTTCCGATATGTTCCTCGCTGGGACGCTTGACGATTCCGGCAATTATCCTGCGCAGTAGGTCCTGGAAAAGAGTCCAGTTCAGCTGAGCTAAGTGGAGGGTAACGAATAGTCAGGTGCTGTTGTCTCGACTCCGAGAATCTAGGTCAGTTACCCCGTGGCCTCAGCGCAAGGCCTAAAATGTAACGGCGCAAAAGTGCGCTCAATGTCAGACCTAGGTTGTCGTATATCACCGGGCAGACGTCTCAGGGCGGACCGCGCGCGGGTTCCGCGCTCAGTCAGCGTCCCAACTTTACAGAGCCGGTAATAGTTACATACGCGCTGTAGTCTGAGATGAGAGTGATTGCCCGGATGTTAACGCCATCCTAACCTACGCTCAGTCGGTCCACCCTGCGTCACGGCATCACGACGACGCTACCAAACTCTATTCACAAAGTGGCTGGATTGACATATCTTTTTGTAAACGTGACTAAGACGCACAGAAAATCCGGCGTGAGATGGTGCCTCAGTAGATAGCCATTCGGCCCCACGTGTTGGCTGCCACACGCCGAAAGCAGACCGACTAGCCTTATATTTATATGTGTTCCTGTTAGACGCAGACGACACTGTCAGCGGTTAAAGCAACAGCGATCCTAGTAGTGGCATAACAAGAAAGGCTGTTAGAGTTTGCACTGTAATAATAGAGGCCATTGCTTCTGTGTCACCACCTAATTGGCGTGAAAGGATGTATGCAGAAGGTGCAGTTGGCGTCATAAACGCTATAATCAATACTGCTGCCGCTATTCCAGTAAGACCCGTGTAAGATACTAAAGCCGCGGTCACTAACGGTTTTAATCCAAACTGTGCTAACGACGATAAAACGATGGGGCTAAAGTGGTCTTTCATCCCTTCTAGCTTTAGTGCCGCTCCAACGGCCAAAAGTCCAAGAGGCAATGCCGCTCGCCCAACGATTTCTAGAATATCTCCAGCAATAATAGGTAAACCTATACCACTTAGGCTTAAAAACCAGCCAACCGAACAAGCTATGATTAGTGGGTTGCCAACAATCTCTTTTATAAATTGTAACCCCCCTTGAAACGAACCTTTTCCCCAGATTATAAATACTGAGATGCACCAAAAATTAATTAACACAATCATAAAACCAGCAGCAACCGAGGCCATTGCTAATCCCGTTGCACCGTATAAACTTTGAGCAACAGCAAGGGTAATATAAGTGTTAAAGCGCACGCCACCTTGGAAAATCGAAGTGAAAGTAGCATCGTTTTTCGATAATACTTTCCGAAAGATAACCAGCATCACTGCTGACGTCATTATTGTTCCAACAACAATGATTAGCATTAATGGCCAAGGTTCGCCAGCAAGAGATTGTTTTCCAAGGGTTCCAATTAGCAAAGCTGGAAAAAGTACAAAATAGGTTAATTTTTCCACGCCTGGCCAAGTTTCTTCCGGCAGGAACTTAGAACGCCGTAAAACAAACCCCAGCATTATTAGAATCGTTACGGGAATAAGAGCTGTAATAAAAGTTATCATTATGAATGCACTAAAGTTTTTACAGTTAGTGGGTCAGCTATAAACTGGATATTAAAGCAAATATAAGGATTGTTGTTGACACATAGTGCTTCAAGGTGGGGCAAACGCTAAGCCGTGCCGGTGCAGAGCGCCGCCGCAGCCTTGCCTTATTATACGCAAAAGCGCCTGCCATCAGTTGCGAATACCCAATGGAGATTTAGCTCGCTGCACCGCAGCATTTCTTATGCTTACGCCCACTGTCACACGGACACGGGTCGTTTCGCCCTACCTTCGGTGACGAGCGAACTATCGTCTCTTGAGGAGGGCAACATCCTGGATCACTACAGCACTCATCTTCGAGGACACTATTCCCTTCGTTGACAATTTTCCTATCCTGAATCATCTCGATTTCCTAATCACTTAAGTACACATGAAGTGCCGAACTGCTGAACAGGGCTTTGAGGTTATTCTCATTCAATACGTCTGCTACTTCGCTTTATATCTGCCTAGTGGGATTGCTTTACCTGACAATCGAGTCATAACACGGCTATCACATTATAGCAGACACCGAACGCTCAACCACTTCAGAGCATACGCTGCGTTTTCAATGAAAAAACAAGGTTGAGCTTAGCGATTGTTCGACCGCTGAGCAAGAAGCCGTGATCGCCATCGACGAAATTGATGCTTACGCAGCACTAGCACTGACAAGAAAAAACATAGAGAACACTATGGCGATATCCTTTAGCTTAAAGCACTGACTTCGAGCGATGCCGAACGGCAAGCGACCGTCTCCAGCTACCATGCGGCGCCGACGGGTGAAGTGCCCGTTAAGTTGATCTCTCCGAACGCCGGACCGCAAACGCGTATACGACCCTATGCCGCGACTGAGCGCTATTGCAGTATCGGCACGTTAGACTGCCAGTCCCTCAACCCGCACTCTTTAGGGGGGTGTGCAATACCCGACATAATAGTCGCCCCCTTCCTCAATAAATCCCGGCTCGGAACCCGCTATATTGCAAATTTTCCCATTGATCTGCGTATCCGTTCCACCAGGTAGATTTTTTGGAGGAATCTGATTGGTACAAAGTGCGTCATTATTCTTCAACCCCTCCAAAGTACATTTTTTATCATCTCCCATGCTTCCACCCAGTTTTGTTCCGTCGGACCTACCACACCAATTATTGGTTCGCATACGCCCTAGGCCCATATCGCCGAAGTTCGTCCAATTAAAGCACTGAAAGTAGTAAAGTGATGTGTCATTGAAGCCAATAATAAGATTATCAGTAACTTTTGGCGTAAAAATATACA
>JAQWNG010000017.1 GCA_029246385.1 Halioglobus sp.
GGGTTCAATTCCCGCCGCCTCCACCAAATACACATCTTATATCTTCTAATACGCTCTTAAAGCTCTGTTTATCAGGGCTTTTTTGGTTATACTCCCCCTATGCTATCAAATACGTCTGATCGTATACCGTCAAATCTGGCAGTAACACGATCGGTGACTCGATAGGCAACGGGGCGGCGATCGTCAACTATGATCAGACGGGCAGGAATGACAAAGGCGTTGAAGATTTGCGTGAAATACCTACTCGCTAACGTTGTTTGTAGTCTTTTAGCCCGCACTTATGCGGGCTTTTGTACCTAAACGTGTGCCGCCCTTCCACTGGTTAATTCATGGAGCCTAAATTACTATGACGCTTCTCGTCATATATCTTTGTATTGCAATCGGCGTATCTTTTCTTTGCTCAATCCTCGAAGCAGTTCTCCTCTCTGTTACCCGCGGATTTGTAGAGAGTCAAACCGAGCACCATCCGCGCCGTGCGGTTGCTCTCAAAGACGTTAAAGATAATCTCGACGAATCACTGTCGAGCATACTGATTCTCAATACGTTTGCTCACACTATGGGCGCAGCAGGCGTGGGCGCTCAGGCGACCTATGTCTTTGGCGCGCGCTGGGAAACGCTCATTGCCTTTTTGTTGACGTTGGCGATTCTCTATTTTTCAGAGATCATTCCAAAGACACTGGGCGCAAAGTTCTGGAAGGAGCTCGCTCTTCCGGCGGCGCCGATTATAAAGTTGCTGGTCAGGCTGCTTTTCCCTCTGGTCTGGATATCAGCGCGCTTAACCGGTCTGTTTTCGCGGGACGGCGATTCGGACTTCATAAGTCGGGAGGAACTCTCGGCACTGGCTAAACTCGGCGCTCGACATGGCGCCCTTGGCCCACAGGAAAGTGCGCTGCTGGAAAACCTGTTACAAATGAGGCAGTACCGTACAGGTGAGATCCTCACCCCGCGCACCGTCGTCTGTGCTGTTAACGTTTCACTCTCGGTAGGCGAGGTACTGGCAGAACTCAGCAGCGTGTCCTTCACCAGAATACCTGTGTACCGAGCTGATCTCGACTCTATCCTCGGTTTAGCTTTACGCCCAGAACTGCATGAGGTAGCGCGCGCCGGCGGCAAGGACGCGCCTCTTGAGGAGCACATCGTGCCAATTCACAGGGTATCCGAAGAGCTACCTGTTTTGAGGCTTCTGGATCTCTTCATCAAGCGCCGCGAACACATGTTTTTGGTAGAAGACGAATACGGGCAGACTGCAGGCATCGTGACACTGGAGGACGCTGTAGAGACACTTCTGGGCCGCGAAATCATGGACGAGAGCGATACTGTAGAAGACATGCAGGAGCTGGCCCGCAACAAATACCGCGGCCGACTGCGCCAGTCAAAGTGAATGCGGTTTATGGCTTCACAATAAAACTAGGCTATCTCGACATTTGGTAACATTTCAATCACGCCAGGGTTGTATCTTTGATAATTGTTTACGGTGGCAGGCCCTACAAAAAAGCATCTGCCTTTTATATCTTTTTTACGGTAGCGGTAAATATTGCGTAATTGCCATTCGCCTTTGCGATAAGCGCCCCATTGCAGAAAACAGTGGACTCCATGTTTGCGACTGATTTCCCTCTATTAACAACTGTAGTTTCACAAGTAATGAAGCCTGTTGTAACCGGACGATAATAATTTATTTTGATCTCTATGGTCGCACAAATCTGCCCCTCAAGAAGGCTAGGATAAAGCGCTGCACCCATACCAGTATCAGCTAGCGAAAAAATTACAGCACCATGAACCACCTTATGCGGGTTCAACAATTTTTCGGATACCTCTATCGAACACGTACTAGTGCCATCATTGTGCGGATTGATTTCTAGGCCGACTAAATCGGCGAAAGGGTGAATCACTCTCTACTCTCCTCGATCGGGTGTTATGGGGCTATGGCTCAGGCCCAGCGACTCAAAGCAGTGTAGGATACCGAAGCTTGTGGTTGCTGCTGCGGGTCTGTCAAGGTCATCGCCTGCATCGCGGTTTTTGTCTTTGCTTTTTGGAAGTGCATTATCATTTTGGTGAAGTAGTAGCTGGGACCTAGTAGCTTGATCGGAAGAGAGATTTCCTTTCAGCACAAGGACACATGGATATTGCAGAGTTTAAAGTCACAATATCAATATCGCTCAGGAACAGCCAAGGGTTCTCTTCAAACCGTGCATAGTTGAGAAATCTCTATATAAAAGAAGCATATTTGTTAATGATTCTCATTTACAATCTTACTTTCTTGTTTATACTTACCGCTTAAAAGTGATTACATGAAGCAATCAGGGGGTCTTGAATTCTAGCTTTAAAGTGAAAAGCGATGACTTTACAGTCATCTCTGAGTTCGCTGAGCATTGCCATACTGCCTTTAGCGCTATGGCTTTTTTAAACACCCTTGCTATCTGGTCCGTAGTCATTTTGATATGTAAAAACCAATTACTAGCATTGCCCTGCCCGAATAAAGTTTTAAAAAGTCGTTGTCGCAGGTCTGAAGTCTTTCTTTATAGAATCGCGAGAGACGGCCTCGATGCTCAATTTCTTGCAGAAATAAAAGGAGTTGTTTGATGGTTGTTAACAAAAAAAATACTATTTTATTTTTTTATTCCGCCTTATTTATCTTCAGTTCAGTTCATGCATTAGCGGCTGAGATGATTATTGGTGAAGAGAATATACCTCCCGGAATTAACTTGGTTTTTGAGGGTGCTCCAAAGGATACAGTTCATCCCAAGCAGTATTTTCTTGCAGAATCTGTTACGGACATCCATATCGAGATGCTAGCTAATTGGTCTGATGAAGCTCCACATGGATCTCCAGCGGGTGGATTTGTGGCATACCTAGAAGTCACTGCAAATATTAAGGGCAGCGGTGGCAATGAGATTAAAGTAAAGCTAACTCCACATCTGAATATGTCAGATAACTTGCATTACGCTCAAAATATCAAATTACCCGGAGAGATTGATGAGGTTTATGACGTCACATTTACTATTAGTCCGCCTAAGGACGATCAATTAGGCATCCATTATGATTGGAATGACGAAGTTGGTCCCTTAGTTAATGAGACTGTCTTTGAATACAAAAATTTAGATTTTAAAGAAATAGCACTTTCTTCTAGACGTTAATTAGATATTGAAAGCACACCAAGTATCGGGCGATTCGAACCACTAATACTGACGCTCGCACCGCAGCAGAGTGTCATATCGCAATGACCTGTGCACAGCAACTCAAGCGCCTCTTCAATACCGTTATCGAGGTTTGAGATCATTACGACGGATTCGTAAAAGTCACCACGCGTATTTAGGATAAGAACGTCATCGATAAAATTCTGGCGCATCTTCGGATGTCAGCCCTAGGGGATGTGAGTACGCTATGTTTCCAATAGCCTCTTTATCTTGCCTATACTTAGATGGCAATCGAGTCTTGCAATCTGAAAGGAATGAAGCAATCTTTACGCTGGCCCAGACCACGATCCGTGACGAAATGCGTCCGTCATCCGACGCGGAAAAAGATCAGCGGCACGCAGAATAAAATTCCGGCTTGGTGTTATCCACACGCCGTATGAGAACAGGTAGCCATCTGTAACTGTGTTGCAACAACTCAGACTATATTGCTATTAGAGCCAGGGGACAAAACTAATGGTGTCGGGTTTAAGTCGTCGACGTTTTTAACGTATTGATAGCGTGCGTCAAGCAATTATGTCTCTTTTAAGTTGGCGATACGCTTGAAAGGCATATCATGTAGCATTTATCTTCTGCTAGGATACGAGTAGACGTGGACGAAAAACCACAGAAATACGCGCTAAACCACTATGAAGCTAACGCTACCCTGCCGACCTATATTTGCGACTTCGGATATCTGGTCGCTAACTAAAAAAAATAATGCATGAAGAATAGCAATAAATGAAAAGCCTGTTGAAACGGTTGCTAGAGAAAATAGCACAACAACTACTCAAGACCGTCTCTATTGATGATGTGCGCTGTGTAAATCTTGCCGTCCCTTTAGAGGAAGGGTGGGGAGGAACAAAAATCGAGAACTTTCCTCCCTATACATTTTTTCAGATGTATAACGAGGGCAAGGAAAAACCAGCTATCAAGGCAATGGAGACATGGTATTACGACCGAATGCTGATGGAAAGAATCATTGACAGGCCTAAGACCGAGGGTGGAATGCAGGGTGGGTCTCTTTATAAAGACATTGAATCATTACACAAAGACCGCGGAATTTCACTGAAAAAAGACCTCAGCAATGCCGATCATGAACTGGTTAAACGTGTAATAGAAACCAAGGTACAGTGCAGATTTCAAACCTTCAAATCAGTTAAACAATGTGGTCAAAAATTTTCATGGGATTTTGTGCGGTTCGTTACACAAGATGGAGCTTACATATGCTTTGGTGGCCACCACAGAATATCAGCATTGGCCGTTTGTGGTCATACGCAGGTAACGGCAACAGTGAATGAATCCAAACTCCTTAAAGTAATTAGAGTAGTAGCCGTTAAATATTTATAGCGATAAAATCTGCTGGTGTCAGCTTAAGTAGCTGCTAACAGCCGTTTGTTGGGTTTTAGGGTTGATTCCGGTATTACTAGGCGCCACCAATGCTGGCGTCAAGAAAAATGACTAATTGTTTTGTACGGGGCCGGATATTAGCCAATGTTATTAAGACCGCGGGGAATCCCTCAATGTCTGAAAAATCATGGTATCGTGAAAGGCAAGTAATATGACGAAGTGCCAAAATGTGTAATCAGTAATAAAACGTAATAGGCAGGAAGAACATAATGCTCGGTACCCTTAAAGGTTTATCAGCGCGCCAAATTCAGGAGAAGGTGTCACGCCGTCTGATTGTTAAGGCTAAGATATTTATCAACCTCTTCAGATCATCTAAACCTGACACTCGACCCGTTTTTGTTATTGGGAACGGACGTTCGGGCACAACCATGTTAATCAACCTGTTCGAGCGAGACTTTCGATTAGATGTATATGGCGAAAACGATCCGAATATTGCGAATAACTATTTGCTCGACTTCGATAAGGTAGCCGCGACGATAGAGCGCAGTAAGTCACGTGTGATGGTTGCAAAGCCGCTACTGAATACCTTCGATGTTATGCGCTTGCTGAATGACTATAATGACTCCAAAGTCGTTTGGATGCTGCGTTCTTATAAAGACATGATTTCATCGGCCAAGAAATCATTCGGCGATCGGCTGCCGGGTTATATGCACGATCTGGTTGTACACGGCTCAGGCGATAATTTTCTGTCGAAAGGAATGCCACCGATTACATTACAGCGCCTAAGAAAGCTTGATTGCAGCGGATTTAGTGAGCTTGATTGGATTGCTTTAGCATGGTGGTCGGTTAATGTGACGGCTGTAGATAACAACCTGAATCATGATTCCAGGGTACTTCTGGTACGCTACGACCTAATCGTGCCCGCGCCAGAAAAATACCTGAAAAAAATAAGCCATTTTATGGGGCTCGAGTACTTACCGCGTCTTGGGGGCTATATCAATGCGCGATCGGTAGGAAAAGGAGCTGATGTGGCACTTAGCCCCGTCGTGGACAAAATGTGCAGCGAACTCTATGACGAGCTGAAAGCAAAGTTCTAAATCTCTGTTCGCCCACCGCCTCCTTGCCGTGGAAGCACTAATCGCCATGCAAGCTGTATGTTTTGTTAGCGCGGGGGAATCAATTTTTTGGCTTATAAGAGCTCGTCAACCCTCAATGGCTTCTATCATCCCTTTTATTCACAGCTTGAAGATTTTCTCTTGGAACGGCCTAAATTCATCACTGGCCACGTAGCGCTCTCGCGATACAAGCGTTAAGTCTCCGGCCTTATAATTTTCACTTCGACCCTTTATGTTTAATATATTGCTAAAACACAGAGAGCATCGGTAGTTAGATTCAGCTAGCACCTCAATACTCCGTAGGATTTTTTCGCGGTGATATTATTTTGGGTAGAAAATCCTGCCTGCAACTGCAAAAAATCCGTATTAGATCTCTGCAGAATGGTTTACCACCCCGGAAAATGCCATTCACGTATATTGTGCACGAAATAGTTAAAGATTCGATAACAGGGAGTGCCTCGTGATAACATCCCATTAGACAGGCGAGTTAAATACCTTGTGCTTGGCACAAGAACTACATTTACTGATGCTTAATTATTTTGGATTGCTGTTTATGAGTTTACGTGTTGCGATTCTGTTTTTTCTCAATGCTGGCCTGTTGGCTGGCTGCTCGAATGACTCTGACAGTATAGCCTCATCAGAACAGTCCTCGCAGACACTAACCATACTGGTTACCAATGACGATGGTATAGCAGCACCCGGAATCGACGCTCTGGTGAATGGGCTACTAGAACTCCGCGATGTTGAGCTTAAACTTGTCGCCCCTGCAGAAAATCAAAGTGGTGCCTCAGATCAAACCACCGAAGGCGATTTGGTCTCGGAAGATTCAGCAACAATCAGTGGTTTCCAGGGTGTTGCCGTCTACGGTTTCCCTGCTGATGCCGTAAATGTTGCCCTCGAAGATCTAGGCATCGTTCCCCATCTGGTGATTGTTGGAGTTAACAAGGGCCATAATTTGGGTCCGCTTGTTGTAACTTCGGGAACTGTCGGGGCGGCCCGCACGGCCGCTAGAGCAGGCTATCCCGCTACTGCAGCTAGTGTGAGCTTTTTTCCTGAGTACGCTGACTATGATGCAGCAGTGACCCTTGTCACTGAATGGATCAATGACAATCGGGATGCGCTGCTCGACGGCTCAGCCAACGTTGAGGCGGTAACAAGTTTTAATGTGCCAGGATGCACGCAGGGTAAAATTCGAGAACTGGTTGCAGTGCCACTTGCTAAATCCATACCCGAGGAGCAAGTCTCATGGTTTACGACTGACTGCTCGTTAAAGCCAGACAGCCCCCCGACAACTGACATTGATGCGCTGTATAAGGGTCATGCCGCAGTCACTGCTGTGCCACTAGACCTGTAGTGGACAGTGCCCGAATTAAGATCGCATTTAAGTGTCATCCAGCGCCCTTTGTCAGCTCACAAGTGCTGCAACATGCGCAGCAGCAGAGTTTCCCAGTGCCTGCAAGTCATAGCCTCCCTCCAGTGTTGAAATAATTCGACCCTTTGAGTGTGCGTTGGCGAGTGAAACGATCATTTCAGTTATCCAGCGATAGTCGTCCTCGACAAGCTGTATATCCGCTAGTGGGTCGTCTCGATGAGCATCAAACCCGGCCGAAATAAAGATGAGATCTGGCTTATGCGTCTCTATTTCCCGCAGCCACGTTGACTCTATCAACGACCTATATTGACTACCCGATGTGCCTGCTGCGAGTGGCGTATTAATAATATGCGGGTTTTCATAGTCGAGAAAACGATACGGATAAAAGTCTTCCTGAAAGCTGCTACAGACCAACACCCTTGAATCATCTTTGAAGATATCAACAGTGCCGTTACAGTGATGAACATCAAAATCTAAGATCGCCACACGTTTCACTGATGGGTCTTGTAACGCCACTCGCGCGCCGATTGCCACGTTATTAAACAGGCAAAAGCCAAATGCAGCCGCGACCTCCGCATGGTGACCTGGGGGTCTAATAGCGCAAAAAGCGCGATTGCTCTGGCCGGCCAGAACCCGTGAAGTTGCCTCCGTTACGGCACCAGCACTTAACCTTGCCGCCCGACTACTGCCCGGGTTCATATACGTGTCAGACTCAATTTTTGAGACGCCTTGAAGTGGCTCAAAAGCCAAGACATCGTCGATGTAACTGCGAGGATGCACCAGTTCCAGAACATCTAGGCCAATCTCGCTGGCGAGTCCATGATTCATTGCACTCGATAAACCATTATCGCGCAGCGCCCACAAAACGGACCTCAACCGGTCTGGTCGCTCAGGATGGCGCGACATTTCATGGATAAGGCAATCAGGGTGAGTGAGTAAAATCGCTGGCATAGGGCTTTTCAATCAGTGGTCGTTGTAAGTGTTGGGTGCGGTGGTCAGACTCCACTTCGAAGCTGCCATTTAAAGATACAAGATAAAGGCTTTTTTTTATGGAAAAATTCAGGCTGCAATTGCAGCTACCGTGATGCGGGATGACCTAGGCCGCATTCGCCCTCATATATGCTGGCCGGTTAGCCAATCGTGTGCAGTAAGCTTGACAGTTCGGCGTAGCGTGGCTCACAAATTCAAGATAAGTCGCGATATTAAGACCAAAACCCAACATGATATCGGCGGCGCTGAACCTATCCCCAAGAATATAAAGCTTGCCATCTAGCGCCTGCTCAACAATTTGAATTAGCTGCGGCGCCAGCGAGTTGCCGCGCTCGACTAGGGCTGGGATTATGCGCTCTTGCGGTAAGATACCACCGTGGGCGACGATCTCCGCCATTATCACCGTTAATTGATTTTCGGCAAATTCCATCCACTGCACGGCTGTAGCGCCGGCCTGACTGGCCCGCTCTGGAAGCAGTGCACCATCACTGTATCTCGCTACTAGGTATTCGATGATGGCTGAGGTTTCCCAGAGCACGAAACCATTGTCGTCTATAGCCGGCACTTTACCTTGAGGATGAACTTTCAGAAAGGCTGGAGTCTGCATCGCCGCAGTGAACAGAGTGAACGATTCAAGCTGATAAGACAAATTGATTTCCTCCGCCAGCCAGAGTATCCGAACCGATCGAGAAAAAGGCGCATGATAAATTTTCAACATAAGCTAATTGACATCTTCATTAATGTATCGGCAAACGCGAGGTCTTTCAGAGATACCCGAGTATAGCGCCTTTATACGCACTTTTGACCTTGTCTAACGGTTAATAGGCGCCACGACGCGTGTTTATCGCGCCCTTTTATGTTCGAATGGAGAAAGAATAAGTTAATGCTGCCAGAAAATCTGTATAGGCTCAGGAACTTAGTATTACAATGCCATCTTTTTTAGGACAACTACACTGTGAACAACTCAATAGAAACGAGGTTCCCCTTTAGCGAAATCGTCAAGGTAAGGTTTCGGGATATGGACGCCCAAGGGCACCTGTATTTTGCCAACTACATGGTGTACGCAGACGAGATACTCGGCGCATATATGGAAGAATTGGGGCTTGGTGCCATGAATCCGCACAAATCTCCCTGCCTGATTTTTACTGTCAATATTCGCTGCGAGTATTTTAGCGAAATCTCAGGCAACGGCCAGGTCAATGTTTGTGTGGGCTATGCTCGCCTTGGGAATTCCAGCGCCGATGCAGTGTTTGAACTTTACAATAATGAAAACGGCGAACTACTGGCTAAGGGCGGGTTGACGCAAGTCTTTGTCGACCCAGAGTCTCGGAAGTCTATGCCCATACCAGCCTTCTTTAAGGCAGGCATTCTCGGGCAGCAACCCGAACTCGACGACACGTGAACTAAAGCAGACATAATATCTGGCCAGACATTTGACGCAAGTTCCTGCAGTTATGTTTTATGACCATACACCGTCCTACGCAAATCGGTTAAGCATCATCAGAAGCCAACCGGTTTATTGTCAGCTATTTCAGCTTAATCAGACCCGCGCATCTCAAACGTAATGGGCATCTCTTTAATACCTTGCACAAAGTTCGACTTCATATACACGACAGGACCGTTGAACTGCATATTATCCATGCGCGCCAGAATCTCTTCCAACATGACCTTCATTTCCATTTTGGCAAGATTCATCCCGAAACAATTATGGCGGCCTATACCAAAAGAGCGGATATCGCGCGTCAGGTCCTGACGGTCTGCTCGATGAATGTCAAAAGCTTCTGGATCATCAAATACCGCAGGGTCGCGATTGGCACCTGGATAATACATAATAACTTTATCACCCTTCTTGATCGGGGCATTATCCAATTCGGGCACCGTAATATCTTGAGTTGCCGTGCGGCGCATACAAATGAACGGTGGATTGTAACGCAGCATCTCAAAAATAGCGTCTTCGATCTTATCCGGATTGTCCTGCAGATGACGATATTGCTCTGGATTCTCAATTAAATTCCGAATGGCGTGGGTGATTGTCGTGCGTGTGCTTTCATTGCCCGCGACAATAATCATGAGAAAGATCCATGCGAATGTTTCGTCAGAGACTGGCTCGCCATTAATTACCCCGTTTAGCAATTGACTGCTAACGTTTTTCACATCGGAGTTACGATACTTGCCTGCAAGCTCGTGAGCGTACAGCATTAGCTCAAGAGAAGCCGTATCAGCGGCCTCACGGCCACCTGAGACATCGGGATCGTCGCCGAACAGCATTGTATTCGTCCATCCAAAAATTTTGTGTCTGTCTTCTTGAGGAATATCAAAGAAATCTAGGATCATGCGTAGCGGCAATTCTGCAGCCACATCCGTCACAAACTCGCAGGATGTTTTACCAGCCATGCGATCGACGACTTCTCTGGCATACTGCCTAGCCCTAGGTTCGTAGGTCGCAACCGCCGCCGGTGTAAAGTGATCACGGATGAGTTTGCGATAATCAATATTGTCAGGCGGGTCTAAGTTGATGAACATCCGGCTTTGGACGTCATCCACCATTTCTTGGTCAAATTCCATTGGAATAGCCGTGCGTAAACGCGATGAAAATAAATCATTATTTTTGGACACAAAGTCGATTGCCGCGTGCTGCGTGACCGCCCAATAAGGGACACCTGTCGAGGGATCGTCAATCTGTATAGCGGGGCCGGCGGCGCGAATTTTCGCAACGTCAGTTCCCTCAAAGCCGTCGCCAAGGTAAGTGGGCGCCATGATATTTGCAAAGGGACATTCAGACATGTTTTTACCTTTTCTAGTATCCATACAATATAAAGCATACGGTAAATCATTAACGGGTAAGAAATCCAGCAAAAACGGCTCAACTCAATGAACCGGAGCCTAAACATTGACAATACCGCAAGCTATTATCGCGGCAGGCGCACGTCCGATAGTGGCAAATAGGCGCAATTGCAGCTAGGAGGAATGTGAATTGGACAAGTTTCAAATTTTGACTACGCGTAATGTAGTCCGCTGACTATCGCCACAAGCTGGGTGTTTAGAAGGTGACGAAATATGGCCAAAAAAAAGGGCATCACTTGCTTATCAACAAGTGATGCCCTTGGTTCGTTTTAAGACCGTCGTCGTATCAGAAATAGGCCCTTACGCCGAAGATGACGTTAAGACCAATCTGAGGTGCCTCATCCTTAAGGTAAGAAGTACTGTTGCGGATATCTTCATCCAACAAGTTTTGACCCTTCACGTACACTTGCCAATCGAATGAGTTATCACCAGGACCGGTAAAGACGACCTCTGCGTTTAATAGATCATAGCCCGGCGTCGGTGTTTCGTAGGGAGCGATATTGTCTTGATCGTAGGCATGTATCCATAATACATTGGCCGACCAATTCTGAAGATCCCAGTCCAGCCCCAGCGCTAAACGCTTTGGTGGCTGACGGGGTACGTCGTTGTTATCGCTAAGCTCACCGTCCACGATATCGCCGAAGCTGAACACCTGCCAGTGACCAGAGCGGTTGTTCTCAAAGTCATACCGCACTTCGAACTCACCACCAATGAACTCCGCGTCCTGCTGCAACCAGAACCGCACCGGCAACCCATCGGCCTCCAGATCTGAGGCCCGCTGGTATATATAGTTATCGAACTGATCATAGAAGACAGTAGCGCTTCCCGTGAAGCGACCAAACGCCACTCGAGCACCGCCCTCAATATGCACATTCGACTCCTTGCCGAGAGACACATCACCTATCTCGAATACCTGCGTCGCAATATGCGGTCCATTGGCATACAGTTCTTCTACGCCCGGCGCCCGCTCGGCGAAGGCTAACGTGCCGGTAAGGTCAATGGTGTCACTGACGTTCCACACCGTTCCAGCCGAAACGCTGAACGGCTGGAAGTCAGAGTCAGAGGAAGGACCTGTCGGACCCTCTTCTTCGACCAAAGTGTTAGGCACCTTAATTTTCACGTCCTCATAACGCAGACCCAGATCCACCTGCCAGGGACCGAAGTCGCCGCGCTCAATCCAGAAAAACGCAGTGGTTTTGGTATTGGTATTCGGTATAAAAGCCTCAGCACCGACAGCAGAAAAATCAAGATCGGTGTACTGCAGACCAAAGACACCCTCCCAAGCACCAAAGACATTGTGCTTCAGTTCAACGCGCGTATTGGTACTGTCGCTTTCAAAAACGGTACCGACCTCAGCGCCTTCGAACTCGGTGTGCTTGTAATTAGTGTCAACAAACCGCACTTTGAACTGTTGAAAACCAGAGAACGGATTACTGCCGACCAGTTCAGCGTCGGTGCGCTCAGCGCGAAGGCGGATAGTAACGGGACCTTCTTCCTCCTCCCCGTGCTCTCCCTCGCCGTGCTCCTCACCATGATCTTCATCATGATCTTCATCATGATCTTCATCATGATCTTCATCATGGTCCTCGTCGTGACCTTCTTCATGGCCGTGGGCATGGCCAGCACCGGGAATACCATAGTCGGACTTGTATTCGTTGTAAGCAACACCGACGCGCCACTCTTCACCAATCCAACTCACTCCGATGGTGCCACCCTGATTATCTAAGAAGCTATTTTCCAGCTTTCCGTTATCATCGGATTCGTCACCATGCTCCTCTTCTCCCTCGTGCTCGTCACCATGCTCCTCGTCATGGTCTTCTTCATGCTCATCTTCAGGATACAGCGACGCTCTTCCGGGAATCTCATAGTCATCAGTGCGACGATGGAACCCATCAAGGTGCAGTGCGAAAGCCCCCTGACCCAGGTCTAGGCGTCCAGCGGCAAATTCTTCGTTAGCGGCGGTATTCCCTTGGACAGTAGCGCGTCCACTATAGCCGTTTTCCGGAATAGCCTGCGGGATCGAGGACGTTACCATATTGACAACACCACCAATGGCGCCCGAACCGTAAAGCAGCGAGGACGGCCCACGTAATATCTCGATCTGGTCTGTTAGAAACGGCTCCACGGAGACGGCGTGATCTTGGCTGACCGATGAGGCATCAGCGACTCCCATACTATCGGTGAGTACTCCCACTCGTATACCTTGAAGACCCCGAATGACCGGGCGACCGACGTTCTCTCCAAAACTGGCGTTAGACAACCCCGGCATACGTGCCAGTGTTTCACCGATTGAATTTGCAAGCTGCTGCCGTAGAGCCTCTCCCTGCAGCACGGTAACAGACTGAGACAAGTCATCAGCCGCGCGATTCAGGGGATTAGCTGTGACTAGAATTTCTTCTATATTCTCGTGCGGGTGAGACGCTGACGCCCCCACCTTATCCTGCGCGACGCTGTAGCTTGCACACAGGTTTCCAAAAAGCGCCATCGCAACGCCATATCGCATTTTAGTATACATAAATTAATTCTCTCATAAATCACCTGCCAATGGCTCGGTGATGACATCTAAGGTTAAAACTGTCTTACGTTTAAGCTTTTATGAGAGTGGCTGGGGGGGCGCGGCTGGAGTAAAAATTAGCGGGGCTAACGGGACGATCGCCGCTTGATTGAAACAGTCTCTGCACCGCATGGCTATCGAGGTGGACGGCACTGAGGCAGGCCTCAACCGCAGCATCCAAGCTCTGACCGGTTACGCAAACAGAACAAACGTCTGAGCCATCCGCTTCAAAGGCATCGTGGCCGTGCACAGACGCAATGCCCTGCGAGGCCAGCATCACTACTACTAATAGTAGTAGGGTGCGCAACTTACGGTTATCAGTGAGACAAGCTAGAACCATCTATTGTAGTCTTTTTAAGGCAGCGGCAGATTGTATGTAACGCCACTCGCATTGTCCAGCCGGTTTCGTGCCCAAGCTTTTCTCGGTGTCTGGGTCGAAAAACAGCGTTATGGACACATCTTATACACACTGCGCAGCGTATCTTGTGATATGATACAACATATCTTTTTGAAAGCGCAAGCCTGCCGCTCAGAAGATAAAACGAGGGAAGTGTTATGACGAGTGTTATCAATAGGTTGCCCGTGACCGTCCTATCGGGTTTTCTCGGGGCTGGCAAAACCACCGTCCTCAACCATGTATTGAACAACAGAGAGGGTCGACGGGTCGCCGTAATCGTTAACGACATGAGCGAGGTGAATATCGACGCCAGCACCGTACAAAACGAAGTGCAGCTCAATCACAGCGAAGAAAAACTGGTGGAAATGAGCAACGGGTGCATTTGCTGCACACTGCGAGAAGACCTGCTTTTAGAGGTCCGTCGCTTGGCCGAGCAGGACCGGTTTGATTATTTAATGATTGAGTCCACTGGAATCTCGGAGCCGCTTCCGGTCGCGGAAACCTTCACGTTTGCTGACGAAGACGGCGTCAGCCTGTCTGACGTCAGTGAGCTAGACACTATGGTTACCGTGGTCGATGCCGTGAACTTCTTGGTCGACTATGACGAGGCCAAGTCGCTTCAAGAAACAGGTGAACATCTGGGCGAGGAAGACGAGCGTAGCGTTTCCGATCTGCTGGTTGAGCAGGTCGAATTCGCTGACGTTATCCTTATCAGCAAAACGGATATGGTTGAGAGTAATGTTCTGCAACGCCTCACAGCAGTGCTGAAAACGCTTAATACGGAGGCGAAAATCATCCCCATTGAGGCCGGAAAAGTGCCTATTGAACAGATTTTGGGGACCGGCAAGTTCAGTTTTGAGCGCGCTCAGCAGGCACCGGGCTGGCTGAAGGAGATGCGAGGCGAACACGTGCCAGAGACAGAGGAGTTCGGTATCGGCAGTTTCACCTTCACAGCCCGCCGACCGTTTCATCCGCAGAAATTCTATAACTTCCTTCACGGCGAAGACATTCAAGGCAAACTGATTCGCTCTAAGGGTTATTTTTGGTTAGCGAGTCGTCCAGAGTTTGCGGGACAGTGGAGTCAAGCAGGCGGCATGGCGCGCTATGGTTTTGCTGGCATGTTCTGGAAAGCGGTTCCACGGGAACGGTGGCCCGAGGACAAGGATTATCTCGCCTCCATTGAGAAGAGTTGGCAGGAGCCGTTTGGTGACATGCGTCAGGAGTTGGTCTTCATTGGTCAAAATCTGAACAAGGATACAGTTGTCGACGCACTTAACCGTTGCCTACTGGACGACGACGACCTAATGGCTGGCCGCGAGCACTGGCAAAAGCTGCCTGATCCCTTCCCGTCTTGGGAGGGGGCGGCATAATGGCCGCGGCGCAGCACATTACGGTTAGAGCACCATCAGACACAAATACGCCCCGAGCGGTGTTTGGAAATTCGCCGGAGACGCTTGCACAGATCTACCGAAGCGATGTGCACTTGGCAGTATGGCAGCGGCAAAAAGCGCCCTGCTTACCCAATGAGTGGCAGCACCGTAACGGCGGCAAAGCCATCAGTCAGCGCACCACATTATCCGCTGCCAACATGCAAAATCTCGCGGAAGCGGTGCCAGTGCTTGCCCCATATCCTGAGTTGAGTGAGGACATCGGGCTACTGGCAGACATGTTTAGCTACCTTTTTGAGCTGACCGCTATTGGCCTGAGGATCGCAACACTGACACAGCCGATGTGCCCAAAATTTCATGTCGATAGAGTTCCCTGTCGCCTCATCACGACCTATGTCGGGCCGGGCAGTCAATGGCTGCCTCACCACTGCACGGATCGCAGCAAACTCGGTGCGGGCAGCGCGGGGCTCAGCGATGCGGAGAGCGGCCTTTATCCTACAAAGGACGCGATTCAGACGCTGGCAGCGGGCGATGTGGCGCTGCTTAAAGGTGAATCTTGGGAGGGTAATGAAGGTGCAGGACTTGTCCACCGTTCGCCCGCTGTAAAGTCAGGCCAACAGCGGCTGCTACTGACCCTTGATTTCGCCGTCGCCAACGACTAGCGAAGACGGCTTTTTGACGCCAATGCCTGCGGGCGCCAAAAAGCGCTTCACGCCATGGGGAAGGCAGTGGCGCCGCGGCGGAGAATTGCATGAATATGCCGCAAACAACTTACCTTGACGCGGAATTTTCTGATCGTTAGCCTGTCAGAGAGTTACATAATTTTGAGAGACATCGCATGAAATACCGTTTGAGTTTGGCGACTGCATTAGTACTTTCCTCATGTGTCGCGCTGATTGCCAGCGGCTGTAGCGACAGCGCTCAATCCCAGTCCGGTGAGTATGAGGTCGTTCAGCTCATCGGCAACTACAATAACGCCACCATAGAAGCGGTGCGCAGTGACCTGGTCGTCGTGCCCTTTTCGCCTGACTATAATCCGCAACTGACACCCATGATGATTGCGCCCGGGGTGCTCGACCCGGTAGACGCCCTCACGCAGCAGCAAAAAGACGCGATTAAAGCGTCCTATGAGGCTGGACAAACCCTGGCCATCATCAGCCCGAGTACCATCGATGTGGAAGCCTTGCATGAGCTATTGGGCGCAGGTGCAGCCTACACATCGACCACTCATCCGATTCATATGGCGTACATAACGCGCATGGAAAAGAGTAATCCGGTCTCTCGCGTGTTGCAGAATGTCAGAGCCTCGCCAAGTACAGCACAAGATGCAGGCGCGGACGAGCGCGCATACGCTCGGGCGTACACCATTTTAGTGGATGATTTGTCACGGGCGCCTCTACAAAACAATGAATCGGCGCCAATTATGAGTGAGCAAAATACAGACCTGGCCCAGGTTTCCCTGCAGACGACGTTCCTTACGTCGACAACGTCTGGCAATTACAGCACCACGGTCAATTTTTACGCGGCCCATATTTGCGAAAGCAACCAGAGCATGCCGAAGCCATACGATATGTATCTGGTCACGTCATCAGGGGATTGGACAGCCTCAGACGCCAAGTGGCAGTCTGCAAGCGCAAGAGAGGGCGAGCTATACCTCGCCAACTGTGACGGCGAGCAATGCCTTGTAGAGGACTGGAAAGATACCGATGATTATTGTGATGGCGGCATAGCAATAGCCTCAGACGTTCCTTTCAATAAATATGATCTGCGTCTCTGTCGCTATATGAACTACCCGAAGCAGTACAGCGTCTCATTCGTGCCGCCCGCAGGAATCAAGACGGACCAGGCTAATGCAGCGCCCTCAGCAACCCAGGGCACAGCGTCAAGTTATTCAACGGGCTTCGCTTTCAGTCTCGGCGGCAACGTCAATATTTCAGGAAAGGGGCCGGCCGCGGGGTTGCAGGTGGGTGTGACCTGGAGCGAGAAGACAACGGTTTCCGTTCCGCCGCTGCTCGTGAAAGCGGGCATTACCGGCAACGAGGGCAGGTACACCGATTACGCGTATTGCACCGACGACACAGGAAAAAATGCTGGAAGTTGTATATCAACCGTTCAAATGACCGACACGAAGGGGTTATGTGTCGACTATGACGTCGGTGATCCGTCAGACGGACAAAAGCCTTCTGGGAGTATGTCCGGTGTTGCGCAAAGCGTGCAGTGGGTGGTTGGTGAAAATGGGACCTACCCTGGGATTTACGGCAATGCCACCCATTATCCTATTACGGTCAACTGGAGTGTTGACTTAGCCACGAGTACGAGCCGTCTCTGGTCTGGGCCCTTCAGCGCGCCCGGATCAGATGAAAATGGCCCAACCGGGATGTGCAACGATTCTGGCTGCAGTTGTTCAATCGAAACCACCACCAACCCACTCACAGCCAGCTATACTTTCAAGGTACCCCTGCCATCGAGCGACTGTTCGGGCCCCTCGCCCTTGTGAATGGTACGAGTAAACCAGACGAGAAACTGCAGGGCGCTGGGGGCGAAGTCCCTCGCCGCCAGTGCAACCTTCAGCTTCTATCGTGTCTTGTTTTCGTAACTGACAAGTTAAGTCATGGAATCTGCAGCAATTCAGGCTGGGAGTATCAAGCAGCCAGCCTATCTCGTTCTCCGAACGCACTCACCCTCAGATCCCGATAGTGTTGAGCACTGACCAGGTGCCTGCCAAGATTGAACAGATTGGACACGGCGGCATGAGCAGTCACGATTCTCTGCGCCTGCCTCACTGATTTGAACTTCCGCATCGCCCACTCACTATCTCCGGTCGCCTCGTGCGACTGCTCGGCCGTGGTTCGGAAGTTCGGTCTGGAAAATTGCTTACCGCTCTTCAGCTTACGTCAATCAATCCCTCCGACCAGCCCACTTCAGGTTCGGCATAGGCTCGGTTGCAGCAGTGATGCCCTGCCCCGCTGAGGCAATTCGTTGCTTTTCTTCGGCTTACTGGAGTACGTTTCGATTGTGCGTACTACTCATAATCGGCAGGTCGAAGGTTCGAGTCCTTCTGGGCCCACCATATTATTGATTCTTATAGCCTTTCTATAGAAGAGAGCGTCCGACAATGGATGCTGGCCCGTAGACTGGTGGCAGTGGGTGTATAGTCAGCTTTGCACGCGCCCGTAGCTCAGCTGGATAGAGTAACTGGGTTCGTACAGGGCGGCCTTGCACCAGTTCGTCGGGAGTTCGAATCTCTCCGGGCGTGCCAAACACCTCGACAGTTGAATCACCCCGCTGGAATCACGAGGGCAACGACAAGCGCTGTAGCTCCCGCCAAAGGCAGTAAGCGACTGATCGGCCGTGCCCCCGTCAATATTTGACTTACCAAATAGGCTAATGCAGTGATCAACAAAAGATACAGCGCGATCTGGCGATAATTGCTCAGCAGCAACAAAAGACCAACACACTGTGTGGTAGCTAATACGTAGTCCGTAGCGCTGGCACTGCGGAAGGCCCTAAAGGCCATCAATGAAAACAGCACAGCAATTACAATATAAATGGCAGAAAATTCCTTCATGCTATGTGGGTAGCTGCTTCAAGGGTACTGACAAGTTAACTCGAGGTCACGGGCTGGCGCTACACAATCGAGCTTAGACTGATCAAAAATATGTCATTGGCCCCCACATTGGGCTGTAATTTCCCGAGGTTTTGGTTTGTGGTTTCCACATTTGGAGCGAATC
>JAQWNG010000027.1 GCA_029246385.1 Halioglobus sp.
GGCTTGCCACCGATCAGAATCCGCAGGCTGCCATCGTCTTCGTAGATCAAGTCCTCTGAGTTACCGCTGATGGCATAGCGGTCATAGTCGTTGAGCATCAGGTTGGCGTCCTGGTCGTAAACTGTGAGTGACCAGAAATACTTGGCTGGCGGAGTTAGTCCCGGCGGGAAGCGGAGTTCGTAGGTATGCTCGCTGGTAATGCTGTCACCGTTCTGATCTTTTGCCCTGGCCATATACATAGCTTCTTCTGCATCATTGGCGACAATGCCCCGCATCGACTGAATGGCTCCGCGGGTATAAAAATTACCGTGAACCCCGGAGCGCCCGAAGCCCACTGGTGGCACACCCCAACCGTTGACCTTGTTCTCTTCAGAGGTGGCATGGGCACGCATGATCATGATGCCATCGAACACCGCCCTGGCTAAGCCGGCTTGCTCATTGTCCTCAGCCTGGGATACATTCTGGTCCGGCCCAATATGTAACTCGGTCCAATCTTTCAAATAGCGCTGATCACGCTCCGGTGCACCATTGACGGTCATCGCGCGATTGACGTTATTCCAGAAAGACATAGGGTCGGACATCACCATTCTTTTAAGGTAACTAACCACGTCGGTTTCAAGTAGTACATCACTCAGATCGCCGACATCGGGAACAGGCGGGTGCGCAGGCCTGGGTGGATTTGCTTTACCCCAGTCACTCAAGCCCACAATCTGCATTTTTGACTGGATCGCCGCTACCTCTGCCTGGTCACTGGGGTCATTGAAGTCAGCATAAATTCTCGCCATGGCATAAAACCAGGGCGTCGGATTATGAGCTACAAACTCTACATCTTCAGGTAAGTCTCCCTGCCAATTCGGCGGCACGATGGCGTAGTTTCCACCACCATTACCGTGGAGGCGCTTGCTGATATAGGCAAAGTTATCTGAATCAAAACCCGCCAGTTCAATTGCAAAATATCGATCACCCGGAATCTCCGGTACCGTAATAATGATCGGCTGTTCTTTGGCGTATATCCAGGCAGGTGAGTAGAGCGTATCGGCATTCGGCGCGCCACCGTCTCGATAATTTTTGGGATCGACAAACGTCGCATGCCAAAACTTGTTTACCGCGTCCACCGGCACTTGCTGGCCCTCTGGCGCTTCAGGCTGACTCCACTTGTAGCGAAGCACTGTGTTCAAATGATAGGGAAACGCATAAATCAGTGCGTCCACACCTTTGGTGTAGGCATATTGTTCACGCCAGTCTTTATTGAAGTTGATCTGCCAGTAACTGCCGCCAGCTACGGCTAAGGCCACTACCAGGGCAATCAGAACTTTTATCGATCTAGATTTCATTGTTCTCTCTACTCTTATTAAGCGAGAAATCATAATCAATGGGACCGAAAGAGATGTATCATTTCCGGACAGCCCGTCGTCGTCTTGCTGGAGTTCGCTACGGATGTTCAGTCACCTGATAATACAGCTTAATCTTTGGCAGGAAAGTAGGGAAAACCCTATTTTTTGGAGCTTAACCCTACTGGCTCTTGTGTCTGCTGGCCTCTCTCGCCAACAAAAAACCCGCACTAGGCGGGCTTGAGAAGGCTCAGGCTTTACGCAGGTTTCTGACGCCCAGAACGATGCCTTAAATCTAGTTAGCAGCCAGGCGGCGGTGCCACGGGTGTGAAGGGTGCGCTAGGTGCAGAGTTTGGGCTAGCTCCTACATCGTTTGTTGCTGTCACTGTACAGACATAACTCACATCGTTAGTAAGCCCTGAGACTGTGATAGGTGAGCTCGGACTCGCACCAAAGATTAATGTGTCGCCCAAGCAAGCGGCAGTGTAGCCAGTAATCGATGAGCCATTGTCTGCGCCTGGCGTGAAGGTGATGATCGCTTGGCCGTCACCTGCCGCTACCGAAACAATGGTCGGCGCGTCTGGCACTCCAAGAGTAAACGCTACCGCGTTTGAGGCAACACTCTCGCCCGCGTCATTAACCGCTATCAGCGATATCAAATAGTCCGTGTCGCTGGTGAGCCCCGTGATTGTGATCGGGCTGGTGTCGCCTGTGGCAGGGTATGAGACTGCGCTTGCGGGCATGATCTTCGACACATTGTTCGACAAAATATTGACCGTATAGATATTGCCGTCCGTATCCACTGCGATCCCGAATGGGGAACTGCCCGTTGTTCCAATGATGGTTGAAATCCCTTCGGGCGTAAGCCTCGAGACGTTGTTTGAGTCTTGGTTGGAAGTATAGACGTTGCCGTCCGCGTCCGCTGTGATCCCGATCGGGTCGATGCCCGTTGTTCCAAGGATCGTTGAATCGCCACTGAGGGTGATCTTAGATACATCGTTCGAATTATAGTTGGCAGTATAGATATTGCCCTCCGCATCCAGTGCAATCGCCCATGGGTAGCTGCCGGTTGTACCAAGGATCGTTGAGTTGCCACTGGGTGTGATCTTCGATACGTCATCGGAGTCTTGGTTGGCCGTATAGACGTTGCCGTCCGCATCCACTGTGATATCGCGCGGTCCTGATCCAGTTGCTGCAAGGATCGTTGAGTTGCCACTGGGCGTTATCTTAGACACATCGTTCGAATTAAAGTTGGCAGTATAGATGTTGGCGTTGGAATCAATGGCAATCGCCACTGGGTAGCTGCCGGTTGCACCAAGGATCGTTGAAATTCCTTGGGGCGTGATCTTAGACACATCGTTCGAGTTGTAGTTAGCAGTATAGATATTGGCATTGGAATCAATGGCAATCGCCACCGGGGTATCGCCGGTTGTGCCAAGGATGGTTGAAACCCCCTCAGGCGTGATCTTCGATACATCTCTCGAGCTTACATTCGGCGCGTAGACGTTGCCGTCCGCATCAATGCCGATTCCGTACGGGTAGATGCCGGTTGTTGCAAGGATCGTTGAACTGAAAGAGCCATCATCCTTGATATACCGGTAGCCCGTGATCGGCGAGTCATTGTCTGCACCCGGTGTGAACG
Organism: Halioglobus sp.; assembly: GCA_029246385.1. GTDB lineage: Bacteria > Pseudomonadota > Gammaproteobacteria > Pseudomonadales > Halieaceae > Marimicrobium. Next base: position 2,974 of record JAQWNG010000027.1, read on the forward strand.
TGATGATAGCCTCCCCGTTGCCTGGCGCTATCGAGTCGATGGTCGGTGCATCTGGCGCAGTCGAGCAATCTACCGGCGTCGATGTGATAGTCGTTGAGCCATTGTTAAAGCCCTGCGGCCACCCCGTTGTCCCGTCACAGTAGGTGATCGTCGTTAGGGTGGGAATGCTATCGAACATGCCTAGATTAAAATCACCAAAGTTGCCTTCAAAGGCCGCGCTGGTGAGGGCGTTCTCGGCGAAAAGTAAACCCCCAATGGTCGTCACGCTCTCTGGAATGGTCACGCTGGTGAGGGCGTTATCGAAGAAAGCTACACCTCCAATGGTCGTAACGCTGCCTGGAATAATCACGCTGGTGAGGGCGTTGCTTTGGAAAGCACCGGGACCAATAGTTGTAACGCTGCCTGGAATAGTCACGCTGGTGAGTGCGTTGTCGGAGAAAGCTCCGAGCCCAATGGTCGTAACGCTATTCCCGATGGTCACGCTGGTGAGGGCGTTTTTGGAGAATGAATTCCCAATGATCTCAACGCTGTCTGGAATGGTCACGCTGGTGAGAGCGTTATTGCCGAAAGCATTATTCCCAATGGTCGTAACGCTGTTCCCAATGGTCACGCTGGTGAGGCCGTTGTCGAAGAAAGCAAAACCGTCAATAACCTCAACGCTGTCTGGAACGGTCACGCTGGCGAGGTCGTTATCATCGAAAGCTTCAAACCCAATGCTCTTAACACTGTTCCCGATGGTCACGCTGGTGAGAGCGTTGTACTGGAAAGCATTTTTCCCAATGGTCGTAACACTGTCTGGAATAATCACGCTGGTGAGAGTGTTGTTGGCGAAAGCACCATTGAAGCTGTCATTGGCGAAAAAAGAATCCTCAATGGTCGTAACGCTGTCTGGAATAACCACGCTGGTGAGAGCATTGCCATAGAAAGCAGCACCCCCAATGGTCGTAACGCTGTCTGGAATAATCACGCTGGTGAGTGCGTTGTCGGAGAAACCTCTAAGAAAAGTTACACTGTCTGGAATGATCACGCTCGTGAGATCGTTGCCGGAGAAAGCAAAGTTCGCAATGGTCGTAACGCTGTTTGGAATAATCACGCTGGTGAGGTCGTTGCGGAAGAAAGCATAATCTCCAATGGTCGTAACGCTGTCTGGGATAATCACGCTGGTGAGATCGTTGCCGGAGAAAACATACGGCCTAATTGTCGTAACACTGTTCCCAATGGTCACGCTGGTGAGGTCGTTGGCTCGGAAAGCCCAATTCCCAATGCTAGTAACGCTGTTTGGAATAATCACACTGGTGAGGTAATTGCCGAAGAAAGCAGCACCCCCAATAGTCGTAACGCTGTTTGGAATAATCACGCTGGTGAGGCGTTGGGAGGGCGGTGGGTTGATCAAGCCCAGGACATAGGAAAAAGCAGAACTCCCAATGGTCGTCACGCTGTAGGTCGTTCCGCTATCCACGACAGTGGCAGGAATCACTATATCCGTGTCAGTGTTACCCGATGCACGACCCGTTACCTCGACGTCAGTCGCATTAATGACGCTATAACTCAGGCCCCCAGCATCGAAGGCCAAAGCCTGAGCCGATAGCAGTATCGAAAAAACAAACAGTGCCTTAGTGGTCAATGCGCGCATCACGGCTGCATCTCTTTATTCTTGTTGCGTTCAGTATAGTCGTTTTGCTGGATATCGCTACAGATACTTAATCACCGAATAATACAGCTTAATCTTTGGCAGCGGAGTAGGGAAAACCCTATTTATGGAATCTTAATCACGCTGGGCCTCGTGTTTACTGACCTCTCTCGACAACAAAAAACCTGCACTAGGCGGGCTTGGCTCAGGATTTACGCAGCTTACTGATGCCCAGAACGATGCCTCAAATCTATTCAGCAGCCGGGCGGCGGTGCCACGGGTGTGACTGGCGCGCTCACTGCCGATAATGTACTAGTGCCTACATCGTTTTACGCCGACACGGCACAGACATAGCTCACACCGTTAGTAAGCCCTAAGACTGTGATGGGCGAGGTCGGATTCACACCAAAGTAAAATGTGTCGCCGAAGCAATAGGCATTGTAGCCAGTAATCGGTGAGCCGCCGTCATCGGCCACGCTAACGCTGATGGAAACCTGAGCGTCACCCGCCTCTCTCGAATCGATGGTGGGTGCGTCTGTTGGCGAGCAACCTATCGGCTCCGTTACGATAGTCGTCGAGCTATTGCTAAAGCCCTGCGGCCAACCCGTTCTCTCGGCGCAGTAGGTGATCGTCCCTAGGTTGGAATTGTCCAAGAATATGTCGGAATCGAAAGTGCCAAAGTTGCCTTCGAAGGCCGCGCTGGCGAGGGCGTTGGCGGCGAAAGCTTGCTTCCCAATGGTCGTAACGCTGTTCCCAATGGTCACGCTGGTGAGGGCGTTGCCGTAGAAAGCATACGTCCCAATGCTCGTAACGCTGTTTCCGATAGTCACGCTGGTGAGGGCGTTTAAGCCGAAAGCACCACCCCCATCAGGCTTTACGCAACTTCCTAACAGCCACTAGCGATAGCAAACCAGCCATAACGCCCAGGAGCCACAGAGGGCCTACAGGGACAGCTGTGGCTCCCGCTGCGCCTGCTAGGGTAACCTCTACCGGAGCGGAGGGTGGACCCACAAGGAATGCGCCGATAACGTAAAAGCGCGCGCACTTTACGTGTATAGGGCGATACCGAGCTGCCTACAAGTCTCAAATCAGTCATCATAAATCCAGTGGTTGGAAAAACACTAATATAAGGAATCAGGTTGGAGAAACACT
>JAQWNG010000040.1 GCA_029246385.1 Halioglobus sp.
AGCCGGGTTTTGCGACTCATGGTAATGCTTCTTCGCATTCCAAACCTTGAGATAACGATAAAACGGCACAGTAGGGTAGAGATGGTGCACGAGGTGATAGTTCTGATAGAGCAATACCGGGGTTAACAACCACTCCATACCAACGCGATTTGATGTGCATCGAAAAGGCGCGTCTTTTGCAGTTGCTTGGTGCGGGTAGTGAGGTAAAAAATCAAATGTGAGTGCCAAGAATATCGCTGTGAAACGTGTTGGAATAAAGAATAGCAATAGGTAATAGTCTAACCAACCCGCAAGGGTAACGGCTGTCACTATAACTGCCCCAAAAAGTAGCCCTAGATACAGTTCCCTGCGCTCGCTTTTTGGCCTGTCCATAAACACCGAGGGCTTAAAGTAGTAGTGAAAATAATTCAGATCCAATGTTGCCCATTTAAAGGGCAAAAGCCAGCGCGGCCCGGCACCAAGGTGCGCGTCAGGATCTTTATTTGCCTCATTGGTAAACCGGTGATGCTGCATATGTATGTAACGAAAGGTGCGAAAAAACGGCACGGGAGACTGCATGACAGTGGCAAGTCGACCGACCCATTCGTTCAGTTGACGATTGGTGCTCACTGCATTGTGAGATGCATCGTGGGCGGGCGTAAAAGATATGTAGGCTGCAGTCGCATTCAACAGAATCGCCCAAAAAATCGACAAGCCGCCTTGCAAATAGGCAAATGTTGATGAGACAAAGAGAGCAAAGGCAGCCCCAAGGAGGACAACCGTTGGCCAGGCAACCGTGGGGCGTTGGCTAAGCACTTCAAAGAGTATTAGGTCATCAGCTTGATCAGCATGTTGCGCTTCTGTTCTCATATCGCTTCCTATGGAGTCACTAGTAGACGCGGTACGGGTCACCACAAGCGTCCATTATTCAAAAAATCGCCGCAGGGCAACCGAATAAACGGCACTGTTAGAGGACCTGCACAAACACCCCATTGGCTAGGCTTCCCAGACTTCTAAATTATTGGCCCGGCCGATCCTGCGGTCAAGCTTCGCTGTCAGGATGTTTATCATGCTGCAGTTCTCCAGCAGTTGGTCTACGCTGGCCTGATCTTCCGGCGTCAGAGCCGTGTAGATATCCTGCACATTCTGTAATAGATAGAACCGATAGGGCTGCACCAGCGCACTGATCGTCCTATCACGCAGGGTAAATTCTGCGTTACCCAGTGATTGGGCCAGGCGCCCGACTGCCGGCGTACCGGCTTCCGGCTGTTCTTTCTCCAGCCAGGCATTGATAAACTCCGCCGCTGCAAGGGTCTCTGGGACAAAATCCTCGGCCAACACCCGCAGTACGTCCACCAGCGTCTCCGGCACCTCGTCACCAGCCAGAAAATCGCTGCCGGCATTAAAGTACTCGGGCGCATCCTGGTCCGCTCGATTCATCCGTTCTACCCAGCGGTACACTCTGGCAGCGCGCTGTTGCATCAAGCGCGCTGGATAAGGGTCGCGCCCAAGGTGGGCATACATCGGAGCCAATAGACCAAAATCACCGATAGATGGGCGCCAGCCCAGCAGGTAGGGATACCGCTTGAAATGAGCATTTAGGGCATCGAGGTATTCAAGGTATAGCGTCTCCACTACATCCTGCGTCTGATCGGTGACACCGAAAATCATGCCGGCGTGGCGCATACGGTTCATCATGCGCTCGGTTTTTTCCGCGCGCGCCGGTGTATTACGCTGTGAGTGCAGGAAGTGGTAGCGCACGAAATCAAGGTTGTCTGCTGGGAAGTTCCAGCGATAGTGCATGGCCGGTCTCAGCAGCCCGTCGGAACCAATCACATCGAACAGTGCACTCACTATCTGTTGCCGTGATCCCAGAGGGCGACAGGGCCGATCATTGGCCGACTCGAAGTGCTCGATGATAGCGGCGCCATCGCGGATCACTTCACCTTCCGGCGTCACCAGCGTCGGTATTGTCGCGAGCTTGCCTTTGGGCAGCACTTCGGCCTTGAAACTCTCGTGCCCGGTGGACAACTCGCGAAAAGGTATGCCCTGCTTGATCAAGTAGGCACGTGCCCTGCCCGAGTAGAGTGAGTGCGTAATTGCATAGAGCCTGTATGGTTCAGACATCAGTTGAGGGCCTCTTCATCCGGCAAGTAATATAGAAAGGTAAGTGTTGCTCAATCAATTTCATCTTTTTCCCTCGCTAGCTCACAAATAGCCGGCGTTCTTGCCTTTGCTCTTATCGGATAGCAAATTTTCCGCCATAAAATGGCATATACTATGCCATTTTATGGCGGAATACAATCAAGGCACCGACACGGACAAGACCGGCTCGGGTTCTGGCAATTTAAGTACTTGAGAAAATGAAAATTTAGCCGGTGACTATCAAACTATCGCTCTTTCCAAGTATAGGATAAATAAAAGGGCTATCGTGAGCAGATCTCCTTATTAAGAGAGAGCTGCCACCCTTAATGAGTACCGAATAAATATAATGCATTCCCTATAGTAGCAATGCTAGCAACCAGCATAGTTGGACTTTTTACGGTTTGAGGGAGCGTCGCTATACCGTCGTATTTGTAGCCTGCAGGTTATGTATCAATACGAATGAGAACCTGATGAGGTGTAGTTTGCTCGCCTATCAGGAAGCCCTTTGCTGCAGAGACCGCTTGGTGGTGGACCGTACCCGAGAAAATGCGTGGTGCGGGTGCAGCGTTTGCCGTCTAGTGGACATGCGTTTTTGATCAGCGGTCCAGTCGCTGTTGGCGTGAATCGTGTCGCATCTTTGCTAGGCTCTGGATGCTCTTGTGCAGCGCTATATATGCGGCTAATTGCCATTCTGTCTGCACTCATTTTTTGCAACAGCTTAAAAATAGGCTACACTTATTGCAATTAAATTTTCTGAATGGGATATTAATATGATTAAAAAAATCGCAGTAGCGTCAGCTGTAGTAGCAGCACTGTCAGCGACTCAGGTAGGTGCTCAGGCTTATGGCTCTGCTGAGCAATCAGCCGCAGATACAAGCAACAGTGTTCAGCAGAACGTAAATGAAGCAGAGCAGCAAGCTGCGCAGTTGCAGCAGCAACGCGAAGAACAGGAGAGGCAGCTCGAACTGCAAAGTGAAGCACAACAGGATCAGCTCAAAAAAGATCAACAGCAAACTGACGCCATCATGAGCGGCGATGGTACCTAAACTAATCGGCGCATAAACGTTTTTTTTGCGCGAAGCCGGTCAGCGTTGAAGCGATGCTAGATAGTATCGCACCGCTTCAGGATACTAGGCCGGTTCACCTTAGACTCCGTTCTTTTTTTATGGCGAGCTTTCCGGCTGGTCTGCCGCAAATATGCACATTATTGGGCGGCTTCAGGGATGGATTCGACATTGGGCTTGGGGACATCTAGAGTCATCGTGGTGAAGGCAATTTCAGCGTTATGACGATAAATGATCCGCCCCAAATCCATCATAATTTTGTCCTGAATGGCTTGGAACTTAAACCAATTGGTCACTTTCGTAAAGGTGTAGACTGAAAAGTTTAGGGAGGACCCTCCGAAAAATCCTTCTGTAGTGGGCCCTACATTGGTGCTGCCATTCACCACGTTGACGAGGGTTAAGCAGCTTTGGTCAATGTCCGGGTGCTCACCAAGATAGGTATAGATGTCTTTTTGGATAGCTTCAAATTTGTCAAAATCGTCATATCTGAGGCCGATGTATTGCAATATTCTCCGATTTGACATTCTTGAGGCATTGACGACTGCTTGTGTAATTAATAGATTATTGGGTGTAAAAATCAGTCTTTTATCAAACGTCCTAATATGCGTTAGACGCCAACTAATTTCTTCGACTGTACCTTCAATCGTTCCGTCTATGGTATATATCCAATCTCCTACCGCATAAGGACTATCCAAATAAATAATAAAACCACCAAAAACACTGGAAAGGGTGTCCTTAAAGACTAGTGCGAAAATTGCCAGCCCCCCGCCTAAGTAAGCGATCCCTTGCGAAACTTTAAGCCCCAGAATTGCGGCAAGGATAAAAACCATAATGGCAGCCGTCAGTACTTGGCCGAGTTTATGTATTTGCTCAATTTTGGCAAAGTTATTATACCCGCCATCTGTTCGCGTTGTTTTGGTGATTGAGTAGGCTTTTAATCGTGATAAAAAGGTATTCATCAGCATAAAAAAACAAAGCGCCAAGGCGACATTAACCCCGGGTGTCACAACCTGATCAAAAAAACTGGTGAATCTAAACCAGGTCAAAATATGCATGGCCAAGAAGTAAAAACCAACAGCAATGGTTGCCAGCTGTAATGGCTTGTCAAAGGACAGATAAAACAAAATCTTTATTGTTTGTGGGCGAGGTGTTGCTTTTCTGTAGCGTTGAAAAAAAAAGCGAATTGAGAGGAACACCCCTATTGTTACCGAAAAAATTATCGCCACAGTTAGAAGCTGTGACAATGAAATATCATATGCCTTAATAAAATCTAAAAACTTGTTCATGATCCGATGGTTTGCCTCGCTAAAATACTCTGAGGGATTTTTTGCATGCTTTGGCTTTAATCAATGCAACTGAAGCCTAAACGGTTCACGGCAAGATAAATAGCCTAGGGTAGCCATACTTGGATGCTCGTGTGGCGATTCGTCATCATGTTGATCGGGAAGAGCCCCATTACACCTCTAGATATTTGTCGGTGACAGCGCCTTCACTGGCGGAGCTGACAAGTTGGGCATACTTGGCCAGGGTGCCGCGTGTCGCATAGGGTGCAGGTGCGGACCATGCAGCGCGGCGAGTTGCTAATTCGGTATCATCGACATGGAGAGTAATCTCGGCACTCTCTGCGTCAACGGTTATTTTGTCGCCGTCCTGCACCAGCGCAATAGGACCGCCAAGGTGAGCCTCTGGCGCCACATGACCGATTACAAATCCTCTGGACCCTCCAGAGAATCGTCCATCTGTGAGTAGCGCGACCTCTTGGGAAAGCCCGCGGCCATTGATCGCGCTGGTCGGGCTGAGCATTTCGCGCATGCCGGGCCCGCCCTTGGGGCCCTCGTAACGGACAATCACCACGTCACCCGCGATAATACCACCCGCCATAATAGCGGCCATTGCAGCCTCCTCACCGTGAAAGCAGCGCGCGGTTCCAGTGAACGTTAAGCCCTCATGCCCAGTGATTTTAGCGACCGCGCCGTCTGGCGCTAGATTGCCGCGCAATATGACTAGGTGACTATCTTTTTTAATAGGGTCTGACATTGAGCGAATAATTTTTTGCTCTGCTGGATAGTCTTCGACCGCCGCAAGGTTGTCCGCAAGTGTTTTGCCGGTCACAGTCATGCAGTCGCCGTGCAACAAGCCTTCCCGCAGAAGCAGTTTCATTAGGGGCAAAATGCCGCCTACCGCGATCAATTCACTCATTGCATATCGGCCTGCCGGGCGCATATCAGCCAATACGGGAACACGCCTGCCGACGCGGCTAAAGTCGTCCAGCGACAAAGGAACATTAGCGGCGTGCGCGATCGCGATTAAATGCAGCACTGCGTTGGTAGACCCTTCAAGTGCGATGGTGATGGTGATGGCATTTTCAAAGGCCTCACGGCTCAGCATATCGCTGGGTTTGAGGCCGAGTTTGATAAGGTTTCTAACTGCAGCTCCGGCGTTATAGCTGTCCTGCTCTTTGTCTCGACTAATGGCGTTCTGAGCCGAACTGCCTGGCAGCGATAGACCGAGTGCCTCCATTGCAGACGCCATCGTGTTGGCGGTATACATGCCGCCGCAGGAACCCGGGCCGGGGATTGCGCTGGTTTCAATTTCAGTCAATTCAATGTCCGATACTCTGCCAGCGGCGTGCCCGCCAACCGCTTCAAATACAGAAACGATATCGCGTCGCTCGGCGCCAGGCAGAATGGTTCCGCCATAGACAAAGACACTGGGGCGGTCCATGCGTGCCATAGCGATTCCGCATGCAGGCATATTTTTATCGCAGCCACCGATGGTGACAAATCCGTCAAAGCCTTGTGCGCCGACTACGGTCTCGATCGAATCTGCGATAACCTCGCGCGATACCAATGAATAACGCATGCCAGGCGTTCCCATGGAGATGCCATCCGATACGGTAATGGTGTTAAATACGATTGATTTTGCTCCGGCCTCATCAGCTCCCGCCGCAGCTGCGTCAGCCAGTTTGTCGATGTGCATATTGCAGGGGGTTACCATGCTCCAAGTGGAGGCGATACCGATCTGAGGCTTAATGAAATCCTCGCGGGCAAAGCCGGTGGGGTAAAGCATCGCTCGACTCGGTGCCTGCTCGACACCGTCAACAATTATAGAACTGTAGGGTCGCTCGTTGGTCATGAACATTCCTTGCTTTTAGTCTGAGATTTGTGACGGGGAGCAGAATAAAACGCTAGGGCCTTTGGAGTCAAATGGGGCGTTATTTCTGCTGTCACAGCAGAAGCTCTGCCAGCAATGTTATGTTTATCGCGGTTTAGATTTTCAGAGGGTGCAGCATAAAGCCCTTCAGACCTGCTCGGTGCCTGACACAGCAAGAGAAGGCAGCGGGCAATCCATTACTGCCGCCACACTAGCGATAATTTCTTGTTCCGTTGGGCTTAGTATGCCATCGCTGTGGGCCGTCAGAGTCATGGCTTTTAATAGGCGTGGCTTCTGCAGGGGGTAACAATCTGCTAATTCTCGTATGGCTCGTCCGAAGACTTCAACGCTAGCCAGCTCTCGGGCTAGGATGGCCATTCCGGTGAAGCCAAGACTGTCGGCCCCCAGACGAAATAGGGCCTGTGATTCACCATTTCCCTCATAAGCGAGGACGGACAACGCCGTCTGCACCGGTACGGCTACTTTTTGCAGCTTGCGATGGCGTGCTCGGCTTGGTCTCACCCGGATGAATTCTGGTTCTAGGTAATGCCGTACTAATTGAAATAGGCACCATTCATGCAGGTCTGTTTGATGGTCGACGCGGATCAGCGTCACTAGAACATCCTTGAACGTGCGGTATTGAACTGCAGACATAGATTTCAAGGCTGGTAAACACCTTTCGATGAGGGGTAGACGATAAGGGGGACCCAGTGCGCAGACGCCGGGGTAAAGTGTTGTGATTAGCGTGTCTAGACCGAGTATTCCTGCAGCTTTGATGACGTTTAAGTGGGCTTGCTGCAAGGGCTTCTGTCCGCCTATGAGCAGACAATAGACTAGCGCATGCGCGCCTAAAGGTTCGTGACAGTGTTGCACAAATAGCAGCGGTATCTCGACTAGCGCAGCGTCCTGCTGATCCAACGGGTCGAGCAGGGGTTCAAAATCCGCGTCCTCGACCAGCTCTCTCTGCATGGGCTCATTCGCTTGCGTCCCTGCGATAGCGGCGGCAACTAGGGCGTATCTTTCAACTCCTGCTTCTGCTGATGTAGCCTCTGAGGACTGCTGCGCGTAGCGCACGATTTCGCGCTCAATGTAGTGGCCATCCCACTGTGGGTCGACTCGCTGGATACGTTTATGCAGAGGAGGGTGGGTGGCAAATCCTTGCCATAATCGGTGCTCGATCTGCCCGAAAAAAATATGTGACATCTCGGTGGCACGAGCAGCGTGAACTAAGGTGCCAGAGGTATAGGCACCAATCACTTTTAGGGCATCGCCTATGCCATCAGAACTGCGGGTAAGTTGTACGGCGCTGGCATCCGCCCAATATTCTTTTTGTCGCGAAATCGCAGCCTTGATAAAACCCGCTGCAGCGCCGCCCAGCCAGCCTAGTAGCCACAGGGACAGCCCGATGAGGGTCAGGCCGCCAAATATTTTGCCGCTGCGAGCATTCGTCCCTGTGCGAACCCGACTGCTGCGCAGCATAACATCGCCTACATCGCCAATAAAGGTGATGCCCTTCAACAGGGCGGCGAGGCGAATATTGAGGCGCATATCGCCGTTGAGGATATGACTGAATTCATGGGCGATCACGCCTTGTAATTCATCGCGTTTGAGATGTTCGATGGTCCCGCGGGTGACCGCCACCACAGCATCAGCTGGGCTTATACCGGCGGCGAAGGCATTGATACCCCGTTCAGCATTCAGCACATATAAGGGCGGCACAGGCATATTGGCTGCTAGCGCCATCTCTTCAACGGCGTTGAGACAGCGACGCTCTGCGGCATCCCGAGACTGAGGCAGAATCCGCGTGCCACCCATACTTTCGGCAACGGCCTTACCGCCGTTGGATAATGCTACCCACTTGGCTAGCACAACCAATGCGACGGTGGCGGTTATTAGTAAGCCAATATTACCAAAACGTGCCCAACCAAAGTAGGACAGGAAGTCGGTCATTCCTTTTGAATTGCCACTGTAAACGTTGTAATTTTGGCCGAAAAACAGGAATGCTGCCACTGCGACATTGGCAATAATGACTAGTATCAGGACCGCAATTAAAAATAATAGCACTAACATCCGCGTATTGCGCCGAGCGAGATCCTGTTGCTCAAAAAAATTCATGAGACCTGCTCATCAGTCCATTAAAAAGTGACTTGAGGTGCGGCCTGTATTTGCGCGGAGTCATCAAACGTCAGCAGTGACGCATCCTGCGGGTGGCCGAATTTTCGGGTCAGCAATGTGGGCGGAAAGCTTTGGCGATAGCTGTTGTAGGCCATGACTGCATCATTAAAGCCCTGCCGCGCAAAGGCGACACGATTTTCTGTGGTGATGAGTTCTTCAGATATCTGCATCATGGTTTCGTTAGCCTTCAGGTCTGGATAGGCTTCCATTGTGACATTGAGCTTGCTCAAGGCGCCGCTCAGTTTGCCTTCGGCGGAGGCTAATTTACCCAGGTCAACTTTGTCGAGATTGCCGCTGTCCATCGCCGTCAAGATTGCAGCCGCATCGTTGCGGGCGTTGACTACGGTCTCCAGCGTCTCGCGTTCATGCGCCATATAGCCTTTAGCCGTCTCCACAAGATTGGGTATAAGATCGTAACGCCGTTTGAGCTGAACCTCAATTTGCGCGAAGGCGTTGAGATAACGATTTCTGAGTGTCACCAGTGTGTTGTAGATGCCGATGGAGTAGATAATCAGACCCAGCAAGATTAGCCAGAATACGATGGTGGATATCTCCATGTAAGATTCTCCCAGTCGGTAAATCGTTAATTGCAGTCTTAGGCGTCGATGTGGCCGGTCTATAGCTCACGCACACGAATGTTACGATACCACACAGGGTCGCCATGATCCTGCAGTACTAGATAGCCCTCCTCAAATTTCCCATAGTCGGGCATGTCTGCGAATTTGCTCTCCGCAGCCAGCGCGTTCCACTTAGCGCTGCCGCGTTCAATGCTGACGACCTTAACCCCGTTTAGCCAGTGCTCGATATGATTGTCCTTTACTCGAAGTAGCACATCATTCCATTCTCCGGGCGCCCGCACGGTCTCAGGGTCCGCAGCAACCATATCATAGAGGCTTCCTGCTGTGTGGGTCTTGATCTGCCCATCGCGATGGCCTTCGTTGTCCAGTACTTGCATTTCAATGCCGGTGCGCCAAGAGACATTTTCCGTTTCATCTTTCACGAGATAAAAAATACCGCTGTTACCTCCAGGGGAAATCTTCCACTGCAGACTGAGCTCAAAATTTTGGAATGTCTCACGGTAATAAACTAGGTCGCCGCCAGGGCCGCCGAAGGCGGCACTTTTGATCATATCCCACATTGGGAACGCCCCACTCTGCACCAGAGCCAATGTGCCGTTCTGCGCTTCCCATTTGCGCACAGCATTGGTAGCGCCCCCATAGTTGCGCCACCCCGAGAGTGTTTCGCCATCAAAGATATTTCGCCATCCGTCTTCAGATGTCGCGCTTACTGATTCGGCGGGCACTGCTTCAGGAATTACATTCAGTGTGTACCAGGCTTCCGCGGTCCAAAGTGGCTTGTTAGTGTCCGAGCGAAGCCGATCATCGAGTCGCAGATAGATAACATATCCTGCCTTCAGACCTGGAATCTTCAGGCGCAGACTGCGCCGATCTGTGGCGATTTCTAGGGCTGAAACGGCGAGCACGGTTTCATCGTATTTAGGTCCACCATACTGCTCGTCGGGATGATAGAACCATTGTTTTACCAGCAAATCCGAGGGAGATATTTCTTGGTTAACTGCCAGCGGTTGCGTAAGTTCAATAAGAAAGCCATCCTCTTGGGCTTTCATCGTCACTATTTCGAAAGCGACATTGTCGACCCAAACCATGCGCTCCAGACCGTACCAGAGTTTGTCGTGCTCGCCCCAGTTGGGTGGATTGCCAACCTCACCCAAGTAGATGGCGCCGTCTGGTCCGCGCGCCATCCGATTTACGCCGCCTTGCAATCCTCCGCTGAAGTGAAATACGGCACCCTGCTGTCGCCCATCTACGGTTTCCAAAAACAGTCGCTTGATGCCGCCGTTATAGACGTCGCCATGGATCATTTGTCCGGCATATGGTCCCTCTGTTAAGAGTAGCGGTTGTGTCGGTGAATTGCCGACTTCATCCTGCGGCAACCAAGCAGTAGGAGGAGTTTCTTCGAGTCTATTTGGCCCTGCATCTGCCACTGCCCTTGAACCGTAAAAGCCGCCCTCATTGACCTGAATGACTTTGCTCGAGGGCAACCAGTCACCCTGATTGTCGGTGACGTAAATATCATCGTTTGGCCCAAACGCAATGCCGTTGGGTGTGCGGAAGCCTGAAGCGTATGTTTCCACATCCCCAGCTTTGTCCGCGCGCAGTAGCTTACCCTGTGTTGGAAGTTGGTCTGGGCAACTGGCGCCACCAGGCAGGACGCAGATCGACAACAAGAAATAAAAGTAGTCATCTGCGTGCAAAAGGCCGAAGGCGAAGGAGTGAAAGTTAGTGCTGCTGGGCCAGTCATAGCTGACAGCTCGGTAACGGTCGATTACGCCGTCGCTATTGTTGTCGATCAGCTCCGTCAGTTCCTGCTTCTGTAACACAAACAGTCGATCGTCCACGATGGTCAATCCTAGTGGCTCGTGCAGGCCCTCTGCAATACGCTGCACCTGCGACTTTCGGTCTGGCTTGGGGTCAACTAAGAATACTGCACCGTCTTTGTCCCAACTGGCCACTACCAGCTTACCGTCATTGCGAAAAGCTAGCCCCCCGACTTTAGGCTCGAAACCTTTAGGTGCCAGATTCTCCAACCGGAAAGAAGGGTGTTGCGATGCGAGCCGAGGCAGCACATCGTAATCCTGCGTGGCGACATAAGGCCGGCCGTTCGAATTTATGGGCAGATTGCGCTCGCCCCTCTCCCCAGGCACGCTCAAAATATAGGCGACCGCGGCAGCAGCCTCATCTTGGGACAGTTGCGGATGGGGCGGCATAGGTACTTTCCCCCATTGCCCAACACTGCCCTTGAGCACGCTATGGGTTAACGATGCTTTAACTGTCGACTGCGTCTTTCCCCTGAATTTGTCGGCAATCTGTGCCCATGCGGGACCAGTCACTTTATGACTCAGCGCATGGCATCCCGCACAGTCACTGCTGTCTATCACCATCTTGCCCCGCGCTAGTTCTGTGGTTGTAATACTGGCACTGAGGTCGGGCGATTTTTGTGCGGCAATTGCTGTGGTGGCACTGAGTGGGTGCTCTAATGTTGACTGCGCAAGATAACGCTCCCCGTTGCCGTCGCGAAACCCCGCTTTGACGCTTGTCTGACTGTCGACTCGTCTAAAGTGTCGTGCAAGGTAACGCACACCATCGCGTTCGGTAACGTCTGGTTGTTCCGTTAACTCCAGACGATAGCCATCTGCCGCGAGCGCAAAGCGCATGGCAGCAGTTTTTTGTCCTGTGCCATATTCGTGACCGAGATATTTGACGGTCGCGGGGATATCCTTTCCGTCAACTTCGATAAACCATTTGGCGCCTTTATCGTCGCGAAGGTACCACTCGCCTTGACTAATAGGTTGCGGACCATGCTTGTAATCGTAGGCCGCGCCCTCGAACAGTACATCACCCTCCCAAGCCTGATAGAGCGATTGTGTTTGTGTGTCATAAGCGGCCCATAAGCTCGGCGCGAGAGCAAACTGCAGCATTCGAGGACGCCCGTCAAGATTGCCGCGGATTACCCAGGGTGCATGACCACGCCCTGGGGTGTGTGCCCTGCCGAAAGACGGGTCAGGGTCGGAGGCAGGATCCACACCGTAAATCTGTCTTGTGATGACCTCGACGACAGCACCTGGCCCATGGCGCTGCCCCAGGTCGACCAGAAAGCGCAGGTCAGATTCGGACATTTTGTCCTGCTGCAGAGCGACCCCGATGAGCATTGCCAGCAGCAGAATCAGCAGGATGGGGATTAATGTCAGCGTGATGACTATTTTTTTCATGTTCGTCTTGTCCCAAAAAGTGCGGCAACAGGTTTTGAACGCCCCATGAGAGACCTATATTATTCCCGCTGTCATAAGGTGCAAGCCGGATTAACTATACATTAGAAAGCTTCTGTCGCCCTACAACGCGGTGACCGGTAGACAAAGCAATGGATCCAGTAATTCGTATCGGGCTCTCGCTGGTTCCTTGGCGCGGGACTGCGGAATTGCTGGTTTTTTTTGAATAAAAGATGATTTTCTAGCATGCTGTGCGCGACCCCGTCTGGTATTTACTGCGGGTTAGGCTATGATTCCATCTCACTGCTTATGAGGACTTCCATATGACAGACTCTGTTAAACCCTATACACAAAAGCAAGAAAAAGTCGGCAGCTGGATTATTAACAGAGTTGGTCGCTGGCAAACAGCCGTCTATGAACTTACTGGCGGGCGTTTATGGAACACATTTTTGGGCGGCCCAGTTGCTGTTCTGACAACGGTTGGGCGGAAAACTGGCACGGTTCGAAAAGTGCCGTTGTTGTTTCTGAAACACGGTGACAACGTTGTTATGACCGCCTCGAAGGGGGGAATGTCGAAATTACCGATCTGGTATCACAATGTGGTGGCTGCCAATACTGTAGATATTCAGATTGGCACGGAGAAGAAGACTTATCGTATGCGTGAAGCCAACGTAGAGGAAGAGGCGACGCTTTGGCCGCTGCTCGAAGTGATGTATCCGGACTATAAAGAGTATCGTGCGCGCACCGAGGGTGTGCGTACAATACCAGTGTTGATTTTTGAGCCAGCCTGAGTGAATCCGAGCGCTGAAAAGTCAGGTGTTGATGGGTCGGTAACGCTGAGGCCAGGCAAATATCGACATTTCAAAGGGGGTGAGTATCAGGTGCAGGGCATCGCTACACACTCTGAGACAGGCGAGCGGCTGGTGGTCTATACGCCCTTGTACGGTGAGGGAGGGCTGTGGATTCGCCCGTTATCGATGTTTCTTGGAACGGTTGATCGAGACGGCAAACAGCAGCCGAGGTTTGTCTACATTCAATAGCCGTGGCGCAAGGGGCTGTCTTTCTGATGTTCGTTTAGCCATTGCGCGGCAGTCATTGTGACAACGCCGGGCCTTAATGAGTCTAAACGGGAGCTCACTTTCGATTGCGAGCCGCATGCCGTCGAAATCCTGATTGCCATGCAACGGTGATACCCTGCTATATGATCAAAAAGCTGCATGGGCTGTGACCAGAATTTAGGAGATTAAAATGCAATTTCAGTCGTCAGATATCAAGGCAATGGATTCACGTCGTCGCGCCGCGTTTATTAATTCGGTGTCGGGTTTTAAGTCTGCAAATTTAGTAGGCACCGTGAATGCAAAGGGTCAGAGCAATCTAGCGATTATGAGTTCAGCTGTGCATTTGGGATCAAACCCCCCGCTGCTGGCGCTAATTATCAGGCCCAGTAGTGAAGAGCACCAGACGCTTGCCAATATTTTAGATAGCGGTTGTTATAGTCTTAATCATGTGTCGGCATCTATGGTGGAGCAGGGGCATCAGACGGCAGCAAAGTATCCAGAGGCTATATCCGAGTTCGATGCCACGGGCCTTTCGCCAGCCTGGCATTCAGATTTTGGCGCACCGATGGTGGCCGAGGCCAGCATCAAGTTAGGCTTAACTCTGCGCGAGCATCATGAACTGGAGATAAACGGCACAAACCTCGTTATTGGCGAGGTGGTGTTAGCCGATGTGCCGTCTGGTTGCGTGGGTGAGGACGGCGCCCTCGATTTGGTGAGTGCAGACACGGTTGCACTCACCGGTTTAGACACCTATTGTCGGGCGGCTACCTTTAAGCGTATGGCCTACGCTAAACCTCACTTGGCGCCGCAGGTGCTATGGGATTCGAGCGCGCAATAGTGACTATTACGTGTGCAGCCTAAAACAGCGAATAGTGATCTGAATGAGCCGCTTTCCCCCATACAGGGGATGTTTCTTTATTTTGAAGGGGTAATCTAGGGTTGTGAAATAAACAAATTGGAGACAAACAATGAATATATCTGTGAATGCTGACACGCTCCGAATCGCTGACGATGGTGCTGCTATGCTGCAAAGAGTAGAGTCTCTGCATCCGCTGCTGCAAGCCAACACCGGCAAGGCACTTGAGGATCGGCGTGTGCCCGCGGAAAATATTGAGGCTCTTCAAGAAGCGGGATTCTTCCTCGCGCTGCAGCCGGCGCGCTGGGGAGGCTATGAGCTAAATCCTCAAGATTTTTTTCGTATGCAGATGGCGATTGGTGAAAGCTGCATGTCGACGGCTTGGGCCAGCGGTATCGTAGCCGTGCATGCCTTTCAAATTGCGTTGATGGACCCGCAGGCCCAAGAAGATGTATGGGGGGAGGACATTCACACTCGTGTATCGTCCTCTTATGCCCCGATGGGCAAGGTTGAAAACGCGGACGGTGGTTTTCGATTCAGCGGCCGCTGGGGTTGGAGCAGCGGCTGTGATCATTGCACATGGGTATTGCTGGGCGGTATCTTGCCAGACGGCACGTATCGCACATTTTTGCTTCCCAAAAGTGATTATCGTATCGAAGATACGTGGAACTCTATGGGACTCACTGGCACGGGATCTAACGACATCGTGGTGGAAGATGTTTTTGTGCCCGACTACCGCACGCACAAACAATCTGATGGATTCGAGGGGACTAACCCCGGAGTAACTAGCGATAGCGCGCCTTTATATCACCTGCCGTGGGCACAATTGTTTATTCGAGTCGTGTCTACGCCGGCGATAGGTGCTGCCAGGCATGCACTATCCCTTTATACCGAATTAGTAAAGGGTAAGGCCAGTGGTGATATCACAAAACTGGCGCAGGACACTGGCACGCAAGTGCGAATCGCTGATGCTAAAAATAGCATTGAAGAGATGACCACTATAATGCTGTCTAACTTTGATGCGATGATGGATGCTGTGCGGGAGGGCGGCGTCATCCCTCTGGACGATAGGATTCTCTATCGTTATCAGGCTTCGTTGGTGATAGAGAAGTCTATTGGTGTTGTGGATTCCTTGTTTTCTTCAGCCGGCGGCTCGTCTGTATTTCATGGTAGCGCTATTCAGCAGTGTTTCTTGGATATTCACACGGCCAGGGCGCATGTGGCAAACAACCCTATTGGTTTTGCGCGCAACATGGGTGCCGTGGCCCTTGGCGCTGCCAATCAAGATTTCTTTCTTTGAATCGAAAAGGCCAAGGTTTGCTGGTGCTCTAAGGCATCGGCAGACATTTTTTGTTCAACGCTGCTGTGGTCTTATCGAACGGCCTTGTTGTGCTGTCAGGGCCTATCTTCAGAAAGCCCAATGTCCATTCGGGACGCGAAGTAATCCAAAATCACTGTGCTAGCGTATACCCACCCAAGTCAAACAGAGGAAGATTTGGAGGTCGAGCATGATTGAGCGTAATTTGGGCAACATTGAGCGTGTGGTGAGACTCCTTCTAGGCATAGCTTTTGGTGCATGGGCGTTTTTGCAGCCACAGTTAAACGGTGTCGAGTGGCTGGTAATGGTGATTGCCCTCGCACTTATTCTGAATGGCATCTTTTCTCGCTGCTATGTATGGTATGTGCTCGATGTTAACACCAGCAAGAAACCCAGTGCCAACAGTACGTCTATTTGCTAGCGACAAACATCGGGGCAACATTTGCCCCCGCGGGCAACGGGGCTAATTTTAGAGGCGAGGAACGCTATGGCACGCATAATAACTATGTTGGCAGCTTTGTACTTCACAGGCATGGCAGGAGCAGCCTGTCCTGACTATTTAAACAGTGATCTCCGCAAACTTCATTCGCAAGATACCGTCAACCTCTGTCAGATCAGCGCAGGCCAAGCACTTCTTATTGTCAATACTGCCAGTCATTGCGGCTACACAAACCAGTTTAAAGGTTTGCAAGAATTGAATGACCAGTACCGCGACCAAGGCCTCAAAATCGTTGGCTTTGCGAGTGACGACTTCCGTCAAGAAGCAGATAACGAGGCAGAGGTAGCTGACATATGCTACGTCAATTACGGAGTCACTTTTACTATGATTGCTCCCAGCGGTGTGCGCGGCGATGAGGCGAATCCAATATTTCGGGAGCTCGCCGCGCAAAGTGAGGCTCCCAGTTGGAATTTTAATAAATACGTCGTAGATTCCAATGGCAGAGTGGTCAAGCACTTCGGCAGTAGTACTTCTCCAGACAGTCCTGAGTTGAAAAAAACTATTGAGAGCATTCTATAGCATGATGAGGCTCGCTTACCTCGACGTAATGCTATTTAATGGCAAGTTTTTTTTAAGGCCAATATCGTGAGCTGCCCGCTATCCACGCCGAACAAAAATCCAAATCCGCAGGGAAAAGGTGTTGTTCCAATCCTCAAAGATTGGTCGATGCTGCAGCCCACAGTGACTGGGCCAAAAGGGGCCGCAGAATTCCTTCGAGACTACGCGGTTTCTTCTCTTATTCTTACAGCGAACTTTGGTTTTAAACCGGTTATCGGTAACACCTATTTTTTATATACCGGAGAAAAAGGTTGGACGCTGTCTCTGATTTCACCTAGTGAATGGGGGCAAAGTAGCCCTGGAGAATTTCTAGCGCGCTGCCGCCTGCGTATTGACATGACGTGGGAAATGATTATCGAAGAGCCGAGCGAGCATTCCGACGCACTAGCCAAAGCAAGATCTTTCATAAAGGGCTTCGTCGACGTCTTGGCGGAACAGAACGCAATTTCTACGCATCTACCTTTTTACGAAAGTCACTTGCCTTATTACCAGCGAATGCTTGGAACTGCGCTGGCGTCTTCGTTGAAAGCGTCCCTGCCTGCCTTTGGAGACAGTATGAAAACGCTGATGGCGGAGCAAAGTCCACCGCGGCCTGATTCGAGTTATCTGCTCTGTGCTGGCGCATCGGGCGCCAAAGTTCTCCAAGGGCGTCCGTCGCAGACTGCATAATCTTTGCAATCGCGGCCGCAGCCGCGGCAGGGAAGACGCGGATGTGTATTGTGCACTTCTGTCTTGTCATGCCCGCCTGATTGCGCAGTAGATTTCGTTTTCATTGCTCTCAGCCTTTCATTTTCTGCAACTCTTGTGTAGGTTTATATTTAGAGATGACGTGACCTTAATTGGGTGAGGGTATCCAATTACCGTGGAAACCAAACGGTACTCGTCGTGGCAAGTGCACGGTAGCAGTAGGCCCTGCCGCGATATCCCTCGCTTCAAGGATGATGACGTCACTGGATTGAGTCTCTGCATCATAGACAAAAGACATTAACCAACCGTCGTCTTCGAACGTGCTGTTTTTTCTTGGCACAAAAACGGGCTCCATAAAATGTCGCGCTACCCCCTGGTTATACGTCTCTTTTTTGCCTTGCTGCAGATCATGTTTAATTAACCCAGACGTAGAAAACCCAGCGTCGAGGGCAACGGTGTATCCATAGCGGTAAGGCTTGCCAGTGAGCCGTTCTGCGATGCGCGGGAACTCTTGGCCTTGATCATCGAGTCGGCTCTCTTGTACGCGTGTTTTCGCGGGATCGATAACCCATCTATCCAAGGTTACAGTACCCTCGTTCGGCCCCCGCATGTCTGTTGCAAACATTTTTGGATGGCGCAATACATCTAAGACTACGCGCCCAGAGGCGTCCTCATACCCGTTCATTGGATGAAAGACGTAGCATGGCTCGACCTCATGCCAGGTGACCTCCTCCGCTCCTCCGTGCCGTGGAAGCAGTCCTACCCTAGCGCCATATTCAGCGCTCCAGCGGTAAGGGAGGCTAGCGCCTGCCACTGCAGCCTCAATATTTAATATCACCGGCAAGTCCAAAAGGATGAAGTAATTTTTGGTAATCATGCAATCGTGAACCATAGGCTGTCCTGGAACAGGGACATTGATCGCGCGTATAACGTCGCCCTTTGCCCCGATTACGACATGCTGTATGTAATTCCACGCAGGAGAGTAGACTGCAGCATGCAATTCGCCGGTATCCGCATCAAGGTGGGGATGTGCAGAGAGTCCGCCTGGTAGTGTGCCATCGAGATTGGAACGCGTTACGGTTTCAAGTGAGGAATTCAACTGCACTGGGAGATTTCCCCCTTCCACCAGCGCCAGTCTTTTCCCAGCATGAGATATAATATTAGTGTTGACGACTCCGCCGCCAAGCTGTAGTTCATTTTTAGGACCTTGCACTGGGGGCCAGCCCTTGGCTGCGACCAAGTCATCATCGCGTACATAGCGACTTTTGAACCACTCGGCTTTTCCGTCGCGTAACTGCAGGCCGTGTACCATGCCGTTGCCAAGAAACCAGTGATGCGTGGCAGGGTCGGGATTCAGAGGGTTGGGGCCTATCCGAAGGAGTTGACCAGCCAATTCTGATGGTATATGACCGCTAACTTTGAGTGCCATGACTGTGATCTCGGTGTCTACTGGAGCAAAGTTTTCGGCAAGGTAGGGATTCTCTGTCATAGTAGCGCTCGCCTCATTAAGGCTATTCTAAGTAATGTGAAATTGTAGCGTGCTTGCTGCGTTCTCCGATACAGCCGGGATCATAAAAACGTTTAAAACCCCTGAAATCATCCGATATGTCAGTGGGACCGTATCACAAACATTAATAAATATAAGGAAGATCTACCAGTATGGATAGCATCAAGCACGTTGTAACAGTCACGGGCGCAACAGGTTTTGTAGGCAGGCATTTTGTAGAACGGCTTGTCAGCGAAAAAAAATATCGTATCAGGTGCCTGGTTCGCCATACCAGTGATGTGTCTTCCTTGCGGGCCTTGGATTCTGATATCAGTTTTCATTACGGTGATATCACCCAAAAATCAACACTAGCGGCGGCGTTTAACGGCGCTTGGGGCGTTGTAAATATAGCGGGATATCGTGAGTTTTGGAGCCGCGATAAGAGATATTTTTATGCACTCAATGAGCGCGGGGCCACCAATGTATTCGAAGCCTGTCTCGAAGCAGGTGTAAAAAAAGTGGTCCAGGTAAGCACGCCGCTTGCCTATGGAGTGCCGGATGCCATACCTTTCAACGAGCAGACCTTATCGGGTCGCCATCCCAGTGATTACGCGAGAAGTAAATACTTGGGTGACCAAGCAGGTTGGGCGCTGCACAAAAGTCAAAGCTTGCCGCTTACCATTGTGCACCTAGCAGCGGTCATAGGTGCGGGGGATGACAAAGAGACTATGGAAGTGAAGAGAGCGGTGGATGGGAAGCTGCCGGCATTGATAGGGGCCGACACCACTTACACCTATGTTTATGTCAGAGACGCCGCCGATGCAATTGCGCGAGCACTGATGAATAAAGATTCTGTTGGGCGTAGTTATCTTATCGGCAATCAACGCGCTACCACGCGAGACTACTTTAAAACTATAGGCGAAATTGCTGATGTGTCTGTGCCAAAATGGAATATACCCGAGTCTTTTTTGTGGCCTCTGGCTTTTGGTATGGATATCGTGGCACGAAAGACCGGCAGGCGCCCTATGCTTCCTTTAGATGTATTGAAAACAACGGCGGCGGGTTCTCTGCTGTTTGACCCTTCTAGAGGGGTTAATGAGTTGGGTATGTCTTATACTGCATTAGAGACGGCGCTGGCCGAGTCAGTCGCAGAAATTCGACAAGCGTGTTGATCATTTTGTTGACGTCACTGCGTTATTTATTCGGGCATTTTCGCTGGACCTTCACTAACGAGCTATAAGGATAAAGTTCATGTCATACCGAGTTGTAACATGGGGTACCGGAAACGTTGGGCGCTATGCTGTGCGGGCAGTACTGGGTCATCCGGAGCTTGATCTGGTCGCGCATATTGTTAGTTCGCCGGAAAAATCGGGCCTTGATGTCGGTGAGTTAACGGGTCTTGAGGAGATGACAGGCATCTTGGCTACTGGCAGCATTGATGAAGCCTTGGCGGCTAAACCTGACTGCGTTATTTATACCGCCCACTCAGAGACCCGGATGATGGAGGCGGCGGAGGATCAGGCAAGATGCCTGCGCCAAGGTATCAATGTGGTGTCTAGCTCATTGTTCATGCTGCAGTATCCTCATAACTCAGGAATCGCATTTTTGGCAGACCCCCTAAACGCGGCCTGCGAAGAAGGTCAATCTACCTGCTTTAATAACGGCATTGATCCGGGCTTCGCTAACGACACCATGCCACTCGTTTTTACCGGCCTGTCGGAATACTGGAGCAGTATCCGCATGCGCGAAATAGTCAATTATGCGACCTATGAACAGGAGCACACGATTCGGGAGGTGATGGGTTTCGGTTATCCGATAGATCATGACTGCATGCTGTTCAGGGAGGGCATGCTGTCCTTGGGATGGGGTGGCTCGATTTATTCCGTAGCGGCGGGTTTAGGCATTACCCTCGATAAGGTTTATGAAATACATGAACGGCTCCCTTTAACAGACGATATTCATAACGGTATGGGAATGTTTAAGGCAGGTACCACTGGCGCCATGCGTTTTGAAGTTAGGGGCGTCATGGATGGCAGGGACGTCATCGTGCTAGAGCACGTGACGCGCCTCACCGATGATATTGCGCCCGATTGGCCGAAAGGAAAGGGTTACAGGGTCATTATCGAAGGTGAACCGCGCATGGAAATAGCCATGGATATGGAAGATCGTAATGGCGATCATGCTGTGGCAGGTGTTATTCAAACGGCGACCGCTATCGTCAATGCGGTGCCGGCGGTGGTCGAACATAAGCCTGGTTTGGTTGCGGCAATGGAGCTTCCCAAAATAACTGGGAGGGGACTCTACCGTCCGCAATACACCGATGCGAGCTAGCGGAGCGCTAGCTGCAATGCGCAGCGCACGCCACCTTGTCTGTGTTTTCATGGTGGTCCTGTCTCCAGTGACGCAACGGGCCTATGCGCAAGAGTTAAGCGCCCGGATCGTTGGTGACGCTTTTGCCTTAGACAGCATGGAACCTTTGTATACCGAAACGCACTGTCTCAGTGACAACGCGCTTACGCAGGACGTGCTTTACAGAGATATGGAGCAAGAGTTGATCGCACATAAGGTGCTCAATTATGCATCCGGATTGCTAACACCATCTTTTGTACAGTACAATTTTTACTCTCAGGAGGAGATAGCGGTAGCGCTGAGGCAGGAGCAACTGGTCATGGCTGTGAAGACAGCAGACAATCCGGAACCGCAAGAATTTCTGTTTTCGATTTCAAAAGCCAGTCTGCCGATTGTGATCGATGCTGGCTTCGACAACTTTGTTATACAGAACTGGAATGCTATTGTCGGCGGTCAAAGTAAACAGTTCCAATTTCCGTTTGCCGCCAGAGAGACCCTCGTGGATTTGCGCATCAGTGCCGTGCGCTGCAGTTATGATACTGAGGCAGACCAATGTTTTATTCTAAGACTAGACAATTGGCTGATCGGCAGGCTTGTCGCCTCTATTGAACTTGGATATGACTCGAATTTGAGGCGCCTCACTCGGTTTCGGGGGCTTTCTAACATCGGTGATGCGAAGGGCGCCGGGCAGTCGGTTGATATCCGCTACCGCTATGACAATATATCTGAGTTCGCCTGCTCTCTGGATGATTTGAAGTTGACGGGCAGTGCCTCAAATACCGACATTGGTACTCCACACGTTAAGGACGGGTCATCATGAAAGCAAAGCCGGCGGCTTGGGTTTGCGTTGCATTTCTCGTAATACTCAATGGGTGTGCAGCGGTACGTATTGAGGATTATGCTGAAAATACTCCTAGTCTTGTGGCTGAGACGTTTTTTAATGGCCAACTCACGGCAAGTGGCATCGTTAAGGACCGCAGCGGCCGTGTCATTCGCTACTTTAATGCCACCATTGATGCGAGCTGGGAAAATGGCGTTGGGACCCTTGATGAACGGTTCGTGTTTGATGATGGCGAGCATCAAACCAGAGTATGGACATTACGGCGCACAGGTAGTGGGGTTTATAACGCGACAGCGGGTGACGTTATCGGGGACTCCACGATGATGGTGTTGGGCAATAGTTTGTTTATGCAGTATGTGCTGCGTATTCCCTATGGTGAGGGGACTATAGATATCGACGTTGATGATCGGATGTATCAGGTCTCAGACACGGTACTGTTGAATGAGTCAGTGATGTCTAAGTGGGGTGTTAACGTTGGCCAAATCACCTTGGTTATTCAGAAGACATAACCGCCTGCTTACAACTGCTTGCCCAATCAAGCGCAGGTCTAGGAAATCCGTTATCATGCATTGCTAGAGCGTTGTTTTTGCAAGATAGCGTGATCTAACCGGTGACTTCTGGAGAAGGGAACATGACACTCGCTCTTAAAGGGCCTTGGGCGAAGGCTGAAATAGACACTTTCTTGCAGCAAAGTACGTTTCCTTTGAGGCTCGCATGCGTCGGTGAGGATGGATTTCCGCGTGTCGTGTCTGTCTGGTATGAATTCGATGGTCAACATTTCCGGTGTGTCTCGCACCGGTCCTCCCAATTGATCAAACTGCTTGAGCAAAGCGACCGCGTTGGCTTTGAATTAGCGCCTAATGAGCCACCCTATTACGGTGTCAGAGGGCAGGGTATTGCGCGGTTAAGTTCCGCCGCTGACGGTAAAGTACTTCGCGAAATGCTGCAGCGCTATCTCGGTGGCACCGATTCTAAATTGGGTAGCTGGCTGCTGTCTCGTGTCGAGGATGAAATTTTGATCACCATCGAGCCTGTGCGTTTATTTACTTGGGATTATCGAGAGCGGATGGGCTAACGCGCTAACCCTGATCAAAGTGCTTGAGGGTTTGTGTCAGAAGTGGGCCAGCCGGTGACTGTAATTTGACTTGGGCCAGATCGTCAGCACGCGTGACGCCAGGGTTAATAATCACAACGGGCTTACCGAGTTGGCTGGCCCTGCGGCAGAAACGATAGCCGGAAAAAACCATCAGTGAACTGCCTACTGCGATAAGGGCGTCCGCCTTGTCCAACGCGTCAAGGCATGTGGTCACTGTGCTTGCAGGGACACTGCCACCAAAAAACACCACATTTGGCATAAGATCGCCGCCGCAGGTATGACATTTGGGAAGCGACAATGCCCGTGAAATATGCTCAGGCACCTCCATGTCACCGTCGGGTCTGGAAAGGTGACCGGATGGAACGGCGTCGAGCCATGGATTTTGCGTTTGCAGCAGACGTTGGATGCTGTCTCTGCAATGAAGGACATTGCAATCAAGGCAGCGTACCTGATCTATTCGACCATGTAAGTCTACGACGTTGTGGCCTCCCGCACGCTGGTGAAGCCTGTCCACGTTTTGGGTAATGATCAGGTCGATAGCGCCCCGCTTCTCTAGCTCTGCTAGTACAAAATGTGCAGGATTGGGGCGTGCATCGCGCATGATCGGCCAGCCGAACCACGAGCGAGCCCAATAGCGTTGCTGCGTAATGTCATCACTCATAAACGCCTGTTCTTGGATGGGGTTTGCGTGTAGCCAGGTGCCCTGCTTATCTCGGTATGTGGGAATACCGGACTCGTGGCTGATGCCGGCTCCGGTCAAGACCACCAGTCTTGGATAGTTTGCCACAAGGTTAGCTAGGGTGAGTGCGTCTTTTTGTAGTTGTATCATAAAATGAACATACGTCGACGGATAAGGATTGGATTCGGACCTACGTTGCGTGGGGTCTCGAGACGGCAATGGCGCCTTTTCTATTTTCAGCATTTTATTATCTGCAATTGAGTCAATGCAGATTGTTCTGCTATTTTAACTGTTTTTACTCAGGTTGACTTATAGCAGTGCATACCGAAGCTCTGGGGGATGGCGCATTGGTCACGCTCTGCGGTACGCACAATGAAGTTGTATTTTTGCATAATTAACGATTTAATAAGCAAAATGAAGAACGCGTCCAATCGCAACCTAAGCGTGTTAAAAGTCATTTTAATCGTGTTTGCCATCAACGCATCTTCGTCCTATGGCAGTTGTTTCTGGGGCGATGATCTGTCCCAAGCGCAGCCGCAGGCTGAGATGCCTTGCCATCAATCGGAAAATATTAGTGAGTCAGTGGATGAAAGCTGCTGCGCAGCTTGTGTTGGCTTACAAGCAGCATCGGACTATACAATAATGCCACTGGATGCTGCCGCTGTAGTTGTATCTTTGAGTTTTTCTGCACGTTCAACCAACTCTCCAGAACCCCGTTACAGGCCTCCCATAACTCATTTTTCTTAAATTGGTGCGTCCCCGCGGCGCGTTACATTCAATTTTGAGAGGTGACTCTGTGATGAAAAATCTGACAATATCAGTGTGTCTATCTATGCTGTTTGCAACAACCGCTAGTGGCCAGAACTATATCGTCAACGTGCACGGAATGGTCTGCGAACTTTGTTCTCTTGGCGTTGCCAAGAACATCCGTAAATTGTCTTTTGTGGACGCCGCAGAATATGATGACGGCGTCAAAGTGGACATTAAAAACCAGATGGTCTTCGTTGCCGTGCGGGATGATGCGTCGCTTGATAGGCAGGCGCTGTTTGGCGCTATTGAAAAGGGTGGTTATAGTCCTGTCGATATTTGGCGGGTAACAGATTCGGGAGAACGGTTGGAGTTGCAATAATGCATAGGCTGTTCATCGTGTTGTTCTTGGGGGTGCCCTGCACAGCGGCCTTAGCGCATCAGCCCGTCGTTGATATGGCCCCTAGGTGGAATGGTGGCTATGGTTTCCAAACCCGCGTCGAACACGCCAATTCCGATACCATTACTTGGCTGGAAGGTGTCTATACGTTTAAGCCTGCGCTTCGAATGACTCTGAAGATACCTTTCACCGGCGACGGGCTTGGCAGTTCAATTTTTGCGATACCTCTGAAGAGGTACAAAAATGCTGCACAGTACACCTCGAACTGGGGGCTGACGCCGTCGGTGCGGGTGCCTACCGGTGGCGGCAGCGACTGGGATGGGGGTTTAAGTTTCAGTTATAGCGCCGAATCCGTTGATGTCTATCAGTTGTATGATCTACACGTTCTAGGTGATAGGCGTGGGCTCGATATCAATGTAGGGACAGTACATTCTGATGGGCAGGGTTCTGCGTGGTTTACGCTTTGGGATGTTACTGCGGTTGACTCTAACTCTGGGCAGCGCGTTCTGACAGGCCCAGTATTCGTCTATTTTAAGCGTAATATCGCGGCTCGGCTGGAATATAAGCTGGCAGCCTATGACCGCGATGACGAGTGGAGTGGTAATTATTTGAGTTTTACTCTTGGCATCGTGTATTAGGAGAATGTTATGCGAAAGCCTCGTTTCTGGAGTTGGCTTCTATTGTTCACAACCTCAGGCACGCTGCTGTGCTGCGCTATTCCGATAGCACTAGTGTCACTGGGGCTGGGTGCAACGGTCGCGACTATGGTCAGCTCTGCGCCTTGGATTATTACCTTGAGCCAGTATAAAGACTGGATGTTCCTCCTCTCCGGCCTTTTGATCGGCCTGTCGGCTTGGTCTGTTTATCGATCGGCGCGAAATTGCCCATCGGACCCAAAGTTGGCTACAGCCTGTCAGCGCGCCGATGTATGGAATCGAAGATTTATTTGGGTCGCTGGGTACCTTTGGACGGCGGGGTTTCTTGCCGCTTATGCATTGCCGTCAATGTAGTGACTGCGATCCAGAGGTGAACGGCACTGAAACACGCATTGCGTTTCCTCGTTAGGCTTGCACGCGGCGGCGGCATGAAAATATCGATCAAAACTACAAAAATTTACTCTTTTATTATTGTTGTGTAACCCCAGGAAAAGGTAGGGTAGTAAATACAGTCTTTAGGAGTGAAAGCATAAGGCTGTGAGTCAGGGTGTTTTTCTTTTGGCTACGCGTTCATTGCTGCACACAGTGATAAACGTGCGCGAAGTTGAAAAACATAAGTGTGTACTAGCCCGCAGAGGCATAGCCACATCACGACCTGATTCAAGTTTCTTTCATCACGTTGAGAAACTGCTGCGGCAGTTATTTCGTGAAGGATGAGGAGGACGGAAGATGTTGTCTGTAGTTATTAATGTCGCATTGTTCTTTTTAGTGTTGTTTTTTTTGCTGCCCGGCATGATGATTTTTTCCATGCTGATGCGGGATCACGTTGATTCACACACGCTAGACGAACACGAACAACTCAGAAATACTCGATAACGAGGTTAGACGACTAGGGAGACTGCTTAACTCCCTAATACTTTTGCGAGTAGTTCTGTGTGCCAAGAAGCGTGTAATAGCGTGAGGCATTCTGCGCGTCCTGATTCGGGGTCAGAGTTCTGGCACCATTCGGGCTCAGCTCCTTTACCCCTGACGATTCTGCACTTTCCATCATATCCGCGCTATTCAAGCCAATGATAGCTTAGCCGCAGCGCTACTGTCCGACATAGATTTGCTGTGACACACCGCTAAATTTGCCGTCTGCGTCACTGTACCCAGAGTGTGTGAGTCTGTATTCGCCAGTGGGGGTGTCGGCCGGTATCTCCCAACTGATTTGGGCAGCGTAAGCACCCTTCTCTAGACGCCAGCGTATCCGTGTACTCCAGTCGCCATCATCGGCAACTGCCTGCCACCCCGCTGTAGTTTTATGTTCTATTGACAAGAAATTATTGCCCGCTGGATAGTGTGCGGTAGGGTTGCTGGACCAGAAATCAGTGACGACTGTCTCGCCGCCACGATATTGGGTTTTTTTCAGTGGCAACGTGTCACCGTAGTGGGCACCTTGTGGAGGTGGCTTGGCGGGTACTACTGGTAATGGCTGTCCCACTGACTTGTCGCGCCAGTCATCGTACTGAATGTCCGAGGTAATGGTTGTGCCTAACTCTAGGGCGCTCGCCAGTTGGCTGGCAACCTGCTGATAGGCGGCGAGGGACCAGCGTCCGTGTAGCGTGTGCGCGGCTTCATACTGCTGCAGTAGATACTCCTGCGATGTGGTTACGTAACCAGCATAGCCATTAGCGTAGCCTGCTAATACGATGTACTGAGCCCAATCACCCAAAGCTTGCATGACGGTGTCTCGCAGGCGTCGGCCAGCCATTGTGGTTACTTCGACCGGCAACGCCAGTATTACCAGCTGACCGATTCGAGCCACCGTAACCGAGTGTATCTGTGATTGCAGGGGTGGATTGCCAGTGCCGGTTTCGAACAAAATCGGCTTCGGACTCTGACACGTTTTCACCGCTTGAGTCCATTTCGGCGCACCAGTGACCAGTCGAATCAGTCCGTCACGCCATAGGCTTTGATCAGTCATGCCCTCCTTAAAAAGGAAGTGTCCGCCACCATCTTCCGTTGAGCCGCCGGCGAAAGAGTAACCATAGGCAGAAGGGCAGGTGTGCTGAAGGCCCATGCCGGTGAAATCGCCATGCACTGGATAGTTGCTGAAGTCGACATAGGTACGTCGTGAATCGATAGGCCCCTGAAGCGCTTCCGATGCCTCGGCAAATAGCTGTTGCGCTACCTTTAACTGACGATCTCCCATAATGCGTGTCGTCTCCACGTCAGTCCCCCCCGGGCCTGTATTGTCCAGATTGGTATTCGGTGAGACGTCACCGGGATCTGAATTTGCGAAGGCCGCCACGAAATCATCGGAAGAGCTATAGGTCGTGCCGTACTGACGCTCCATTTGCAGTGACGCATAGCCCTTGTGATCACCGGAGATCAGGTGATTGTAGAAGTTCATAGCAGTGGGATGCAGCGCATACCAATTGAAGGCGCCGATTTCACCGGAATCGTCGACGAACTTAAGTAAAATCATTTCTGTGTTTGTGTCTTTCGCATAGCGTGCGCGTTCTTCTGCTGGGTTTTGCAGATATGCGATGACAGAGCGATTGGCACCGGCGCTTAGCACCTCGCCGCTGTTAATATACACAGTGCCTAATTGCAGGTCCTCGTCGGCCTTCACAATGGAGGCAGTGATGCCTGCTACAATGGCTTCAAAATGGTCCGGATACAGGCCCCCATCAAGTCCGGTTGTGCTGCGTGACTGCCAATAGCCACCCGGCCCTGAATGGGTATGCGTCGCAGTAATAATGACATTGTTTAGCGTGTAGCGTTCGCCAAAACGCTTCTGCAGGCGGTCGACGACCGACAGTAGAACGTGATGGTCAATGCTGCCAAGATCCGCGCTGACCAGTGCCAGTCGGCTGCTGGGGTCGTCAGCCTGAACAATAATAAACGCGCGGGAGCGCTGACGAATATGGATGCCTTCGCCAACCTGGTCCGGGTGTCCAAAACCCCACAGCATTACTCCAACGGCTGGACCCGTGACGTCGGCTATACCGCGGCCGACAAGATAGGGGTGCGCATTCTGTGCGTGGACAGAAGCTGTACACAACAGCGTGCTGAAACACATTAGCAATACGTGTCGGATCGCATTGCCGCAGGGTGTTGTTGCCGTCACGTTAGCTCTCCCATTTATTGGACGTGTATTATTAGTAGCAAGGGGCGTGGCGTAACACAACCGCATCATTTGTCGTCATGGTTGGGCCTCAGTTCCCAGCAGGCCCAGCGCGCGCTGCTGTCTACTGTAGGGTCAGGAGTGGAATCGCATAAAGTGCATCTGGATGCAAATTTTAACGCGTGCTTAGCGACGTTATAGCTTGGCGCAGTTTCCCTTAGGTGGCATGATGTTTTAACCTGAGGCGATGGATAACAGTACGGGCACGCACGCCGATATTCTAATGAATTACCTGAATTCACATTGCTCGTCCTACTATGCGGCGACAGCTAACGAACCCCTTGAGTATCCTCCTCTGTGCACTGATACCCGCACTGATGTCTGTGTGATTGGCGCGGGGTTTACTGGAATTGCTACGGCTTTGACTCTGGCGGAGCGCGGTTACAATGTTACGGTTCTGGAGCAAAATAAGGTCGGTTGGGGCGCCTCCGGTCGCAGTGGAGGGCAAATGGTTGGCGGTCTGCTTAGTGAGGCCAGCCTGAAAAAGCGCTGGGGTGATGCCCACGCCGACACGGTATTTGAGTTGGGCTATCGCGGGCACGCTATAATTGCCCAGCGCGTGCAGCAGTATGGCATCGGTTGTGATTTGAAATATGGCTATATCGATGTGGCACTCCGGCCTCGCCACTTGGAGCAACAGAAGCGCTGGCATGAGGAGCTGTGCGGTCGAGGAATGGAGGACGATTTGCGCCTAGTGGCGGCTGATGAGTTGCCTGATGTGCTGGGCACTGATAAATACCTAGGCGGACTAATTAATAACCGCAATGGCCACCTGCATCCTCTCAACCTGTGTCTCGGAGAGGCGCGCGCTGCTGCCGGTCTGGGTGTCTGTATTTATGAGGGCACGGAGGTCACCGGCATTGAACACGGGCAAAGGCCTGTCGTTGCGACTCGGCAAGGAACGGTGAGCGCAGATTTCGTAGTGCTGGCCGGTAATGCCTATCATCATCTTGAGCCCGATAGGCTTTCGGGCTTGGTGTTTCCCTCCGGCACCTATATTTTGGCAACTGAGCCGCTGACCGAGGCGGAGGTAGCGCAAATCAATCCATTGGACCTTGCTGTCTGTGACCAGAACCAAGTGCTGGATTATTTCCGGTTGTCTGCGGATCGTCGGCTGCTATTTGGTGGGGGGTGCAACTACTCCGGCCGAGAGCCCCGCAGCATCGAAAAAGCCATGGCGCCGCGTCTACGCAGAATTTATCCGCAACTGGCTCACAAGAGGATTGACTATGCCTGGGGCGGAAAAGTGGGGTTCGTGCTGAATCGCACACCGTTATTGGGTCGCATCGGTGATAACATATTTTATGCGCAGGGTTACAGTGGCCATGGCGTCAGCCTTAGCCATGCATGTGGTGAGGTCATGGCGGATGCGGTGGCCGGCACATTTGAATGTATGGACATATTTTCTCAGGTGCCCCATCGAAGAATACCTTTCGGCCCCGCTGTCGGAGGCTATGCAGTGGCAATGGGCATGCTCTATTTTCGTCTGCGCGATTTATTGTAAACTAAAATATGAAGTGGTATCTACGCCATATAGACTCTTGAATTATGAATGACCCTAACCAAAACGGTAGTTATACCCTTGTCGTGTCTTGTCCGGACGCGATTGGTATCGTAGCCGCAGTTTCCAGCTTCGTTGCCGAGCGCGAGGGTTCTCTACTGGAGTCAAACCATCACACGGATGTAGAACAGGGTTGGTTCTACATGCGCAATGTCATTGGTGCTGCATCATTGGCGGTTAGTCTTGAGGCATTTCGTGCTGATTTTGGAGATCTGGCTGAGACGTTTGGGATGAAGTGGCGCGTCAGCGATAACAATGAACTGCGACGTGTGGTAATTCTTGTGAGCCAAGCCTCCCATTGCCTTATCGACATTCTCAACCGCTGGGAAAGTGGTGAACTTCCCTGTCAGATTCCTTGTGTTATTTCTAATCACGAGAATTTGCGCAGTATAGTGGAGTGGCACGGTATTCCTTTTCACCATGTGCCAGTGCCGCAATTGGACAAGGCCCCGGCGTTTGCCAAGGTGGCGGAAATCATCACGCAATATGAGGCCGACACGGTAGTTCTGGCCCGCTATATGCAGATTGTCCCGTCCACGTTATGCGAGCAGTTCGCGGATCGTCTGATTAACATTCACCATAGCTTTTTACCCTCCTTTATTGGTGCTAATCCATACCAAAAAGCCTATGAGCGTGGCGTTAAACTGATTGGTGCTACCTGTCACTATGTGACGGAAGAGCTTGATGAGGGACCTATTATTGAGCAGGATGTGGTCAGAGTGAATCACAGCTGTGACAAGGATGATATGGTGAGGCTGGGTCGCGACGCAGAGCAGGCCGTTCTGTCTCGGGGCTTACGCTACCACCTCGAAGACAGAGTGATTGTGCGAGGGAATAAGACAATCGTATTCTCCTCCTGACTCGCGAAGTGGTGCTAACTCACTGCGCTAGCAAACCTTCGCGCAGAGCGCGAGCTTGCTGCTTGAGTTGTCTGATATTATCAGGTCCCATACGCAGCAGTTGCTTTTGCACGGCAGGCAAGTTTTCTAGTGCGGGATCTGCGAAAGTATATATGACAGACTTGGGTTGCAGCGCAATCGGTTCTGATATTTCTGGCGTTGCCAGTATCTGATCCAGCGCACGAATGATGGTATTGTCAAAGTCCGCGGGGTCAAGCCCCAGATATTGAAAGGCTTGCTCATACATTGGGCGCAACGTGTGAAATGCGCTCACAATTTGCGTGCTGTCGAGCGCTGTCAGCGCAGTGGTATAGCCATCATAGCGCCGATAGCCAGAAGGGCTCATATAAATTACCTCATCCTCCTGTATTACGCTAAAGGCCTTTTTGGGTGGGTCTCCCGGCAACAGTTTGTGCAGAATAACTCCTCGCCCTAGTCCGTCGATGAAAGCTGCGCTTACATTTATTGGATGCTCGGTACTCATGAGTTTGTTCATGATCGAATCGGCTCCGGTGGCGGCCAGTTCCTGGCGCAGCATGCTATCACCATCCATAGGCATAGCGGGTAAGGCGTCGGTCGGTTCGACTTCATTGACACCTGCTCCCGCGTTCTGGATTGCGCTGTCTACGTCTGATAATAAGGTAACGGGGTCAGGCTGTTGAGGGATGTTTGGAGTCGTGGGCAGATCGGTACCAATTTTTGGGGCAATGACGGCCGGCGTCGATTTGGCACTGGGTGCCGTGTTTTTCTCCGCTGACTGCAACCAGTAAAACACCAGCCCTCCGATGATGGCAAGTGCGAGGACTATCTCAAGGAAGGGAAACCTGCTGCTCTTTGACCGCTGTCCCAAATGCTCATCAGGATTTGCTTTCATGGGTTATATTCCTTTCATGGTGGGTTAGCCCGGTGCAGTAGTGCGGGAAAGTCTATTGTTTGAGACAGGATACGCTAGGTAAAGTTCACGGGCTAGCGACTGGTCTGTGCGGATTTAAGGCGCTGAGGCCAAGCGTGTCATTTACGGCGAGTGCAGGAAAACAGCGGATAATGACTGAGGTCTGAATTTCTGTGCTGTGTCTAGAGTCGCATTTGAGGATATTTGATTCTATGATGTCTAGAAGCATCACCCTATAGGAGGGGTCATGAGGCAGCCGCTTCAAGTTCAGGCGTTACACGTCGATATTGTGTCAGATGTGGTGTGCCCTTGGTGCATTATCGGTTACAAGCAGCTGATGTTGGCACTGTCGTTGATGCCGGGACAGTTTGATGTGGTAATTCATTGGCACCCGTTCGAGCTTAATCCGCAGATGCCCGAGGATGGACAGAATCTGCGCGAGCATTTGGCACAGAAATACAATAGTTCTCCCGAGCAAAGCCAGACGGCGCGAACGCGACTTTCAGTGCTGGGCGAATCTCTGGGTTTTACCTTTGATTACTTTGACGGCATGCGTATGGTCAATACCTTTCGCGCGCACCAGTTATTACACTGGGCCGGTGAGCAGGGTTTGCAGACAGCATTGAAGTTGGCCCTGTTCGAAGCATTTTTTACGTGCAGGGAAGATATTAACGTTCCGGATGCGCTGACTGCAGTAGCCGCAAGGGTGGGTCTGGACGGCACAGAAGCAAGCCTGGTCTTGTCTGACCAGCGCTATGCGAGCGAGGTTCGTGCTGAGCAGCAGCACTGGCTAGAGCAGGATGTGCATGCTGTGCCGACATTTGTCTTTCAGCGGCAATATATTGTCCCGGGAGCACAAGAGGCGGAGTCCTTCGTTCGATTGTTGAAGAAGATTCAACGGAAGGCCGTTTAATGAATGGATTCGTTGCGATCTGCGTTGCGCGGTTGGAGTGTCGGGCACAACTCGTCGCAACAGATAGCGTTTGAATGGCATTATTCCCACACAGAACGGCGTGTTAGCCCAGTGGGGGAATTTACATTCGCGGCCGTGCTGGTTAGAGTTGCCGTCCCGTTTGCGCAGCGAGCACGGCTAGACTTGGATGTATATGACCAACTGCACTCTCTCTTCACTTTTCGTCGCCATAACGTTTTTCTCTCTACTGGGAGGTTGCGAGATAATTCCTGTGACGGCAACGGCCGATGATTCGCGTCTCGATCAGCTTGTTTCTGGCATGGATCAGACCTTGGTCAATCAGACAGCGGTTAATACGCAGCTGCAGGAGCAGCGACGACAGCTGGAGTCCCAGCAACAATATTTAACGTTGATGAGTCAGGATATTGGCGCGGCGATTAAGGATTTTGTTGAGAAAAATTGTCCTAAGGTGGAGGCCTGCCCTGCGCCACTAGGGTTATCCGATAAGATGCGCGTGGGGGCGCTGGAGACGATCTGGCTGCCTGATCTTGATGTGGCGCTAATCGCGAGAATTGATACGGGTGCGAAAACCTCCTCCATCGACGCCAGCAACATTAAGCTGTTCGAGCGCGATGGAAAGCGATGGGTGCGGTTTGAGATTCTAGATCCCATAGCGGGTGCATCGGTGTCTTTGGAGCGCAGGCTTGAGCGCACGGTGGGCATTGTGAATTCAGGCAAGCAGGGCTCGAAGCGTCGTCCTGTGGTAAAAATGAGTGTTTTAATTGGAGAACTCGAGCAGATTGCGGAGTTTAGCTTGAATAGTGGCAGCCATAAGGGCTATCAGGCGCTGATCGGTCGTAGCATTCTGAAGGACGTCATGATCGTAGATGTGAGCAGGAACAATATTGCGCCGTATGTCCGATCTGAGATGTCATCCTCCCGCGAAGATAAAATCCAGTGAATCAGAAGTGGACGTTCCATGCGATTCTGATTCTGATGGCTTTAATCGGGATAGGGACCGCAGTGGTGCGCCATCTGTCGGCTGGAACGCCGTTTTTGCCAGGACAGGAGAAGTCCGTATGGCTGGTTGAGGCGAGGGTCGATTTTGACGTTACAGGAGGTCCCATTAGTGCCAGCCTTAGCTTGCCCGATGCCCAACCGCCGGGCTTTGATCTGTTTGATGAGCAGGCGGCTTCTCCCGGCTATGGTTTTACCGTTCTAGGCGAAGGTAGCAATCGTCGTGCAGAGTGGACCAAACGTGAGGCGGAGGGGGAGCAATCACTCTATTACAGCGCCCAGTTGGTGGAATCAGATAGCCATGGTGTTAGTCCGGCTGGGGCGGTTTTTCCGTCCAGGGAATACAACAATTATTGGGAGAATGCGCAGGAGCTGGCGGCCAAGGAAGTGCTTGATCTGGCGCGAGAAAAGTCCAGCACCCCGCTAAGCCTGACGCGTGAACTAATCAAGTTGCTTAATAATCCTTCGTCGCAGAATGCCGGCCTGTTGCGCTCAGATACGTTGAGTCAAGCGGAGCTGTTGATACATTTTCTGAGTCGTGCCGATATTCCTGCTCGGTATGCGATGGGGCTTTATCTGGAGGATGCGCGGCGCCGACAGATACTGACACCTATGGTCGAGATTTACACCGAGCAGGAGTGGCTGCTGGTCAACCCTAAAACGGGTGATGTAGGCGTGCCATCGAACTTGCTGCTTTGGCACCGCGGTGGCGTTTCTGTACTGGATGTGTCGGGTGGCGAGAATTCACGGGTTCATTTTTCAATGATTCGACAGACGGTTCCTGCCGCACAGTTGGCTCAGATCACAAAGAGCGACAGCATTTTCTCACGACTCGGTGTTCAACGCTTACCGATTGAAGAGCAGAGCATGTTTAAGTTGCTGCTGCTATTGCCGCTGGGTGCAGCGGTGGTGGTGTTTATGCGAGTCATTATTGGCTTGAAGACATCGGGTACCTTCATGCCGGTACTCATTGCTTTGGCTTTTCTGCAGACCTCTTTAGTAGAGGGCCTGATCAGTTTTGTTCTGATCGTTGCTGCTGGTTTAGCACTGCGCGGGTACCTGAGTCGGCTGAATCTTCTATTGGTGTCCCGGATCGCCGCACTGATTGTACTAGTGATATTCATGATTTCGGCCTTCAGTATTATCGGTTATCAACTGGGTTACAGTGCTGGTATGGCGATTACTTTTTTCCCTATGATTATCATTGCATGGACGATTGAGCGGATGTCGATTCTCTGGGAGGAGGATGGTCCCAGCGAGGTATTGACTCAGGGCGGCGGCAGCTTGTTGGTGGCGGTGATCGCATACCTTTTGATGCAGATGCCACTCTTCGTTCATCTCACCTTTAATTTTCCAGAGCTTAATTTGGTGTTGTTGGCCTCTATCCTGGCGATGGGGCAATACACCGGTTACAAACTGTCTGAGCTATGGCGCTTTAGAGCAATGGATGACCTTTAATGAGTAAACGGTGGGTCTCGATCAGACGCTTGCAAGAGTTCGGCATGTTGGGGATGAACTGCCGAAATGTGGATTTTATCAACCGCTATAACCGGCGCAAAGACTTTCCGCTGGTCGATAATAAACTCAAAACCAAGCTTTTAGCACAAGAGTATGCCGTCCCCACGCCGGGACTCAAATTTGTGGTCCGCGAGCAGCATGAGATTAGCCATATCGAGCAACAGCTGACGGATATAGCCAGCTTTGCACTCAAGCCGGCAAAAGGTTCGGGTGGGAAAGGCATACTGGTCGTCACAGGCCGCCAGGGCGATCAGTTTGTGCGCAGCTCAGGTGCGTTGCTTGATATTGCCGATATTCGTCGTCACATGAGCAATATTCTTGCGGGTCTTTATTCCCTAGCTGGTTCGGCTGACGTGGTAATCATCGAAGACCTTATCGCCTTTGACGACTGTTTTAGGGGGTATTCTCACGAGGGTGTCCCCGATATTCGTATCATTGTGTTTCGGGGTTATCCAGTGATGGCTATGCTGCGTCTTGCTACCGCTGCCTCCGATGGCAAAGCCAACTTGCATCAGGGGGCAGTGGGTGTCGGGCTAGCGCTTGATTCGGGCCGCTGCCTGCAGGCGGCGCAGTTCGGTAGGCCCATTAAGTTACATCCCGATACCGGGTGCCCACTTAGCGATATTCGAATATCCGGATGGCGGGAGATTCTTCTATTAGCATCACAGTGTTATGATATGACCAGATTAGGTTATATCGGTACTGATATCGTATTGGACAAGTTTGCGGGTCCCCAGTTGCTGGAACTGAACGCTAGGCCGGGCTTGGCGATCCAAATTACCAATGGTCGCGGTCTGTTGCCCCGTCTGCGTCACATTGAACATATGAGCCTGAACCGGCGCTTTCGTGCCGAGCAGCGAGTGGACTACGCTATGCAGCAGTTTGCCGAGGATGGGTCTGCTGCCCTGAGCCCGATGCAGGATAAATAATGCAAGCCCCCGTTGAGCCAGTATTGACCTCGCGAAAAGACATGGCCCGCCTGATGCGCCTGGCGACCTATGCTTCTATTTCCGTTGCCATCATTCTGGTTTTTGGTAAAACGATCGCCTGGGTCCTGACGGATTCGGTGAGTCTGCTGGCCACTCTGATTGATTCTACTTTAGACGGGCTGGCCTCGCTGATAAACCTGTTTGCAGTGCGTCATGCGATCACTCCGGCCGATAAAGAGCACCGTTTTGGTCATGGCAAGGCTGAGGCCCTAGCAGGACTCGCTCAGGCTGCATTTATTGCAGGGTCTGCCGGTTTTTTATTGCTGGAATCGAGTCGGCGTTTAATTGATCCCGTGCCCTTGGAATCCTATGGGCTCGGTCTGGTGGTGATGATTTGTTCTATTATTCTGACGCTGGCGCTGATGTCTTTTCAGCGGTATGTCATTCGTAAGACAGGCTCTACGGCGATCAAGGCAGATGCACTGCATTACCGCACAGATTTTCTCGTCAACGTGTCGGTTATTATTGCACTAGTGCTTGCCGCTGAGGGCTGGGGAGGATTCGATGCGGTGTTCGCGATAGGCATTGCGCTTTTTATCTTGTATAGCGCTTGGGGGATTGTCAGTCAGTCCCTCGACGACCTGATGGATAGAGAACTCCCTGTCGCCGAGCGCGACGCCATCATTACCATTGCGGTTGCGCACTCCAAAGTGCATGGCCTGCATGACTTGCGGACTCGACGATCAGGCATCGCCACATTTGTTCAACTGCATCTAGAAGTAGATGACGAACTGACGTTATTGGAAGCGCACAAAATCTCTGACGAGGTCGAGTTGGTCCTACAGGAGGCTTACCCCTCAGCGGAAATTATTATTCACCTTGATCCGATCTCGATAGTGCCTTTTGAAACGGTACCCGACTTTCTTAAAATATAGACGCCAACGTAATCGATGCTATTTAGAACCTGTACATCACGCGCGCAAAAATATTGGTGCCCGAGCTGGGTAGACGAGCACCGAGCGCAATGTCGGGGTTGATCGCCCGGTTGTAACCACCCAAGTGGGCTTCATAGCGCTTATCGAGTACATTATCGACGCCTGCGGCCAGTT
Organism: Halioglobus sp.; assembly: GCA_029246385.1. Lineage (GTDB taxonomy): Bacteria > Pseudomonadota > Gammaproteobacteria > Pseudomonadales > Halieaceae > Marimicrobium. Next base: position 37,544 of record JAQWNG010000040.1, read on the forward strand.
GCAGATTTTTAGTGGCGTCCCACGTAGCATTCAGATTGATCAGGCCGTAGCTCGATGATTCCTGCTCATCGTTGACCGCGCTGACATTATCCTGTTTGGCATAACCCACTGCTTCAAGCGTTGCGGTCCATGCGGGAGCCGTGTAGGTAAGCCGGACAGTGGCGTTGGGTGGGGCTATTCGATAGAGGTTATCGTCACTCGAATCATCACGCTCGCCACGCACGTAATTTATCAGCCCGGATGCGGACCATTGCTGACTCAGATGCCAGAACCAGTCCATATCAAATCCATAGAGCTCAGCGTCGACATTGGAGAATTGCAGGGGGTCTGGGTTGTTGGTGCCGTTCTGTGCATTCATCATGCGCACAAAGGCAATCGCAGCAGGGTCTTCGCTTTTCGTTCCCTGAATAAAATCTTTGACCTTGCTATAAAAAATTCGCGGCGATAACGTTAGTGTGTCGCTGCTGTAGTTCAGCCCAGACTCGATCTGACGAGATACTTCAGGGTTGAGGGCCACCGTTCCCGTATAAGTATATCCATCTGCCAGCCCAGCCGTTGCTTGGAGCGGAAGCCATAGGTAACGTTCCTGATAGCTCGGCGAGCGATTTTTTTGCGCCACGCCAAGGTACCATTTGGTATGGTTGGTGCTCTGGAACCACGCTTTTGCAGCAAGATCAAGATTATTGTCGACTTGCCTGAGTTTGGCGTTATTGAAGGCATCGCGCAGGCTCGCTGCGGCAGGCATCATCATTGACGGCGTGGCATTTACTTCATTAGCATCCATCTCTACGCGGTTGAAGCGTATACCAAACTCTCCACTCCAATGGGTGTTGAAGTTCTCAGTGCGTTCAAAAAATGCCCCTAGCACTTCGCGCTTGGCATGATTAAATGTCTCGATAAAAAACATAGGGTTATTGGGGTTATCAACATCTGCATCGTGTTTTGCATTAAAGCCATCGAATCCAAAGGTTGACGAACCCATAGTATCGAACACGGTGGTCATCAATTTAAAACCCATATTGTCACTAGAGGCGCTAATGCGTCTCCACTGGCTTGTCGCAGGTGCTTCGCGCAGTAGGTAATTCGTCATCGTATGGTCGAGGTTGCTGCTGAAAAGTGCGACCGTTATATTGACTACCTCATTTCTATCGAAGTTGTAGCGCAGGCTATACAAGTCCCCTTTTATCGTTTCTATGTCTGTTGGCAGTGCGGGCGTGCCGCTGTCACCGGTGTCGTTATAGCCATAGCTTAACTGTGCGGTGTGATTGCCCGTGCGAAAGCCGTAGCCGAGGTCGTAACGCTGGCGTTCGTATTCGGTTGGTCTAATTTTGCCATTGGGAAATTCAGCATCGTCACCTTTTTCCGTCATAGCGGCGATTCTGACCCTATTGTGTTTGTTGCTGGCATAGACCGCTGACTCGAGGTGATAGGCATCATTCACAGATTGGACATTGCTCATCAGCCGGCCACCTATTGCGAACTCTTCTTCCTTGCTAAACTCACCCTCTATCGACTTGACGTCGATGGCGCCGCCGATGGACTCCTGCGCTACGCTGACCGGGACGATGCCACGGTAGATCTTAAGCGACTCCAATTGGCCGCCTACCGCATAAGACATCGGCGGGTCCATCCAGTTCGGTCCTGAGGGGGCAAGATGTGTTCCATCCATGGATACGGCTATGCGCGAGCCGAACATACCTCGGTACTGCGGAATGCCGGTGAGCGGCCCGTTAGTGTTGACATTGCCCCCGGGTGCTTTCTTTAACAACTGTGCTAAATCTGAAGAGATCAGTAGTTCATCAGCGACATCAATAGTGCGCGTATTTTGGCTAGCAGTGACCACCAATTCCTCCAGATGGTCTGCCTGAGCCCACAGTGAGCACAGCAGCATCATGACGGCTATAGGTATAAAGTAGGGTTTTGTTCGCATGGATGCTCCATCGTTGAAAGGGGGTGCTGGCCAGTGGATTTTTAGTTGGATTGTATAGACGCTGCAGATTATCTTACAAAGTAGGATGCATAATCAAATGCCCACCTGATCAGCAACCGCAGTAACCGCAGTTGTTCCGCAGGGCACCAGTACCGTCATTGGGGAAACGTCCGTCGCTCGGGAGGCACTTTTTTATAGCGACGCAGTCGTGACATTCAATTTTGCAGTGAGTGATACTTGAACGCCGGCAAAACATACTGTATGTTCAAATCCTGATTCTAGGCGAGTAAATGGCTCGCCGTTAACGTTTTCAATGCAGCGTTCTACTTTCTTTGGCCGTCTGGCCTGTTGTCGGTAATACGCTTCACCAATGAGGTAACCCCGTGAGCGACCTTGAACAGTTTCGTCAGGAGACGCGAGTCTGGCTGCAGGAGAATTGTCCTGAGAGCATGCGTCAGCAGGCCAAAGGCTTTGAGGACATTTTTAATGGGGGCCGCAACCCCGAAATAACCCATCCAGAGCAAGAGCTTTGGTGCGACCGCATGGCAGCGCGTGGCTGGACTGTTCCCCACTGGCCGAAGGAATATGGTGGTGGTGGACTGAGCAAAGAAGAGGCAAACGTCCTTGCACAGGAGATGGCGGCCATCGGTGCACGCCCTGCGCTGACCAGTTTTGGTATCTCCATGCTTGGCCCTGCTCTCCTGCATTTTGGTTCTGAGGAGCAAAAGCTGGAACACTTGCCTAAAATCGTCCGCGGTGAGATTCGCTGGTGTCAGGGTTATTCTGAACCAAACTCTGGGTCAGACCTAGCAAGTCTCGCGACTAAAGCCGAAGACAAGGGTGATCATTATGTGATCAACGGCCAGAAAATTTGGACATCTTACGCAGACAAGTCTGACTGGATATTTTGTTTGGTGCGCACCGATAGCTCGGGCAGCAAGCACGAAGGCATCAGTTTTGTGCTATTCGATATGGCACAGGAAGGGGTGACGACTCGCCCTATTAAATTGATTAGTGGCAGTTCCCCGTTTTGCGAAACCTTCTTCGATAACGCGATCGCCGACAAAAAAAACCTGGTTGGCGAAGAGGGTAACGGCTGGACCATCGCCAAGTACCTGTTGACGCATGAGCGGGAGATGATCTCTTCTTTCGGGGCTGCACCTAAAAAGTCTGTCGGGCAAGTCGCACTGGATAATATCGGAGCCGACGCCTCTGGTCGACTGTCTAGCTCAATACTGCGTCAAAATATCGCACAGTACCAGCTCGACACTATGGCTTTTGGCGCCACTATGGCGCGGGTCGGCGATGAATCAAAAGCCGGGAAGGGCCTCGGTGCGGCATCATCTATATTTAAATATTATGGCACTGAGCTAAATAAGCGACGCAATGAATTAAACTTGGCGGTGTGCGGCGAATCCGGTTTGGGTTGGGAGGGCGAAGAATACCGCCAGGGCGAGGTCAGTCGAGGCTGGTTGCGTTCCAAGGGAAATTCTATCGAGGGTGGTACCTCTGAGGTACAGCTTAATATTATTGCCAAGCGTGTGCTCGGACTGCCCGACGCATAGCTCCGGTTAAAGAGGGGATTAGTAAAAAATGGCGTTAGTATTGAACGAAGAGCAGATAATGTTAAAGGAGTCTGCCGCTGGCTTTCTGGCGGAGAATGCTACTGTGACTCACCTGCGCGCATTACGTGACAGCAATAGCGAGCGTGGGTTCAGCGACGATGTCTGGAATGAAATGGCGCAGATGGGTTGGGCGGGTATCGCCATACCAGAGGCTTTTGGCGGTTTGGGCTATGGTTATACGGGTTTAGGCCTACTGTTGGAGCAGGCAGGGCGCAACCTCAGTGCCAGCCCTTTGCAATCTACCGTTCTGATTGCAGCAACCTTAATTGGCGAATTGGGAAGCTCGCAGCAAAAAGAGAAGCTATTGCCGGCCATTGCAGCGGGTAAGAAGTTAATTAGTCTCGGACTGCAGGAGGGGTCGCACCACACACCACATCAAAGTGCATTGAGTGCGACGTTGAGCGAGGGTGACTATATTCTTAACGGCACCAAAGTGATGGTGTTGGATGCTGTGTTTGCGCACACTTTTGTTGTCATCGCGCGCACCAGTGGGGCGCCGGCTGAGGAACAGGGATTAAGTGCCTTCCTCGTCGATGCGGGCACCGCGGGTCTGACCGTGGAGCGACGCAGCCTGGTAGATTCCCGCAGTGCAGGTGCACTGGTGTGCGACAATGTTCGGGTTCCCGCGACCAATCTTCTGGGTGCGCTCGGAAGCGCTTGGGTTGGTCTTAGTCGTGCATTGGATATTGCCAATATCGGCCTAGCGTCAGAGTTGCTTGGTGTGTCGACCGAAGTGTTTGAAAGGACTATCGCTTATCTGCAAGAGCGCAAGCAATTCGGCCGCGTGATTGGTTCTTTTCAGGGTTTACAACATCGTGCTGCGGAGCTATTTGCAGAGTTAGAGTTGGCGCGATCAATTGTATTGAAAGCACTGCATGCTATTGATGAGGACGACCCAGCGTTGCCTTTAATTGCCAGTGCGGCCAAGGCAAAGCTGTGTGAAGTGGCTCAACGTGCGACCAATGAGGCCATCCAGATGCATGGCGGCATCGGCATGACCGATGAGTATGAGATCGGCTTTTTTATCAAGCGAGCGCGGGTCGTTCAGCACACCTTTGGCGACTATAATTATCACCTGGATCGCTTTGCTCGGTATAGTGGTTTTTGAGCATGCGGTAGAGACGGAACCCGCAATAATGAAAGCAGAACTCAAACAATTTGATGAAGTGGTTGCCAGCCTCACCGCAGTCGGTCAGGGGTTTGAAGTGAACACAGTGGAGCTGAGGGGTGTCCCATACCGCAACTTTGCCGCGTTGCCTGCCAATCTGGCGCAGTTCTTTACAGTCATGTTGCAGCACGCAGAAAAGGATTTTGCGGTTTACTTAAAAGAGCGCTACACCTTCGGTCAAGGCTACCAGCGCAGTTGTGAATTTGGCGCGGCGTTAGTAGAGCGCTATGGTCTGGTTAAGGGCGACCGCGTTGCCATCCTGAGTCGCAACAATCCGCAGTGGATGATGGCCTTTGTTGGCATCACTTCTGTGGGCGGGGTGGCCGTACCAATGAATGGTTGGTGGACCACAGAAGAGCTGGACTACGGTTTTTCAGACAGTGGTGCAAAGATTGTAGTCGCCGATCGCGCGCGGGTGCAGCGTCTCACGCCTATCGCAGAAAAACATGGTCTACAAATTATCGCCATTGATGACTGTGACGGCCTCGGCGTTGAGTGTACGTCATTTGACGAATTATTGTGGGAGTTTTCCGGTCGCAGTATGCCTGAGGTGACGGTTACTCTAGAAGACCACGCGACCATTATGTATACCTCTGGCTCTACCGGTCACCCTAAAGGCGCGCTGTCTAGCCATAGAGGTGTTTTGGCGGCACTTTACAGTTGGATGTGTATGGGGGTTGCTACCAAAATGACAGGGGCTCAGGTTGCTGGAGATGAGGGGCTGCCGCCCTGCGCGCTGGTGACAATTCCATTGTTTCACTGTACTGGAAGCCACTCAGCTTTCATGCTGTCTTTAGTGGTAGGTCGAAAAATGGTGATTATGCATAAGTGGGATGCAGAGGAGGCCCTGCGTCTGATCGAGGCGGAAAAAGTGACATGGTTCAATGGCGTTCCGACGATGTCGGCGGAATTGCAGGCGGCCGCGAAGACCACGGCTCGTGATATTACATCGCTGACGGAGATTATGGCGGGCGGTGCGGCGCGGCCTCCGGAGCAGGTAAAAAAAATCAGTGGTACGTTTAAAAATTCTACTCTGGGGATTGGTTACGGGCTGACGGAAACGAATGCATTGGGGGCGGTGAATGCCGGCGCCTTTTACGTTGCTAGGCCTGACAGTGCGGGCCGGGTTGTACCTCCGGTGACCGAATTTCGTGTTGTCTCAGAAGAGGGCCTTGAGCAGCCTGTAGGTGAACGGGGTGAACTGTGCATCAAGTCTCCTGCCAATATACTGGGTTACTGGAACAAGCCCGAAGCCACAGCAGAAGCCTTTGTTGACGGCTGGTTTCACACCGGCGATATCGCCTATCTGGACGAAGACGGATTTCTCTATATCGTTGATCGGATGAAAGAAATCATTATTCGCGGGGGTGAAAACATCAGCTGCATTGAAGTGGAGGCCGCTATTTATTTGCATTCGGATATCCTCGAAGCGGCAGTATTTGGGCTGCCTGATGAACGTCTTGGCGAGATCGTAGGTGCCGCTGTGGTGCTGCGAGAAGACGCTCACCTCGGCGCCGACGAACTGCGTATATACTTGGCGAGTCACCTAGCGCCCTTTAAGATACCCGCTCACATATGGTTTTCTGCTGAACAGCTGCCGCGCATCGCATCAGGCAAAATTTTTAAACGTCAAATAAAAGCGGACTACGCCGCTGAACTGGTTCGTAATAATCAGCTATGACTTAATGATAGTCTAGTGACAGTCCGACAATGAAGAAGGAGAGAGACAATGGATTTAGGCGTTAGCGCAAAACTGGTACCGCTGCTGGAAGAGGTGCGAAGCTTTATTGAGAAGGAGATTTTGCCGGTCGAGGTCGAGTTCTATGAAGATATTGCAGTGGGTGATCGATGGGAGTGGACTCAGCGTCAAACTGACATTCGGGAAGGCCTGAAAACCAAAGCAAAAGCACGGGGGTTATGGAATTTCTTTCTTACTGAAGGTGACGCCGGTTCTGGCCTGAATACAGTGGAGTACGCTTATCTTGCCGAGGAAATGGGCAAGTCACACTTGGCTGCAGAAATATTTAACTGTGCCGCCCCGGATACGGGGAATATGGAAGTGCTACATAAATACGGTACCGAGGATCAGAAAAAGCAGTGGCTGGAGCCGCTGTTAAACGGTGATATCCGTTCTGCTTTTTCTATGACCGAGCCCGGAGTAGCATCATCGGACGCGACCAATGTCTGCACGCAGGCAGTACTCGATGGTGACGACTGGGTTATTAACGGAGAAAAGCACTATGTGTCTGGCGCCGGCGATCCGCGCTGTAAGATAATGATCGTAATGGTAAAAACCGAGCCGGACGCACCCAAACATCAGCAGCAGTCACAGATACTCGTTCCAACAGACACCCCCGGATTTGAAAACCTGCGCGGCATGAATGTGTTTTCCATGGATGATGCGCCCCATGGTCATATGCATCAGAAATTTACCAACGTGCGCGTGCCCAAAGAAAATATTCTGTTAGGATCTGGTCGTGGTTTTGAGATTTCTCAGGGTCGACTGGGACCAGGCCGCATACACCACTGCATGCGCGCCATCGGTGCTGCAGAAAAAGCATTGGAGCTCCTTTGCCAACGGTCGATGTCGCGTGTCGCTTTTGGTAAGCCGCTAGCGCGTTTGGGCGGAAATATCGACATCATCGCTAATGCGCGAATGGACATTGAGCAGGCTCGTCTGCTGACGTTAAAGACCGCTTGGATGATGGATAACGTGGATGCGAAAGAGGCCCGCGTATGGATTTCGATGATCAAGACGGCGGTGCCGAATATCTCTATCCGCATTGTGGACGAGGCAATTCAAATGTTTGGCGCACTGGGAGTGAGTCAGGATACGCCGCTGGCCCATATGTATATGTCTCAGCGCACGCTGCGCCTAGCTGATGGTCCTGATGCAGTGCACCGCATGGTGGTGGGCCGCAATGAGCTGAAACAATATATCCAATAGCCGTGAAGTACACCTACGCGCAGTAATGACTTCAAACGCTCCTGCTGACGCTGGGCAAGACGCTTGGCCATTTAAAAGCCTTTGCTGACGCTACGGCATCTTTACCGTTATGACTTAAAAATTTGCTTTAAATTGCGGTTGGACTGATGTAGGTTCTAGAGACTACTAATAAGAATGGCCTCAATCGTATGAATATAGCTTTAAAGCGGTGCGCGCCGTTTGTCGCCCTGATGGCTTTTTCCTCTGCGACAGTGGTTTATGCTGCTGTTGCAGCCAATTCGCTTGAAGAAATCATCGTAACGGCCAGTAAGCGCGAAGCTTCCCTTATGGATACTGCGGCGTCGATCAGCGCTTTCGATAGTGCTACGCTGGATCAGCTGGGCATAACCGGCAGCCAAGACCTCACGGCGCATACGCCCTCCCTCTCAATTACAACGTTTAGGGTCAGCATCCGTGGAGTAGGGCGACCTAATCTGGCGGTAGGTTCAGAGCCGGGGATCGGCATTTACTGGGACGGGGTTTACAATACTGAAAACGGTATATTCAACTACTCCGAGTTCATGGATATTGAGCGCATTGAGGTGTTGCGGGGGCCGCAGGGCATTCTCTATGGGCGCAATTCTGTTGGCGGCGCCATAAGCTTTATCAGTAAGCGACCTAGCGAGGAGTGGGAAGGTAACGTCACAGCGCAACTTACCAATTACGACGGCAGACTCATTCAGGGGTTGGCTAGTGGCCCGATCACTGACACATTAAGTGTGTTGGCGGGTGCGTCTTATATCAGCCACGAGGGATTCCAGAAAAACACCTACAACGGCAAGGACTATGAACAGGACAAAACGCCCTATGGTACGGTGAGTCTGGAGTATGAGCCCAATGATCGATGGAATACCGTGCTCAAGGTCATAGGCGTAGACCGCGATTACCGGCAGGGAAACGGCTACATACTGGAGCCTTTTGCACGTGGGTTAGCGCAACCCGTAGCGAATGATACTACGGGTGAGACCATTAGCTTGCCGGGTATGTTCCCCGCGCAGAACTTCGTCAATATGCGCCAGGGCCTAGCCATAGATAATCCCGCGCTGCAAGATGAAAATAAAGTAACACAAGACCGTAATCCAAATCTCAAGAACCGGCGCTGGGCGCTTTTTCTGAATAGCGAATACAGCGCAGACACCTTCACCCTCAAGTATACCGGGGGGTATAACAAATACTGGTTTGATTCGACAATTGATGCCGACGCTAGCGTTCAGGCGGACTCGGGCGTCGACTGGACCAAGCTCAATGCCCAAGTCGGAACTCTTGCTATTCCTGTCGCTAATCTCCCCGGCTTCCCAGCCCCAGAGAATCCGATTACCGGCGCCGATATGACCTTTAACGTCGACCAGGAGGCGAGATTCAGCTCCCACGAGTTGCAGTATTCGTCGGAATGGGATGGTGATTTCTCGCTGTTAGGCGGACTTTATTACTATCACAGCGATGAATCGCAGGTCGTGGATTTTCGAGAGTGGAATGATAAGTTAATGGAGACGTACCAATTTCTCGTCGATCTTGCTAATGCGGTTGGCGCCGATGTGGCCAACGTTGTAAGTAAAGACAACTATCTTTATCGTGGCGAAGCCACCGTAGATACCCGTTCATATGCATCCTATGGTCAGCTATCGTGGGATCTGTCGCCCCAAACTGTTCTGACCGCCGGTCTGCGCTATTCGTATGACGAAAAAAAGGGCAATGATAATACCTTTGTGCAGTATGTGGGTGATCCTGATAATCCGACCGTGTACAGGAATGAAGATGACAGTTGGGATAAGTGGACTTGGCGCTTGGGTGCAGACCATTATTTGACGCCGGATCAGTTTCTGTATGCCTTCATCGCGACGGGTTATCGTTCCGGTGGCTTTAATTTTCAGAAACCCAGTGCGGAAACGTTGGTAGACGTGGTGAAACCGGAAGAAATTATCTCCTATGAGATAGGCTATAAAGGGTCAACATTTGAAAACCGGTTGAATGTGGGTGCCTCTGTGTATTACTACGACTATACCGAGTTACAGGTGATTAAGCAGGACGTGGAAAACGGCATTGCTCTGAACACGTTTGAAAATGCCAAAGACGCAGAAGCTGCCGGTCTGGAACTGGACTTTAGAGCCCTGCCGATACCGAGTATCATGCTTAGCGGAACGTACTCGTACAATTTTACGGAGTTTAAAACTTTTTCCAGCAAAGATGCCAACGCATGCACCTTGGGGCCCTATGCAGTGGGCGATACTCAGAATCCGCTATGCACGGACGAGCAAGATCTCCAAGGCAATGAATTTGTGTTAACGCCCAAAAACAAGGCGTCTCTGAACGTCACTTATTTTTGGCAGATGTTTGATTTCGATTGGTCCGCTACTGGCACTTATGCTTACACCGGCAAACAGTGGATGTCGATTTTCAATGATCCGCAATATGATAGAGTCGACAGCTATGACCGTTGGGATGCGCGTGTGAATATGGCCGCCCTCGATCAGCAATGGGAGGTGACTGCATTCGTCAAAAATATCGCCGATGATAGGAATATCATTAGCCGAGGCCGGCCCAGTACTGTGACCCAAAACGCAATATCTGTCCTGTCTGATCCCCGTGTTTATGGGTTGAAACTTCAGTATAACTTTTAAGCTTGCCATCGGCTTGCTTTGATTCGCTCAGAGTATTGCCGATTTCGCAGTGATTATGCCTCAGGCTAGGGTTTCTGAAGTCAGCCGGTCCTCCCCAGTCTCCAACGGGCTGGCAGATAAAGTACTTGAACGCGCTAAATACATACTGTATGTTCAAATTCTTTTTTTGAGCCGAGTTGTGCCATCTCTATCTATTCTCGGTAGACACATTGGTATGTTGTTTCTTGCTTAGCGCACAGCGTGCGTTGGCGCTCAAACAGCGCAGCTCGATGATGATTACCCGTCTCTGTTGTAAAAAAAACCGACTAGGAGCACACCATGGCAGTAAAAATCGTACCCAAGGAAGAAATGTTGGACGCTATCGGCACTAAGTTTGAGCCTGGCGAGTGGATTGAGGTGACACAGGACCGCATCAATGTTTTCGCCGATTGCACCGAAGATCACCAGTTTATTCATATAGACGAGGAAGCTGCAAAGAACACACCCTTTGGCGGCACTATCGCTCATGGATTTTTGACCCTATCTCTTCTCTCTAAGTTGATCGAAGGCAACGGCGTAATTCCTGAAAATATTGTGATGGGACTCAACTATGGTTTTGACAAGGTGCGTTTTCTGGCACCAGTGAAGTCCGGCAAGCGCGTCCGTGCGAACTCAGAAATCGCCGATATCGTTCGCAAAGACGAGAATCGTTTTTTAATTAAGCAGATTGTCTCCGTTGAGATCGAGGGCGAGGAGACGCCGGCACTGGTGGCAGAGTGGTTGAGTATGGTCATCGCCGGCTGATCAGTTGGGCTATTTATTTTTTTATTAAGAGGGGTTCAGTAATGTCTATTCGTTATGACGGTAAAGTCGCAATCGTGACCGGTTCTGGTCAAGGGTTGGGTCGCAGCCATGCCATCGAACTGGCTAAACGTGGAGCAAAGGTTGTAGTCAACGACTTAGGCGGTGGAGTCGACGGTTCCGGTGGTTCATCCGAGGCAGCCAAGGCTGTGGTGGCAGAAATCGAGGCGTTAGGGGGGGAAGCTATCGCCAACGGCGCCAATGTCGCCAAATATGACGAAGTCGAGGCCATGGTCAAGCAGGCCGTTGACAAATGGGGTCGCGTGGACATTCTGGTGAACAATGCGGGCATTTTGCGCGACAAGAGTTTTACCAAGGGTGACTTAGACGACTTCAAACTCGTGCTTGATGTGCATCTGATGGGCAGCGTGAATTGCACTAAGGCATGTTGGGATATCATGCGTGATCAAGCCTATGGTCGCATTGTCGTTACGACATCTTCGTCAGGTCTATATGGTAACTTTGGCCAGACCAATTACGGTAGCGCGAAAATGGGCGTTATTGGAATGATGAATACGTTGACCCAGGAAGGTGCGAAGTACGATATCCGCATCAACGCTCTCGCACCGACTGCGGGCACGCGTATGACTGAAGGTCTGATTCCTGAAGAAGCGTTTGCACTGTTGACGCCAGAGACGGTCACGCCTGCGGTACTGTATATGGTTAGTGATGACGCTCCCAATAAGACGATTATTTGTGCCGGCGCAGGTGCCTACTCCGTGGCCAAGATTGTTGAGACTGATGGCGCTTGGCTGGCACCCGAAGATCAGACTCCAGAGGGTATCGCGGCCAATTGGGATGCGATTACGTCCCCGGAGGGTCAAGCACAGCCTCAAGCGGGTTTTGAACAGACGGTAAAATTCACTGGCAAGGCTATGGAAGGCCTTGGCCTAAATAAGTAAACATTGACTCAAGGGGCCTTCATTGGCGCCCCGTTACTGGAGAGAACAAATATGAGAGAAGCCGTTATTGTATCCACCGCTCGCACGCCGATTGGCAAGGCCTTTCGTGGCGGTTTTAATAATCTTGGCGGGGCAACGTTGGGCGCTGCGTCCGTGGCTGAAGCCGTAAGGCGTGCCGGTATCGATCCGAGTCGCGTTGACGACGTGATAATGGGTAGTGCTTTGCAGCAGGGTACCACCGGTTCTAATATCGCACGTCAGATTGCGTTGCGTGCGGGGCTGCCGATTACCACGTCTGGTATGACGATAGATCGTCAGTGCTCGTCCGGCCTGATGGCGGTAGCGACCGCTGCAAAGCAGGTCATGTACGACGGTATGGATTGTGTGATCGGCGGTGGACTGGAGTCTATCTCGCTTGTGCAGAATGAACACATGAATCTGCACCGCATGGTAGACGACGAGTTGATGGCGATTGAGCCGAATATGTTTGTGCCGATGTTGCAGACAGCGGAAATCGTTGCTGAGCGTTATAAAATTTCTCGCGAGGCAATGGACGAGTATGGACTGCAGTCACAGGAGCGCACCGCTGCAGCTTATGCCGCCGGTAAATATGCCGATGAGCTAGTAGATGTTACTTGCAAACGTATCGCTTGGGACAAAGCGACCGGCGATTCTTCAGAGGTTGAAGCTACCGTGTCTGCTGACGAAGGTTTGCGTGGCACAACATTGGAAGGCCTCCAAGGATTAAAGACTGTTATCGAAGGCGGCACCATTACCGCGGGCAATGCATCCCAACTCTCTGATGGCTCTTCCGCACAGTTGATTATGGACTCAAAAGTTGCCGCAAGCGAGGGTCTGCAGCCGTTGGGAATCTACCGCGGTATTGCTGTTGCTGGCTGCGCCCCGGATGAGATGGGGATTGGACCAGTGTTTGCTGTACCCAAGCTGCTTAAGCAGCACGGCCTGTCAGTTGATGATATTGGCTTGTGGGAACTTAACGAAGCCTTTGCTGTGCAGGTGATCTACTGTCGTGACCAATTGGGCATCGACAATGATAAACTCAACGTAAACGGCGGTGCGATTTCGATCGGTCATCCGTATGGCATGAGTGGATCGCGCATGGTGGGTCACGCATTGATTGAGGGTAAGCGTCGCGGTGTTAAATATGTCGTTGTAACGATGTGTGTTGGCGGCGGCATGGGTGCGGCAGGATTATTTGAAGTCGCGTGATGTCGTCATGAGTAAAACGGCGCTTACGGGCGCCGTTTTCGTTTTAGTCTTTAACACGGACTTTTATGACCTGAGGAATACTAATGAAAGCAGTGGCATGTAAAGAGCACGGTCTTCCTAATAAATTGGAGCTAGTGTCGGACTGGCCGGAACCACCAGTCGGGGAACACGACATCCTGATTGATGTTAAAGCGGCGGGTCTAAACTTCCCTGATGTGCTGATGATACAGGGCAAGTATCAGTATCAACCTGATCTGCCCTTCATTCCAGGGGGGGAATGTGCCGGGATAGTGGCTGCAGTCGGCGCTAAGGTCAGCCGCTTCAAATTAGGTGACAAGGTGCTATCTGCCGGTGGTTCCGGCGCTTTTTGCCAAAAAATCGCGGTGAATGAATTTGGCGCTTTTCCAATGCCTGATGGGCTGAGCTTCGAACAGGCTGCTGGCGTTAGCATCACATACTTTACGTCCTACTACGCGCTCAAACAGCGTGCCAATATTCAGCCGGGCGAGACTCTGCTGGTGCTGGGCGCAGCGGGAGGTGTCGGCACCAGCGCTATTGAACTTGGTAAACAAATGGGCGCCAAGGTAATTGCTGCCGCCAGTAGCGATGAGAAACTGGCGCTGTGCAAGACATTGGGCGCTGATGAGCTTATTAATTATAACGACGTAAACTTGAAGGACGCGATCAAGGCGTTGACCGAAGGAAAGGGTGTGGATGTGGTTTATGACCCTGTCGGAGGTGATTATGCAGAGGCTGCTCTGCGCGGCATGGCTTGGAAAGGCCGCTACCTCGTGATTGGCTTTGCGAGCGGCCCCATTCCGAAGATTGCACTTAATCTTACGTTGCTCAAAGGGTGCTCCATCGTGGGGGTATTTTGGGGTCGTTTTACAGGCGAGGAGCCTGAAGTTAATTTGAAGAATATCGAGGAACTCTGGGCGCTTTTTGCCAGCGGCAAAATAAAGCCTGTTGTAACGGACAGTTTTCCTGTCGAGCAGTACGAAGAAGCCTTTAAATGTATGATAGAGCGTCGTGCGCGTGGCAAGGTCATCATCACGATGTAGGTATGGACTATGCAGGATTTTGAGTTCAATACGGTTGCTAGAATAATCAACGGTCCGGGTAGCGCGCTAGAGCTAGAAGTGCAATGCCGGCATCTAAAAATAGAACGTCCCTTGCTGGTCACCGATCCGGGTTTGATGTCTATTGGGCTGATACAGCCGATTCTTGCTGCGCTAGAAGAAGCAGGGCTTTCTGCGCTAGTGTTTGATCAGGTGCGTGAGGATCCGCCGGAAGTTACGGTGCAGGCGGCTAGCGACCTGGCGCGAAGTGGTAACGTTGACGGCGTTATAGCGGTCGGGGGCGGCAGCTCAATGGATGTGGCCAAAGTGGTGGCAGTGTTGTTAGGTGGAAGTCAGGGGCTCTCTGATATCTACGGAGTGGGTCAGGTAGTCGGTGGTAGGTTGCCTTTGGTTTTAGTTCCCACGACGGCAGGAACCGGTTCCGAGGTCACACCGGTGGCAGTCATTACTACGGGTGAGACGACCAAGGCCGGCGTTTCGTCGCCGGTGTTGTTGCCGGATGTGGCGGTGTTAGATGCTGCACTCACGTTCGGGTTGCCCCCTACCATTACCGCTATGACGGGTGTTGATGCGATGGTTCACGCCATCGAAGCTTATACTTCCCGCCACAAAAAAAACCCTTTGTCTGACAACTTGGCGGTTAAGGCTTTAACGCTATTATCGCGTAATATTCGTGCCGCGGTGCACGACGGTGGCAATAGTGAAGCGCGAGGGAATATGCTTTTGGGTGCCTGTTTAGCCGGTCAGGCATTTGCGAATGCCCCAGTCGGGGCAGTGCATGCGCTGGCCTATCCGCTGGGCGGGCATTATCACATTCCTCACGGCTTAAGTAATTCATTGGTATTGCCTGCGGTGTTAGAGTTTAATGCGTCGCACGCGGATGACCTCTACGCGGACTTAGCGGAGGTGGTGATTGGAGCCCCCATCGCGGGGAGCGCGAGTGCGAAAAGCGCCGCATTGATCGCCGCACTGCGGCAACTTGTAGACGATGTTCAGTTGCCTGCTACCTTGCAACAGGCAAGAGTGAAAGAAAGCGATCTGGAAATGTTGGCCACTGATGCAATGTTACAGCAGCGCCTGCTAATGAATAACCCTCGAGAAGTGTCTTATGAAGACGCACTAGCGATTTATAAAGCGTCTTATCGCGGTGCCGCATGAACAAGGACGCACCGCCCAGCCGAGACGACTATAAAGTATTTTATCCTATTTCGACGCGCTGGTCCGACAACGATGTTTATGGCCATGTGAATAACGTCGCCTACTATGCATATTTTGATACCGCCGCTAACCGTTATCTCATTGAAGAGGGCGGTCTGAATATAAGTGACGGGACTGTGGTCGGCTATGTGGTGAGTTCGGGGTGCAATTATCATGCGCCTATTGCCTATCCTGAGCCAGTAGAGGCCGGCTTGCGTGTAGACAGGCTCGGAAACAGCTCTGTGCAATATGGTATTGCTATTTTTAGAGAGGGTGAGCAGGTCGCAGCTGCACATGGTCACTTTGTACATGTCTTTGTCGAGCGAGCGGAAAATCGTTCAGTGCCAATTCCGCAAAACTTGCGGGCAGCATTGGAGCGACTGTAAGCCTCGATGCATTATTTTGTGAGATCGCAGGGTGTGAATTACCGTATCACCTCCGGCTCTCAGCGGTCGTTGATGACTAAAACTACCCATGCAATAAAGAGTACCGACGTGCTAAACAGCGGCGCTAAAGGGCTGTGAAATTCATACAACGCACCGGCGCACACAGGGCCGAATGCAAAACCAATCGCGGGACAGGAGCTTACCAGTCCCGCCGCTGCACCTTGTTCCTCTGCCGACACTGCCAGCGAGGCACCACCGGCAATTGATGGCATACACATTGCCATTCCTATTCCAAGAAACGCCATCCCAAGCGCGAGCACCATAAAAGTCTCGAAACTGGCAATCACCGCTGAGCCTACTATCATACTTAACAAACCGATGCGTACGAAGTGCGTGGGTCTTAACTGCATCCGCTGCATCACGGTGATTTGTGTTAGGAAAGTAAAGATAGCGCAGACCATCAATGCGCCGCCCGTCATTTGCGCCGTCTCGATGCCACTGAGATTAAGTTTGTCTTGCAACTGGAAGCCCAGGGTTTGCTGTATACTAGAAAACCCAATGAATAGACTCACGGCAGTGATTAGCAGCAACGCAATGCGCTTATCACTGTAGCGAAGTTTTTGTGAGGGTTCGCGTTTGGTGAATTGCACGCCTGGCGCTGTCGGCAACTTCCGCCATACCACCACGGCGGCTGCACTGGCCAATCCGGCGGCAAAATATAATGGCGCTAGCAGCCCGAAGGTAGCGAGCGCGCCACTCACTGCAGGCCCAAGAATGGCACCCATACTGCTTGCTGTGCCAAGGCGGGCCATAGTTTTTGTGCGCTCATCTCTAATGGTGTTGTCAGCGGCATAGGCCGCGCTAGCAGGCGCAGTGGCGGACATGACGATCGATTGACAGCAGCGCGTTATCAGCAGCACAGCATAGAGCAATGCGCCGCTAAGCAGGCCGGTCATTCCCGCGAGGAATACGCTGGTAAAAAGCACGGTGCCGACCGTGTATCCCAGTAGCCCCGTGATCATAATGGGTTTGCGCCCAACGTGATCACTAAGGCGACCCCAATAGGGCGCTGCAAGTCCGAAAATCAACGCTGATAATGCGATGATAGACGTGATTTGTAATTCCCCAAGCCGTACTTCACGGCCTAAAGGCGCAAGGATAGCGAACACCAACGACTGTCCCATCCCGGTGGACATAAGCGCCAGAATGAGAACAGTCAGCTGTTGACGAGTCAGTTGGCCTGACAGCGGCGGGCCATTCATGCAGAACTACTTGAGTTCAGACGAAGATTTTTCCAGCACCCGGCGCGCGACGATCAGTTGTTGTATTTGTTGCGTACCCTCGAAGATGTCCAAAATCTTGGAATCGCGCGCAAATTTTTCCAATAGAATATTTTCGCTATAACCAAGGCTCTGGCACAGAGCAACGCAGCGCAGGGTAATATCGTTCCCCACGCGACCGGCTTTTGCTTTGCACATTGACGCTTCCATAGAGTTAGGTATTTTGTTGTCTGCCATCCAAGCGGCTTTTAACACCAGTAATCTGGCGCCGTGCCATTCAGCTTCCATTTGGCACAATTCCGCTTCCACTGCAGTGAGGTTGGCCGGTTTCTTGTCGAATTTCAGTTCCACACCCTCCTCTTTTAGTAGCTCACGAGACATATCCAGAGCAGCACGCGCCGTGCCTATCGCCATCGCTGCGACCGGCGGGCGCGTGTTGTCAAAGGTTTGCATAACACCCCCAAACGCTTTCTTGCGGCCCTCCGCATCAGTTGCCAATTCTGCGCTGCCAAGAATATTAGTTTTGGGAATTCTGCAGTCATTAAAGCTGATCGCCGCTGTATCAGACGCGCGTATGCCAAGCTTGTGTTCTAATCGAGTGACTTCGCATCCGGGCGTACCCTTTTCGACAATGAAGGATTTGATGGCGGCTTTACCCAGCGATTTGTCCAGCGTAGCCCAGACGACCAGCGTGTCAGAGCGCTCGCCATCGGTGACATAAATTTTCTCGCCATTGAGCACCCATTCGTCGCCATCCGCCACTGCTGTGGTGCTGATGCTGGCAGAATCCGAGCCTGTGCCCGGTTCCGTAATGCACATCGCAGCGTAGCTGCCGCCATACCTCTCTACTTGCTCAGGTGTCCCTACCGCTGTAATCGCGGCGTTGCCCAAGCCGCTGCCGGGCATGGCTAAAAATAGTCCAACATCGCCCCAACACAGGCCAAATAAGCCCACTACGGCGCCCATGTTGCCACCATTCACAACCGTGCCTGCTGGAATATCAACCTTTGGGCCAGAGGGATTAGAGCGCGCACCGCCGATCAATTTGGCAACCTCTTCCATTTCCTTGGGGTAGGTGTGTTCCGCTTTGTCATACTTGCGCGAGTAGGGCCGCATCATGTGTTCGGCCAACATCATGACCTGTCCGAATGTTTCTTCATGCTTTTTACTGAGTTCGAGATTAATCACGGGTTTTTCTCCTGAATTCGAAAGTCATAGGGTCAGACGCTGGCCATGCCTTCCAGCATGGCGATGGCGCGAAGGTCTCTGTACCAAAGCTCTACCGGGTGCTCGGTGCAAAAACCATGGCCGCCCAGAAGTTGTACGCCGTCGGTGCCGATTTTCATCGCGTGTTCAGCGCAGAATACTTTAGCGAGGTAAGCATGTTCATGAAAATCTAGACCCTGCTCGGCCCGCGAGGCAGCGCGCCAAGTCATCAGGCGCATGGACTCTAATTCAATGGCAATGTCGGCAATCATAAACGCCACGGACTGGCGGTTAGTAATGGGTTCGTCAAAGGCAATCCTTTCGTTGCAGTAGGTTTTAACGTAATCCAGTACCGCTTGACACGTGCCCACAGCGAGTGCGCATATCCCGACACGGCTTAGGTCAATAAAGCGCTGCAGGTCAAAGGGGCCTTCGCCCAGCAGGGCGCTGGCCGGCAGTTGCACTTTGTCCAGCGTTAGTGTCGCTAGCTGCGCGCCGTGCAGTCCCATATTGTCTTCTGCAGTGCGCGTCATGCCCGCTGGCGTACCCTCGACAATAAAGGCAGCAGGATCGCCATTTTCCATGCGCCCAATGATCAGTGTCAGTTCCGCGTCCATCCCCAATGGCACCATGGATTTGGTGCCTGACAGGGTAAACCCATCGCCGTTAGTCGTGACAATCGTTGCGGGTTCGGTAGGATCAAAGGTCGCTCGCGGCTCGAGTAGTGCGGTGGTCGCGGTCTTGAAGTCCTCTGCACAAAACAGCGGCAGATATTTTTCGCGCTGCGCATCTGAGCCTTGATCTATGAGTGTATTGACAAAAGCAACAGGGCTTATAGATCCTAGGGCCAGAGATAAATCACCGTGCGCGAGATCTTCCAAGATCAGGGCGTTGGAAGAGGGCGAGCGCTTCATCCCCGCACCCCCTAGTACTTCCGGGATGGGTAGCTGGGAGATTCCCAGCTCGACAGTTTTTGGATAAAACGTCTGCGCAGGATTATCGCCTGCGTCTACGCTTTTAGCGATGGGTCGGATTTCTGCGGTAGCAAAGCGCTGCATAGTTTCGCGATTCATGCGTTGATCGTCGGTAAGGGTCAGATCGAATATCAGGTCTTGAGTTTCGTCGGTCATTGCGTCCTCTCTGTTTTCGCGGGGTTATAGGCGGTCAGGCTGGGAGCCTGAAGACCGCCGATCAGGTAGTCAACCAAATGGTCCAGCAAGATATCCTCATCGAAATAACTGAGGTCCCCCAGTGGTGTGTTTGTGAGCCAAAAAACTTCCGCAACGCCGTGGAATACATTCGTGCTCATAAACATGAGCCGCAGACGACGGACGGGTGCTGGTAGTGTGGGTAATTGTTCTGCTAGCGCATGGTCCAGTCTCTGCGAGAAAGGCGCGCATATCGTATTGACCATCTTGGCAATTTCGACGTCACTCTCACTTGCCAGTCGCGACAGGAACTTTAAGCCGTCGGCACCCCAGTCTTGTCTCTTGGGTAATTCCACTAGTGGGCGCAACGTGCCACGACACGCATTGCGCAGTGACCGTTTGGGCTGATGCTGCGGGCGTATGGCAGTGGCAATATGTGCTAACTCCTCTGCAATCATGTCTATTAGTGCCTGTATCACACCCAATTTATTGTGGAAGTGGTAATGCATTGCGCCAGAATTTTTTGAGCCCCCCTCGATACTGATACGGCGGAGTGAAACCGCGTGCAAGCCTTCGCGGGCATAAAGTTGCAGTGCCATTAGCAGCAGGCTCTGGCGGGTGTCTGCGTTTTTCTTCGATGCTGCTTGCACGAGCGTTGTCATTTCAGTGACTTAGGCTCATTCCAGATCAGTAGTCTCAGTACTCGGGGGTAACTGACAGGAAATAGGCGGCACATAAGGGAAATTAATTTCGCGTCCATTCCAATGAGAAGCCGTTTTTTGCGTTTCGCGACGGCATCAATAATTCTTGCCGCGGCTTCTTCTGGTGTTGTGCGAGCTAATTTCTTAAATTCACCGTCACGCTCGTCGGCATTGACGTCAGTATTTTCGCTGCGTGCTGCGCGTGCGATATTGGTTTTAATGCCACCGGGGTGGACGCAGCATACGTGGATATTGCTGCCGACCATTTCCTGACGTAGGGCTTCGGTATAACCACGCACGGCAAATTTAGCCGCATTGTAGGCCGACTGAGTGGGCGTTGACATTAACCCGAAGACAGAAGAAATGTTAACGACGTGTCCCTGCTGAGATTGACGTAATAGCGGCAAAAAAGCCTGTGTGCCATAAACTACGCCCCAGAAATTAATGCCCATCAGCCACTCGAAGTCCTGGTAGCGATTATCCTCGACGTTTGAGATGAGAGCGACGCCTGCGTTATTGATGATGATGTCAATATGCCCCTTGGACTTGGCAATTTGATCGGCCCAGGCATAGACGCTCAGCTTGTCAGCGACATCTAGCACATGGATATCGGCAGAAACATCTTTGCGCGTCAACATTGCGTGAGTTTCATTCAGATCACCGGCACTGATGTCGCTGAGAAATAATTCACAGCCTTCGCGGTTTAGTTGCAGTGCCAAGGCGCGGCCTATACCTGAGCCCGCGCCAGTAACCGCAGCGATTTTGCCGTTCACATAAGCCATGCAAAAGCCTCCAACAATTTGATAGACGCCGTAATAATAGGTATTTTCTATATTAAAGCAACTGCTTTAGAGAGTTTTTCATCGACCAACGTATCGGAATCGCGGAATATTGGAAGCCGTTTGATTGCAGTAACATTGAATTCCTGTGTGAATCACTAGCCATCAGTCTGGACTCTAAGGACCGCATCCCCTAAACTCTTTCGCCAGATTATGCACCCCCCCTCGACCAGCGCATCGGGAGCAGAGTGCACCTGCGATTAACCAGAGCTGTATTCATGTGAAAAGGCGAGACGTGATTGACTTCATCTTGCTTTTTTGCGGGCGCGTAGCTGGCATTATGCCACTGAATGATGGAGGTTTGCTTGTCCACTCCGGCCATATTAGCCCTTGAAGATGGTAGTATTTTCAGAGGGTTGGCAGTAGGCGCCACGGGTATTTCGGTGGGTGAGGTGGTATTTAATACTGCCATGAGTGGTTATCAGGAAATCCTCACAGACCCTTCCTATGCTCGCCAGATTGTCACGCTGACATACCCCCATATTGGTAACACGGGGGTTAATGATGAGGACGAGGAGTCCGATGCGATTTGGGCAACCGGTCTGGTGGTCAGGAGTTTACCGCTACTTGCCAGCAACTACCGCAATCAGCAGGGTCTGTCCGAGTATTTATGCCGCCGTAATATCGTTGCGATTGCTGAAATCGACACGCGTCGACTTACGCGTATTCTGCGCGAGAAGGGTGCTCTCAGCGGGTGCCTGATGGCCGGTGAAGGGGTCGACGAAGCGCACGCTTTGGCGCAGGCGCGAGATTTTGCTGGCCTCAAGGGTATGGACCTTGCCAAAGAAGTCACAACGGCGCAGCACTACCCTTGGCGCGAAGGTAGCTGGACTATGAGTGTGGGTTGCAGTGAGCGTGCTGACGCTGATTTGCCCTGGCACGTTGTGGCCTATGATTTTGGCGTCAAACGCAATATTCTGAGGTTGTTGGTCGATTATGGTTGCCGCCTGACAGTGGTCCCTGCTCAGACGCCAGCAGCTGATGTTCTCGCCATGAATCCAGATGGGATTTTTCTGTCTAATGGCCCGGGTGATCCAGAGCCGTGTCATTACGCGGTAAAGGCGATTCAATGTATTCTTGCCACAGATATCCCCGTGTTTGGTATTTGTCTGGGCCACCAGCTGTTGGGCTTGGCCAGTGGCGCGGCAACAGTGAAGATGAAGTTTGGCCATCACGGGGCCAACCATCCAGTACAAAACGTGGATGACGGGACGGTACTGATTACCAGTCAGAACCACGGGTTTGCCGTTGACGAGCATAGTCTGCCCGATAATCTACGCGTTACTCATACATCTCTTTTCGACGGCAGCTTGCAGGGTATGCACCGCATTGATAAAGATGCCTTTGGCTTCCAAGGTCACCCAGAAGCTAGTCCGGGACCGCATGATGCGGCACCTTTGTTCCAACACTTTATCGAACTGATCACTGCACGGGCCCGGAAGAAGTAAGCCACTATGCCGAAGCGTACTGATATAAAAAGCATTCTGATTCTCGGTGCTGGCCCTATTATTATTGGGCAAGCCTGTGAGTTTGACTATTCTGGCGCGCAGGCCTGCAAGGCGCTGCGCGAGGAAGGCTACCGGGTCATTTTGGTGAACTCCAATCCCGCCACTATCATGACCGATCCAGTAATGGCCGATGCCACCTATATCGAGCCCATAGAATGGCAGACCGTGGCCCGCATTATAGAATTAGAGAATCCCGATGCTCTGTTGCCTACCATGGGTGGCCAGACTGCGCTCAACTGTGCTTTGGATTTGGCCCGTGAAGGCGTGTTAGAGGCGCATGGGGTAGAGATGATAGGCGCTACCAAGGAGGCGATTGACAAGGCGGAAGACCGGCAGCTTTTTGACAAGGCAATGAAGAGCATAGGCTTGGATACGCCGCGTTCTGTCCTTGCCCACAGTCTGGAGGAAGCTTTTCAGGTGCAGGATTCCATCGGCTTTCCATGCATTATTCGGCCCTCATTCACCATGGGAGGGTCAGGTGGTGGAATCGCCTATAATCGGAGTGAATTTGAGGAGATTTGTCGACGCGGACTGGACTTGTCGCCGACCAATGAGCTGTTGATAGATGAATCTCTTATCGGCTGGAAAGAGTTCGAGATGGAAGTGGTTCGTGACAAAAACGACAACTGCATTATTATTTGTGCGATCGAAAACTTTGATGCGATGGGTGTGCATACGGGCGATTCAATCACGGTGGCGCCGGCACAGACACTCACCGATAAAGAATATCAAATTATGCGCAATGCCTCTGTGGCCGTGCTGCGTGAGATTGGTGTGGAAACTGGCGGTTCTAATGTGCAGTTCGGGCAAGATCCGGAAACCGGCCGGATGGTCATCATTGAAATGAACCCAAGAGTGTCTCGCTCTTCGGCGCTGGCATCCAAGGCCACGGGCTTTCCCATCGCCAAAGTGGCCGCCAAGTTAGCGATTGGTTATACGCTGGATGAGCTGCGTAATGACATCACCGGCGGCGTAACGCCCGCGTCCTTCGAGCCCTCTATTGATTATATCGTGACAAAGATCCCTCGGTTTGCGTTTGAAAAGTTCACCGGTGCAGACGATCGCCTCACGACGCAGATGAAGTCCGTAGGCGAAGTCATGGCTATAGGCCGCACCTTTCAGGAGTCTCTGCAAAAAGCACTGCGAGGGTTAGAGGTGGATTCCGCCGGATTTGAACATATGATCGATGTCGACGACTCTGAACTTCGGGCTGAACTCATATCAGAGCTTACCAATCCAGGACCGAACCGTATCTGGTATCTTGGTGATGCGTTCCGTGCGGGTATGAGTTTGGATGAGGTGTCTCGCTACTCCGGTGTGGACCCTTGGTTCCTCGTACAGATTGAAGATATTGTGTCTACGGAAGACAGCCTGAAGACGGTCAGCCTGCAGCAGATCGATCAAGCGAAAATGCTTGAAATTAAGCGCAAGGGCTTCTCGGACGAGCGTCTTTCGGTGTTGCTGGCTGCGTCAGAAACGAATGTGCGGGAGCACCGCCACAGCGTGGGTGTGCGTCCGGTATTCAAACGCGTAGACACCTGCGCGGCAGAGTTTGCGTCTACCACTGCCTATATGTATTCAACGTACGAGGAAGAATGCGAGGCGGCGCCGACAGGCCAAGATAAAATTCTAATATTGGGCGGTGGCCCCAATCGGATTGGCCAAGGTATCGAATTTGATTATTGCTGCGTGCATGCGGCGCTGGCACTGAGTGAGGATGGCTATGAAACCATTATGGTTAACTGCAATCCAGAAACTGTCTCCACAGACTACGACACTTCCGACCGCCTTTATTTTGAGCCTGTGACGCTAGAGGATGTTCTTGAAATCGTCGATGTAGAAAAGCCTAAAGGCGTAATCGTGCAGTTTGGTGGACAGACCCCGCTCAAGCTCGCGCGGGCACTAGAGGCTCACGGTGTGCCCATTATAGGCACCACTCCGGATGCCATCGACCGAGCAGAGGATCGAGAGCGTTTTCAGAAAATGATAGAGAAGCTGAATCTAAAGCAGCCCAACAATACTACGGTGCGCAGCACTGAAGAGGCAGTAGAGGCAGCTAAGGCCATTGGCTATCCTTTGGTAGTTCGTCCTTCCTACGTACTCGGTGGTCGCGCCATGGAGATCGTCTATCGTGAGGAAGACCTGTTGCGCTATATGCGTGACGCAGTTCAAGCGTCCGATGACGCTCCGGTTTTGCTGGACCGGTTTCTTAGTGCAGCAATTGAAGTGGATATCGATGCCGTTAGCGATGGGGAACAGGTCGTAATCGGCGCGATCATGCAGCATATTGAGCAGGCAGGTGTGCATTCAGGTGACTCTGCCTGCTCCCTTCCGCCCTACAGTCTCAATGCTGAGGTGCAGGATGCGATGCGCGCGCAGGTGAAAAAAATGGCACTGGAACTGGGCGTCAAAGGACTGATGAATGTTCAGTTGGCGTGGCAGGACGATGAGATCTATGTGATTGAGGTGAACCCACGTGCCTCGCGCACCGTGCCGTTTGTGTCCAAGTGTATAGGCGTCTCTTTAGCCAAGATTGCCGCCCGCTGTATGGCGGGGCAAACCCTGGCAGCGCAGAAGTTTACTCGTGAAATTGTGCCGCCATACTTTAGTGTCAAAGAGGCGGTATTGCCCTTTAATAAATTTCCGGGCGTGGATCCGATTCTGGGGCCAGAAATGAAATCCACTGGCGAAGTCATGGGCACCGGCGACACCTTTGCCGAGGCATTCGCCAAGGCCCAGTTGGGTGTTGGCACTGGAACGCCGACCGGCGGCACTGCTTTACTCAGTGTTCGCGATGTAGACAAGCCTGGCATCGTGGCGGTGGCTCAGGACCTTTCAGATTTGGGTTTCTCTCTGGTGGCGACTGGCGGTACCGCTCAAATGCTGGAGCAACAGGGCCTTATCGTGCGCCGTGTGAACAAGGTGACCGAAGGTAGGCCTCATATCGTGGATATGATTAAGAACGATGAGGCAAATTTTATTGTTAACACCACTGAGGGCAGACGCGCCATCGAGGATTCGGCTTCTATTCGTGCCAGTGCCGAAGCGCATGGCGTATTTTATACAACCACCCTCACAGCCGCGGAGGCAATTTGTATGGCGCTGAAGTTCAAGGGCGCAAAGACAGTGCGGCGCCTTCAAGATTTGCACGGGAGAGTTGACTTATGACGAGATTTCCAATGACATTGGGTGGAGAAACTACACTTAGAGAAGAGCTGGATCGCTTAAAGAAAGTAGATCGGCCACGCATTGTGCAAGCTATCGCCGAGGCGCGAGCACACGGTGACCTCAAGGAGAATGCCGAGTATCACGCGGCGCGTGATCAGCAGAGCTTTGCTGAGGGGCGTATCTTGGAGATTGAGGGGAAACTGAGTAACGTTCAAGTCATTGATGTCACATCTATTCCCAATACGGGCAAGGTAATCTTTGGCACCACGGTTGATCTCGTCAATTTAGGGACCGATGAGACGGTGAGATACCGCATCGTGGGTGAGGATGAGGCTGATGTGAAGAGCAACATGATTTCGGTGGGTTCGCCCATTGCGCGCGCATTAATAGGCAAAGAAGAGGGAGATGTGGTGATTGTGAAGGCCCCCAGTGGAGATATCGAGTACGAAATCGACCAGGTACACCACCTCTGATTAAGTTTTTCGAGACGCTCTCGTGGTGCGGACACTATTAAAGCTTTTTGTCGATATTGCAGAGATTGTGGTCTATCAGACAGCCGGCTTTTTGACCTAAAACTGCCGCTCGCTAATCCCTTCTTTGTCATGACGCAGCGTCTTCAACTGCTCATCGGAGTTTGGTTATAGGGGTTTGATCAGATTGGATAACCGCGGGTCTGGCTGGGCAGAGCGGCGCAAGAGTAAGATGACGCTGCCAATACTTTGAACCATTTCAGCGCCCGTTTGCTGGCAAATCTGCCCGGATAGTTCGGCCCGAGCTTCACGCGACCCTAGGGCGATTTTGACTTTGATCAACTCATGGTCGGTCAGTGCTCGATCAAGCTCCGCACTGACAGTCTCGCTGAGACCTTTGTCAGCAACGGTGACTACAGGATTGAGCTTATGGCCTATGGCGCGCAGCTGTTTGATATCGAGTTTTGTTTTCTTACTCATAGTCTTTCCAATGTACAATGCCCAACACGGCTGTGGCGCGCTAGTCTACACAAGGCGCCCCGAGCAAGGAACCGAAATCACAGTGGTCTCTCATGGCGAAGAAACGACCCTCCAGCAAAGCATGGTTGAAAGAACACCGTGATGACCCCTATGTGCAGCAGGCCCAGCGAGAGGGCTATCGCTCGCGGGCCTGCTACAAGCTACTGGAACTGCAGGAAAAGGATAAATTTATACGCCCTGGCATGACGGTATTAGATTTAGGGAGTGCCCCGGGCGGCTGGTCTCAGGTGGCCATTGCGCGGGTGGGTGATCACGGTGTGGTGATTGCCTCAGATATCCTGCCCATGGACGGCTTAGCCGGGGTCACCTTTATTGAGGGAGATTTTACCGAACTGAAGGTGTTCGACAGTATTATCGCGGCTCTTGATGGCAGAAGGGTGGATGTGGTCATTTCCGATATGGCGCCCAACATGAGTGGTCTGAGCGCCGTAGATCAGCCCCGTGCGATCTATCTGGTGGAACTTGCCCTGAATATGGCGCAGCAGGTATTGGCTCCCGGGGGCACATTTGTCACTAAAGTGTTTCATGGCGAGGGCTTTGATCAGGTGTTTCAGGCCACGAAAGGCTGCTTTGTCAAGGTGCTGACGCGCAAACCGAAGGCTTCCCGATCCCGCTCACGCGAGGTCTATATGGTGGCGAAAGAGTTTCGTAGCCGGTGATACTTGTGTGGGTGTGCGCCTTGAAACATGGAGACATTGCCCCAAATATAGTAAATTAGTTGTGGTTAGGGTGGTAAATCGAGACTGCCGGCAGTCTGATGCGTAATCTGATGCGTATGGTGTACGTGAGTTTTATACAGAAGCGACGGCAATTAGCAGTGAAGGGCACTGCCTCCGTCCTCCGTAATTGCTGCAGTGCATCAAAGTCAGCGCATCTGCTGAGACATTTAAAGAGGTATTGGTATTGAACAATATGGTTAAGAATTTATTGCTTTGGCTGGTGATAGCAGCAGTATTGTTGTCTGTGTTTAACAACTTCAATATGAAAGGCACCACCGAGCAGGTGGGTTACTCTCAGCTTATTGAAGAGGTTCAGCAGGACAAAGTGAAGAAAGTGGTCG
Source organism: Halioglobus sp. (assembly GCA_029246385.1). Classification (GTDB taxonomy): domain Bacteria; phylum Pseudomonadota; class Gammaproteobacteria; order Pseudomonadales; family Halieaceae; genus Marimicrobium. Next base: position 65,425 of record JAQWNG010000040.1, read on the forward strand.
TGGACGGGCTGACAATTTCGAGTGAGCGCTATGACGGGTCCACCTTTGAGACCATTCGCCCAATGATGGAAGACCCCAAGCTGATCGACGACTTACTGCAGCACAAGGTCGAAGTGGAGGGGCGCAAGCCTGAGCAGCAAAGCGTCTGGACACAATTATTGGTCGCCAGCTTCCCTATACTTATCATTATCGCTGTATTTATGTTCTTTATGCGCCAGATGCAGGGAGGCGGTGGCGGTCGCGGCGGGCCGATGAGTTTTGGCAAGAGCAAGGCGAAACTGTTGGGAGAGGATCAGATCGCCACTACGTTCGCAGATGTTGCGGGGGTGGATGAAGCGAAGCAAGACGTTCAGGAATTGGTCGAATTTTTGCGCGATCCCAGTCGCTTTCAAAAATTGGGCGGGCGTATTCCGCGCGGCGTGCTGATGGTGGGGCAGCCCGGCACCGGTAAGACTTTGCTTGCCAAGGCCATTGCGGGAGAGGCGAAAGTGCCATTCTTCTCTATATCGGGCTCGGATTTTGTCGAGATGTTTGTGGGGGTAGGTGCATCTCGTGTGCGAGATATGTTTGAGCAAGCCAAGAAGCAGGCGCCCTGCATTATTTTTATTGACGAAATTGATGCGGTGGGGCGTCACCGGGGCGCAGGCCTCGGCGGCGGCCATGATGAGCGTGAGCAAACGCTTAACCAATTACTGGTAGAAATGGATGGTTTTGAGGTGAACGACGGCGTCATTGTTATCGCCGCGACGAATCGCCCTGATGTTCTCGACCCAGCCCTGTTGAGGCCTGGCCGTTTTGACCGGCAGGTGGTGGTAAGCCTGCCTGATATTCGCGGTCGCGAGCATATCCTCAAGGTGCATATGCGCAAGGTGCCGTTGGCGGAAGATGTAGAAGCCTCTAAAATTGCGCGTGGGACACCTGGCTTCTCTGGCGCCGACCTCGCTAATTTGGTTAACGAAGCAGCATTGTTTGCTGCGCGCAGCAAAATGCGTACCGTGGGCATGACCCACTTTGAATTGGCCAAAGACAAAATCATGATGGGTGCAGAGCGCAAATCTATGGTCATGTCCGAAAAGGAAAAGCGCAACACCGCGTATCATGAGGCGGGTCACGCGATCGTTGGTCGTTTGATGCCGGAACATGATCCGGTTTACAAGGTAAGTATTATTCCGCGAGGGCGGGCACTGGGTGTCACGATGTTTCTACCAGAGGAAGACCGCTACAGCCATAGCCGGCGGTTTATTATCAGTCAGATTTGCAGCCTTTTTGGGGGCCGTATCGCCGAGGAAATGACCCTTGGCAAGGATGGCGTGACGACGGGCGCGTCGAACGATATTCAACGTGCAACCGATATTGCTCGTAATATGGTGACCAAGTGGGGTCTGTCGGAGAAAATGGGTCCGTTGATGTATGACGAGGCTGCGGAGGAGGTGTTTCTGGGTCGCAGTGCCGGGCAGCCACAAGTCAGCCATTCCGGGGAGACGGCGAAGCAGATTGACCATGAAGTTCGGCGCATTATTGACGAGTGCTATGCTACTGCGGAGCGAGTGCTTGAAGAACATGTTGATAAATTGCATGTGATGGCGAAGGCCCTGATGGTATATGAGACCATTGATTCAGAGCAGATCGATGACATCATGTCTGGGCAGGAGCCCCGCGAGCCCAAAGACTGGGGCAGCACTGACAGTGATGATACCCCGCAGGCTAACGCAGGTGCCTCGCAGGACGATTCTCCCGCTAGTCCGATTGGCGGGCCTGCTGGCGAACACTGATCTGTTCAGGGCAATGTTTTCTTCTGGCTGTTCGGATGCTCCGGTGCTGGAATGGCCTGGCCGTCGCCTAAACTTAACTCGTCCGATCATTATGGGCGTTATTAATGTTACGCCAGATTCCTTTTCTGACGGCGCCACTTTGTATCGAGACTCAAGCCTCGATATTGAGAAGGCGATGACACGTGCTCGGGAGATGGTCGCATCCGGTGCGGCGATTCTGGATATCGGCGGAGAGTCCACCCGTCCGGGTGCGAGTCCAGTCTCTGTGAGCGAAGAAATGGATAGGGTGCTGCCCTTGGTGACGCGCATAGCGGCTGAATTAGAAACGGTTATTTCCGTCGACACCAGTACGCCGGCTCTGATGCGTGAGGCCGCCGCCGCAGGCGCAGGTCTGCTGAATGATGTCCGTGCACTGACTCGAGAAGGCGCTTTGGAGGCTGCTGCGGCCACAGGGTTACCTATTTGTCTGATGCACATGCAGGGAGAGCCCAGGAGCATGCAGGTTGCTCCGCAGTATGATGATGTCGTAGAAGCTGTCTGTGATTATTTGCGGGCCAGAGTCGCGTGTTGCGAGCGACAAGGCATCGCGAGAAACCAGTTATTATTGGATCCTGGGTTTGGATTTGGTAAGTCTGTTACACACAATTTAGAACTGTTGCGTGAGTTGCCTCGCCTGGCCGAAATCGGCCTCCCGCTTGTGGTGGGTTTATCCCGTAAATCGTTGATTGGCGAACTCTTGGGAAGAGACGTGGGGCAGCGACTTCCGGCCAGCCTTGCCTTGGCGGTAATGGCTGCAGAGCGCGGTGCTGCTATCATACGGACGCATGATGTGGGCGCCACTGTCGATGCTATATCGATGATGATCGCTGTGGAGGAGTGTGTGGACTTATGAGCAAGCGCTATTTTGGTACTGACGGCATTCGCGGCAAAGTCGGTGCGTTCCCAATTACGCCAGACTTTATGCTCAAGCTGGGTTGGGCCAGTGGCCGGGTATTCTCGCGGATGTCTCAACGAGAGCAACCGTGCACGGTCATAATCGGTAAGGACACACGTATTTCTGGCTACATGTTTGAGTCCGCCCTAGAGGCTGGCCTGGTCGCGGCGGGAGTGAATGTGAAGTTACTGGGGCCCATGCCTACTCCGGCAATTGCGCTGATGACGCGTAAACAGAATGCGGATGCTGGAATCGTCATAAGTGCATCACATAATCCTTTTTACGATAATGGTATTAAGTTCTTTGGTGCCGATGGCGCTAAGCTCTCCGATGAGGTTGAGCGTGCTATTGAGGCAGAGCTGGAGCAGGAGCTTACCGTTGTTGAATCGAGCAATATTGGCAAGGTACTGCGGGTTGACGATGCGGCGGGGCGCTATGTCGAGTTTTGCAAGTCGACCGTTCCGGAGGGGTTCAGCTTGCGCGGCCTGCGCATCGCCGTAGATTGCGCGCACGGAGCCACCTACCACATTGCCCCCAGTGTACTTAGCGAGTTGGGTGCAGAAGTATTCATCATGGGCGCACAGCCGGACGGCTTTAATATTAATGAGGGCGTTGGTTCCACAGATATGGCCGCGCTATCCGCACTGGTCAGGCGCAATGGGGCGGATATCGGTATTGCTTACGATGGTGACGGTGACCGGGTTTTAATGACGGATAGCATGGGTGAGCTTATCGATGGTGATGAATTAGTCTATATCATTGCCATGCAACGCTTGGCTGCGGGTGCAGGTGACGTGGGTGTGGTCGGTACCCAGATGTCAAACTTGGGCCTCGAAGTGGCGCTCGCAGAGGCAGGTTTGCAGTTTGTGAGGGCGCAGGTGGGTGATCGCCATGTCAAAGCTATGATGGAAGCAAACGGCTGGCTTTTGGGTGGAGAATCCTCTGGGCACATCATTTGTTCCAATGTGACGACAACCGGCGATGGTATCATTGCGTCATTGCAGGTCCTGATGGCACTGCAGGGGGTAAAAGGAGGGCTGCCAGCACTGCGGGCCGGGATTACTTTGTATCCCCAGACCATGATCAATATCAGCGTGAGTGAAAGACCCAATTTGGCAGGTCACCCTGACATTAGCGCTGCTGTGGCGTCCGCGGAGCAGCGCTTGGGGAAGCAGGGAAGGGTCCTGCTGCGCCCCTCTGGCACTGAGCCTAAGGTGCGGGTAATGATTGAGGGAACCAATCGCGAAGAAGTTGAACTCTTGTGTGCCGAACTGGCAGCAGAGGTAGAGCGTATTCTTGCTTGAATCCCACCCGGCGCTTGCACCTGGCTCCACGGTGGCGGCTATGGTCCTTGTCACCAGCGTCTATCTTGGTTAAGCTATCGGCCGTTTTTTTCACTGGAGGAACGACATGCGTGAGCCTCTAGTGGTAGGTAACTGGAAGCTGCAGGGTTCGCTAGTCAGTGTCGAGGCACTACTAGGTGACCTTTTGAGTGCGACGCCAGTTGTTGGGGTTGAGATTGCGGTATGCCCAACCTATGTGCATTTGGGACGGGCAATAACTATGTGCGGGCGTTCTCTGCTCGCTGTTGGGGCGCAAGATTGCAGCTACGTGCAATCGGGGGCTTATACGGGCGAGGTGTCTCCGGCGATGTTGGCGGAGATAGGGTGCCACTGGGTGATTCTTGGACACTCGGAACGAAGACAATACCAAGGTGAGTCCGACGCGTTGATTGCCGCTAAATTGGCGGCTGCGGTTGAGGCAGACTTGAGTCCGATAGTATGCGTTGGAGAAACGCGAGAGCAGCGTGAAGCAGGATCCGCTCAAGCGATAGTTAGTGCTCAGTTGGAAGGGGCATTAAAGGGTCAAGCTAACTTGGATCGGGTGGTGATAGCTTATGAACCGGTTTGGGCGATTGGAACCGGCTTGACTGCGACACCGGAGCAAGCGCAGCAAATGCAGGCTTTCATACGCGGTTGCCTGATGGATATCTCGGGTGTGGATGCAACTGCCACAAGAATTTTATATGGTGGCAGTGTGAAGGCCGGCAACGCAGCGAGTTTATTTGTGCAGCCTGATATCGATGGCGCACTGGTTGGGGGTGCTGCGTTAATAGCAGCAGACTTCTTGGCGATTATTAACGCAGCGGCGGCATGAAAAAATATAAGCTGTCCCTTGGAGGGGCTTGAATATTATGGAACAGATAATTTTAGGTGCGCATCTACTTGTCGCATTAGCGATTATTGGCTTGATCCTGTTGCAACAGGGAAAAGGAGCCGAAATGGGCGCGTCATTCGGTGCGGGTGGTTCCCAAACGCTTTTTGGTAGTGATGGTGGCGGCAGTGTCCTGACCAAAGCGACGGCCTGTTTAGTTGCGCTATTTTTTGCCTCCAGTTTTAGTCTGGCTGTCTTGGTCAATCAAAGAGCAGCCGTTGTAGATGACCTCGACTTGGCGATTCCTGCCGCCGTTGAGGTAAAGCCTGCCGCAGTCGATGGCGAGTTGCCTGTTATTGATACGGCCTCCCCGGCCGTTACGGGGTCTAAAGGGGATGACTTGCCAAGCTTGGATTGATAGATATTTGCCGAAGTGGTGGAATTGGTAGACACGCCATCTTGAGGGGGTGGTGAGCTATGCTCGTGCGGGTTCAAGTCCCGCCTTCGGCACCAGATATCGTATAGCCCTTTAAACAAGGGCTTTGTAGCATCAGTGGTTATGAGTTGGCACAAAATGGCACAAACTCATGGCACAAAATCTCCTCCTCAGACCCTCTGGATATTACTTCCGTTATATCATTCGTTCCTGCCACAGACCGCTGCTTTCAATCAAGGAGCTACGCTATACTCTGAGCACATCGTCCCGCAGACTGGCTGGCAAAAGAGCCAGGGCTGTAGCGGCTAAAGTTGAAGCACTACTAGAGAGATTGGCAAGGACGCAACGGGTGTTAACAGACAAACAGATCAGGCAAACCATCCGCCAGTATGTCGATGAAGCTGGAGAACAGTTCAGCGACTCCCACCTACAATCCCCACCGAGGAATCACGCAGACCGTGAAGGCGGTATCGACTTCCTAGAAGACCAAGTGGCTGGCCTGCACTCTGCGCTGGCTAACTCCAACTACACAGGTAAACAGTATGTCTATGATGCCGAATCATTCAGCGGAGATATTCAGGCAGAGGTTTGCAGCCTCTTTGGATTGGATGCCACCAAAGTGGACCGAGGTGACATTCAGTTCCTCAGAGCATGCCAAGCGTGGACAGCAGCAACCAAGCAGCTATACGAAGATCACTTGAAGCGACTCCATGGCGAGGTTGTAGAGCCAAAGAGAGCCTCAGTGACCTCAGAGATTCCGAAGGCTCCAAAGGCCCCGCTAGTCTCCGAGGTGATAGAACCATTCCTCAGTGATAGATCGAAGCGCAAAGACATAGAGGAACGCACAGCCAGCGGTTACAGGCAATTCGTTCAGCTCTTCATTGACATCATGGGAGATGTTCCCGTCACATCTGTTACACCCGCCATGGCAGTCCAGTGGCGCGATAAGCTCTTGGAGTATCCGAAGAACAAAACCAAAGTTAAAGCCTACCGAGACTTCACACCTAAGCAGCTATTGTCTATGGACATCCCATCCGAACACTGCCTATCCAAAGCAACGGTGAACAACCACCTCGTTCATCTATCAACTGTCTTTGGTGATTTAGTGAGGTTGCAAACTATTCCCATCAACCCATTCACCGGCCATGAGCTAAAGACAACACAGCAGTCATACAATCAATTCACTCCTTCCGAGTTAGACTTGATATTCACCTCTCCGGTTTACATGACCAACAGCGCCAACTCAACAGGCTGGAAGCGCACTCAGTCATATTGGTGGCTACTGCCGTTAGCTTTATTCACTGGTTGTCGAGCAGGGGAGCTGGCCCAACTCAGGCTCGATGATGTCGCTATGGTTGATGAAGTGCTGACAGCTAACATCGTTGAAG
>JAQWNG010000041.1 GCA_029246385.1 Halioglobus sp.
GCGCAATGCCGTCATCCCGTCCACAGTCACGCCACGTGAGTCGGCGATAATCAGGGACAGTGCACTGGTGGCTGTCTCGTTAACTTCAGCTACGATCGCTTTCTTGTCTTCGAGTCCTATTGCCACTGGAATTACTCCTGGATTGCTAAGTTTGTCCCAGCCCAAAACAGTAATACTGCTTTTGACCGGCACATTTAAGTATCGACACTTCTATGTCAACACTGCTCGTGCGTGGTGAACATGTTCACCATCTGCGTAGGCCTCGGCATGCCCCGAAGGGCTTGCCGTGATTAAACCATGACCGAAGCACTGCTTCGGCATTGGCACCTACGGTCTTTGATGGCCTTCAGTTCTCAGCTAAATGGGCTCAATGCCCGACGCCTTATCCAAAGACCTCAAAGTGGACTGGATCGTATCCGCAGATATCGACACCAATCTACAACACCCTCCTTCCGTAGAGGGTTTTGAGGAACCGCCCCTTGTGCGGGCGGCTCGATCAACTCTCTACCGACACCTGGTCAATAGTGATGCCCGGACCCATCGTGGTACTCAGGCTGATTTTTTTAATATAGACGCCCTTCGATGAAGCAGGCTTAGCCTTCTTCAAATCGGACATCAATGCTGCCAAATTGCCCTGAATGGCTTCCAGCTCGAAATTGATTTTACCGATGCCACCGTGGATGATGCCGTTCTTGTCCGTGCGATACCGCACCTGGCCCGCTTTCGCATTTTTTACCGCGGTTTCAACATCAGGCGTTACCGTACCAGTCTTAGGGTTTGGCATTAAGCCACGCGGACCCAGAACCTGACCTAACTGTCCCACCACTCGCATTGCATCCGGCGAGGCGATGACAACATCAAAATCCATCATCCCACCCTTGATTTGTTCTGCCAAATCATCCATGCCTATCAGATCCGCACCAGCGGCTCTAGCTTTTTCAACTGCATCGCCTTGAGTGAAGACAGCAACACGGACATCAGAACCAGTGCCAAAAGGCAGCGTTGTTGCGCCGCGCACCGCCTGGTCTGATTTACGAGAATCTATTCCTAAGTTCACGGCAACCTCAACCGTCTCATTAAACTTAACGGTGGATAATTCCTTCAGAACTTCAACTGCCACGTCCAGAGGATAGGCTTTTTGAGGGTCAACTTTTTCTTTAAATAGTCGAGCACGTTTTGACATTTTGGCCATCTTATTTCACCCCTTCTACGTCAATACCGGCGGAACGAGCACTGCCGGCAATCGTACGCACAGCGGCATCCATATCAGCGGCAGTAAGATCAGGCCACTTCATCGTAGCCACTTCCTCCAACTGCGCGCGGTTCACTTTGCCTACTTTGTGCGTGTTAGGGGTACCAGAACCCTTTTTAAGCTTGGCAAGCTTCATCAATAATACAGACGCGGGTGGCGTTTTCTTAATGAAAGTAAATGAGCGATCAGCATAAACCGTAATCACAACTGGAATGGGCAAACCCGGCTCCATACCCTGAGTCTCGGCGTTGAACGCCTTACAAAATTCCATAATATTAACACCGTGCTGGCCCAACGCTGGGCCTACGGGAGGACTAGGGTTAGCCTGACCTGCCTTTACCTGCAACTTTATATAAGCCTGAACTTTTTTAGCCATATTTTTTCTCCCGGGTGCAATCGCTGTTTGGGCCGTTAAGGCCTACTAAAGCTCCCCATAAAAGCGGCTGGGCCGCCATTGCGATAAAGAGAATGATTATCTACCATTCCCGCAAATTGTAAGCTTAATCAGGCCTTCTCGACCTGACTAAACTCGAGTTCCACCGGAGTAGATCGTCCGAATATCAATACCGCCACATTGAGGCGGCTCTTCTCGTAGTTAACATCCTCAACAACACCATTAAAGTCGTTAAAGGGACCATCAACAACCCGCACCATCTCTCCAGGCTCAAACAGTGTCTTGGGCCGAGGCGCTTCCACCCCGTCTTCTACGCGCTGCAATATTGCCGCTACTTCCTTCTCGGTAATCGGAGCAGGCGCGTCTGCCTTGCCACCAATGAATCCAAGCACTCGAGGCGTTTCCTTTACTAGGTGCCAGGTATCATCGCCCAACTCCATCTGAACCAGAACATAGCCAGGGAAGAACTTGCGCTCACTGCGTCTTTTCTGCCCACCGCGCATCTCTACGATTTCTTCTGTAGGCACCAGCACATCTCCAAAACGATCCTGCATTTTATGCAGCTCGATACGCTCCTTTAGCGCCGTGGCAACCTTATTCTCATATCCCGAATAGGCATGAATCACGTACCAGCGCATTGCCATCAGCTAACCCTTATTTCGTTGTTAAGCAATTGCACGTGACACCAGCCAACCCAGGAATGAATCCAAACCCCAGAGCAACAGCGCCACCAGCAACACAAATGCCACCACTATCATGGTGGTTTGCACTGTCTCTTGCCTAGTAGGCCAGACAACCTTGCGTATTTCGGTCCTAGACCCCTTGACCAACGACCAGAAAGCGACGCCTTTAGCCGTCTGCAAAGCGACCATTCCAGCTACCGCAGCAATGGCAAGAATACCCAACACGCGGTATAGCAGAGACTGATCAGAGTAGTAACTGTTGCCAACAACAGCTATGGCAACCAGAGCGACTACGACGATCCACTTGATCGTGTCAAACCTACTCGTAGTTGTTTCCTCACCCATCAAATCAACCTTGTTACATTAGACACCGCCCAACTTGGGCGCGGTACCCGCCAATAAAGTGGCAGGCCAGGAGGGAATCGAACCCCCAACCTGCGGTTTTGGAGACCGCTGCTCTGCCAATTGAGCTACTGGCCTAAACTTTTACACTGAGACAACGAAGCCGAACTGCTGATTCCAGAAGTTCGGCTTAGTCACGGAGGGACACATTACAGATTTGCCCCGACTAATAGACTGTCGTTTACTCGATAATTTTAGCGACGACACCGGCGCCAACAGTACGGCCACCTTCGCGAATCGCAAAACGCAGGCCTTCTTCCATCGCAATCGGCGCCATTAACGACGCAACCATCTGAACGTTATCACCCGGCATTACCATCTCAA
>JAQWNG010000042.1 GCA_029246385.1 Halioglobus sp.
ACGCAAGTGAGTGCGTCCCCTTCAGGTAACCAAGGCAGCAGTACGACCTATAGCAATAGTTTCACCTACGGCGTGAGCGGCCAAGTCAGTGTCAACGGAAAAGGCCCGCAGGCAGGGGTTGGCGTCTCTGCCTCGTGGCAACAATCGGTGTCGACATCGGTTCCGGCGATGGTCGTGGAAGCGGGCGACATTGGCCCTTCCGGACCTGGCGCGTACACCAAATACGAGTACTGCACCGAGGATGATGCAAAAGCTGGGAATTGCAGTTCGATGATCCAAATGGACCCGGGAGACAACATATGTCAAGACTACACCGTGGGGGATCCGCAAGACGGGCAAAAACGCACCGGTAAATTGTCCGGTACTCTCCAAGCCGCGGCTTGGCAAGTCACGCCGGGGACCTATGGCGACGCTACATCCTTCGACATTGTGGTTAGCTGGGATGTTGAGTTAGCAACGAGTACTGTCAATTTTTGGGGTGGTTCGTTCACGACCAAGCCGGATGGCTTCCGCCCGATCAATGTCGGCCCTACCGGGTCATGCAACGCGGAAGGCTGTAGTTGCTCCTTCAAGTCCGAGACAACCCAAACACTCCGAAAAAGCTATACCTTCAATGTACCCTTGCCGTCGGACTGTGCGGCTCCCTCGCCTCCAACTCCACCGCCGCCCGCGCCCGGCAGCGATTGCTCCGCAACGTTTTGTGCTGCGAACCCTGGCGCCAGCTGCACCGCAACAACCACCTGCGAATACTGCGACAAGAGTGAGTGCCACGAGTGAGCCGAGCGGAATGGAGTCTGAGGCAGGACAGCATAAGTCGCTAATCGCCTCAGCCCGTCTCTGTTGGAGTGGTGTCACCAGTAGCCTACCCCAGTAGCAGCTTTATATTACTCAGTGTCCACAGTAGTGCGCCAAGGCGCACCGCGCCGGCGTTATCGCGGCAGTTGTGGAGTATACTTTTGACAATGATATGATATATCATAGGCGCCGCTTTGCAGGCAGGCAATGGATCGCGCTAATGGATGACAGATTCTGTGACGAAGAGAGAGCGGTTATGAACGGCATACTATCTCGACGATGGCGACTGACGGTGATTGTGTTAGGGCTAGGGTTTACCGCGCCCCTTGCGGTCAGTGCAACGGGCCAGCATGATGCGCACGTTCACGGTGTCGCTGAAATTACCCTAGCCGTTGAGGGTCGCGAGGTTGAAATCGTGCTAATGGCGCCCGCCATAAGTGTCGTGGGCTTTGAGCACGAGGCGGCAAGCGAGGTGCAGATGGAAGCGGTTTCCAGCGCACGCGAACTGCTGGACAATGGCGCGGCTTTGTTTGATTTTAAAGGCGCTCGGTGCGAGTTGCAGGAGGCAGATGTTGATGTGTCTGCTGTTTTAAATAGCGCAGAGACCGGACATAACCGCCACGATGGCCATGACGTCCATGGCTCCGAAGAGGAATCCCACGAAGACGATGAGTCTCATGGGGCCGATGACGGTGAACAGTCGCACAGTGATATCAGTGCACACTACACGTTTGTTTGCGCGCAGGGTGAGACACTGCAGGCGGTAAGCGTTGGCGCAGAAGCGTTGCCGTTTGGGCTAGAGACCATCAACGCTGCGTGGGTATCTGATACAGCGCAAGGCGCGGTCCAGTTGACCGCTACGAAGCGGCTGATACAGTTGAATTAAGGTGCCGTTTAGGGCGAGTTTTAATGACAGTGAAAACAGAAAACATGTCTAGTGATACAAACACGCTGCAGTCAATGGCCGACAAGGCATCCATTGGCTTGTCTGTCTTGTGCGCGCTGCATTGCCTTGCCCTGCCTCTGGTGGTTGTTCTACTGCCGTCTTTGGTGGCACTCGGGCTTGCGGACGAAAGCTTTCATTTGTGGCTGGTTATTGTAGTGATTCCATTAAGCGCCTATGCGCTAATTATAGGCTGCTCTAAACATCGCAAGGTGGGAGTGCTATACACAGGATTTCTTGGGATGGGCATCCTTTGTCTGGCGCCCTTCGTGGGGCATGAGTTTTTAGGCGGACTCGGGGAGAAGTTGCTGACTCTGACAGGTGCTGTGCTTATCGCCGCAACTCACATAAGAAACTATCGACTGTGCAGCAAAAGCACTAACTGCACTTGTCCTCAGTCAGGCTAGATATCCCGAAGGCTTTCAGTTTCTTTAGGTGGGCTCTCAGAAAGCCTTTAACGGAGCCAAACAAATAGAGCGTTACAGCGGCACGACACGCACTTTCATAATCGGCCCCTAAAACCAGGCATGAGCGGCGTAGTTGAGGCCATGGCATATCATAATGGACAATGACAATACTGCTATCCTTGCCGTCCCTACCAATATCATTACAGGTTTTCTTGGCGCAGGGAAAACGTCGGCTATTTTAAATCTGCTAAAATCTAAGCCCACTGAGGAACGGTGGGCAATCTTGCTCAATGAATTTGGTGAGATCGGAGTGGACGGCAGTATCGTTCAGGGGCAGAGCCACGAAGAGGATGGCGTGTATATTCGGGAAGTGCCCGGGGGCTGCATGTGCTGCACCGCTGGGCTGCCCATGCAGATTGCACTGACGCAGTTGCTGCGTCGCGCGCGACCCCACCGCTTGCTCATTGAGCCAACGGGGCTGGGCCACCCTTTAGAGGTGCTGCAAACACTGTCCTCGGACTATAATCGCGATGTTCTCTCGATTCAAAAAACACTGACCCTTGTCGATGCCCGCAATCTTGCAGATGAACGATATACCAGCCATGCCACGTTCCGGCAGCAGCTCTCTATTGCCGACATTGTTGTCGCGAATAAGGATGACCTTTACTCAGAGGAAGACCGGACCGCACTGCAGTCTTTTGTAAGAAAAGTCTGTCGACCTGATACGCAGATTATTCATACCCAGTACGGGGGTGTGGACATTGCACTGCTTGCCGGCGCTACGGCCACCGAAACCGAGCCTAGTATGCATGATGATCGAAAGACTCAGCCGTTGCTGGCGAGTGACCTTCCGATTCCGGAGTGTGGTTACATTACCGCAGTCAATGAAGGGGAAGGCTTTGAAAGTATCGGCTGGCGCTTCGGCCCCGAAAAGGTTTTCAACCGCGCGCCCTTAGTCACTTTCCTACGCCACCTAGATGTTGAGCGTATGAAGGCAGTCTTTATTACTACTGATGGCGTATTTGCCTACAATATGACCCGCGATGCGCTAACCGAAAGTGAATTGGATGACTGTGCGGAAAGCCGAGTGGAGATCATAGCAGATCGAATTGAACCTGATTGGTTACACAATATTACAGCGTGCATGGCCGGTGAGAGCGGCCATTAAATTAATAGCGTTCGTAGTCCATCATCTCTAGAGAATAAGTCGACATCGCCATATCGTTCTCTGTAACTTGCGTGGCAAGCTTCCCTGACACCCACAGCGGTGTAGACAACTCGTCTACGGTGAGCCCCTGAGCAGCGTCGACTAAAATAATCTGGTTCGGCGGAGGCGGAGGCATGTGCAAGCAAGCACCGAAATAAGGCACTAGGAAGAACTGAGTGATGACCTGGTCGTCATTGAACTCAAGAGGAACGACAAACCCCGGAAGCCTAACCATTAGGCCGTTCATTTCAGGCCTGACCTCGGTTGAGACAAGTGCCTGCTGATACGGATCATCGCTGGCAGTTGCAATGGCGTTTTTGATATTGCTGTCTATCTGATCCTCTAATGAACCATCCTCGGTTTCTGAAATATAGGCCGGCGGGTTCATTAGAATTTCAAGGACATCCTCGGGTATGAGGTCTGGCCATATAATTGTTTCGAACTGTTGCCCCTCTTCCTCAGTCTGAGCCGCCAGACCCTGCAATGGAAGCCATAACAATATTGGCAGTAAAACCGCAATAATTAACGTGGGATCGCAAATAGGTAAACGCTTTATCATCTTTACTTCTCTGGGTGGCGATTGAACCGGACTTGCCGATGATATAACATATCAACTCATGAATTCAAAATACGTTTTCTGCGGTCCCGGTACAATCTAACCATGATGATCGAGCTTAACGGGGTAAGTGTTACCCAACCCAATGCCCCTGAGTTATCTATTTTAGACATTGAGAATTGGTCTGTCGATTACCGGCAGACTGTGTTCGTGCACGGGCCCTCCGGTTCAGGTAAGTCGACATTACTGAATCTAGTCAGCGGCTTACTAGAGTGTCGAGAGGGAAGTATTTCAGTCCTCGGCGAGCGATTAGATCAAATGAGCCGACGTCGGCGAGACCGTTTTAGGGCTAACCACATAGGGTATGTCTTTCAACGCTTTAATCTTGTCTCTTATCTGAATGCGATTGAAAATATTGAACTCGCACGCAGCTTCTCTGAACGTGGCGACCGCAAGACAAGCGCCGATACCATAAGGCCCCTGTTGGACTCACTCAATGTGGCATCGCGCGAATGGCTCAAACCAGTCTCTCAACTTAGCATGGGGCAGCAACAGCGAGTTGCTATCGCAAGGGCACTGGTGAATCGTCCAGAGCTATTGGTTGCGGATGAACCGACCTCTTCGCTTGATCAAGACAATCGCGACACGTTCTTGTCTGTTTTGATGTCAATTATTGAGGAACATAAGATGACTCTGTTGTTTGTCAGCCATGATATGGGCCTTGCTGGGCACTTCACTAAGGTGCAAGCCCTGAACGATATCAACCGAGTAGTATGACCTCGCCATGTTTCTGAGAATTGCCATCAAGAGCCTGCTGAACCGCAAAGGGTCTGTGATAATGAGCCTGCTAGCGATCAGCGTAGCGATTTTCGTGCTTCTG
>JAQWNG010000003.1 GCA_029246385.1 Halioglobus sp.
GCCCGTCGTCACGCCGGTCAATTTATTCGATCCTGAGGTGCAGGAAAACTGGTACCCGTCCTATGCTCTGCTGCAGCAAGAAGCGCCCATCTGTTTCTTGCCTGAGCAGAACATGTACGTTGTAACCCGGTACGAGGATATCCACTATATCGTTCGTCATCCTGAGCTATTTACCAATCAGCAGGGTGTATTAGGTCGGGATCCACTGCTGGCAGATCCGGACGCACGCGCGATCTATACTGCGCAGGGGTTTGATCGCATGTTCCCGCTATCCAGTGATCCACCGTTGCACAAAAAATACCGAAAGTTGATCGAGGATGCGTTCTCCCGCGCCGGCGTGCGTAAGTATGAGCCCTACATCGTCGAGGTAGTGACAGCTCTACTGGACCAGTGGGCAGACAAACGCGACATAGATTTCATCGCAGAATTTTGTGACCCACTGCCGCGCCTCGTTATTGCCACTATTCTTGGTTTTCCGGTTGAAGACCTGCCGCAGCTTGTTGTGTGGTCAGCGGCTTGGGTGAGGGTATGGGAAGGTGAGTTAACCAAAGAGGAGCAGTTAGATGACGCTCAAAAGGGAGTCGATTTTCAAAATTACATTATCGATAAGGTGAGGGAGAAACGGGCGAACCCGAAAGACGATTTGATCTCGGAGTTAGCTCAGGCCTCCTTTGACGGACAACGGCCTCTCGACGATGACGAAATTATTTCTATTATCGACCACCTGTTTATTGGCGGCAATGAAACCACCACCTTTGCATTGGCCTCAGCACTGTGGTTGCTGCTGCAAAATCCGGAACAAATGAACAAGGTTCGGGAAGACCGGTCGCTGCTAAAGAATATGGTGGAAGAGGTGTTGCGCCTGGAATCACCGACGCAGGGGATGCCTAAAATTACGATGGCAGAGGTTGAGATTTCCGGCGTTGTTCTGCCCAAAGGCGCCGTCGTGCATCTTCGCTATGGCGCGGCCAACCGCGACCCCGAAAAGTTTGAATGTCCGCATACAATGGATGTCACGCGCACTAACGCAGGCTCGCATATGGCCTTCTCTCAGTCTACACACAGTTGTCCGGGCGCAACGCTGTCAAGGGTGGAGCTGTTGATCGCCTTTGATCTCTTACTGCAGCGCACCGCGGACATCAAATTTACGCCAAATCAGAACGACTTTAGGCATCTGCCGGGTTTTGTTCTGCGGGCGCTTAAGAATTTGTACATCACCGTCACGCCGTTAGATACCCGAGACGCATAGGCTGCGATCAAGGATCGTTAACAACATCTTAGGAAAATACGTTATGTCACAGGCCAAACGACTCAGCGGCAAGACGGCAATCATTACTGGCGCGTCGGGCACCATAGGCGCAGCAACCGCCAGCGTTTTCGCCGAGGCGGGCGCCAACGTGCTGCTGGTCGCGCGCGATGAAAGTAAGCTCGCCGCCGTCACGCAGACAATGCCAGCCAGCCAGGTCAGTTTCGTGGCCGCCGATATTGCGACGGCACAAGGTAATCAATTGATGGCAGAGACAGCGTTGCAGCGGTATGGCGTGATTGATGTGTTTTACGCACTGGCAGGTGTCACCGGCCCTATGAAGCCATTGACCGACGTGACAGAAGACGAATGGGATACTGTGCACAATGTCAATATTCGCGGCATGTGGCTGGGCCTCAAGGCGGTGATACCCTTGATGCGAGCCGGTGGCAGTATTATTCTGTGTAGCGCCGGGGCGGGGGTGATCGGTGTGGGGCTTTGTTCGCCTTATGTGACCAGCAAGCACGCGATTATCGGTCTTGGGCGCACAGCGGCTATTGAGTGTGGACCCAAGCAGATCCGTGTCAATTCTATTGCAGTCGGTGGAGTCGAATCTCCGATGCTGGAGAATTACAGTCAGCAGGCGGTTGATGACATCACGGAGGGCGCGGCGACTGAGGCCAACCCGTTTCTTGCGCGGATTCCTGAGGGGCGCTTTGCCAAGCCACAGGAAATGGCCCGCGCGGCCTTATTTTTGGCCTCAGACGACAGCAGCTACTGCAACGGCAGTGTATTGACGGTCGATGGTGGGCTGACAGCGAGCTAGTAATGGTTTTAATAGGAGCGTTAGCGTAAGGGATTCTTCTAGCTGCAGATACAATGGCAGATTGATAGCTGAGTTGCGCACGTGTTTGCAGCGTTCCGGTCTGCGAACTGAGGACTGTAAAAAGAACAGCAGGTGAGCGGATGATTCCTTTAGTGCGCAAATTAATATCATTGATACCCAGGCACTGAACGTTTTTTTAGCATCCAGGGGGGGGTGGTATGAGGTCAATTTTGCTCGTTGGGACTTCACTGTCCACGGATACCGTTTCTACCGATAAGCTATTGCTATACTCCCAGCGCTTGTACTGTTCAGGAATTAAATCTAAATTACATTTATTGATGTTGATGGCCTGCTCTAAGCTGGCGTACACATTATTTGCAGTGGAGTTGTCGCTTGAATTACGTCCATAGTGCTGGTTGTGGTCTTGGAACGCGTGCCGTCCGCGTTCACTGGTAGCAACTGATCTGGCGTTTTGAACAGGCGTACTCCAAGAATTAGAATAAAAGTACACGCTAGTGGCAATAGGGTTATTGTCTTGCAGGTATCTCAGCAGAAGCGTGTCATAGACAGATTCAGACAGTATTTGGTTGCTTGCAAAATCTATCGACGATGAATCAAGCGCTATATCGATTAAAGAGCCGTAACGGTCTTGACTCTGGTATACGACATTATTGTTGAAACTGACGTCTTCAGCGTCTCTAAAAACGACCTGATGTTTTACACTATCAAGGATGCAGCTGTTGGCGATAGAAATATCCTGAGCTGCGTTTACCAATATGCCTGCATACTGGCCATCATCTACGCTGAGATGGTTTTCTACTGCAATACTGGTGACGCCGTGTCCCAATACGATGCCTGAATCGCCGTTGCCATAAGTCGTGTTGCCCAATAGAGTGATATCACTGCCAGACGTCACATCAATGCCTTGTTCTCCACACTGAGACAGCACATTATTTTCTACAAGATGCCCTGATCCGATACCGTCGAGTGACGTATTTTTGTGCAATGTTATGCAGTCATTGGTGTGCACTCTCGATATGTTGCATCCTCTGATTATCGAGTTAGCCAGTTTATTGTCGGCGCTACCTTTAATAACGATGCCATTATTCCCAACGTCGTCAATGTTGCAATCTTCTATAGTGATGTTCTCTCCGCCTTGAGCAGTGATAGCATTTTTGCTCGCATGCTTAACATCGATATTGTTAAGCGAAATACTAGTAGATGCTTTTACCACGCTGACTGCAGTGCCCGCTGAAAACAAAAATTGAATGTTTGCTACATTAATATAATGTCTTGCCGAGATACTCACGAGGTTGGGGCTGACGACAGCTTCTATATGCAAGTTATCGATTGTTTCGCCATCTATGAGCTTATAGCTGAGTGTCTGGTCGTCATCAGAATAGTGCCACATCCCTGCCGTGATGTTGTCGCTGTCGGCATTATCTCTCAACAAGAGTGAGCTTACTCCGTTGGAAGCCCACTCTTCAGTGCTGGAAATCCACAGCGCGGATAGGGCCGGTACATCTGTAAGGGTGAAGACTTTTCCGTCTGTTGTGTCCCAATCCACCTCGCCTCCGGCACTGCGGTCGGACCAATTTACGCTACCAACTACAAACGGTCTTGCATCTGGGGCTGCACCAGAAATAGTGATGATTTGACCGTTTACACCTGATGTCTTCGGGACGATCGCTTCTCGGTAAGGCGCTGACGGGCCGTTATCAGTGAGGATCAGCGTATCGTTGGCGACCAAGCGCTCTACAGAATAGCTCAGGCTTTGCCAGGGGCTTGTCGCCGTGCCTAGGTTTGTATCGTTGCCGTTCACGTTGTCTACGTAGTAGTCAGTTGCGTATGCTTGGCTAGCGCCCAGGATCGCGCAGCTGCATAATAACAACGCAGCTTTCTTTGCCGTGCTTTGTTGTACGTTCCGCATAGTTTATCTCCTTACTGGTCTTCTCTTTGGAAGATCCGCACATGGCCCTTTGATATGCATTATCCGTATGCCCTTAAAGAAATAAAATGATTATTAGTTATATCCTGATATGTGTATTTAGATATATCTCTCAAGTAATTGGCGGCCGCACTCAACGCTGGCGAATCGCAGGCAGGCACGGAGACGTGATTGCAGCCATACTGGCCGGACGCTTCAGTGGTCGCGATGTCGTGGTGGAATTTCGAGTCAATCCGATTGCCATGCGTGGTGTTAAGTCACCGATACTGGGGACTGTAGCTGTGGCTGCAACGGCAGTGTATTGGCCGAGGATCACGGACTTACAGCGCGCTAGTAAACGCCTCAGCGAGAAAAACCAGTGAGCACAGTTTTTGTGGCATGGCCCGGGGGTAAAGAGCCGTTTTACAGCCGCTGCTATCTTTATGCCGTTACAGAACCTTGGGCCACTTAAATTGTAGTTGATGTTTTGGCGCCGATAGGTTCCACTGACCGATCATCGAGAACTCGGTGTCAATTCATCCACGTCTCCCCATATGTTTTAGGAATATAAATGCGACTTTCTTCCTCTGTAAAAGACATAACCTGGTACAGCCTGTCTAGTGCGCTGATACTATCGATGGTGCTCGGTTTAGGGGGCTGCTCAAGCGGTGGCTCGGATTCGGATGATGACTCGAATTCAGGTGGGGGGGGAGACTTCGCTCCACCTTCTCCCGGGCAGGCCTGCTCGGCTGGCAACGCATGTGATTTTACGGTTCAGCTATCAGATCAACCCGATCAATTGCAGAACACGGCGAGTTGGACACAACAAGAGTTTTCCTACGTCCACGGCTTTAACGGAGCACCGGAGCAATTGACCGGCAAAGATTACAGCTGGAGATCTGGATCTGCCCAGGGAACGCTGTTCAATTACTTACAAACGACTAATTTCACAGATTACAACCCTCTTTCAGCTTCGCCCCCCACCGCGTTGTATGTGCGCGATGACAAAGGTATTTCCAGCGGCATGACCCTTCAATATGGCAATCAAACTCTAGCGGGTATATCGAGCGGAGAGGGGTACTGGTTTTTCGACCTTACTACACCGCCATTTACGCTAAATCCGAATAAGGCCCCATATCAATTTACGGTGCATTCCTATGATAGTACTGGCGCTCAGAATCGTGAGCTTGCTGTGTGGTTGTCTTCTGAGTACATAACGCAGGGCATACCTTACACTTCGGTGGCTGAGCTTAAGAGCAATGGCGCCAAGAACCACTGGATGGTTGCGGACGATAGCCATATTGCATATGTAGGGGGGCTCTTCGACTTCGCCAAGAGCAACCCTAACGGCTTCAACCTAAACCTTGATACAGACCTTGACGGCAAGGTAATGAACCTCAGCACAACGTATGCGCTTTTTTATGTATCGAACGGTGTGCCTGCCGACTGCGTGTTGTCGCCAACCTCATGCACGCTAGTGTTCAAAGGGCAGTACACCACGCCGGTCACAGGGAAAATCACCATTGCTGGAGCTGGCCGTATTAATGGTTATGATCTCCTTTCTGAAACGTACCCGGGCAAATATTCAGACTATCCAAATCAGGACACACAGGCATGGATTAATATGGCGCAATATCGCGTGAATTCCGGCTTGATAGAGCTCTCTTCATCCTACAACGATGGTTTTAATGGCCCTGCTATTGATATTGCCGGCATTACCGTTGGCTTTTCACCTAAAAGAGGGGACTCCTCTGTTCTTTTGAATAACCGATACCTGCCGATGCTCACTTTGGAGGAGGCGATTGCCGCAAACGGCACTCCGACAGCTGCACAGCAGTCGCGTAACGACCAGCCCGTCAAGGTTTACGACTTCAAAATGGTTGGAAATTGGGTTGACGCAGCTGACGGACTGGAAGTGCACGGTCGCAACTCCCGTCTTACTTACACATATCTGCACATCGCCGACGATTCGATGAAGGTCTCTGCCGATAACCTGACGTATGAACAGACCACTGTTTTGCAGGGAGACGTCCAAACCGGTGGATTAATCAACATTGGATCATACGGTACCGGTCGGCCAATTCCCAACGGTGCCAGTGTTGATGGGGTATACACCCATCGCATCACGCATAAACTAGGGAACTGCAACGGTCAGGATAACGGCGCAGTGGGATGGTGCGGCGCAGCGTTGGTTGCGTCCCCAACCTGCCAATACGGTAGTGATGTGAAGAACGTAAAGATCACGCAATTGCGAGTCAACAATTTAGGCGACGATAGCAGCAGCGTCAACAAGCCCTTCAACATTGGTTTGGGTGATAGTTATGGCAGCGGCAGCGACTGCGGCAACGGCAATCTGACCAATGTTGAAAATCTGCTGTTCACAGACTTTAAAATTTTTATCAATCCACAGTCCGACTCGAGTATTTTTGATCGCGGCGCCGGTGGCGGCCTCCTTGAGCCTATCGGGTTTTATGACGGCGTTAACAGTAGAGACGTCGGCGGGAAGGTCGCAATTTACCCCGAAGCTAACTCATTTGCCTATTTTATTTGCGGTAATGATAACGCGACCCAATGTTGGAACACTAATGGCGAGGGACAAGGTACGGTAACTAATCTCATCTACAGCGGCGCAGGCTTTACTGAAATTAACTTTCCCTATGGACCTTAATCGAGCCAATTGGGTCTATGCGTCCATGGATCAAGGATGCCTCATACCACTTGGCCGCTAATGGCGTATGTTGGGGTGGAACACCACTTATGGGTCGTTAGCGTAACGCAAGACGCGCGAGTATTCAGTCTCAACTAGAAACACCAAAACGCTTGCGGCCAACGTAACGAACTCTCCTAATCTTACTATGGTGCGGTCTAGTTTCAGTTCAAAGAGCGCCTATTCCCATCTCAGACTCGATTCAGGTTGCGTAACTGCGCTCGCAGTGCCAACGCGCGCGGCATAGAAGATTTTGTTTTGGGCTAATGGGCTGCTATCCTGCGCCTCAAGTGACAGTAACTAAGTATTAAGAGGTGGACGCTTGAGACAGGCACTGATCAATATGTTGACCCTGCAGGACAAGATGAACACGCGTGTGCACGAGCAGTGGGCGCTGCAGAATTTCGAGTGGTACAGGGCCATATGGATTGAGTGCGGCGAGTTGATTGAGCACTTTGGCTATAAGTGGTGGAAGAAACAGGAAACAGACATCGAACAGGTCCGCTTGGAGGTCATCGATATCTGGCATTTTGGGCTCTCTGCATTATTTGTCGATGACAAAGATATCACCACAATCGCCGACGACATTGAAGCCGAGTTGGCGGGTTTTACGTCGGCGGGTTTGGGCGTGCAGCAGGCAACAGAGGAATTGGCGCTAAATGCGCTGCAGACAAAAAGTTTTTCAGCGTCGAATTTTTGGGAACTGATGCTGGCCACGGGTCTCGATTTTGACGGTCTGTATAGCGCCTATGTCGGCAAAAATGTGCTCAATTTTTTTCGGCAGGACAACGGTTATAAAGACGGCAGTTATGTCAAAAACTGGGCCGGCAAGGAAGACAATGAGCACCTGGTTGAATTAGTAGCAGTCTTGGATAAAAACGCAGCCGATTTCTCTGATCAGGTGTATCGCGCGTTGTCGTCTCGTTATCGAGAACTGGTGCCGCAGGACTAGTCATGCCAAGAGAGGACGATAAGCTTTCGACCACGGCGCTAGCTAGAAAGCTCGATATTCCTGTGCAGCAGTTGTTTGCAGTATTGAAGGATTACGGTTGGATACAACGTCCCAGCGATAGCTGGGTATTGACGCCTAAAGGTGAGTTCGAGGGCGGCACCTACCACTCGAGCCAGCGTTACGGGTCGTATATCGTGTGGCCCGACACGCTAGCGATGCATCCTCTACTGCAAGCGATAGAATGCAATCAGCGTATCACCGCGGCGTCTATGTGCAGTTACTATAAACCGCTTCACGCAAGGCACATCAACCGCTCTCTTGCTGAATTGGGGATGCAACAGCACAGCAGCCTAGGCTGGGAGTTAACGCGTTTAGGGAAGTCTCTGGGGGGGGTGCAGGAGGAGAGCGGCGGCAGCGGCGCATTTTACGTCACATGGCCGCACGAAATTGTTGATAATCCTGTCGTTCACCGTGAGCTCACTTTGCAATCAGGGCAAGTACCCAGCCGACGACTGTCCAGCGATGCCGAGCCCGATCTATTTGCCGATGTCAATACTGCGCCACCCAGTTTCTTGGGCATCGATGGGCACAGCCTGCAATCAACGCTGCAGACTCGTGTCTGCAACTGGCTGTATCTGGCTCAGCTGGTTCATGCCTATCGGCGCGCTCTGCCATTAGAGGAGTTGCTCTATGCAGATTTTTATGTGCCGATAGGGGGAGTCTACATCGACTGCTGGGAGGAGGAGTTGAATGTGGGTGAGATGTCTGGGAAGTTTCGCAAACGCGAGATTTATCGCGAGCTAAATTTGCATTACTTAGAAATCAACGCGGCTGATGGCGATAGACTGGATGAGGTGCTGGGTCGTGGACTCCTCGGTTTCGGCGTCCGTTTTTAGACGCTTGCCCGTGCGGTTTTAGTTTTTCTGCAGTAATACCCCGCACTCCATATGATCCGTGTAGGGGAACTGGTCAAACAGCGCAAACTGTTTGATGTGGTGGCTGTCACATAAAACGTGCAGATTCTGAGCAAGCGTTTGCGGATTGCAAGAGACGTAAAAAATACGATCAAAGCGGTTGGCCATACTCACTGTTTGTTCGTCGAGCCCGGCGCGCGGAGGGTCGACAAAGAGTGTGCCCAGATCGAATTCGCTCAGCGGCTTTGGCATATTAGCCAGTCTGCGGAAGGGGCGTTCGTTGTTCATCGCCTGAGTTACTTCTTCGGCGGAGAGCCTAACCACCTGCACATTGTCGATGCGGTTTTCCTCTAAGTTGATGCGTACAGCTTTAATAGACACTTTGGATAATTCAGTGGCAATGACACTGTCAAAATGTCGTGACAGCGGTAGGGTAAAATTTCCGTTGCCACAATACAGCTCCAGTAAATCTCCGCTCATAGCGGTGGCGTGCTTGCAAGCCCATTCGATCATGCGGATATTCACTTGACCGTTGGGTTGGCTAAATGACTGTTCATACTGTCGATAATGGTAGTCGGTGCCCAGTATAGGTAAAGTCTCTCGAACGAAATCTTCGCCAATCACACGTTTTTGTTTGCGGCTGCGTCCGACAATGCAGACCGTGTTACTGTCTGTTTGTAATGCGGTTGCCAATTGCTGTGCTGCGCTGTCCCACGCCTGATCCAATTTTCGATGGTAGATCAGAGTTAACATTACATCACCGGACAGTGACACAAGAAATTCAACTTGAAAGATCTTGTACCGCAGGATGCTGTGGGCGATCAGTTTTTCTCGAAGTAGCGGCATTAAATATTGGATGCGATCGTCTGCGATAATAAAGTCATTGACGACCACCGGTGTTCTGGGCTCTTCTCGTCTAAACATAACGTAATTGAGGTCGTCATCGTCGTGCCACAGCCTGAATTCAGCACGAAGCCTAAACCCTACAGGAGTTGAAGCATGCACCTCGGGCTCAGGCGCTGAAAAAGGTGCCATTAGTTCGCGCACCGTGGCGACTTTGGCAGCGAGTAGGATGGCGTAGTCTTGTGGCTGGACACGTGATAGAGGCATCAGGACAGTCTTGCCGTATCACGGTTTTGCCAGAGCTCGCTTGCCTGTATTTGAGCAGCCTCTAAGGTAATGTCAGGGCAGAGCACGAGCAGTGCCACAGCCGCGGTGGCAAGGGTCGCGTTTAAGCCGTAGCGGTCATCCACACGTCCGCGCCAGAGTGCTTTTATCGACTCAACGTCTGGTGTCGCGACAGGCTCGACGCGTTTTGCAAGAGAGCGGGGCAACAAGATCTCTTGTGTCTGCTGATCATGCAGCCGATATAGCCGTGTATCGGCTTGTGGTTTGACCTCTACTTCGCCACTGTCTCCCTTGAACACCAGGGAGCATGGCTGCATGAGCATGCGGTCTGCATCTTGGTGCAGTCGGGCATAAGCGGGGTGAAATATGCTTTGTAAGCTTGCGCGGGCCTTTAACGGGTTGAGCATGCGGCTCAGGGTGTTAACCGGAGAGCGCAACCCCATCAGCGGTCGTAATTGCATCAGCTCCTCGAGTGGAGAACAGAAATACGCTAGAGACAGATAGGACAGGTTGCTGGCGTTGAGTTGTTGGCTGACTTCGGCCCAGTGTGATGCAACAGGCAGCCCGAGTTGTCTCATGGCCTTCTCGGTATAGAGCCTGTCAGGCGTGTGACCCGCCGAGCCGTGAATAAATACGCGATGTCCCGCTTGGGCCAGCAGTAACAAAGACAGGATAAACCAAGGATGCTGGTGCTTCTTTCCCGCGTAACTTGACCAGTCGAGGTCAGCTCGTACTTCGAAAGGTGGAGGTTTCATGTATGTGCGGCAGGCTTGAACGAAACCGGCGAGCTCGTCCGGGCTCTCCTCTTTGACTCGCAATAGCATCAAGAATGCGCCAATTTGCAACGGCTCCGCGTCGCCTCGTAGAATCATGCCAAATGCATGTTCTGCTTCGCCTTGGCTTAGAGAGCGGGTGCTGGTCTTGCCTTTGCCCAGAATTCTAATGAATGGGGCAAAAGAGTGCTCTGTAGTGGGGGTAGCCCCCTTCGGCTTATCCACAAGACCGGTTCACAAGCAGTTATCGGGTTTGGGCAGGCCAGAAATTTTACTGCTTAGCTTAGCCGGCGATCCTGGGAACAGAGACATCAGGTAAATGCTTTTTCCTTTTTCGGGTCCGAGGTGTAACGCGCAATATTTTACCAGCGCCCGCATGGCCGGTGCACTGTCGTACGCCAGATAATACGCTCTCAGCAGATCAATAACCTCCCAGTGCGCAGAGCTAAGTTGAAGGTTTTCAGACGCAGCAATTTGCGCTGCCACATCAGGGCTCCAGTCGGTTAGATTATAAAGAAACCCCTCTTCATCAAAAGCGTTGGTGCAGAGCATCAGTGTTAATACCAGGCCTGTTGTCGTGGGAATGTTTCCGTGAGTGCGACAAAGCCCGCTATGTCGATGCTGCTAACAGCAGCAGAGACATTGAGTACGCCGGCTGTCATAGCGTCGTCTGCTAATACATAAAGTGTTGCTTTTGTGGCCTCAAGCACTCTGCTGGCTTCCGTCTGTGCAATCGCAGCGTAAACTCCATCGCCCATTAAAAGCACAGCGTCGCCCTCTGCAATAGTTTTGAGGCAATCGGCGAAGGCGGAGCTAGACGGTGCCGCATTGAGCGTGTGCAGAATCATACTCAAAACCCCATGAGATGGTCGTAGCAAGTCATAAGCTGGCGTATTTCAGAGCCATTCAGCTGCTGAATGTGCACGGGAGACTTTGACACGTCAATATTATAGCGTGCCAAGGCTTGTGTCTCGACATACACATGGTTGATTTCATAAAGGGGTAGGGAGGCGAGTTGCCGCCCCAGATTCTTAAAGCCTTTCACGCGGCTGTCCTGCCCTGGGTGCAATTGCAGCACGCCATCTCCCATGAAGAGCAGATCGAAAGATTGCTCAAACGCGGCGCTGGCTAGCGCGGTATCTAGTGCGGCTTTAGCAAGACCTGAGCCATAGGGGCTGTGCCTTAATACGATCAATACAGTTTTTTTAGTTACAGCGGTCATCATCAGCCGCCAAACGTGATTAAGCGATCAGAACTCGCATAGGCATCCACAAGCTGGCCTAGGCCTGACATCGTGAAGGCGGGATCCATTGTGGAGAAAGGACATTTATTGCGATCTGCCTCTGTCTGGTCGAACATGCCATGCTTCAGTGCGGAGGTAATGCAGATCGCCAGTTCGACGCTGTGAAGATCCGCTAGCTCGGCCCAGCTTTGCAACGCTGTATCTTCGTCCTGCGCGGACACACTGTTGGCTGCACTCGCCAGTGTGCCCGTATCTAGGAAAAAAACTCTATGAACGGTATGTCCTCGTGCGATGGCGCATCGTGCGAATGCTGCCGCAGTGCGTGAACAATCTCCGGAAAAAGGTGACGACAATATCAATAACGAATAAATCACGTTGTAGTCTCGCTACAAACAAAAAACCCCGGCTTATACCGGGGTTTTTTGATGAGTCGTTTGCGACTAGTCGTCACCGCCGAACGCTGTTAGCAAGTGCAGTAGATGGATAAACAAGTTATAAATATCCAAATATAACGAAACAGTCGCTCGGATGTAATTCGTTTCGCCGCCATTGATAATACGGCTGGTATCAAACAGGATGAGCCCAGACATAATCAGCACGACGGCCGCCGAGATCGTTAACGACAACGCTGGAATGTTCAGGAAAATATTGGCAATCATAGCGACTACGGCAACAAGCAGGCCAACCATGAGAAACCCGCCCATATAAGAGAAATCTTTGCGGGTGGTTAGTGCGTAAGCAGACAACCCGAAAAATACCACGGCGGTGCTGCCTAAAGCCTGCATCACCAAAGCCGGTCCCCCTGGCATTGCCAGGTAGTAGTTGAGCATCGGGCCGATCGATGCGCCCATCACGCCGGTGAAGGCGAAAATGGCAACAATACCCTTGCTGCTATCAGCGGTTCGGTTGACAACGAATAACAGCCCAAAGCCGACCAGCATAAGAATCAGTGCGGCGCCCTGAGGAAGCCCTATGGCCATAGAAATGCCAGCCGTAGCAGCACTGAACAGTAGTGTCATGCCCAGTAACATATAGGTATTTTTGAGTACTTTATTGGTACTCAGGGCGGATTCAATTCCCAGTGAATCGGCGTTGTATAATCCCTTGTCTTGCATAACGTACTCCCAAATGTTGCGCACTCTCTGTGCGATTGGTCTCACAACAGATAATAAGGGCGAAAGCACTAAAATCCAAGTCAAATAGGTCGAAATTTACAATCATTCGCCTCTGGCCTCGATGCAGCGGCAGGGCGTATTTGGCCCTTGAGAGCCGCTCTTTGGTTGCTACTGGCTATGTTATACCGGTATTCGGGGCGGCAGCGCTCGCGCTTTTGGGTCGCGCGAAAAGCAGAAGCCCCAGCGCCCCCGACCCGACGATCCCGGACAGCATGAGGGCGGCAGTATCGAATGACCCGGTAGTATCCGTGAGCCATCCGATGAGGAATGGCGTGATAACCCCCGAGGCAGAGAAGAAAGTGACGATAATTCCAGTTGCCGCACCTGCGGATTTCGAAAACAAGTCGGTGCAGATAGAGTAGTAGAGGCCGTTTGCGGACATTGAAAAGCCGATCCCCAGAGTTAGCCAAAAGATGGCCCAATCGCTGGAGGTGATCGATGCCAGTGGTATAAAAGACGCCGCAGCGAGAAGCTGCAGGATCCATATTGGATGAATACGAGCCCGGCGAATATCGCCGCTGGCAATGAATAAATGGTCGGAGAGCGTCCCCATAAGAACCATGCCGATGATAGAGAATGCCCAAGGCATAGTGGTGAACCAGCCGATGGACGTCAGCTTCAAATTAAACTCATGCTCAAAATAAGCGGGAATCCATGTGATACCGAAGAACAGGATCGCGCCGAAGCCAAAGAACGACCAAGCAGTGGCAAGTAGGGTCGGGTTGCGCAGGACAACGCTATATTCTGCAAGCGTTGGGGCAGTGGATGTCTCACGCTTAGGAGGGTCTCGATAGAAAATAAGCCATGCAAGCATCAGGACGAAACCCACTACACCCAGCGCCATGAAAGTTTCTCGCCATCCGAAGCGGTCTATGACCAGACTAAAGAGCGGACCACCGATGAGTAGGGCGCCTGGAACACCTAAGAGGGCAAAAGAAGTCGCCCGAGTTGCTTTTTCGCGAGGCACCCAATCGGCAACCGCTCGGTTCATCGCGGGAAAGTTGACACCTTCGCCTATACCCAACACGACACGGAAGGCGAGAAATAGCCACCAGTAGTGAATCCACCCCAGCAGAAACATCGTTAGAGACCAAAGGATAAGGCCCAAGATCCAGATGCGTCGCGCGCCGTAGCGATCTAGTACCACGCCGGAGATACCGTTGACCGCGAGTGCGCCGGCGGCAAATAAGCTCATCGCCAAGCCGAAGTCGGCGTTGTCTATGCCGAAGTCTTTTTGGATCGGACCGATGGCATAGGAAATGACTACCCGGTCGAGATAGTTGAGTAGGCTAAGTGCAAAGGCTAAACCGGTTACCAGCGCTGCTGTTGACATCGTCTTTTCGTGTCCGTTTGGCATGTCAGCACCTCAGTGTTTTCAGAGTCAGTTATAAGTATATGCGGTTTTTTTATTAAGAGTCATTGGTTGCCTGAAAAAAAACTACTGAATTAAACCGATCTAGAACAAGTTGTATGAGGCCTCAGTAACCCACAGGATGAGTGTTAAAAAAATGATTTGAACGAGCAGTCGCCGAAAAAATCGCGTAAGCTCTAAAACTCGTGGCATTTAGACCGCACTAGACGCAGTATCTGAGATGCGTCGGGGGTATTTGGTGCTTATATCAATAGTCACAATACAGTTAGGAGGAAGGCGTGCGTGCAATTAAGTTAAAAAAACCTGGCGGGCTCGATAATCTTGAAATGAGCAACGTCGACGTTGCTGAACCAGAATGCGGGCAAATCCGAATTCGAAACCATGCGAGCTCACTGAATTTCCATGACTATGTCGTTGCCATTGGGTTGCTCCCAGTAGATGACGGGCGCATTCCTATGTCGGACGGGGCCGGAATAATAGAAGCTGTGGGTGCCGGGGTGACTGAGTTTCAGGTGGGCGATCGAGTGATGAGCTGTTTCTTTCCACATTGGGCTGATGGTCGGGCTGATAACCTCGTTAAAATGAGTGACGTTCCGGGCGACATGATCGATGGATTCGCCTCCGAAATTGTTACCATGTCCTCCTCAGCGTTCACTCGTATGCCGGATGGCTATAGCTTTGAGCAGGCAGCCACTTTGCCGTGTGCCGCAGCGACTGCGTGGCGCGCTCTGATGGTCGAGGCGCGAGTAAAATCGGGAGACACCGTGCTTGTGCAGGGTAGTGGCGGAGTATCCGTGTTTGCTTTGCAATTTGCCAAGGCAGCGGGGTGTCACGTTATAGCGACTTCTTCATCTGAGGCTAAATTGGAAAAGCTAGGCGAACTTGGTGCGGATCAGTGTATCAATTATCGCGAGGTAGAAAAATGGGGGGATAAGGTCTTGGAGATCACTGGCGGTAAGGGTGCAGACGTTATCGTTGAGGTTGGCGGTTCAGGTACGCTGCCACAGTCTGTGCGCGCGGTGGCGATGGGCGGCCACATCTCTATGATCGGTGTGCTGACGGGTGTTCAGGGCGACGTACCTACGGCCGAGTTATTTCAGAAAAATGCCGTCATTAGCGGCATCACCGTGGGCTCACGCGCCAATCAGGAAGACATGGTCACGGCGATCAATACTACGGGAATTTTGCCTGTTATTGATCGCAGCTTTGCTCTTGAGGATCTGGCTGAGGCGTTCCGGCTGCAAGAATCACAGCAGCACTTTGGGAAAATCTGTCTCACCGTCTGATTGGTTGAGTATCAATAAACCGTCAGGTCCTACATTTTCGATATTGAATGCGCGCTCGGGTCGTTGAGCTTAAGTCATCAGGACGCTTTGGTGCCATAACTGTCCAGGTGAGTCGGCGGCGATTCAACCTTTCTTAAAAGTGCGTGTCGCTTTGAATCATCTAGCCAGAGCCGGCCAACTGGCACGCGCGCTTTCAGTTTTTCGCCAGCAACCATGTCAAACACATCACCATTAACCCCGGTCAACTGTATTGGCACGCCACATGACTTTGCTATGTCCGCATTGCACTGCATATGCACAGCCT
This sequence comes from Halioglobus sp., assembly GCA_029246385.1. GTDB lineage: Bacteria > Pseudomonadota > Gammaproteobacteria > Pseudomonadales > Halieaceae > Marimicrobium. Next base: position 15,854 of record JAQWNG010000003.1, read on the forward strand.
CGCCATGAACTGGTATTGCGATCCTAGGCTTTACCCAGTCATACATCTGCTGCAATTCTTCTCGGCAAGGGTGCCCCGATGCATGAATAGGTCGCGAACTGTTCGCTGAAAGCGTCACCTCAACACCTTTGCTTTCAAGGGCAGCCACCAATCGCCCTACCTCGACCTCATTACCGGGAATAGTTTTAGCACTGAATATCACGTGATCCCCCGCTGCTAACGTGACATCGGGATGAGTATCCATCGCCAGTCGCTGCAAAGCCGCTCGCGATTCTCCCTGGCTCCCCGTCGCCACAGCCAACACCTCATTTGGCAGAAGGTAACCTAAGTTGAAAGAGTCGACTAGATTGAAATGTTCTTGTAAGTAACCCGCCATTCTTGCATTAGTCACCATGGCCTCAATCGATCGGCCAATTACTCCGATATAGCGCCCTGACACCTCCGCCACATGGCCAAGAGTTTGCAGGCGCGCAACATTACTCGAAAAACAGCCAACCACTACCCGCCCCGTGGAGCCTTTAACCGCAGCTAACAATCCTTCAAATAATTCTGACTCAGATGTGGAATGGCCTGCTTGATTGGCGTTGGTCGAGTCACACACTATCGCGTCGATACGATTATGGCCTAGACGTCTATAAATATCCGGTTCAAACGCTCGGCCGACAATAGGCGCTGAATCAATTTTCCAATCTGCGGTATGCAGTGCTCGCCCAACCGAAGTCTCTATAAGCAGCGCATTGGTTTCTACAGTCGAATGCGTGATGGGGAGCCAGGTAACCTTAAAACCCCCAAGAGTGACTGTCTCCCCTTCCTGAACGCTCACAATAGGCGCATCAATTCCCTTTTGCCGAAGCTTTCGAAGCAAGACATTCCGTGTAAAGGGCGTCGTGTAAATAGGACATTGTAGCTGTGGCCACAGATGAGCGATTGCTCCTATGTGGTCTTCGTGAGCATGCGTCGCGATCATTCCAACAAGGGCATCACTGCGGTTGCTAATAAATATTGGGTCGGGCATTTCGACTCGATTTCCACCACCAAGGTTTGCATCATCCTTCTCGAAAGTTATTCCGCAGTCCACCATCAACCACTGACCGCCATGGCCGAACAAGTTTAAGTTCATCCCGATTTCGCCGCATCCGCCAAGAGGTAAAAATAAAAAGTCTTTCTGACCTGGTGTCATCGTCTATCACTCGTCTTGTATTGGCATGCACAGCAGCAGTAAAGTCGTTTTGATGGTATATGCCTTCCATTTGCGAATTTGATAGAGACGCGGTAAAGCAAGATGCTAGCCATAAAAAGCGCTAGCCCCCCGGGGCGTAACCTGCGCATAGCGTCTTTTCCAAACCATCAGTTAGGCGTCGGTAGTTTCAGACTGCTGATACTGATACTGCTTGCAGCAGACCCTGGCCTGCTCCTGCTAAGCTACAAACTTTTCGGCGAGGCATATTAGCGGGGCCGGATCAGCCAATCAACAAACCTTTCAACAGCGCCAGCTGACCAGGGAAGCGGTATATGGGCGCCTCCCACGATACTCCAAAGCTCGACATCAACACCTTCAGAGCAGTCGGTATATGAGCGTACTGTCGTCTCTGCGCCGGCAATACTACCGTCTATATCGAGATTTTCAGACGCAATACTATTGCCACTATTGCAGCCTGCAAGTTGGGCAAATCGGCTCACCGTTTCAGTTGCACTCGGATATGAGCTACCCTCGAACGTTCCGCCTTCATACAAGACTGTCTCATCGGCATCACCATGCAGTGCCAGTATATTTACTGGATGCGTTGCCGGTGTGCAACTTGTCGCCTCTTCAAATGTTGAGCCAGCTAGGCTGATGACCGAGGCGATAATGTCCGAAGACTCGCACGCCATGCGTAGTGCCATGAACCCACCATTGGAATGACCAAATAAACTGATGCGGCTGGTATCAATGCTATAAGTTGCCGTAGCCTCCTCAATCAGATCTCGAATATATGTCACATCGTCAATTTGACTGTAATCCACCCCGGCATTGTCGTCGACTTGTGCCGACTTTGCGCAGCACGCAGGCGTAGCATTCCAAAATCTCACCCCGTTTGCATTGGGCGTCCCATCGGGCATGACAAGAATATACTGACTTTCATCGACCCGCCTATTCAACCCTAAATAGAGTGATTCTATTTCGCCGTTGGCTTGATAACCGTGCAGTACTACTATGACAGGGTAGCGTTCAGTCGGCGTGTAATTGGCTGGAATTTGAACCTGCGCTGGTCGTTCTTTTCCGATTTGCAAAGGCGGGTTGGACGCACAGCTATCTGTATCGGCACAGTTAGTCAATTCGCTGATAAATTCAATGTTGCTGGCGCCACCCTCACCGTTGCCGCCCGAACTGCAACCGGAAGCAAATAAGATGGAGAGAATTCCAAGGAACACAATACTAGGATTTGTCACGTTGAACATATTTGTCAGAGGATCCATCCTATCAATTGATTAACATTTTTGGGTACATAGTGCATTCTGAGACGCTAATACGTCTCCGGTTTCTGATGCACGTTTGCAAGCATCTTTATAACCGGGGAAAACACTGCATGAGGAATGTTATTTGCGGCCCTGCACATAGGGCAATCGTCCGTTCGTATGATTGCTTTTTTTGCAACCTGATGTCAAATTTGAGCGAGACTGAAGGGCCATAGCATCAAATTGTAGAAGCTGATAGCTGGGGTTTCAATGCGTTAGGTATCGTGGTGTGCCGGGCCGGGCCTTGATAACTCAACCTGCCGACATTTCTAAAACCGACAAATAAATACGCATAAACTCGGCCGTTGTGCACGCGATCTGATTTTATGCCTAACGAAACGGACACTATCGCAACTGCAATATTAATCACAGCTCATGCAATTTTCGTTATTTTTACGCTCATTCCACGGGGATGATGACTTCGGTGATTTTCCAGTCAAAGCCCCGCCGGCGAAGGATAAACTTTCCTTCCCCACCGTTCGCGCCTTCGACCTTCACAACAAATTTGTCCATCGAGTCGTAAGACATAGATGCATTCTTAAGTGGCTCACGCCCTGAACTGCTAACACTATCGTTTCCTGGCTCTGGTCCTGATCGCGGGTTCTTGCCCGTCATTAGTTCAATGATGCCTGCCGGTGTAACGTAGGCATCTACTATCTTGTCGGCCATCACCCCAGCAAACGCTGTTCCCAGTGCAACAAACGGATTGTCTCTTATATCCTCATCTGCCGCTATCTCCTTGGCGAACATAGCATTTATCTGCTCCTTAAGACTCTGCCGGACAAGGGGAAAATCAATGTGTTTAGAAAGCGCCTCCCCATCATTTTTTTGCGCAGCAGATTGTATTTGATACACCGTGAAGAAAGGCGCAGCCACCACATAAATAGCAAATAGCCCCAACGTAATAGCTAAAGTTACTCTTCCCTTTTCCATGATTTTTCTCTTAGAGCAATGCCGAGTATTTAGCGACGTTTGTCCTCTTTGCTAAGGTCGCATAGTTAAGGGAGCGAGACTATAGGGAAAACCCTATTTTTCATAAGTCGATTTAGCAGGGTGAGCTGTGCCCTAGGAAGGACATCAATCCCAATTCGTATTACTGATAAGGCGATGACTTGCTGGAAGTGACTAAAAAGCACCTGTCGGGCGATACTGTGATCGGCGAAACGTTCAGGCTTAAGCGCGAAAATGGAGATCCAAAGCAGGCTGCTGCCGAGCTGCACCTGCACAACGGCTGACTTAAACACAGGGGAGACTGTGGGAGCAGTAGACAGGCCTAAGAAGCAAGGAGGGGAAGAACAGTGTGTCGGGTAACGCCTAAAAAGGCGCAGTCAGATAAAGGCTCCTCCGGATGTCTGGGCTATCGCGAGCGCAGAGCAGTCAACTGGGGGCGCTCTTGTTGGGTAAACAGTAGTGTTTCCCCTTGGTTGCCACCACAATCTAAGCTGCATTATCACAATGAGTCAATATATGTAGCGATATCCTGAATTACGACTATACTAGAGTCAACGTAACCAGCAGGACAATAGGTATGTTGTTTAAAACGCTACTAGCCTTGGTCTGTTTCACACTGTCTCTTGCTGCGAGCGCTGCCCCTATTCAATATGCGCTGACTGGCGAAGTGACAGGAACCTTTACATTTGATCCAACGACAAACACCTATACGGATGTGAGCCTTTCGGAGACTTCATCTCAGTTCGGGTTGGTGATTTGGACCTTATCAGAGTTTGTCTTCGCGGGGATGGACTACTCGGGGGGGCCGCTTGTTACGGTTGCCGCAGATAATCAGCAGCTATCGCTTTCTGGCTTCGTGGTTACCGACAACGACACACGTCTTGATCTTTCGTTCGATCCTCTCCTCTCGCAATTCGAACCGTCGCAAGTAACTTGGAGTGCAACCTATGGCCCCACAGGCACCACCTACGGGACTTCATTCGCCACACCTTCTTCTGCAGCGCCACCCACCCCAAAACTCTCATTTCCGATGGCGGGTATCATAGACGGGACGAATAGTTACTCTACCACCGTTGATGGTATTACAATGACCATCGATAACCCCTCTCCGAACAGTCTTTCGCTCTTCTTTAACGACAAAACGGCCTTAAGTTTCGGTGAGGTTGCCAACCTTACGGTCACGCTTCTTTCCTTTGATGTTTCTTTTGATTCCAGAGTATGGCTGAAATCCCTCGACCAAGTCGGCTCGATTGGAACTGTAACCTTTTCAATCGTGGGCAATGGGGTTACCTCTTACGGGAATACTGTTACCGACTTCCCCCCCCCCGGCGAGCTTCCGTTTGTCGGAGGGCCTCTGCTTCTTCAACCGGGCGACCGTTATACGTTCAGCGCTGTTCCTGGTGGCGTATTAGATGGCATGCTTATCACTGGATTTAATGCCGTCGGGTCCCCAGCCTGCATTCAGGGAGATTATGTTTTACGCACACAAGCCGAGGTTGATGCCTTCCCTGAGGATTGTGTCTCAGTGCCGGGGTCTATTGAGATTGTAAGCAGTGCCGACATTACAAACGTTGACGGCCTAAGTGGGCTTACCAGCGTGGGTGGCTATTTGAAAATCAAATACAACGATGCCCTCATCAACCTCGACGGCCTAAGTGGTCTTACCAGTGTCGGTGGCTATTTGAAAATCAAATACAACAATGTCCTCACCAACTGCCAGAGTCTTGCGCCAGTGCTCGGTTGGCCTAGTGGCCCACCGAATGATTCAGTAGGCGAGGGTATTAGTATTTCCTCTAACGGAGGTACGGAGTGTGACTCTGTAGCAGCTACACTCGCCTCAGTCTCAGGCCCCACACAGCCAGTTATCACTGCCGCCACTGGCAGAGACCAAAGTATTTCTTTGGCCTTTCCGCTCTCAACGACTCCAGACGCTTTGTTCCCCATCACAGGCTACGAAGCAGAATGCTCAGGTCTCACAGAGATAGAGACGACACAGGGCGTTGGTTCGCCGCTCAGCGTAGGCAACCTCACGAACTACAGGGAGTATGATTGCACTGTTGCGCCGGTCACTCGCCTCGGTACGCTTCCACTTTCCGGTCCAGTCAGTGCCATAGCAGGGGCCGTGCCTCCTTCCGCACCACAGATTACCAGCATAGACCCAGGCAGCGCAGAGGTTTATATCAACGTCAGTGTCGCCAATGACGGCGGCTCACCCATTACCGGCTACGATGCCTATTGCCTTGACGGCAGCAACATTTATCCAGGCTCGAGTGTGACCTTTCCAACGATCACAGTCTCTGGACTTACGCCTGGCGAGACGTATATCTGTTTAGCGACAGCGACGAACGATGTAGGTACTAGCTCATTATCCGCGCTCAGTGCAGCGGTTACACCCGAAGGGCCGGCCGACACTGATGGCGACGGTGTACCGGACCTCATCGACAACTGTGTGTCCATTGCAAATGCAGATCAGGAGCCTTCCTTCGTGCCAGGTTGTGGTGCAGCGTGCGTCACGTCGAGTTGTGCTGGAACGGTTTGTGTGAACCACTGACAGATTGAAAGTTGTGGCGCTTGGAGACTTCGCGCTACTGCCCCCGAACAGAGCTCTTTGCTTTTTTAACTCTTCATCAGAACAAGCAAGTCGTTCTCGGGCATAGCGATACTAGGGTCCTTGTAGATTCTCACTAAGTCGACCACCTTTAGGTCGCAGTGCTGAGTTTTTTCTATCCACAAATCCAACGAGCGCACACGCTTGTTTACTCGTACCTCGCCGCTGGTGCCTTCCGCACTTCGAAAGTCCCGCCAATCGGTAAAATTATCCACGTTATTGAAGTGCACATTTTGTGTTTTCTCTCCAAATTCACCACCTATGAAGATAATACCGCCTTCATTTAATACCGCGCTCAGATTGCTGATTGCCTGTTCCCAGCGCTTGTCATCGGTAATGTGAAACATAACCCCAATTGCGGTTATATAGTCCACCTTTCCGCCGATTAGTTCAGCCGTAAAAACGTTGGATGCAACGTCTTCGTTTAGAACAAGGACATTATCAGGTGCAAAATATTTGTCCTTAAGATGTGCCGACATATTCTCCGTAATTTCCACAGCGACCGCCTCGGAAACGAAATAGGTGTCAACAAAAAAGTCTATCCAGTGCCCAGTGCCCGAACCGATGTCCAGCAGCCTTCTGTTGGCATTTTTTGTCATCTGAGTCCAAGCTCTGATCGCCATGGGCGGCGGCAGCGGATTAATGCGTGTCATCGCTAAAATAATCGCATTTTCCACCGCATTATAGTGGTATCGCGATTCTGGCTCGGTGACGGAGCCACCAATGGTGTCTCGATCGCTTGGGGAACCCTCTATAGTTGACTCGTAGAAGCTTTCGAAGAAGGACTTCTCATCGCAAGGCACCTCATTGTCTCCATCCTTGGGACGGATGCCGCCCGTATTAATAGATCTTGACGTTTTTGAATTAGGCATAGCGGACTTCTTTAGCACACGAGTTGGTACACTTTGTACCATCATTCAAATCAACGCTGCAACATGTGAATGATTGTAGATTATGTTTCGGGCTAAGTGAGTTAAGTAAAACTCATTTATGAGTGGAGTCCTGGGGAGCTGTCGACAGACCCGAGAAGCGGCGAAGGGCAAGAACAGTGAGTTAACTGGCGCTTACAAAAGTGCGTTCAGGATGCGAGTAGATGAGGCAGAATGAGTGATACGAAAAGGCGGCATCAGCTCGATCAATTTTGCGGGTCATGGTAAGTCGTCTATCCATTAGAGGCAATTCAGGATGGCGCGATGAGCTATTGGACAAAGATACGGGTGGGAGCCACGCAATATTAGGAAAACCGCCTTTGAGCGGATTGAGCTAATGAATCTTATCGATAAATCGCGCTAGACAAGGATTCTGATCCATTTCTTCCAGTTCTGCTTATTGACTTGTCGCAGTGATCGTTACATCCTTATTAACTATCAGTAACGTAGGAAAGCAGATGAGAAATATTAGCTTAGTGTTATTAACAATGTTCCTTGCAAGTACGGCATATGCCGGCGATACGATTGAAAACTACATACGTGAGTACCCCAATCAAGAGCAAGCCAAAATGATGAATGCTTGGTTGGCGGAGAATAAAAAGGGGGAGTTTTATTTCACGGGTCTGGTCGACCCAACGGATGCCACTGTCGTTACCCCTCAAGCGACGGTAGACTACGGCTATAACTGGTTTAGCGTCGCAGATGCGCCAGCGATCATTTCCGTCCCCGCTTATGATAAATTCTTCTCTGTGTCTATTTTTGATATGGAGCACAACGTTCCTGCCGTTATTGTTAACCCTAGCAAACCCATTCTGATCAGGAGGCCAAACCAAGAGATACCTGACGGAGATTTTACTGTGGTGACACTAGAGACCGATCAGGGCCTTGCACTCACCCGTATGGTCGTTATCGACAATATGGAAGAAGTTCGAGCATTGAGTAGGTCTATTACGATGGAGGGTGGCCGGGGTGACATGACGCGAAATGTTCAGCGTTTTTCGCCTCAAATTGAAGCCTCAGGCACGGCCATTATTAAGGCTTCCTTGGGCCACCTTAACCCTGACATCGCATTTGGCTATAAATCTGGCGATGTTGGTTATATTACGTCGGCAGGCGCGGTTATGATTGGGCAGTTAGGGACGCCTGCTGACACGGTAAGATATGGGACTATTTTAACCGATGAATTTGGTCAGCCATTTACCGCCGATGGGACTTATACATTAACAGTGCCGCCCGGAATCGCCGAAGAGAGCGGCTACTATTCGATTACCGTCTACGGGACCGATAACAAGCTGCTTATTCCTAATCAGCAACACATCTACGACAGAACCACCTACTCATCAGAGCCTAACGAAGATGGCAGCTACACGGTGACCTTAAGCCCTGATGGCAGCGGCGTAAATGGAATTCCTACCGGAAAGCCCTTTTATGCGATTTTGAGGGCATATGTCCCCG
>JAQWNG010000006.1 GCA_029246385.1 Halioglobus sp.
GCGTGCGCTGGACACTTGTATCTCGACCCAGACAAAATGGGATTTTTTGGCGGCGCAATGGTACGGATGGCAGGTCTAGCGCCACCGGAACCTATTTTCGAGTTGGAGCACGTCGAGATGGCCAAGGCGGTGGTAGGCGAAGAGAGCGAGATTGTTGTTGAGTTCGCCAGACCTTTTTTTTCCAAGGATGTGCGGCTCACAGTAAGTGGAACTGAGAACATAAAGATACTTGACGAAGATTTTCCCCTCGACGAGCGAGCGGGAACTGTTCGAATACGTTTCGAGACGCTCAGTTCAGGCTTTGAAACTATGCGCTTTACTGTAAGCGGACAACATAAAGGCGAAACGGTGCGAGAGTTCGGCCGAATCTATATCAGTTCAGATAATAAGTTAGGTACGCAAGAAGAGAAGCTTCAGGTGAGCGGCCGCTAACGCGATGAGTAGTCATTGAACATAAGCAAAGTCCACACAGCGGAGATACAGGCGGTCGTTGCAGAGGCTGAGCAGCGTTGCAGAGAGCGAGGTGCTCGCCTTACTGTAAAGCGGAAGCAGGTGCTGTCCGCCCTTCTGGATTCGAAGGCAGCGCTATCAGCATACGAGTTGGTAGACTATTGCTCCAAAGCATATGGATATGCCATCCCAGCGATGTCGGTGTACAGAATTCTTGCCTTCCTTGAAAGTCAAAAGTTGGTCCACAAATTAAACCTCACGAACAAATATATCGCATGTGCTCACATATCATGCAGTCATGACCACGAGACTCCGCACTTTCTCATCTGCGGAAGCTGTCAGCGTGTCGAAGAAATCAATGTTTCTAAATCAACGATACAGTCGGTGCGACTGAGCGTTGAGGAAGCCGGCTTCGATCTAGTCAGCCCGCAAATTGAGATGAACTGTCTCTGTCACGATTGCCGAGACCGCTAGCGGCTAACCGGCTGAATTTCATCCTCTGCGCAAAGAATTCCCCGAAAATCATAAACAGTGTATTAATCCACAGCGGCGCTTGAGACATCAGTCATAGGTATATTAGGAAGGGAAGAGCAGATGTTAAATGCATTTCAATGGTTTTGTCTCGTTAGCATACTTGCAGTTACCTTCGCTGGTGGATACTACCCGCTGTTTCATCAAGACAAGGCACGCGATAAGCACGCCTTTGGATATGGTGAAACATTTACAGCTGGGGTTTTTTTGGCGCTGGCATTAACGCTGATGCTGCCCTCCTCCATGCACCTGCTCAGCAAAGCCTTACCCAATATTGATTTCCCGCTAGGCGTGCTGTTTGCCATGGTCGCGTTTATGGGCTTATTGGGTATGGAGCAAAAAATCAATCATCTGAGACAATCCCTGCAGCCAGGCAAAGACGAACTTTCGCCCCCTATTATTCCAGTCATTATGACGATTATGATTGCCATACCGTCTTTTTTTCTTGGTACAGCATTGGGCATCAGCGATACCAATGCAGCTGTACTGATCTTTGTCGCTATTATGATGCATAAGTCGTCCGCAGCACTCGCTCTGGCACTAAAAATGGTCCGCAGCACCATGCGACCTGGTCAGGTGTGGCTGACCTTCAGCCTATTCGCTTTCGCCACTCCGCTGGGAATATTGATTGGCCAAGAGATTCACACGTGGCTAGGCTCAGATGCCATGACCATCATTAAGGGCGTCATCCTCGGTTTGGCGGCAGGCACCTTTTTATACATGGCGACACTGCATGAACTGGTGCAGGCGCCTATGATTAATCTATGCAATACCCGTAAAGGTTTTTCGGTCATGCTGGCAGGCTTTGTATTAACAGCCCTTGTTCGTTTTATAATGGGTGAAGCTCACCATTTAGGCTAAGCAGAACGCGATAGCGATTTCTTGCGCTACGCCCTGCCAGGCATTTGCAGCCATAAGGATGAAGGCGATCAAGTATCCTAATGGCAACGGAAACCTAAAGGACCATTGGGTCAATAGCATATCTGTTGTGCATTATATCGACCTCACCTCCCCTATTTATTGACGAAGGCACAGGCTCAAAGTGCAACCCCGTGACCCACGGGGGCTATGACAATACGGTTGCCAGAAAAAGAGCCAATGTACAATTTATCATGCAATCTAACCGCGGACGTAGCAGCACCAAAAAAATTGCCATCATTGACAACCAAGGAGCGCTGGCTGTAATCGGAGGCATCAAGCTCAATAATTTCAAAGGCCGACCGGCAATTATCATTTCCAGCCGACATACAGTTAAGCATGCTAAAAAAATTAAAGTCATGAGAGGCAATCAACAATTTATTTTTTTGGCTAACATCCCAGTTAATGTTATCAGCACTGCTAATATTTAGGTCGGCTAGAACTGCTTGGCTTTTCGTGTCGACTACTCTAACGGCATCTTCTCCATACAAATTTACAAATACGTGTGATCCATTGACCGTTGCTGCCACACCATTAGGCATAACGCCCTGAGTGCCGGCGACCGGCGTAAACCCGTTGACCAAATTCCAGTGCAATACGTGTCCGGTATCGCGGCCAAGGAAGTAGTTCATCGTTGCCAAGCCGGTATTATTCTTTGACATCATGCGACTAACAATAAACCCATCGCTCACCGTTGCGACGTCATTGTAAAGGCTATCATCGTTGGATTGCACACAGCCTCGCCACGACAACGACCATCCAGCATCGCTATTTCCAAGCAACTCAAAAAACTCAATCCGCTCACGCTCTGCATGATTTACGACCAACAACTGCCAAAGATTGTCTGGCCTTTGCGCTAAATCAAGTCCATGAGGTGAGAACCGTTTTGGTGCGCGGCAACTCGAGTCGCCCCAACCTGCGACCGGCGTAGAAGAGTGACTAGGCATGTTGACGTCATATAGTACCGTGCGCTCATTATCGCTCACTGAAAGCATTGATAAACGCCCGTCGTTGTCACCCATTTGTCCAAACTCACTAACGAGCAGACCACTTTTATCGGGTAATACGGCTAAATCTTCCGGCGACTGAAAACCGCAAATGGGGGTCAGCCCATCAAGAGGTTTGCACAGGTCAGAAGATTCATTTTTATCAGAATGACAGCCCCCCAGACTTATCGACATTAACCCCGCTACTAACAGTACTAACGCATGCCTGCTGAACTCTGCAACGTTGGCCGGAATCACCCCTTAAACACCGCAACGAATCCTATGCGGTTTTTCGTCTCGCCAAAGCCATTAAGCCAACCAAGCCGGAACCAAAAAGCCATACCGCTGCAGGAATTGGGACCGCAGATATGCTGCTAGTGGCATTAGCCGTTAATCCGCTTGTGTTAAAGTTGAACGCGGTACGAAGCGCATAGGAAGTGTTACTGTCTAGGTCTGCTAAAAAAAATACGCTTGATTGGGCGCCGCGGCTCAGTACGGAGGCAACAGGAAATCCTAACGGGCTTGAAACGCCTTCAAACAATTCAATTCTGAAACCTCCTGCCTGAAAAAATCCGGCACTCGAGGGCTCTAGGGTAAAAGTGAATTTTGCATCACTAACATCTGATGGAACAGAAAACGTATAAAAATCGTCGTAAGCACCTCGATCTAGGCTGCTCCGAACATCCGACACCGATGGCGGCACCGAGCCAAGATCACTCAAGAACGCCGCATGAGCAGACAATGGTGCTACTAAGAACAAAAACACATAAACTAAGCTTTTCATAATATTTTTCCCAAAAGAAATCTAACGGGTAAAACCTGCGTAAAATTTTCACCATCTACCGTCTGATTTTGCGATTCAGACGACATCGTTGCTGCTGCGTTCTGATCTGATGCTCTTTTTACTTTAGCTCGAGGCTTAATCCTAGCGCTGCCGACCGGGACAAACATTGTACTTTTGGGCATTTTTTAACAATAAATAATTACATCGTGGTGTTTTGCAGTGGTGCCAACATCGGGGTTTTCCCTATGTTGCTATTCGTTCATCGTTGATGCTGCCATCTAAAGCCCGCATCGGGCGTAATTCAAACGAGGTTTACCCACTGGCAGGTCAAGCCACTAGACCGATAATACTGATCCTAAAAAACATGTATAAATCTACATTATCATTGACCCGGCTTGCACTGACCTTCATTCCTGGCGCTCTAGCGTTATTGATCTTGGCAATGTGGTTCTGCAGCGTTCGTGATGCACTGTATGCGAAAATCCAAATGGTTACTCAGTTGTTACTAACTGGTTACGTTTTGGCGTGGATTTTTAGCGTCGGAAATGGCGGGTTGGTAATGCTGGTGCTTGTGATTATGTTACTGGCCCCCAACTGGATTGCACTGAGGGCAGTTGCACAATATCGTCAACTACTGCTGGCTGCCTATCAGGCGGCGATGATTCTGATCTTTAACATCGCTCACAGAAAACATTGACACGCGTGCCTCATGGCCGCCCATCTGTCCAAACTGACCAACGAGCAGAGCACTTTTATCGGGCAACACGGATAAATCTTTCGGCGACTAAAAACCGCAAATAGGGGTCGGACCACCAAAAGATTTGCACAAATTAGTAGATTCACTTTTATCAGGATGACAGCAAACCAGACGTATCGACATTAACCCTGCGGCTAACACTACTAACGCATGCCTGCTGAACTATGCAACGTTGGCCAGAATGGCCCTTTAAATACCGCAACGAACCTTATACGGTTTTTCGTCTCGCGAAAATCATCAAGCCAGCCAAGCCCGAACCAAAAAGCCATGCTGCCGCGGGAATGGGTACTGCTGATATACTAGTGGTGGCACTAGCGGCGGATCCGCTCGTGTTAAAGTTGAACGTAGTGCGAAGCGTGTAGGTGGTGCCACTGTCTAAGTCTGCTAAAAAAAAGACACTCGATTGGCCGCCGCCGCTCAATGCGGATGCGATTGGAACTCCCGCTGGGCTTGAAACCCCCTCGTACAGCTCAATACTAAAAGCTCCCGCCTGAAAAAATCCGGGAGTGGGCTCTAGGGCAAAGTCGATTGTTGCATCACTCACATCAGACGCGGCAGAGAATGTATAAAAATCGTCGTAAGCCCCCGGAGCAAGGCTGCTCCGAACATCCGACACCGATGGCGGCACCGACCCAAGATCACTCAAGAACGCCGCATGAGCAGACAATGGCGTGACGCAGAAAAAAAACACATAAACTAACATTTTCATGGCATTGTTCTCACGGGAAGCTATTATGGCGCTTTGCGCCAAATCGATTTCCACGCAACCCCCGCTAAACTGAAATTTAGCGCGATATGCGTGTTTGACGCTGGCTCCAAGCCGGACACCCTTTCTAATAAGTCGTTATATTATCGATCAAAGTGGCCGTTTTCAATAAAAACCAACACATTATGATGATGTCTACGATATTCACCACGAGCCGGACTCCCCATCTCGTTCTTTCTTGCACTCATCCGACATACGCTAACCATTAGAAACAGCAACTGGCCTAAAGGTGCCCAACCGCTAATCACTATACCGAGACACCGCTTTTAGCAAACGTTTAGCTCAATTCGCACGCGAACAGATTTAAAGCTTGGCGTGAAGCTTCTGGGATCGATACGTTTTTCACAGAGCACGTTGGCTTCTGGGTAATAGGCCAAAACATTGCCCGGCGGTATATCAAACGCCTGCGCCTTCATACTATCTAGCTTACCGCTTGCAGACGTCACGGTAATCCTGTGACCATCCGCTATACCTAACTCAATCATATCGGACGGCGATATAAGAACAGTGTTGCGATCAGCGTTATAACGATAACTATCCTTCTCCTCGTAAATAATCGAATTGAACTGGCCTTCACTGCGAACGCTCGCGAGCAAAAAAGGGTAGGCATCTGCGCCATCTTTAAGCTGTGGCATTGGAGCTACCCGAAAGCTCGCGCGATTATCGAGAGTATTGAAGTGGGGTGTATGCAGTAGCCTATTACGCACATAAAACTCTTCCTTAGCGACACCTATGTCTTTCAAATCCTCCATTCCAGGAACCGTTTTTGCGATGGCGTCACGAATTTTTTCATGCGAGCCAAAAGCTTCAAAGCTGAACGGCTTGTCGGCTGGCAAATTCTTATCAATCAGCCCTTTTCCTAACGCGGAGAGAATACTCACTTCAGAACGAGCATCATCGATACGGCTAGGGCCACCGTCACTAAGGCGAACAAAGTTAAACATTGATTCTTGCGTTGTGGATTGTTTTTCTTCATCTCTTGCACACACCGGCAGCACGAGTGCCTCGTCATTGATACCGTACAAGTGACCTTGATTCAAAGTAGTGGTGAGGTAGAGCTTGAAAAAAATATTGTCTAAAGCCGCCTCCGCCCACTTTGAGTCAGGGGTCGCGCTGTAAAGGTTTCCACCGACAATACAGGCATTATCTATTTCTCCTGCGTATGCTGCTTCCAAAGAGGCCAACGTGTTTAACCCTTCTCGAGTGGGCAGTTTAATATCAAGTGTGCTTTCAATTTTTTGGAATACGTCAGTCGACAAAACAGGCTTCACCCCGATAGTTCCGACACCCTGCACATTACTGTGTCCACGCAAAGGTAGCAGTCCGGCGTGGCGTTTTCCTAGCATGCCACGTAACAACGCAAGGTTAGCAATGTACTCAACATTGGCAGACCCAAACTGATGGTGAGTAATCCCCATACCCCATGCAAACACTGTATTATTTGACTGACTGTAAATCTCCGCCAGCTCGTAAATTTGTGTTTTGCTAATACCGCTGCTTTTCTCTATGTCCTGCCATGTTGTCTCGTCAATATCTTTTTTGAAAACAGAGAAACCATCTGTATGCGTATTAATGAACGATACGTCTTCAGCGCCTAGTGCAAGAACAGCCTTTGAGAGCCCCTTTAATAGCCCAATATCACCACCAATATTGGGCTGCAAATACAGTGAGGCAATGTCGGTACCACCTGCAATCATTGAAGACGGACTTTTAGGTACCGAAAATTTTACTAGTCCAGGCTCTTTCGCAGGGTTAATAACAATGACCTGCCCTCCTCGGTCTCTACAGTTTTTTAACTGATGTATTAGCCGAGGGTGGTTTGAAGAAGGATTCGCTCCAATAATAAAAATGGTATCGCAATGCGCTAAATCTTCTAATTCGATTGTTGCTGTGCCCGTGCCTATGGTGCTGCCTAAACCAACACTGGTTGCTTGGTGGCAATAAAATGAGCAATTAGTGACGTTATTAGTGCCGTACAGGCGTGCGAGCAATTGGAGTAAAAACCCTGCCTCGTTAGATGACCGCCCCGATGCGTAAAAGAAACTCCTGTCAGGCTTACTTTCCTGAAAGCGGGTTATTGCGTGTTGCAGAGCCCAATCCCAATCAACTTCCTCATAGTGCTCACTGCCACTAGCTTTAAAAATTGGCGTCCCTAATCGGCCACTGTGTTCTAACTCTTTAGCGGAAAGCTCTCTTAGCTCGCTAATACTGTGTGTGAATATCTCAGACGGAATAGGTGGCTGGATATCTGTCGATTGCGCTTGAACGCTTTTATTGCAAACTGAGGGAAACTCTCCAAGTTCATTAGTCATGCCACCGAGCTGCCCTCCCATACCAAGGCCGCAGGCTTTACAGGTATTCTTCGCAGTGAGAGCTTTTGCTGAATTTTTCAAACCAATGCGTCTCACTGCATTCAGTGTATACAGCACTTTTTTGGGGCCGCCACCTACTATTTTACTCATATATTTTTCTCGTTTTCACAAACCCGAGGCCCCGCACAGAATTTATCAGTAGACTAGCTAAGCGCCGATGATGCCCCATCGATCGCATGACGTAACCGCAGAGTAAGCGAAAAACTACCACTTACCCAGAGTATAAAACAAAACGCGGCGCACCCTGCAAGGTTAATTAATGAATCTTCCTAAGTACCTAAGGGACCGGAATTCGATCAATGGCCGCCTGCGCTGCTATACATTCAATGATCACCACAGCGCCAAAAGACTGCCCCGAGTCTCGATGTCCATAATGTCTTTTGCATTTAATGGGGGCTGATTGAGTTCGCTTAGATATTGCATTCATAGCATAAGACCTGGTCTATGCCCTGCAAACATAAGACGCTGGTGCGTCAGTTGCCTATAATGCATAATCTCAGGTGAAGCCACTATCGAAACGAAAAAATGGTTCAGATTCAACCTAAGCTGATCTTTCTTCACATTCCGAAAACATCTGGGAAATCTCAGAGGGAGTTGTTTGTCGATATTTATGGAGCCCACAATGTTTTTTGGTATGGCTCCTCGCAGGGTGCGAATAACACATCCGCCGTCATCGGGGGTCATAGAACGATAAAGCATTATGAGTCACTTCCGCGCTGCCTTTTTTCGTCCATTGTGAGAAGACCTCTGGATCGTGTTGTCTCGCATTTCAACTGGATTGCAATTCCATCCTATGGAAAAAAAAAGGTGTCTCAAGGCCGAATGGACTTACAAAAGCGCTTCATAGCGCAAGGCCTTGTGCCCGACTCATTAGAACAGACACTGGAGGGCAGTGAGCATTTCCGTAACGTCATTGCGAACACGCAGTGCCGCTACCTGAGCCTGTATAACAGCGATTTTCAGGGCGTTGTAGACACGATGTCTTCACATGATTTTTTGATCGGAACGCAGGATGATCTAGAGCAATACACTAAATTTTTCTTGAACCTCTGTGGGAAACCAAACGCAAAGCCTCATACCCTTAACCGCGCGGCTGAGGGAGAGGTTCCAAATAGCAACCTATCTGAGACTGCGAAAGAGATCCTTGGCGAACTGACCAGCGAGGATGAGAAGTTATATTCCTACATCCGTAACGAATGCTCTGGGCTATATTCGTCTATTTCGAAGCCGGAAGTGGTGGCTTTTTCTCATGTTAAATAGCGCGATTTTACTTATACAACTTTCGTATTATCACTGAGACCAAGCTGCGCTAAGCATCTATTATCAGCATGCCGCTGAACCCACGGAGATAGTCCAGGCAGTCCTGCAGCTAGACGTTCAGCGCAGAGTTCTGTAGCGGCAACTCTCGTATACGCTGGCCGGTGGCGTTAAAAACAGCATTGGCCAGTGCCGGGGCGATCGGTGGAGTGCCAGGTTCACCCGCGCCACCCATTGCCTCGCCACTATTGATTATATACGTCTCAATGGCGGGCGCCTTAGACATTCTTACGGATGGGTAATCATGGAAATTGCTCTGTGCCACTGCACCGTCCTCAATAGTAATCTCGCCATACAAAGCAGCGCTGAGGCCATAGATGATACCGGATTCAATTTGCGCCCTCATTCCATCCGGTGATACCGCGTATCCCGCATCAATGACAGCCACTACACGGTCAACAGAGAGGTCGCCCTCATTGACTGTCACTTCAACAACCTCTGCGACGATTGAGCCAAAACATTCCTGCAGTGCAATGCCTCGCCCACGACCGGGTGCAAGAGGTACGCCCCATTGGGCTTCAGTAGCGGCTTTTTTTAAGACCGCGAGTTGCCGTGGCAGATGCTTCAGTCGAGCAGCGCGATACTCATAAGGATCCTGACCAGCGGCAGTTGCGACTTCGTCTATAAACGACTCGGTGAAAAAACCATGCTGGGAATGATCCACACTCCGCCATGCACCTAAAGGCACATGCGTCGGACTGGGCACGTGACCGATCTTTTTAGCCGCAACGGTATAAGGGACTAGAGGGGCTGCAGCCGGCTCCATTTTTCCCGCATAGGTATTTTCCCATGCCGTAAGGTTGCCCTCCTGATCAATTGCGGCCCGGAAACGGCTCTGCACGGCTGGGCGATAGAAGTCTTGTCGAACATCCTCTTCACGCGACCATATTAGCTGCACCGGGCGCCCTATCTTAGCGGCTAATTGAGCAGCCTGTATGGCATAGTCCGGACGAGATTTTCGACCAAAGCCACCCCCCATAAAGCAGTTGTTCAACGTCACATTTTCAACGTCAAAACCAAGGGAGTCGGCAACGGCTTGCCGAAAGCTCAATGGGCTTTGACAGCCGATCCAAATTTCGCAAAAACCCTCCTTAACGACGGCGGTAGCATTCAGAGGCTCCATACAGGTATGCGCTAGGTAGGGAACTCGATAATCCGCCTCTATAACTTGAGCGGCATCTGCTATGGAAGCGGCCACATTACCCTCTGACGCATCCGATTTAAAATCAATGGCAGCACTAATATCTCGATCAAATTGCTCGAAGATAGAGTCGCTGGATACCCTGTCATTCTCGGTTGCACGCCACTGGATGCGAAGGGCGTTCATACCTTGTTTTGCTTGCCAGTATCCTTCCGCGACAACGGCGACCGATTCCGCAGAGGAGAAGCTTCCCAGCAACGCACTGACATCAGCAGGAGGCAGCTTAACAATATCCACAACTCCATTCATCGAACGCGTCACAGTGTCATCAATATTTTCTACCCCACCGGCAAAACTGGGTGCACGCCTCACTGTGGCATACACCATATTAGGCACCCTTATATCGAGGGCAAAGATAGCCGTCCCATCGACTTTAGGGGGAAGGTCATGCCGTTGAACATCGCGCCCCATGATCTTAAACTCATCGGACGTCTTTAGCACAGGCGATGCTGGAGGCGACATCTCAGCAGCCGCAGCCGCAAATGCCGAGTAGGGTTCACTTCGACCCGTCGCTTCATGGATCATCTGGCTGTCACGCGCGATCACTTGATCGACTGGAACCTGCCAGGCTTCAGCTGCCGCGATACGCAGCATCTCCTTGACCGCAGCACCAGCGACGCGCATACCATAGGCCCCCGTAGCACGCACGCTGGCACTGCCACCGGTAATCTGCAGGTCAAGCGCCTGCGCAGTCCGAATCAGAACACCATCGACAGTGGGCACCACAAAATCTGGTATATCGAGCCCAGCAAACAGCATACCTTTACCCATGGGATAATTAGCAAACTCACTAATGGCGGGAGCTTCCTCAAACTCGACTAGGCTCCAATCAGCGTCAAGCTCCTCAGCGAGCATCTGTGCCAGCGCCGTACCAACGCCTTGACCCATTTCTGAGTGCGGGACAATGGCCGTTACTACGTTACTGTTATCGAGCTTTACCCAGGTGTGGAGTAAAGTTTCCCCGTCACCCGTTACATGTTTGGACAATTTAGTGGCACGGTTACCTGGACGGATCGCAACACCAACAATTAATCCACCACCGGCGATAATCCCAGCGGTGATAAAACCGCGTCTCGTCCACTTACCCATTAGTCTCGCCCTCCAAAAAATCGACGGCAGAAGGCTCGAACTGTTGCACCCCAGCCGCCGACTTAATGGCTTTACGGATACGGCTGTACATACCACAGCGACAGATATTGCCTGACATGGCGCCATCGATATCATCATCTGAAGGCGATGAATTTTGCGCTAGCAATGCCGCTGCAGACATAAGCTGTCCAGACTGACAGTAGCCGCATTGAGGCACCTGCTCATCGATCCAGCTCTGCTGCAGCGGGTGAAGCTCATCAGGCCCCGGCGCCAACCCCTCAATCGTAGTCACATTCTGTCCAGCGACCGCTGAGACCGGGGTGACACAAGAACGCATCGCCACTCCGTTGACCTGCACAGTACAGGCGCCGCACTGGGCTATTCCGCAGCCAAACTTCGTGCCGGTCAGCTGGAGCTGCTCGCGCAGCACCCAAAGCAAGGGTGTTGTAGGGTCTACCTGTATTTTCTGTTCAATTCCATTGACGGTGACTACGGTCATTTTTGATACTCTTTACGTACGTTAGAGAGCCGCTATAGCTCATTCAAATTAGTCGCCCACATAGGGTTTGTCAAATGGCTGTTTACTGCACAGGTCTGCTGGTTATCTGTCAACCTCAAACTAGGATTGACCTATGTACACTGAATAAGTTCGGCCAAGTCTGCGGCATAATCTATGTCGGCTGCGATGCTGCCCAATGCTAGGCTTTTGGGTGCTGGACAAAGACTTTCCAACAGCGCCCTGCCGCCTTTATCACCTGTTAACGCCATCAGCGCGCCAAAATAAGACTTACCAAATATTGCCGGAACGCCCAGATGATTACTGTATTCACTGCAGGCGACCTCCTCACCGTTAAACAGCGCAACTAAGCGTTTTAAGTATTCGCTATTAATCCGCGGCTGATCAGCGAGCAAGATCAAAATTGCATCGACCTCATCCTTAAGATGACGAGCACCGATTGCAATTGAGCTGCTCAGTCCGAGTTGCCATTGAGGGTTATAGATAATGTCAGTCCCAGAAATATGGCGACTGACTTCATCACCATGGCTGCCTAGTACCGTATAAACCTCACCAAAGGACAGCTGGTTCGCGGTATCTATACAGTGTTGAAGCATGGGCTTGCCATCAATAAGCACAAGCTGCTTCGCTGATCCATACCGTGAGGACTCGCCGGCAGCAAGGATCAAAACCGCAGTTTTCATAGCACATTGCTGATTGACTTAGCGTCTGCGCCATTAATTACAGCCTGACATTCAGCTATGATAGAAAGTGCGACGTTTTCTGGCAACTCTCCACCCAGACGAAGTCCGGCTGGCCCAGCGACAGGAACGGACAGGGTGTTTGCATCAAGACCCGCCAGTGCTAGAACCTTTTCTTTACGAACTATCGGACCCAATAGCCCCAAGTATCTAACCGCAGATCTCTGCAAGGCCGCTAGCGCATCAGCGTCAAGTTGGAGATTATGCGTTATGACAATTGCCGCATCAAAGTGCTCAAACAACGCTTCCTCAACCAACGCTAACGGCGGGCACCGCAAAATCGTACTGACAGACATAAAATGTTCTCGGCGTGCATTGGCAGGCCGGGGATCACAGAGGGTAATCTCCCAACCCATCGTCGCCGCTAGGCTGACCAGCGGTCGGACATCAATGCCACCCCCAACAACCAGCAAATGGAACGGCGGTCTAATCGCAGTGACAAGCCAACTGTGCTTGTTCAGTTCTGCAAGGCATGCATTTTTCTGACTTAGCTGCACAGCCATTGCGCTATACTTAGCGTTGTCTTTGAACCAAACATCGGCCTCAGCTAACTCGCCCTGCTCGGTTATTTTTTGCAAAAAAAGACAGCCTTCACGATTCTCTAGGGCATCCAGAATAAGCGGTAGCTGCAGGTAATCGTTTTCGACATTCAGTGGTTGCAATAAAATGTGGATCATACCACCGCAGCCAATATCCAATAGAAATGACATGTCCGCTTCATCACTAGCATCGTAGCAAACGGTCATTGGCCGCTGTGAACGCATAACCTGAGAGGCTTTTTTATGCATGTCGGCCTCTAAGCAACCGCCACTCAAGAGACCAAACTGCTCACCTGCGTCGCTGAAAAACATCATCGCGCCCGGCGAGCGGTAGCTGGGGCCGTCTATTTTATACAGGGTGCCCAGCACCCACTTTTGCGTATCGCGTTTTGGATGCCATTGCTTAAGCTGCTGAGAAAATTGATTAAACATGTGGGTAGTATAAATGACTCCATCTTAATGTCGCCAGCAATAACAACATTGTGGGGTGTAATAAGAAGTCCTGCGGTGACGCAGTGTAAATAAAGCTGTGACGGCGATGTAGACGGATTTACGGTCTGCTAACATCGCGACCGAGGTAGCATCAACCAGCTATTAATGCATCCGCAAGTGAGGATAGAAACTGTACGCCTCTTAGCAGTTTATTCAGGAGGAAACTAGGCTCAGATAGATCACTTATGCGACCCATACTTCACCTGATCGACACATCCCGTTATGATTCTCTACCATTGTAAATGACAGCACCCACTGTTACTTCTATGGGTGACATTGCAGTGGATTTACGGATATAAATTTATGAAAGCATCTTTCGGCTCATGGAAATCACCTATTACCAGCGACTTGATCGTCGCTGGATCAATAGGTCTCGCATCCCCGGCTTGGTACAAAGGTCAGCTATTGTGGATCGAGTCGCGACCGCAGGAAGCCGGACGCAACGTATTAGTCATTCGCGAGCAAGATGGCAGGGAACGAGACATCAATCCTACACCATTTAACATTCGCACCCGAGTACATGAATATGGCGGTGGCGCATGGCTTCTCCACAATGACGCAGTATTTTTCTCTAACTTCTCCGACCAACAGCTTTATCGACAAGGGCTACATGACGCACAGCCGACGAAAATTACGTATGATGACGGGCTACGGTTTGCAAACGGCTGTGTCGATGAACAACGAAATCGAATCGTTTGTATCATTGAAGATCATCGAGGCGACGGGGAGCCGATCAATTTTATTGGCGCTATCGACCTGCAATCCGGTGACATCACAGACGTTTGCAAAGGCCATGACTTTTATGCCGCGCCGGTCATAAGCCCCGACGCCAACAAACTCGCATTCATGACGTGGGATCACCCGAATATGCCTTGGGATGAAACCACCATTTGGCTAGCGGAACTGAACAATGCGGGCATGCCGAGCGAAATAGTTAAGGTTGCCGGAGGCGACGATGGCGGACGGAAAGTCTCAGCGCAACAGCCTAGATTCTCGCCAGCGGGAGAACTGTTTTTTATCTCAGATATCACCGGTTGGTGGAACCTCTATCGTCATAACCGTGATCAAAGCATCTGTCCAATGGAGGCGGAATTCGGTAGCCCACAATGGGGTTTTGGGTTGCACTCTTATGATTTCTTGAGCAATACCCAACTGCTTTGCAACTATGGCATCGGTAATATTAGTACATTAGCGGTTCTAGACATCGAAACCGGTAACCTAAACACCATAGCCCTGCCCTACTCAGACTTTGGCGGCATAGCCTTGAATGATGGGCTATTAACCACTGGCGCTGCATCACCGATTAGATTTCCTGAGTTAATCACCATTGATATCGAGAGCGGAAAGCACGAAATCGTTAAGCAATCTACAACTCTGGCGATTGATGAAGCTTACTATTCTGTGCCTGAAACTATTACGTTTCCAACTGCAAATGGGCAGATAGCGCACGGTTTCTACTATCCACCGGCAAGCAAGGATTACGGAGAATCTGTTCCAGACGAGAATAACCAAGACGACGCTCCGCCACTGGTTGTAATGATGCACGGCGGCCCCACCGGCGCGACCCACAGCGCATTGAATCTTCGGACTCAGTTCTGGACTAGTCGCGGCTTCGCGGTACTAGATCTGAACTACCGCGGCTCGAGCGGATACGGTCGAGAATATAGAAACAAACTCATCAGACAGTGGGGGATCGTTGATGTTGAAGATGCTGTCCATGGCGCGAATTATCTCGTGCAGCAGAGTAAGGCAGACGGTGACAGGTTAGCCATTCGCGGTGGCAGCGCTGGCGGCTATACCACACTCTCTGCACTCACTTTTACCAACACATTTAAGGCCGGCGCCAGTCATTTTGGGGTTGGCGATCTAGAAGCTTTGGCAAAAGACACGCATAAATTCGAGTCGCGCTACCTTGAGAGTTTGATCGGCGCTTACCCAGACGAGATTCAAATCTATAAGGCACGATCGCCCATTTACCACACCGACCAAATAGCGAGTCCCTGTATTTTCTTTCAAGGACTCCAAGATAAGGTCGTGCCGCCAAATCAGGCAGAATCGATGGTGGAAGCCTTAATCCAAAAAGGCGTTCCGGTAGCTTACGTGCCATTTGCAAACGAACAACATGGGTTCAGAATCGCCGCTAATATCAAGCGCTGCATGGATCTAGAGCTTTATTTTTATGGCAGAGTTTTTGGGTTTCACCCGGCCGACCCTATAGAGCCGGTAGCGATTATCAACCTCGATGGTTAAGCATTAGGATACTGTCTGATGCGCTGGACTGCCGGTGAGCTACCCCTGCATCCAAACGCACGCTGCAGCAACACCGCGGTCTGATTGCGCTCAGACGAGTTCGGGCAGGGCCTGTCCTTGTGGAAAAAAGTTCAATGCCAGCCCGTTGTTGCAATAGCGCTTCCCGGTAGGCTGTGGACCATCATCAAAAACATGCCCCTGATGACCACCGCAGCGTGCGCAGTGGTACTCAGTGCGCGGCAACACCAACTTAAAGTCTTTTTTAATGCCAATATTGTCGGCGGATAACGGCTGCCAAAAGCTTGGCCAACCAGTGCGACTGTCATACTTAGTACTAGACGAGAACAGTGGAAGGTTGCAGCCGGCGCACGCATACGTACCCACTCTCTTTTCTTTGTCGAGAGGGCTGGAACCCGAGGGCTCGGTGGCATCATTGCGCAACACCTGAAAACGATCGTTCGGCAGTAACTCGCGCCACTGCGCTTCAGACAGCTGCAATGGAAAAGTGTTTTTGCTAGCGCCAGCACTGCAGGCCGTCAACGGCACGGTCGCGCCCATGCCAAATAGCGCCAGTACATTGCAAAAAAGTCTTCGCTTCAAAATACGGTCTCCCATAGATAATCCCGCGTTGCAGTCTACACTTAGTCAACGTGGCCTGCCTTAAAGTTCACGCTTCCATGCCATGGTGAACAGACGAGGGCCCACTACGGACAAAAAAATGATCACCCTTACACGTCATTCCCAGGGAAGATGCAACGAATGAGACACAAGTAGTAGCAGCTCTTTGTCAGCCAAGAACTGGAACGGGCAGCGCGAATATCAGGCTAACAGCGGCCTATAAGCAGGCCCTTTGGCCTGTGATTACGGCACCTGACTGATCCGCACCCCGCTATTGAGCGGTGCACAGGTGTAAGTGACCGGATCTGCTGTGGACGCCACCCGGCTTCGAATTACTGAATCGGTAATCACTGTATTGCCCGGCAAAGAGGTGCGAAATCGACCGTTGCCTAGCAATCTTGCACTCACCACACCAAACTCCGCGGTGCTGCTCCAAAGCACAAGATCACAATCACCGGCCAAACCTCTTGCAATTAATAGGTCTATCCTCGGGTTTGCCACCGCAGCATTAGAGGCATTTAACGTCACCTGTTGACCGACAATGGGTTTGAGGTTGCTGTCCACGACCATCTGGAACTCAGCGACCTTTAGTGGATCGTTGACCGGATCTTGAAAGGTAAACGTGTCGAAGGACAGGAAGTTTTGTAGGGTGTCGATAGAACCGTCATGCAGAAATCCAAAGCCGCGAATTTGGTCTCCGCCACTGTACGTCACCGCTGCATCAGCATGTGGCGAGCCGTACATACCTACCTTGCTGTACATGTTACGCAGGTGTGGCACCTTGAACTCCTGTGAAATTTTACTACCTTCCAGGCTTGATTCACCCGCAGTGCCAAAGAAATTTTGTGACACGTCTATGGTGTGACAGGTGTTACAGGTGCCTCGACCATCCGTTGGATCATTGAAATAGATTGTCTGCGCTTCTTGCTGCCGAGTCGTTAGCGAATCATCGAGATTGCGCACCGGATTAGGCGGTGGCATCAAAGCAAGCGCAAAATCAGTAAAGGCCTGAATGTCCGCAGTATCCAACTCGTCTGGTCGCCCGACAAGACCAACGAATGCCGGATTGAATTGTTTAAACGCAGCCGACTCGATGGTCTCTCCAGGCATCGGGTTACCGTTTTCATCCCGACCGGTGCGATCGCCGCGCCAGTGCATAGGCCCGCTGTCGACAATGCCACGCAGAGTTTGCGTCGTCATAGGGCCTTTCATAGGGTGAAAAATAGGATTCGCGGGGCCGACAACGAAGGGATTCGTATTAGCTGCTACATGCCCCTCGGGCTCGCCAAGATCCCAAGCTAACTGGTCGAAATCACCAAAGATATGGCAGGAGCCGCAAGATGCCGTGCCATTACCGGAGCTTAGCTGCGCATCATAGAGGAACGGACGCCCGGCGATAACCGCTGCGGGTTCTGGGGTGAACAGATCAATACTGTTTATCACGAACTTGAACTGGGTCGTCAGCGTGTGCAACTGATGACCATAACGCGTGTACACATAAGCGCGGCCACGATAGTCTTGCACTGCAATGCCGGCTGGTCCGCCATCTGGCAAGCCTAGGCCGACAAAGCCGAACCAGGGCGAACTGAACCAAGGCGCTGTGCCACCAGCATCCGGATCGCCATACACTTGAATTTTACTAGAGCCGAAGGGCAGCACCCATAACTCATTGTTGATATAGGCCATAGCACCTGGCTGAGCAATGGCCTGCTGCTTGTCTTGGCTGCTCACTTGGTCGCCAAACGGCAGCTCAAAATCAATATGTTCATTGAGCGGATAGGGAACAACCGAGCTACCGTCGATGATAGTGACCCGATTCTTTGCGATGTTACCGCGCACCGTGGTGGCGATGGTACCCGGGCCCTCGAAGCGAACGTGGTTGCGAGCCTCTGTATTGCTGACAAAAAGCTTGCCATCGGGCGACGTCGTCATACCGAAAAGTGTCGTACCCACGCCTCTGAAGTTCGCCACCTCAGCAGGCACTGGCAAAGAGGCATCAATCTGAAACACATCCGTATCAGGCAAGCTAAACTTGACCTGGCTGTCCCACACGGTGCCAACCTCATCCACCCAGTTAGTGCCATCAAACTTAACGATCAACCCCGTCTCTGGAGCAGAGATGCCCTCGCCATTGGTATTAGGGGCAGGCGCGCCACCCGCATCTGCAACGCTCGCCTCATCGATGATGGTGGTCTCATTGCCTGTCATGAAGCCCGCTGCGTAGACCGTGTTGCCATCTGGACTCACTGCCAATCCGCGCGGCGCGTCGGTAAATAGGTTAATAATTGTCAAGGCATCACCACCGAGTCCAGAGCCAAGGTTGTCAGGGTCGAACACCCAGACGTCCGCTCGGCCGATGCCGTCAGTGAATAGATCATCCATGTCGAAGTCTGGATGGTTCTGGCCACGAAAGGCGGCAGTTATGTAGGCGCGGCCAGCGCCGTCAAATACGATGTCGCGAGGTTCATCACCCACCAGCAGCGTGCGCACTACCGCGGGCTGATCCTGAATAGTCACAACGCTCACAGAGTCAGACAGGCCATTTACCACCCACACTTCGGTGTTAGATCGCGCCGCGACAGCAATGGGCTCCAGGCCTACCGCTACACTGGAAATCAGCACCGGCACATCAGACTCGACATTGTAGATTTCTAGACAGTTGGCAGGCGTATTGGTGACAAAGAGGTAACGGCCGTTAGGGGATATCGCCAGCGGACGACTCTGACCAAATTCAAACAGTGTGTAACTGTTCGCCAGCGTGTCGCCTGTTTCGGTCTCTACTCCCGTACCGCAGGCAAAAACAGGATTGGCCGGCATCGGCACCGTGAGCGCAAAATGGGTGCTAGAAGAATCACCGCCGGCAACACTCGCAATCACTTCCACGTTAGCGTTACCAAAGCCGTCGCCCGTAGCCGCAATAGCAATCTCTCCCGACAGCGAATCTATCGCTATGTCAAAGACATCGGGACGGCTGTTCACCGCGCTCCAAGTCACAATACCTGCATTGGACGTGGCATTGGCCTGCACGGTAAAAGGCGCGAAACCCTGTGTCACGGATTGGTCGTTGATTGGGCTGACGGTTACTGCCGCAGAGTTAAACTGCGCCCTAGTTTCATACCAGGAGTTACCGGTGACATCGAGCGTGCACACCGCGCCCTGCCCTTCGCAGGCACCCAACCAACCAGAAAATATATAGTTCGGTGCAGCTGTCGCTGTGAGCGTTTCTAGGCCGGTGCTTATGTATGTCTTGCCGCAGGTCGCACCGCCGTTACCACACTCAAGCAATACCCCCGGTGTCAGATTGCTGGTAACCTGTCCGCCCAGGTCTCCCTCGTTACCGACCTCGAGGCGACAACCGGCCACCACCGTAGCGACAATGAACGCGACGCATAAGCGCAGCGACGAGAAAAATGGTCTTGCGCGTGGATGGATCATAATAATGCCTCACTGTCGGGGTATCTTAACGCGCGCCGCTTAACAACAAGCCTAGCGTCAACTGTGGGCTTGGGGATAGACAATGTCTACTCATTAATTATCATCGGATGATAATTAATAGACATGATGGCGATGCCCTTTAGTCAGCCTTCACCAGCGCCGTCTTCTGACCGTCAATGCGGCATGAGGCGACGCCTGCTTATTCTTCATGTCCTGTCATAGCTAGCACGACCTCGGTGCATGCATGAGAAACTCGCCCTGCACAACACTAGTTAACATCCCGCAGGTAAACCTCTGCAAGTCCCCGCCCTACCATGCGAATGCCCTCAGGTGTCTGGTGGATACCGTCTGCGCCTATAGGGATATCGCGCTCTATCACAGGGTAAATGCCGGGTCGCTCAAACTGCACCATCCACTGCTGGTAGATCACGTGCAAGACGAAGGGCCTGCTCGGGTCGGGTGAAGGGACGCTGTCGGGATCGAAGTCGGTGATATCGTCTGGGAAAGCATTATCGCTGGTGCCCCGACTGGTCGCTAATAAGAACGGAAGGTCATTAGGGATAACGCCTGCACTGCGCGTGGTGTCCACGATCGACAGGAAGTTCTCGCCCCAAGCGTCCGCCAAGGTGCGATTCCTCGAATCGCCACCGGCCTGTTTGTAGAGAAAGCCTTCAAATGTAATATCAGTCCCTGCCTGCAGCGCCGCGGCTATATTGGCGACCAAAACGGCACTGTTTTCGCCGCCGGGTATCCAGGTCGTGATCGAGGTACCGCCTACGGCATACTTGATGATGCCGATATTGGACTCCGGGCAGGCGGCGTGCAGTGTCCAGGCGAAGCCGAGTTCCGGCCCGTAGCGGGGTACCCTATTACCATTCTCGGTGCTCAGCCCCAGACGCTTCCAACTTCCCTGATCCCACATCTGAAGCCGATCAGTGCCCGTTACGTATTTTTCGGGCAATGTGCCGGACTGGCCATAGACCGACACCATATTCGATTGCCCGGCAGCGAGAAACACGTGCAGGGTTGGGTCACTTTCATCCCAAGGGCAGGAAAAGGTCGTGCCCAACAACTCCTCGGGCTCGGCGCTTTCACTGACAAATGCCGGCTCGAGGTAGACCAGCAGGTTCGGATCATCAAGCAGTGCAATGGCGTCCTCGTTACCCGCGAGGCCCGCAGTTGAAAAGCGACAGGGTTCTGTGCTGCCGGCACACAGCCGCGCCGGCCCCGACTTCCAGCCAATGAAGTCAAAACCGGTCGCAGGATTTGCCACAAAGGTCTCATCAAAATAGATATCTGCTACATCAAGCGTGCAGCTTGAGCTTGCACTGCAACTGAGCGAGCCTGAGTTAGTCGTGACGCTGCCGCCTGCCGGCACGTCCACGTTGATCTTACAGGCTGCTATTGCCGCGATTGACGCGTAAAGCAGTATTCGAATTGCATTCATGGTTAATCTTCTCTTTTCAGATTTCAGATTTCAGATTTCAGGTTATTGCGCTCTATCACTTTTAGCGATAGGGCGCGTCGTACGCTGGGTCGTGAGCATCTGCTATCGATTGTGCGATCGCTTTAAGATCTGTGATGTATCCGGGGTCATGCGCAAAGTTGTTCAAATCAATATCGTAAAGGGCACGCGCCAACACCAAGCGGC
>JAQWNG010000026.1 GCA_029246385.1 Halioglobus sp.
CGAAAGCCAAGCCTAAAGCGAAAGCCAAGCCTAAAGCGAAAGCCAAGCCTAAAGCGAAAGCCAAGCCTAAAGCGAAAGCCAAGCCTAAAGCGAAGGCCAAGCCTAAAGCGAAAGCCAAGCCTAAAGCGAAAGGCAAGAAGAGATAGAGGCCAAGAGCCTACAAAACAACCCGCCAAGAGAAATCTTCGCGGGTTTTTTCGTTATAGGCTATGAAAATCAGGCAGACATCTGCGGGGCCAGGCCGGCGCCTTCACTTACTCTAGCCGGTTATAGTTCCTAAAACTTGATTCGCAGTCTGAAAAATCCACCGTAACGGCGTTTCGAGTTTTATACCAATCTCCCACGGCACGGTAACCTTGATTCAAATAGGGGGTAACAAACGTTAGGCAACTACTGCGCATTGCAGCGCACAAATATTGTGCTCGCACTCCATCGTGCACATAGCTGATTTCTGTAGAGTGAGTTCTATTCAGCGTAAGTGGAGCGATAAGACGATATACAAGATCATCTGGCAGATGCGGTGTGTCACAACTGACTACCACGACAAAGTCGGTCAGAATGTAAGGAGCTGCGGCTTCTAGTCCAGCAAGCGGACCTTGAAAATTTCCACGATTGTCGCTGACGGCGTGTCTGGAAAATTTCTTATACCGTGAGACATTGCGATTGCAACTAATTAGCAGTTCTGCAACTTGAGGCTTGAGGCAGTTGCGAACGTGGGCAACGAGTGGCTTTCCATGCCAAGGAATTAGACCTTTGTCTCGGTCTCCTACACGGCGTCCAGCTCCTCCTGCAAGAATCAGGCCGGTGACATTGTTTTTCTGAATCATAGACTATAAGCGGCTACAGTGTTTCCGACCTAAGGGGTAGTTCTTACCCGAGAGTCAGTATGTGATAATGGGGTCACGATACCGTAACCGCTCGGCTTTGCAATGAGTATAGGCCAGAAGGATTGTATGGGGGGGAGTATGACCGGAATTTTGGCGATTGAAACCGCGACCGACACTTGTTCTATTGCTGTTTCTATTGATGGACAGATTAGAGAGCGTCACGAAGTTGCTCCGCGGCAACACAACGAATTGCTTTTTTCCATGCTGAACGAACTTTTGCCTAATGGTACTTTGAGGGAACAGGGTATAGATCTTATCGCTTATGGATGCGGACCGGGCTCGTTTACTGGCTTACGCATAGCAGCCAGCGCGGTTCAGGGGTTAGCCTACAGCTGTGGTTTGCCAGCGGTCGCTGTCCCCACACTAGCGATTTTGGCGCAAAATGCGTTAGGTCGGAATGAAGTGAGCGCCGCTGACACGATACTGTGCGCGCTCGATGCTCGGGTTAACGAGGTTTATAGTGCAGTCTATCAGTACGAGCATAAACTTCCTGTGTTGCGTGATGGTCCATGGGCGTGTTCGCCAGCAGATCTCGCACTCGAGATGCCTGGGTCCTTGACAGTGGTGGGTGACGGTGGTCGCTTTTTGGAACAATTCTCAGAGGCTCTGCGGGTAACCGTTGTTGCCACGCTTGTTGATATCGTGCCTATGGCAAGGGATATGATTCCTATTGCAGCGGTAAAATTTCAAAATGGTGAGATTCAGTCGCCCGGGCAGGTTCAGCCGGTCTACGTGCGCGACGAAATATCCTGGAAAAAACTTGCACAGCAAGGAAAGCCAGCATAATGGACACATATCAAGCGTTATTTCTCGCTCTCGTGCAAGGTTTAACCGAATTTCTACCCGTTTCTAGTTCGGCCCATTTGGTGATTCCTTCTCTCCTATTGGACTGGACTGATCAAGGGTTGGCCTTTGATGTTGCCGTGCATGTAGGCACTCTTGTGGCGGTGTTACTGTATTACCGAGAGGATCTGCTGCGCATGACCGATCGTTGGCTGCGTTCGCTCGCGGGTGCCCCTGCTTGCGATGATAGTCGCTTGGTATGGTATCTGGGGCTGGCAACTATTCCAGCGGGGCTGGTTGGACTGCTTGCGGGTGGTTTTATAGAGGCAAATCTTCGGACTCTGCCCGTTGTTGCGACGACGACGCTCCTTTTTGGTGTGCTATTGGGAGTAGCTGATCGCAGGGGCACTGCAGCCGCGCTTGGGCGCCCACTCGGGTTGACAATGGCTATTCTCATCGGTTGTGCACAGATGTTGGCCTTAGTCCCCGGTGTTTCACGTTCGGGCGTAACAATGACAGCTGCGTTAATGCTGGGAATGGACCGGCAGTCTTCTGCCCGGTTTTCTTTCCTGCTATCGATACCCATTATTGCTAGTGCGGGTCTGCTAAAGGCCTGGGAGCTTGCTGAGGATGACGCCGCAGTTGACTGGGTATCACTGGGGCTGGGAGCGACCGCTTCCGGCCTTGCGGCTTATTGCTGCATCGCCATTTTTTTGCGGTTACTGAACAAGGTCGGCTTTATGCCTTTTGTATATTACAGAATAGTATTGGCTGCAATATTGTATACATTTTGGTTAGTATAAAGTTTTATTTTTATGGTCGTCACACAGAGTAGGCATCGACAATGAATCAGCAGGAGTTCAACCGACAGCTATGCCGTTTTTTAGCGGCAGCTACCACGCCATTCCACGCTGTAGCGGAGATGGTGAAATGGCTAACGGCAGCAGGATTTGTCCGTTTAGCAGACGATGCCCAATGGGATATTAAGCCGGGTGGTAAATATTTCTTAACGCGAAACGGCAGCTCAATTGTGGCGTTTTTCCACGGGAAGGAGAATCTGTCGAATGCAGGCATGCGCATGGTTGGTGCCCATACCGATAGTCCTTGTCTGATGGTCAAGCCAACGCCTGAAATTGTGTCCCAAGGTTTGTTTCAACTTGGCGTGCAGGTTTATGGTGGGGCACTGCTCAATCCTTGGTTTGATCGCGATTTATCACTTGCTGGCAGAGTCAGTTTCCAGTGTCCTGACGGTCAGTTGCGGGTTGCACTGATTGATTTTCGTGATGCCATCGCAACTGTTCCTAGTCTTGCCATTCATCTTGATCGTGGCGCCAACACGAAGCGTGACGTGAACCCACAGACGGCCATAGTGCCGGTGCTATCTCGCCTGGCTGAGGGAGAGGTGATCGATTTCCGAGAGCTCCTTTATGCACAACTGATTTTAGAGCACCCCCAGTGGGCGGGATGCCAAGTATTGGATTATGAATTATCATTTTACGATACCCAAGCCCCGAGACTGATTGGCCTGCGGCAGGACTTTATCGCTTCGGCGCGCCTAGATAACCTGCTTAGCTGCTTTACCGGCTTGCAGGCCCTGATTGAAAGCGATGGTGCAGAGAGTGCGCTACTGATTTGCAATGACCATGAGGAAGTGGGTAGCCTTTCGGCCTCCGGTGCAGGAGGGCCTCTGCTAACATCCGTGCTCAATCGCCTCGCAGGAAACGATGCAAATTATTCTGCGCTGACCGAGCGATCAATGATGATTTCTGTGGACAACGCTCATGCAATACATCCCAACTTTACCGACCGGCATGATAAAAATCATGGGCCACTTTTGAATGGCGGGCCTGTCATCAAGATCAATGCGAGTCAACGTTATGCCACGAACAGCGAAACGAGTGGCCTATTCAGAATACTGGCGTCGCTTGAAGACGTTTCTGTGCAGTCTTTTGTCGTGCGCAATGACATGGCATGTGGCAGCACTATTGGGCCAATTACTGCTGGCGCCACTGGTATTCGAACGCTCGATATCGGTGTGCCGACTTTGGGTATGCACTCTATTCGTGAATTGGCTGGTGCGGAGGATGGCTGGAGCCTCAGTCGTATCTTACGACGTTACTATACCCATCCTGGGCGGCTCTCTGCGATCTGAGCGGACGTAATGAACGTGCTTGTTTTGTCTGCATATGCTGCGCAGAGTCATGTGCATTGGCAACAGAGTTTGCAGATAATGTTTGCGCAGTGGGATTGGCGCGTGCTGAGTCTTCCTCCAAGACACTTTAGCTGGCGAGTGCGCGGTAATGCGCTATTTTGGTCAATTGCGGAACGAGGTACGCTGGAGCAGTCATATGACCTTATTATAGCCACGTCAATGGTTGATTTGGCGACGTTACGGGGTCTAGTGCCGAGGCTTACCCGGGTCCCAACTATCCTGTATTTTCATGAGAATCAGTTTGAGTATCCGCAGGATCAACAAAAGCACAGTTTGCTAGAAGCCCGAATGACCAGTGTTTATTCGGCACTGGCGGCTGACCGTATTGTATTTAACTCAGACTATAACCGCGATACGTTTCTGTCAGGCTGCTCTGCTCTGATGAAAAAGCTGCCTGACCGCGTGCCATCGGGTATTGCGCGGATGCTTCGAGAACGAGCAACGGTACTCCCGGTGCCATTTGAGTCGTATGGTAATCAGCGGGTAGAGGCTTGGTGGCCAGGTGCATCAAGGCGCTTCATCAAACGGCCTCTGCGTCTGCTGTGGGTTGGACGATTTGAACATGATAAGGGCGGGGAAGGCTTGCTTCGCATCTTGCGTCGACTAGAGAGTGTATCACTCGATTACGAACTGGCAATGACGGGGCAACAATTCCGGCGATCTCCGGCGGTATTTAGTAAGATAAGGGCGCTATTTGGCCATCGTCTGGTGCAGTTTGGTTATGTGGATGGCATCAAAGAGTATCGAGCACTACTTCAGTCTGCTGATGTGGTACTGTCGACGGCTATTCACGAGTTTCAGGGATTGGCCGTAATAGAAGCGGTTGCACAACAATGTCTCCCGATCGTTCCGGATCGCCTCGCATATCCCGAAATATATCCAGCGAGGTACCGTTACGAATCTTGCCCTGATGATCCTGAGCGTGAAGCTGACGCCGCGACAAGCCTGATCCGGACAATGGCAGGACAGCAGCTAGTGCGCGGCGCGCATTATCCTGACGTATCTGGCTTTGAACTGGGTGCAATGGCGCCGAGGTATGAGCAAGTCTTTCGACAAGTCGCCTTCGCTCAGGATAGCCAATAAGGGTTAAACTCAGTATTATTTAGGCCGTTTTAGAGGGTATGAAAATTTATGGCCATGCAACGCGTTCTAACAGGCATCACCACGACTGGCACGGTACATTTAGGCAATTATGTCGGCGCAATTCGTCCTGCGATTCTTGCGTCGCGTGACGATTTGTCCGAGCCATTCTTTTTCCTCGCCGATTATCATGCATTGATCAAATGCAGTGACCCCGCATTGATCCGCCAGTCAAGCAAGGAAATTGCGGCGACCTGGCTTGCCTTGGGCTTAGACACAGGAAAAGCCGTATTTTATCGTCAGTCGGATATTCCTGAAATAAGCGAGCTGAACTGGATACTCTGCTGCAGTGCGGCCAAGGGGTTGATGAATCGTGCACATGCGTACAAATCATCTATTCAAGCGAATGAAGACGCGGGCGAAGATGCGGACTTAGGCGTTACTATGGGGTTGTTCAGTTACCCTGTTTTGATGGCTGCTGATATTCTGATGTTTAATGCTGATAAAATTCCGGTGGGACGGGATCAAATTCAACACGTTGAAATGGCACGTGATATTGCGCAGCGATTCAATCACAATTTTACTGAGGTGTTTAGGCTGCCCGAGGCAGTCGTCAATGAGGATGGAGCTATTTTGCAAGGGACTGACGGCCGGAAGATGAGTAAGAGTTATAACAATACCATACCGCTGTTTTTGGCAGAGAAGCCGTTGCGAAAGGCGATCAATAAAATTAAAACTAATCTGTTGGAGCCTGGAGTTCCCAAGGATCCTGATTATTCTACCGTGTTCCAACTTTGGTCAGCATTCGCATCCGCTGAAGAAACGGCGAGAATGCGAGACGAGTTTCACGCTGGTATCGCTTGGGGCGAAGCTAAGAAGCAGTTGTTCGAACTTATTAATAATGAGCTCGTGGACGTCAGAGATGAATATACTAGGCTAATGGATGATCCCGGCTATATAGAGAGTGTGCTGCTGCAGGGCGCAGAGCGTGCAAGGCAGCATAGTGGAGCGATGATTAGCAAAGTGCGTGACGCCGTCGGGATTGGGGCGATTCGTTAGTAGATTGTTGGCGGTTGTGTGTTCATTCGTATTCCGATGCAAAGATGTCTATATTTATGCCCGTTTTTGTTCACATTAGCAGTCAGACTGTGCCCCAGCCCCTTTTTTTTTAGCGGCTATTATGCCATCGTTGTTTTCTATATGAGTGAGGCGCGTCATCATTGAATGCAACGTCAGTTTTCAGTGTCGCATAGACAAGAGACGCGGCGCTTTTTCTATCGTCAAAACCGTATTTTTATAATAAGCTATGGGCATGAATATTTGGAGGCATGTGAGCGATGAGTCGTCCTGTTAAAGACCATGAAATCTTGTCGGCGGTATTCGCCAAAATGGATGCTGTAGCCATGACTGTTGCCTTAGGCGCTTTATGTTCGTTGTTGCTGTTTTTGGCGACTGCCGTGCTGTTAGTGCAGGCTTCTCCGGACAGTTATTTTGTAGGTGAACACCTGAGAGATTTGTCTGATTACCTTCCAGGTTATAGCGTTAGCTGGATGGGGGCTGGAATCGGTGCAGGTTATGGTCTTTTGCTGGGTGGAATAGCGGGTTTTCTTGTTGCGGTATACTGGAATTTGACGCATTACTTCGCGCTTGGTGTGATGTTAATTAGTTCCGCAGAATTGGCAGATTGACGCAGTAATTGAAGTGGGGAAGACTAAGACATGAAAGCCATGAATCGTGACGCCGATCACGTAAACTTCAAACTACTCGAAGCAGCGATCCGGTTTAACGCGCGTATACTGGGTCTCACTGCGGGGACTTTGGCTGCAGCGGTTATTTATATTGCTACGCAAGCCTCTATTGTAAAGTGGGGTGGTGACTCCGGTGGTTACTTGGAGTTACTTGCAATTTTCTTCCCCGGATATTCTGTATCTAGCACGGGAGCTTGGGTGGGTGCGTTCTGGGCTTTTATATATTGCGGCACCGGTAGCTGGTTAAGTTACAGGGTCTACGGAAAAGTATTGGGTGCACGGATATCGGGATTATTGCTGAGTCCTGGCTCGACTATGAATCCGGTGCTCAAACCGTCGACCCTGAGACTGCATGGTGTTAGCCTCGGGATCGCTATAGGCGCTATTGCCGGTCTAGGCTTGTTCGCTTCGACAGCATGGCTAGTGATACGTGGCACGGCAGGGGAGAGTGTTCACGCAGCGCTCTTTTCGAATTATATACCTGGTTACAGCGTAAGTATTTTCGGTGGATTGTGGGGCGCAATTGAATTATTCGGCCTAGTTTTCCTGTCATGCTTGTTGCTTGCTACGGTATACAACAGGTTAGTTGAAATGCGGCATAAGACGCCTTAACGGCATGGTAGATATGAATACGAATGAACACGTTGTTATTCTCGGTGCTGGTCCTGCAGGGCTCGCCACTGGGCACGAGTTAAGCGATAGCGGCGTTAAGGTGTCGGTGTTAGATAGAAATGATTTTGTTGGCGGACTGTGCAATACGAACGAGTACAAAGGGTATAAATTCGATCTAGGAGGTCATCGGTGGTTTAGTAAGAACGAGGATTTGAATAATTGGTTTCGAAGATTGATGGGCGATGAGGTCGTCTGGGTGAACCGTATCAGCCGCATATACTATGACGGCGGCTATTATTTGTATCCTATTAGTATTCTAAACGTCATCAAAAACGCGGGTATTCTGACTATTATGCATGCAGGGATAACTTATCTATGGTCCGCATTGCAATACTCTATTTTCGACAAGTCGATTAATAACATGAGAGACGCCTATGTAGCGCAGTTTGGCGGAAAGTTATACGACATGTTTTTTCGTCGTTACAGTGAAAAGGTCTGGGGGCTCCCCTGTGAGAAACTGTCTTCAGATTGGGTATCTCAGCGCAGCGCCGGTTTGTCGATCTGGACTGTAATTCAAGAATCGTTGATGAAGACTAAGTCTGACAATGAGAGCTTGATAGAGGAATTCATGTACCCGCGTGATGGTTACGTTCGTATCCCTCAGCGAATGGCAGAAGATATTGTCACCAAGGGCGGCCCTGATTCTGTTGTACTTGGGTCAACTGTAACGGGAATAAAGTATATTGGGCCAAATGATTTTGAGATAGTCTACCGTAAGCAAGACGGTGAGGAGTATTCGATAAAGGCCACTACGGTCGTGTCAACCATCCCTTTGGGTTTACTTCCAAGGATTATGGAACCGGCATGCGATCAAAAGGTGATTGATGCCGCTAAAGGGCTTAGTTTTCGTGCATTGATTACGGTCAATGTTATTCTCAAAAAGAAAAGAGTCTCTATTGATACTTGGCTCTATGTTCAAGATGAAGACATTCTTTTTGGGCGTCTGCATGAACCTAAGAACTGGAGTCCTGCAATGATTCCTGACCAATCGACGACCTCTTTAGTGTTGGAATGTTTTTGCACTAAGGATGATCATATCTGGAATATGACAGATGAAGAGGTTGGGCAACAGTGTATTGAGGATCTGGAGAAAAAGCTAAAATTTATTGATAGTTCAGAAGTGATCGACTTTTCCTGCGTCCGGACTCTTCAGGCCTACCCCGTCTATGACCTTGAATATGCTGGAAAAATTGCCCTTATTAATGATTTTCTGGGGCAATTTGAAGGTTTGCACATCGTTGGACGAGGGGGAACGCATCGCTACAATAACGCCGATCATTCAATTGAGATGGGGCTGCTGCTAGGTCGCAAAATCTTGGGCTATGACGTTGATCACATGGATGTCAATACGGAGCCTGAATATCAGGAGATCAAACGTTCGAATGACTCTAAGCGCGATGCTTACAAGTTAGAGGGTGAACGTGAAAAGTAATGGATTTCCTAGCGCTTATTCAGGGGCCGGGTCTACTGCAAATACAATAAAGATGTATGGGAAGACAGATTGGTGCTGAAGCAGTCTCTGCTGATAAGGTAGTCACGGGTTTAGTACATACTTGGTTCCACTGCAGCATTTCCTACGAGTGAGACTCGATTATCTGAGGCTAGGATTAGTAAATGAGACGCGCAAGTATATCGACGAGAGCTAAGCAAACGATAAAATCCTGGCGTGCTGGGTCTTTATGAGCGGTGAGGCAGCTGACCTGCTGCACTCTCAGGTCAATTATTTGGGCCAGCGTATCAGCGTTATTATGCCGCTCTACAATGGCTGTGAGTTTATACCACTAAGCTTGCCCCCGCTCATAGATATGATGCATCGAGGAGAAATTTTTGAAGTCATTGTAGTTGATGATGGCTCAACAGATGGTAGTAAACAGATGGCGGAGGCGATAGGGGCAAAGGTGCTGTCATCCGGTGGCCGCCTCGGGCCTGGAGGAGCGAGGAATCAGGCCGCAAACAGCGCGCTTGGCGATATACTCTGGTTTGTCGATGCAGATGTCGTGGTACACGCCGATGCGGCGAAATGTCTGGCCGCTGGTTTTGACGTAGAGCAGGTCGTTGCAGTATTTGGGTCCTACGATAGCAATCCGCCCGCTAGAAACTTTTTTTCACAGTACAAAAATCTTGTGCATCACTATTATCACAATCGTGCGAAAGATGAAGCACAGACCTTTTGGTCTGGATGTGGTGCGGTTAGACGCAACGCTTTTTTGAGTCGTGGCGGTTTCGACGTAGAGCGCTATCAATACCCATCGATTGAGGA
This sequence comes from Halioglobus sp., assembly GCA_029246385.1. GTDB lineage: Bacteria > Pseudomonadota > Gammaproteobacteria > Pseudomonadales > Halieaceae > Marimicrobium. The sequence continues at coordinate 9,643 of JAQWNG010000026.1, forward strand.
TATCGAGCTCGGGCACCGTCTGATAAAAGCCGGTGGTCGGATACGTTTGTTGCGAGAAGTGCAATGTACGCATCTGAAAGTTTGGAGATTTTGGAATCTCGTTCACACCGAAATATTTAGACGTGCTATACCTTGGTCGCGCCTGATTGTGACGTCTGGCGATGGTATACCCAACGATCTCAATGTTGGCGTGGGGGAGCAGGCGCGGGCAGTTTTAGCGGGTATATTATTCCTTGCGATACTGGCCTCTCTTGCGGGTTATATTAGTCCGGCTATGGTCTTAGGGTTAGGGTTGGCAGTGCTTGTAGCCAATCGTGATATAGCCGTTTTTTTTAATAGAAGAAGAGGGCCAGTGTTCGCTATAGGCGCAGTATTTTTTCATCAAATATACTATCTATATAGTGCTTCGGCGTTTGCTTGGGTGTTTCTTGAGCAAGCTAGTTTAACTATTTTTCGTTCAAAATCTTCGTGAGGTCGTTGCCTGGTCCGTCGGTTAGACTCAGTTGAAAAGCGGCAGTTCTCTCTGACGACGCGGTTAGTCTTCAGCATCATCTCGCAATATTGTCAGGCGCTTAGACGCTGCCCAGAAACACAGGTTTTTGCTTTCCATTGAAGATACTTTCCTTAACGGCGCTACAAGAACTGCTCAAATTATCATTGCCTATGATGGTGTCGCAGGGCGCGTTTGCAGTTATGGTCTTTACCGATCGCTTTTTTATGTCTTATATCGATGCGACACATATTGCTGCATCGTTGGGTGGAGGCGTAGCAGCTTTTTTTTGTTTTTCACTGTTTATGGGCCTAATAGCCTATGGAAACGCCATGGTGGCGCAGCACTTTGGCGCAGGACAGTTAGCCAAGTGCTCGCTGGTCACCACTCAGGGTATTCTGATCGCATTGGGGAGTGCCCCATTCTTGCTCTTGATGACATACTTTGGTGGACAGGCATTTGGCATGCTTGGACATGCATCGGCGCAAGTGCCGCTAGAACAGACGTATTTTTATATTCTAATGAGTGGAAGTATCTTTACGTTACTGAAGGCATGCTTAGCCTCCTACTTTGCTGGTATCGGTCGCACGCGTGTCGTTATGGTTGCGGATTTATCAGGCGCTGCGCTCAATGTTCCGCTGTCATGGGCGCTGATATTCGGTAATCTTGGTATGCCCGAGATGGGCATCGCTGGCGCGGCTTTGGGGACCATCGCTGCTACAGTGTTCGCCATCAGTATCTTTCTATGTTTTTATCTGTCAGCGAGTCACCAGCGTCAGTTTTCCGTGGCGCAGTCGTGGCGCTTCGACGGCGGCATCATGCGGCGCTACCTGCGTTTAGGCATGCCATCGGGATTGGAATCGTTCATGAACACCTCCAGTTTCAACTTATTTTTGCTGCTTTTCCAATCCTATGGTGTAGTGCAGGGTGCTGCTATGGCGATCGTATTTAATTGGGATATGCTTTCGTTTATTCCAATGATCGGATTGAATATTGGTGTGATGAGCTTTATCGGTCGCCTAGTAGGCAGCGGGAGCATGGTAAGAGCAAATCAGGTGATTTCTTCAGGATTTATCGTCGGATTGGGTTACTCCGGCGTCTTGGCGGTCTTTTTTCTGCTATTTCGCGAAAACTTAATCAACGTATTCGAGAACTCTGGAGAAAATTTTGCTGCGATACGAGACCTCGCCAGTGACATGATGATCGGTCTAGTCACTTATATGCTCGCGGATGCTACGATTTTGGTCGCCGGTGGCGCGCTTCGTGGTGCGGGGGATACGCGTTGGATCATGGTAACGTCAATTACTATGCACTGGCTGATGCTGCTCGCTCAATATGGCGTGATTGTTGTTTATGGTTATGGACCACGAGTTTCTTGGTGGGTATTCGTCGCAATGTTGATCGTTTTGGGTCTACTTTATTTAGGCCGACTCCTCGGTGGAACATGGCGTCATCCGGAGCGGCTTGCTCGGGTAATGCGTGAATAGACAGATGGATTAAAAGGTGAGAAGGCGCTTCAGTAAGCTGTCGTTTCCCTTATCTTTTTCCCGCTTTAACAGCAACTCTGCGAGTTGAATTTCTATTTGTTCTGCCACTTGCTCCCGAATAGATCGCACCTTTCCTTTCGCGAGTTTTTTGCTTTTGTATTGCGATAGGTTGATGGGTTGTCCAAAGCCGAGATAGCACCGCTGTGGTTTGGGAAGCGGCGTGCCAAGCGAGCCAATAGGAATGGGTGGGATGATATCGGAACGCGTATCCGCATTCAGTAGACCCACATGGGATAATAACTTTCCTAATGGAGAGTTGGGTAGGTCTTGCCCCTCCATAAGGTGTCCATAGAAATCATCGGGCCCTACAAGTCCAAATGGCATAATCGTGTAGCCGTGCATAGCTGCTAGTGTTACAAAGCCGTAACGCTCCTTCCACTGCAATTCATACAGTTTAGATTTAGGTTTGACCGACTCATAGGCGCCACCGGGGAAGAGCAAGAGGTCCTGCTGCGCATCCATTAAGGCTCGGCACACATCAGGGTGCCCCATGACAATGCCTTGGTCCACTAGGATGTTGGCTACACGCTGAATAGTGAACAGAAATTTATCCCCCATGGCGCGCGGAAAGCGCTGCAGTTCTTTGAGAAATATAGGCCTTATAATCGCCCCGTCTAGTGCAAATAGAGAATGATTTCCCACGAAAAGACAGGGTCCTTTTGGAATATTTTGAGCGCCGCTCACCATCGGATTGAATACGCGCTTAACTATTTGGTAAGCAATCTCGATAGTCAGCCCGTTTGGAGCTTTTACAGCAAGCGCCAACTTTATGTGACGCTCCAGCATTTGCGGGTCGCTAAGGGGACTATTATTTTTTTCTAACAGAAACATGTTGTGGACGCCTTACTAAGTAGGGAGAGTATAACGATGCAGATGTGGATATAATAGTCGAGCAACACCCGTGAGCTTCCAGCACACACAATTTTCGGCTACAGTGCATACGGATTATGAGTTATGGACAGGAGGCACTTGTGCAAGGTAAACATATCGTTATCACTGGACCTACCGCCGGGATCGGACATTCTGCCAGCTTAGAATTTGCTAGACGTGGCGCTCAACTCACTCTGCTGTGTCGCAATTTGGAGAAAGCTGAATCGCTGCAGAGAGATATCGTCGCTCAGGGAGGCCTTAGGCCAGATATTATCCTTATGGATATGGCTGAATTAGGCAGTGTTAGGCGAGCCGCGGAGGCATTGCTGGCGAAAGCAGAACCCTTAAATGTATTGCTAAATAACGCCGGTGTTGTGAATACAACCCGTAAGGAGACTGTAGACGGGTATGAAGAGATGTTGGCGGTAAATCACTTCGCCCCTTTTCTGCTTACGGGATTGCTTATGCCGCTGCTGCTGAAAACGCCGCAAGCTCGTGTCGTGAATGTGTCGTCTCATGCGCATACGTTTGTTAAGGGTATGGGTTATGAGGATATGCAGGCTGAGAAAAACTTCCGTACCTTTCGCGAGTATGGGCGTTCCAAGCTTGCGAATATACTTTTCACCAAACATCTTTCTGAGTGTTTAGAAGGGCAGGATATAACCGTAAATTGTTTGCACCCTGGCGCGGTGGCAACATCATTGGGTACTCAGAACGGTGGCTTTCTTAGTCGTAATTTGCCGCGATTATTAAAGCCATTTTTCCGCAGTCCAGATCAAGGCGCGCAGACGTCAATCTATCTATGCTGTAGTGATGAAGTTGCAGCAATCAGCGGCGAATATTTTGCTAATTGTAAGCGCAAAATTCTAAAGCCTTGGGCCTGCGATGCAGCCGAGGCCAGCCGACTATGGACTTATACTGAGCGTTGCGTGGACTTCGAATATTCTTTTTCAACCTTCGGCTAATGCCTTTTTTGGGCCATGGGAGCATGCAATAGCCGTTAGGAGCGCTCCGCCAGTTGTTTGATCAGAGGGTGCTTTCTTGCGACTGTTAGTGATCCGAACTTTTCTCTTGTTTCCGTTGACCGTCTTTGCGGCAGAGTTCACTCCTCTCGTGTTGTAATTAGGGATGTTGCATCTGCTGAGAGTGGTGATTGAGGCGGCATTTTCAGCGGGTAACCTTTAGCAGCCTGCTGCTAGGTTGCCCGCACGCGCTTTCTCGCTGTATTGCGGATTTGCCCCTGTCGGGTCATGGTGTACCATAGTCTGCCTGTCCTCGCTTCGTTAATATCATCTTATGTACAGCGATCTTATCAGTCAACTTCCTATTGCCGAGGTTCTCGGGCAACTCAAACGTTGTCTAAGCGAAGGCAACGAAGTTGTACTCCAGGCCCCACCCGGTGCGGGTAAGACCACGATTGTACCGCTGGGATTACTCGATCAACCTTGGCTGCAGGGGCGTAAAATCTTGGTGTTGGAGCCGCGTCGCCTGGCTGCTAGGGCTGCCGCTTCGCGTATGGCGCAATTGTTCGGAGATGCGGTGGGACAGACCGTTGGATACCGTATCCGTATGGATACTTGCGTTAGCGATAATACTCGAATTGAAGTGATCACCGAGGGGATTCTTACTCAACAGCTGCAGCGCGATCCGGGACTGGAAAACGTTGGCTTAGTTATCTTCGATGAATTTCATGAGCGTAACCTAGATGCAGATCTGTGCCTGGCGCTTGCGCTACATGGCCGCGAAGTCTTCCGAGAGGCGCCGCCTTTAAAGCTAATGGTCATGTCTGCGACTTTGGCTGGTGAAGAAGTCTCGAAGCTGATGAACAATGCTCCGATAGTCACCTCCAGAGGTCGTCAGTTCCCGGTTGAAACCCGTTATTGCGATACGCGCCAATTACGTCAGTCCATCATTCAGCCGATAATTGATGTTGTGTTGCGTGTGTTGAAGGAGCGGGCCGGCAGTGTTTTGGTTTTTCTACCGGGTCAGCGCGAGATCGCTAGTGTGGCAAGACGCCTGGCTGAGGTGCTTGAGCATTCAGCTGAGGCGCTACAAATATCTCCTCTTTACGGTGGGTTGTCGCCAGAGCGGCAGCAGCAGGCTCTTTTGCCGGCGCCCGATGGCTTCCGTAAAATCGTTTTGTCTACAAATGTTGCTGAGACTAGTCTTACTATCGAAGGTATTACTGTCGTGGTGGACTCGGGCCTAGTGCGTGAAGCGGCATTTGACCCTGCTACAGGTATGACACGGTTATCTACGGCAAGAGTATCGCGGGCTTCTGCAGAGCAGCGCAAGGGTCGTGCGGGTCGGCAGGGCCCTGGATATTGTTATCGGTTGTGGAGTGAACAACAGCACGAGAGATTAGTAGCTCATGCTTTACCTGAAATACTTCAGGCAGACTTAACCCCGATGGCGCTTCAATTATTATCGTGGGGTGTAGATGACGGCAGTGAATTGCGTTGGCTGGATCCTCCGCCTGCGGCTTCTTTTGCTCAGGCTGTTTCGGTGCTGGAACAGTGCGAGGCGACATTTAGTAATGAAGCGGGCTGCCTGCAGCTGACGCCTCATGGTGTGCGTTTGGCACAAATGCCGATGCACCCGCGTCTGGCTCATATGCTATTGGTTGGTTGCGATATTCAGGCGAGAGAAACCGGATGTTTGCTTGCGGCAATACTGTCTGAGCGCAATCCGTTCGGAGAACAGGGTGTTGATATAGCGGTCGCCGTTGCAGTGCTGATGGGGGAAAGCCGTTGTCCAGATTCATTGCAGGGCTGGTTCAAGCGGATATGGAAGCAGACACGTCGCTTCGCGAGTATGGCCGCTGAAATATACAAACCACAAACGTGCGCTGTTAGTGTCGATCAGGCACATATCATTAGCGTATTACTGGCGAGGGCTTATCCAGATCGTATAGCCCGGTTACGTGCCGATGGTGATGGCTATACGTATCAGTTGAGTAACGGACGCAGCGCTATACTGCCTATGAACGATAGTTTAGTTGGTACTAAATGGTTGTCGGTTGCGGAGCTGGGGGGGATGGTTGGAGAGACTTTTGATCGCATCTATAGTGCCAGTGAGTTAGACCCCGTCAACTTCGATGAAGCGCTGTCGACGCTTGTCTGTGAGCAAGAGACTGTTGAGTGGAATTATCGCAAGGACCGCTTCATGGCCGAACGACGCACTCATATTGGCAGTATTTTGTTGTCATCAGATATTTTAGAGCAGGTACCAGATGAGGCACGCTCGCTGGCATTGTTGGCAGTAGTGCGTAAAAAAGGAATCGATATTTTGTCCTTTAACAAAAAGGTCCAGCAGTGGCGCGCCAGGGTTATGCTGTTGCATAAAGCAACTGCCGACGGCCAGGCCAGTCCATGGCCTGACCTGTCAGATCAGGCATTGCTTGACACGTTGGAATCCTGGTTATTACCTTATTTGGGTCCAGTTTACCGTTTAGAAGATTTCCGGAGTCTGGACGTAAAACACATCCTGCGGTCGGTTTTACCTTGGCCATTACCGCTAGAGTTAGAACGGCTCGCTCCGGAGCGTTGGGCAGCGCCCTCTGGATCTAGTATAGAGATTGACTATACTCAAACTCCACCAGTTCTGGCCGTCAAATTACAGGAAATGTTTGGCTGTGAGGAGACACCCACAGTCGCAGGAGGGTTAGTTGCGTTGCAGATACATCTGCTCTCTCCAGGGCAGCAACCTTTGCAGATAACACAAGACCTAGGGGGCTTTTGGCGCAGCAGCTACCATGATGTTAAGCGAGAGATGAAAGGTCGTTACCCAAAGCACCCGTGGCCTGATGACCCGCTGGTAGCGGTGGCGACGCGCTATACCAAAAAGCATATGGGCCCTAATGAATAGGAGAGCTTTACCGATTTTCAGCAGACACGCGTCCATTGAAAATCGTCACTAATGGCGCACTTGAGAGCTTTGTAAATCATTAACCAGAGTGTCTCGAACTGTACGTGAAAGTACAAAATGACTGACCGAGTAAGTCGAGTGGTGTTTCTCCGCGCTTGCGCTACTTAAGCTTTTCACCCTCTGAGATTACTCTGTTGTAGGGGTGCTGTTAGTCTGTATTACGCATTCGTTTGATACAACCTAAAAAGTCTTCCAGCACAAGAAGCAGGCAAGGCACGAGAAATAGAGTGATGACGGTGCAAAAGAGTATGCCAAAACCGAGAGAGACCGCCATGGGTTTAAATAATAGCGTGGAAATTGTCTTGTCAGTCATCATTGGTATAAGGCCTACAAATGTTGTGATACTCGTCAGTATAATCGGGCGGAAACGGACACTACCGGCACGGCTTACGACCTCTAAAAGCTCGGATTCACTTTGACGTTGCTTGTTGATGTGATGCACCAGCACTAGACTGGAATTCACTACGACGCCTGCTAAGGCGACAATACCCAGAAGAGAGAAAAAGACTAAGTCCATGCCAAGAAAATAGTGGCCAATGATCGCGCCGACTGCGCCAAAGGGGATGACGCTCATGATGATTAGCGGCTGCAGATAGGATTGAAGCGGTATTGCAAGTAGGGCATAGATGACCAATAAAGCCAATAGAGCACTGCTGAGCAGAGCGTCCATAGATGCCAAGCGCTCCTCCGCTTCTCCGGCCAAGCCGTAGGTGACTCCAGAATAGCGACTTAGTATGTCTGGCAATACGTCATTTTGGACGCTGCTGATAACCGCCTCAGGTGTGGTCATTGTCCGATCGACGTCTGCGGTCACAGTAACAACACGTTGCCCGCCGACTCTATGAATAGTGGTATAGCCTTTTCCCAGCGTTGTTTTTGCGACGCTGTTGAATGGGACTTCGACCCCGGCTGCGGTTCGAATGCGCATACTTTCTAAGTTGCCGAGAGCGCGACGTTCAGACTGGGGGTATCTTACCATCACACGAACATCGTCTTTACCCCTTTGGATGCGTTGCGCTTCATAGCCATAAAAAGCCTGCCGCACTTGAGTTCCAAGATCGCTTAGCGTGAGCCCTAGGTGACGCGCAGCAGGCAGCAGCGTAAGCTGAACCTCTTGCTTGCCGCCACGAAAGGAGTCGCTGACATCCATGACGCCGTTATAGGTTTGCAGTGCGAGCCGCAATTGGGCTGCTGCATCGCGCAGTTGGTCGAAGTCTTTGCCATATAGCTCGATAGAAATGGCTTTGCCGAAACCGAACGACTCTGAGGTAAAGCCAAGTTCGACAGCATCGGGGATACTTCCAGTCAGCTCGCGCCAACGATTGGCGTAGGTACTGGTCGATACACCTGAATAATTGCCTGGAAGGTTGAGTTCAATACCAATTTCAGCAAGGTTGCTTGCTGCAAGACCAGCGCCGCCAATGCTGCCCTTCGGTATCAAAGAGCCAATGCTAGTGATGACATGCGAAATGCTGCTTGCTTCACCCTTATCTAAGTCTCGGTCCAGTTCCTTGCGTAACCGTTCTCCTGCAGCCTCGATATGCCTAGCGGCCAAAGCGGTACTTTCAATGGGCGTTCCTTCGGGCATGACCAGAGTTGCGTACAAATGAGTGCCTTCCACGGCGGGAAAGAATTGAAATTGCATGCGTTCGCTGATGAATAGCGATAGCGTGAGAGCCAGCATCACAATGCCAGACGCGATCGTGAGGTAGCGCCATCGGAGGGCTAGATTTACGGCCGGCTGGTAATACCGTGTGGCTATAATTTGCAGTGAATCTGAGATGCGCTCTTGCAGGGCAAGCCATCGATTCATCACCCGGTTTGAACCTGCCCCCTTTTCTTTGGCGCGGTGTGCTAGGTGTGACGGCAGTATTAATTGTGATTCGATGACACTAAATGCTAGGGCGGCGATAACAGTATAGGCCAAAGGCTTATAAAACCCTCCTATCGGACCCGGAATATTGAGAATGGGGATAAAGGTAGCCATAGTCGTTAGAACGCCAAAGATGACAGGTAACGATATGTCCAATGTACCGTTCGTCGCGGCCTCTAATCGGGGAGTTCCGCTTTGCTCTAGCGCATAAATCCGCTCTCCTACAACAATAGCATCGTCTACTAAAATGCCGAGGACAAGTATAAAGCCCATCACCGACACGGTGCTGATTGACAGGCCGATTGCAGGGAATATCGCAATAGTGCCCAATAGTGCGATGGGTACTCCGGCGGCTACCCACAACGCTAGGCGAAGACGCAGAAATAGTGTCAGGACCAGTAGCACCAAAAGCAGGCCGCTGCGTGCGTTGCGCGATAGCGCGTCTAGGCGATCCACAAGGTCTTGAGACTCGTCCTGCCAGATCGTAATGGCGATGCCTTCAGGAACTGTCTTGCGTGCTTGTTTTAGATAGGCCTTAACTCGGTCTGCGATGTCTATAATATCCTCTTCACCAACTCGCGAAACCTTTAATGACACAGCGGGGGACCCATCAAATCTTGCCTGAAGATCGCTCTCCTCAAATCCGTCGACCACGGTCGCTATTTCTCCTAGGGTGACAAGGGTGCCATCCGTACGACTCAATACCACGATATCCTCAAACTCCTCTCCTAGATAAACCTGACCTTTGGTTCTCAGTAAAACTTCACCCCCGTCGGTTTTGATTGACCCTCCGGGGATGTCGATGGAGGAACTCTCAATGGCCGCACCAATCGCCGCTAGAGTGAGTCCATGACGCCGAAGCGTCTGCTCCGAGACCTCCACTGAAATTTCATAGGGCCTAGAAAATTGCAATGCCACTTGCGAGACGCCGGAGAGCGCGGCGATGTCGTCACGCATTTTCTGGCCTATCAGTTTAAGAGTGCGTTCATCGGCGGGTCCTGAGACTACAATTTCAAATACGGTGGCAAGGATACTTACCTCGGACGTGATCGGCTGTTCAGCCTCCGCTGGAAAAGCATCGATAGCATCGACTTTGTTTTTGATGTCGTTAGCAATCTTCGTTTTGTCGATGCCGGCAACTAGTTCGACAGTGACAGAACATAGTCCTTCCGACGCTTTTGACGTTATCTTGTCGATGCCCTCACTGCCTTTTATCGCTTCTTCTATTCGGACACAGACAGCAGATTCTACTTCTTCTGGTGCAGCCCCAAGGTAAGGCGTAAGAATTTGCACAGCATCAACTTCTAGAGTGGGAAATTCTTCCTGATGAATCTGTGGTAACGCTAACAGACCGCCCACAACTAAAATAATCATCAGCAGATTCGCCGCAACCGCGTTATGGACAAACCAGGGGATGATTTTATGCATGCAAGGGTCTACCTATTGAATAACCGGTTTGACTAGCATCCCGTCGACCGCTGCTTGCATTGCTGAAATGCTGACTAACTCACCGCCCTCCAGTCCATCGCTGATCAGAATATCATCATGTTCCTGACGGACTAAGCTGACTTGTCTAAAGTGTATCCGATCGTCGGAACCGACGACTAATACCTGATTGTTGTCGCGCATGGCAGAGCGGGGAAGTCGTATCACCTGATCCACTTGGCGTCCGCGAATTTCAGCCTGCACAAAAAGACCTACAGGTAGAAGAGGGCTGGCGCCGTCATCGTCCAGCTGCAAGCGGACTACACCGTAGACCATGCGGGAGCTTTCATCGAACTCGGCCTCCAGCCTTACCAGATGGCCTTCCCACAGTGTGCGAGTGTCGCCAAAATCTGCAATCAGAGTAACAGGCGGGCGCTGTTTTGGCGCTATTATGCCGCGGGTGGATACCGGTAACCCCAGAAAACCCAGTTGGTCGACTGATATGGGTAGGCGCACCTCCACATAGTCCGTTCCATAGATCGTTCCAATGCTTTCTCCACGAGTGATAAATTGCCCGACATTGACGCGTTCGCTGCGCACCAGTCCATCAAAAGGCGCACGAAGTTTGGTGCGCGAAAGATCACGATCTGCTTGTTCCAAGCTCGCTCGGGCTTCGATCAGCAAGGCCTCGTCTACCTGTTGCGCGCGCCGCGCGTCATCCAATTGCTGCTGACTAGCCAGTTGACGTTTGTGCAGGCTTAGGACCCGTTTAAATTCATTCTTTGATAGCTCGTGTTCGGCTTCAGATCGCATTACTGCGGCTTTACTGCGCTGTAATAGCGTCAGATAGTCTGCTTCATCAATACGAACTAGGACTTCATCCTTTTCGAAGGCGCCACCGTTCACCATCGCCGCTGACATATAGGTAACACGGCCGGTCACCTCGGGAATTAGTTCGCTTTGGTTGCGAGGTTGAACGGTACCCTGCGAGTTAATAATCAGATACTCCTTGGCTGGCTGAACGCGTACGACGCGTATCGAAGGAATGAGCTGTTTGTAAGGCTGTGCAGTGACCTCTTGCTTATTTACGCTGATCAGTAGTGCGATAGAAAAGCCTCCCATTAGCACCAGAATGGTGAAGAGGCTCTTTTTATTCATAACAAGTCCTTGGCGTATTTTAGTATATGTCTTTTCGGTGTTGCGTCCGAGACATCGGCAGTGATTACTTGGTCATGGTGTTGCGCATTAATTGGATGGTCGACGCCATTTCTGCTTCACTCAATGCCTGTCGCGAAAAATACTTCACGATGCCTTTTTCATCCAGAATAATCAGGCCGGTACCCGCATCACCTAAGTTCCAGTCGGTGACGCCGATTCCGTCCTCATCTACTATCATACTGGCTTCGGGAAGCATGCGTTTATTCTTTTCCAGTTCAGACATCACCATTCCTGTCGTGCCCCACATGGCTGCATCCAGGTTCAGGATGGTCGTGACACTAATGGTTCCGGGTTCAAAGCTGGTCTGAAGCAGATCAGTGAAGGGCTTGAATGTATCTTTATTTTTCAGATTAGCGCCAAAATACTGTATCACATGTACTTTGCCTAGGTCAGCGCCCTCTGAAGTCCATGGAATAAAGCTGAACTCATCATCAGTCAGAGTCAGTTCCCCGCGCTCGCTAATGGCTAATACTGGCAACGGAGCATCAACCGTTGGGGCGTCGGCTAGTGCGTTAGCACAAAACAATATTGCTGCAAAGCTGGATATTAATCGCGGAAATGCCATCGTTATTCTCCTATTTATGTTAAAGAGGGCTCTATGTAATAGACAGTCAAGTCTACACTCGAGAACTTCGTTTTGGCCGGCGCGGGACACGCACCACACCATTGTGTTGCGTAGCGAAAGGTTTGCCTCCCGGGCTTACAACAGCGTGATGTTTGGCGGGTTGGCGAGAAGGAACTAGCTGGTGTTTACCATTACCAATTAGGTCGGCTCTGCCCATCTTTTTAAGCGCCTGGCGCAATGTTGGCCAGTTATCCGGATCGTGGTAACGCAAAAATGCCTTGTGCAGCCGGCGCTGGGCCTGTCCTTTGACGGTGGGCATGCTATCGCTGTGATGTGTAACGCGCTTTAGCGGATTTTTGCCGCTATGGTACATGGCTGTTGCGGTCGCCATTGGTGAGGGGTAGAAGGTTTGCACCTGGTCTGCTCGATACTTGTTATCCTTGAGCCATAATGCGAGATTCATCATGTCTCTGTCTGAAGTGCCAGGGTGGGCTGCAATAAAGTAGGGTATCAGATACTGCTTCTTCCCTGCAGCAGTGGAGTATTTTTCGAACATCGCTTTAAATTTTTCATAAGAGCCAATACCCGGCTTCATCATTTTTGACAGCGGAGCACCCTCGGTGTGTTCGGGCGCAATTTTGAGATAACCGCCGACGTGGTGAGTGACCAATTCTTTAACATACTCTGGGTTTTGCACCGCGAGATCATAGCGTAACCCGGAGGCAATCAGGACTTTCTTGACTCCTTTGACGCCGCGGGCGCGCCGATACAGTTTTACTAGTGGCATTTGGTCCGTGTTTAGATTTTTACAGATGCCGGGGAATACGCAGCTCAGCTTGCGGCATTTTGATTCCACTTCTTTACTGTTACACGCCAGTCTCCACATGTTTGCGGTGGGTCCACCTAGATCAGAAATGACTCCTGTGAAAGCCGGAGAGGTGTCGCGGATCTGTTCGATCTCACGAACAATAGAGTCTTCAGATCGATTCTGGATGATACGACCCTCATGCTCGGTAATAGAGCAGAATGTGCAGCCTCCAAAGCAGCCGCGCATAATATTGACAGAGTGTCGGATCATCTCATAGGCGACGATACGAGCATTTCCATAGACGCTGTGGGGAACGCGCGTGTAGGGCAATTCGAATACTTGATCTAACTCATCCGTTTCCAGCGGAATGGGTGGCACATTAAGCCACAGTTCGCGGTCGCCATGAGATTGTACCAACGGCCTAGCGTTGTGCGGATTGGTTTCCTTATGCAGCACTCTAGATGCATGGGCATACAAGGCCGGGTCATTCCTAACTTGTTCGAATGAAGGAATGCGGATGACGGCATTTGTTTCATGGTCTTTGATGTTACCCATAAATCTCACCGGTTCCACCACCTCGTTAGCGTCTACCTGTGTAGCACAGCTAGCAGTAGCGGTATCCACATAGGGATCTATGGGCTTGGAGACTGGGCCGACAACATCAATGCTAGTCGAGTTGATAACCTGCCAACCATCTGGAACGCGCTTGCGCACAAAGGCCGTGCCGCGTAAATCTCGAATCTTGTGGATGGCTTCGCCCGCCGCAAGCCGGTGCGCAAGATCAACGATTGCACGTTCCGCATTACCATAAAGTAGCAGATCAGCGCCGCTGTCTAGCAGGACAGAGCGGCGTATTTTATCGCTCCAATAATCGTAGTGAGCAATGCGGCGCAAACTCGCTTCAATGCTGCCAATCACCAGCGGCACATGCCGATAGGCTTGACGCAGACGTTGACTGTAAACGATGACTGCACGGTCAGGGCGCTTGTCACCGGTATTGCCTGGCGTATAGGCATCGTCGTTGCGCCGTTTCTTGTCCGCCGTATAGCGGTTGATCATGGAGTCCATATTGCCTGCGGCTACGCCGAAGAACAGGTTGGGCTCTCCAAGTGCCTGAAAGTCTGTAGTAGTCGTCCAATCGGGTTGTGCAATGATGCCCACGCGAAACCCTTGGGCCTCCAGTAACCGTCCGACAACAGCCATACCAAAACTAGGGTGATCGACGTACGCGTCACCGGTAACAATGATAATGTCACAGCTGTCCCAGCCGAGCGCATCCATCTCTGCGCGGGACATAGGCAGCTCAGGCGCGGGACCGAGGCATTCAGCCCAAAATTTACGATGAGAAAATAGAGGTGTTGCCATTCGCGTCGGGTCTCATTCAGTGCGCGCGCATTATAGCACTTTGGCGAACCCGTTTCACGGTCTTGGCGTTATCGTCATAATTAATAAAAAGCGGATCAAAATCATTCGGTTAAATAAGCACTGGGTCTGTTTTCGTCTGCGTAACACTGCTCTGTTTAGTGAGTGCGGCGTATGCGGCCAGCGCGCCTGCGTGATATTGCCATGTGCAGGCAAGTTGGAAGGGTAGTGACAACTAAAAAAAAGGCAGTCCTTGCGAAGCTGCCTATATCTTGAATTAAGTGCGCCCTAGAGTGGATGCGCTGCTAGTTCGGTGCTTAGAAGTCCCAGCGCACTGAAGCGCCCCACGTTGCGGGCTCTTTATAATAGGCGATAAACCGGCCTGTCTGCACCGGTGCGTCGGCAATGGTTGAGGTCGATTCCGAATCGAACACATTACGGCCCCACACGGTCAGGGTTGTTTGATAATTTTCAAACACTATTCCAGCACGGAGGTTTACCACTTCATAAGAACCATCCAGCTTTTCCGGGTCATTATTTACATCCGTCATACGCTCATCAGTCCAGATATATTCGCCGTAGGCGAAGCCCTCTAGGTTATCTGATAAACGAAACCGTTGGTTGGCCGTGAGAGCCACAACGTTTTCTGGGTTGCCAGACACCGCACCACCGCTGATATCGCAGACACCCGAACCAGGTGCGCTTTCATTGGGGGGTACCGGAACTCCGGCCGCGTTTCTAGGGCCAACCTGCCAAGGTGTGCCCGTCCAGCAGGCGCCGTTGGGAAAGTCCGCATACTCCGCATGATTGTATGCGTACGCGAGGGTGAGAGTGGTGTTGTCTGCCGGTAGCCACAGTACATCGACTTCTCCGCCGTAGGTTTCAGCCGTGCCGGCGTTATCTAAGACAAAACCAGCTCCCTGAAACGAAATAGTTTGCAGGTCTTCAGTGTCTGTTTTGTGCAGAGCAACATTAACACGCAGACCTTGATCTGGAAATTCAGTTTTGAGGCCCAGTTCGTATGATTCCGCAGTTTCGGGGTCAAACACGGTGTCAGCTGTTAGTGGTATACGGTCAGTGTTGATGCCACCTGACTTGTAACCTGTGCCGTAGGATGCGTAAAACATCGTGACATCGTTCATGAACCAGCTAATTTTACCGGTCCAAGTGACCTTATCTTCATCAAAATTCTCATCTACATCCGGCCTTGGAGAGAGTTCAGTGAGTCCAGCGAAACCCGGTGGAGTCGGAAGGGTCCCAGTAAACAGTTCGGTCATTTCTTTCTTTTCCTTGGTCCAGCGCAAGCCCGCGGTCAAGACCAGCTGATCCGTAATGTTGTAGTCCGCTTGACCAAACACTGCATAGCTAGTGTGCTTCTGGTCGGCATTGTTGCGGGAGTAGCTACCCGGGGGTAAAAATGACTGAGGTATCGCTGGAACAGGGGCAAGTGGCGCAATAAAAAAGCCGCCAAGAACATACGAGTCCTCTCCAAGGATGGTGTTGGCCTCTGACTTGAGGGTCTGGTTCCAATAATATAATCCACCGACGTAGTTCAACTTATCGTCGAATGCGTCGCCGCTGATCTGAAACTCCTGTGAGTACTGCTCCTGTTTGAGGTCGTTAGTTCTGATTAGTGCATCGACATCGTAAAAATCAACATCTCCTTTGTCGTAGGCGTCGTGCTTGCGGTATCCGGAGATGCTTGTTAATAAAAAGTTTTCTGTTTGCCAATCTGCCTGCAGCGATATGCCCTCATCAGTATTTTGCGACTCAGGTTTAAAGCTCGCGCTGACTTTGTAATCATAAAAATCGTTACCGCTTAGTACAGTTCCGCCAAGATTATCACGGACTACCGTGTCACTGCCTATGATCGCATTGGGCGGCGCTGGATTTTGAGTCTCAAAATTGGTCTCCCAGTTGCCGACGGCACAACATGCCTCGTCAACTTCTGAGTGGTCGGCGATAAAGCGGAACGTGAGGTCGTCGTTGGGCGTATAAAGCGCCTGAAAACGCAGTCCCCAGCGATCTCTGTCATTCAGTGAATCATTTTCCTGAATTTCTTGCCCGATTAAGTCGACGTAGCCATCTCGATCCATATTGAATCCAGTAACACGAACCGCTAGCACATCATCAATTAGCGTAAATGATTTGGCGCCGCTAATATCGAGCAAATCATAATTGCCGGCACCTGCATTAATAAACCCTGAGCCTTCGAAGTCGGGCGCCACCGTCTCTAGCAAGACTGCACCAGCGGGAGTATTTCGACCGAACAGTGTGCCCTGAGGTCCGCGCAATACTTCGACCGAAGCGATATCTATCATATTATTGATCATTGAACCTTGCCGTGCTCTATAGATACCGTCTACGTAAAGTCCTACGGAGGATTCCAAGCCAAAGTTCTGGGTGCTAGTGAAAATTCCCCGGATGCCGAATGACGTATTGGATGAACTCTGAGACTGAGTAACCCTCAAGCTGGGTGCAATTGATGCCAGCTCGAACATGTCTCGAACACCCGCTTCTCGCAACTGCTCTCCAGTAAAAGCGGAGACTGCAACGGGGACATCCTGAAGGTTTTGTGAGCGCTTCTGTGCGGTCACTACCACCTCTTCTAACATTCCGTCAGCGAGTGTCATGGGTGAAAAAAGGGCGCATAGCGCCACAACAATACCGAGTTTTGACATGCTTTTAAGAAAATATATCATTATTGACGTCCTAATATTTTTATTAACTAGATAGCTAGCACGAGCTATCACCCCTCACCTACGCACAGCATATTCGACTTGCAGGGAATTGTCACAATATTAATGGTCATTTTATACCTGATATTACCGCCAATGCCGCAAAAAGGCATGAGAGCCTCTACGTTGACTCCTGATCCCACTCGGGCAGAAAGGTACCGCAGGCGCGGCAGTAATGAGCTTCTGGATCCTGTTCGACGACGGCGCAATTGCTGCAGTTGCGAGCCTGTCGTGCCTGCTTCTCGCTTTCAGCTCGCTGGCTTACCGTTAATTCGGCGGTGATGATGCCGGTAGGTACTGCGATTACGGCGTAACCGATGAGCATGCCGACAGCAGAAATTGCCCGTCCGATAGCGGAGTGCGGCACGACATCACCGTAGCCGACCGTGGTAATGGTAACGATGGCCCAGTAAATACTCACGGGAATGTTATCGAAGCCGTTCTGTCCGCCTTCCGCAACGTACACTAAGCAGCCAAAAATGGTGGTGATCATCATCATGAGCGCAAAAAAGACAAAGACTTTACGTGCGGAGCGCCGCAGGGCAGCCGCCAAAAAATTGGCTTCTTGCAACAAGGCTAGTAGCCGGAGTACGCGAAAAATTCGCAGAATACGTAATATACGAATAATAAGCAGCGGCGCCGCCTGCGGCACCAGTAATGATAGAAAAGTCGGCAGCAGGGACATCAAGTCAACGACGCCGTAAATACTAAAGATGTAACCTTTGCGGTTTGGCGTGCACCAGATTCTGATCAGATATTCCACCGTGAACAGCAGCGTGAACATCCACTCCAACTTTAAGTACAACAGTGCATGCTTCGCGCTGGGGGTTCCCACTGATTCGAGCATGATGACCGCAACACTGGCGATGATGACGATGATAAGGGCAATATCAAACCATTTTCCGGCCGGAGATTCTGTCCCGAAAATAACGTCAAAGAATCGTTTCTGAAGTGCCGATTGCTCTCGCTGTGACATATAACATCGCTTGTCGCGGTTTGGCCTGATTGCCCTATACACACTATATTAAACGCTAAGGTCTTTGTACAACAGGCTAGACTCGGCGTCCGCGGTGCCGATTAAAATGTCAGCGTCCCTGCGAATGCTATGCAGTGAATGATGAAACTCGGTGTTGTTTTGCTGCAATATTTGTTGTTCTGACACGATGGACTATGTTCTCAGTATAAGATCGAGATTAACGCTGTGACGTTGTGGCTAGGCTATCCTTCATCGCTCGCAGCGCGTGGGCGCGAATTGATAGTTTGTTTTCGGCATATTGCCCCTGAGGTAAGTTGGCCAGTTTCTGAGCGACCTCCATCGCGCGCGAGTCCAGTAATTCTGGCGCAACAGTTTCGTCGATAAATCCGGCGTCTACTGCCTGTTCTGGGTTGTATACTTCGGACTGCAATGCGACTCGAGTCATGTGCTGCGGCGATATCCGGTCTGCACTCAGGGCCAATAGAAGCGGGGGCAGCGCCATGCCAATAGCCGTCTCAGGGAGACTTATCTTAAATTTCCCCTGGCTACCTATGCGGGTATCACAAGCCATAATGATAAAGGCGCCCATGGCTATGCCGTGTCCAGTGCAGGCGGCCACCAACGGTAGTGGGAAGCTGTATAAGCGCAGTAGAAGTTCAAACCCGCGATTAACCATGTTGGAGCCGAGTTCGGCACTCTTTTTAAACTCTTCCAAATCAAAACCACCCGAAAATATACCCTCCCGACCTCGTAAAATAATGGCGCCGACTTGCTCCGTTTCGGCGCGATCCAAACCGCTATTAATGTCATCGAGAAAACGAGGCCCCACAGCGTTTACCTTGCCATCATCAAATGAAAGGATGGCGATATTGTCGATCACTCTATATTCCACTGGCTTTCCTTAGTACGTTG
This sequence comes from Halioglobus sp., assembly GCA_029246385.1. Lineage (GTDB taxonomy): Bacteria > Pseudomonadota > Gammaproteobacteria > Pseudomonadales > Halieaceae > Marimicrobium. Next base: position 28,354 of record JAQWNG010000026.1, read on the forward strand.
TTCAAAATGCGTTCTGCATACTGTCACTATTGGTTTGGTGGGGCAAGTGGGTGTGCTAGTGTATGGCTCTTTTGGCAGCAATGAGGGTTTTGAGCAACCTTTCATGGGTGAGAAAATATCGGGCCGGCTGTCACCCTCTATGCAATCCAGGCTGAGCTTGAGGGTGGACTGGCATTGGAGCAGCGGTGAGTGAGCAAACTTGCGCTTAGTTTTTTTTGGCGGGGTTATGCGCAGCACTTAGCCCTGCGACATCTGTGCTTGGGTGCCATACTCGTGTGAGGTGAGTTAATGAAAGTGTTACTCGCGATTTTGGGACTTGGATTCAGTGCATGGTGTGCGGAGGCATTATCACCTGTCTCCGGAGTGACCCCAGCGATGGCTGCAACCGCGAATCAGCTCATCGATTTAGCTAAGCAAGACAACCAAGGGTATGAACTGGTCCAATCCTTAACAACAGAAGTTGGCCCTAGACTGGCTGGAACTGAGGCCGAAGGCCGTGCTCGCCATTGGGCAGTAGATAAACTGCAAGCCTTAGGTCTGCAGAATGTGCACGTGGAGCCATTTAAGGTGCCCGTGTGGTTGCGTGGTATTGATTTTGCCGAGATTGTCTCACCTTTTCCGCAACCCTTAACCATTACGGCACTTGGGGGGAGCTCCAGTACTGGGGAGCAGGGTGTCGAGGCTGAGGTTGTCGCTTTCGATTCTCTCGCAGCTCTGCAGCAAGCGTCGCGCATACAGGTGCAAGGGAAAATTGTGTTTATTGATGAAGTCATGGTGCGCAGCCGAGATGGCTCCGGCTATGCCGTTGCAGTGCAAAAGCGTCGAGCGACGGCCTATGTGTCACAGCAGATGGGTGCAGTTGCAGCACTGATTCGTTCCGTCGGTACGAGTAGCCATAGATTCGCGCATGCGGGTCAAATGCGCCAAGCTGATGTCGGTGGCGAATCCGGTGTGCCCACGGCGGCGCTAGCGGCGCCAGATGCGGATCAACTAATGCGAGCGCTTGCATATGGTAAGTCGGTGACAGTGAGACTCGTCATTGCGCCACAATTGCTTGGACCCGCGTCCTCCGGTAATGTAATCGGTGAAATTGTTGGTCGCGAGGTGCCACAAGAAATCGTACTGGTGGGAGCACATCTCGATTCGTGGGATCTAGGCACCGGCGCTGTTGATGATGGCGCAGGAATTGGCATCATATTGGGTGCGGCTCAACTCATCATGGAGCAGTTGCCACACGGCCCTCGTCGTACCATTCGGGTTGTTCTTTTTGGTGCTGAGGAGGTTGGCACCGTAGGTGCTAAGGCGTATACGCGACTGCATGCTGCGGAGCTCTCAGATCATATTATCGCGACAGAATCAGATTTTGGCGCAGGCGATATCTGGCGTTTCGATAGTCGCATCGCTGCAGACAAAATTTCGCAGATGGCGGCTATCGTGAAGGTGCTTGAACCTCTAGGAATAGCACCGGGTAATAATATCGCCGGGGGCGGCCCGGACCTTAAATACCTCCGTGAGGCAGGTGTGCCTATTGTCAGTCTGTTGCAGGATGGTCAAGATTACTTTGACTTTCACCATACAGCTGATGACACACTCGATAAGATTGCGCCTCGCGACCTTGACCAAAATGTGGCGGCTTATGCCGCGTTCATGTATCTAACGGCAGAAACGACTGCCGATTTTCGCTAGTAGTTTGAAGGGACAGTTGGTGCAAAATACGAGCCACAGGCATTCTCGAGTTTACCTGTTGGAAGAACTCGCGCTGACTGCACTGTGCTTTTAAATTTGACGGTAAGTAAGGGAGTTACAAGAAATGTTGTATACGAATATCGCAAGTCGAATCGTGTTGGTTATTTTCTTGTGCACGGGCGGTTGCGCCGATAACGACGGAGAAGAGCAAAGTGGCGGCGCCGGTGCTCCTTCAACGCTTAAAAGTTTAGCATCTTTCCCGATTGGAAACGCAGTATTCTCGCGAGACGATGCAAGATTTGTCGACTACGACTCTAATTATTCGTTGGTGCTTGATACTATAAAAGCAGAGTCGGACTACGTCGGGCACGACGAATTATTTCGTATACGTGAAACACATCCCTCCCCATACTCAACTGATTATTCGAGACTGGATGCTTTTGTGGAGTTTGCAGAGAGTGAAGACTACCGAATACATGGTCACAATCTTTTATTTTATTCTGACATCGGAATTGATAGTTGGATTTCTGAGTATAGAAGCAATGGCACTTGGTCGCGCGATCAATGGCGAAACTGGTTGGAGCAATACATAAAAGGCAAAGTCGCTCGTTACAAGGGCAGAGTTGCATCATGGGACGTGTTGAATGAACCTTTACCCCGAGTGCTGGGAGATGAGGAGGGCGCACGCAATATTTTTATAGACCTAGCCGGCAACGATATTTATGCCAAGGCATTTCAATGGGCGAGAGAAGCGGATCCTCAAGCAATCTTGGTGTTAAATGAATTTTTCTTGGGGCCTAATGGAGCTGCAAAAACGGACGATTTGATAGCACTTGCTGACGAAATTGGGCGCTCAGGTGGCAAGGTCGATGTGATAGGGTTTGAAGGTATTTATTTTTTTTCGCCCATGATTTCTACCAGTTATTCATATAACTACGAGCGCTTTAAAAAGGCGGCTGATGCTGGTTATATGGTCACTGTATCTGAGTTAAACATAGGTTTAAATACTTTTCCTGCGGCAGGTGTTTCTCAGCGTCAAACGAGATTGATGCACTCAATACAACGGAAAGCCTTTAACAATATCGTGCGCGCATACATGGATGCGGTGCCGCCTGCGCAGCGTTGGGGAATGGTGACTTGGGGTGTTGCAGATTATAGTGGGTTTTTGCGATTTGGCGATATTTTTAAGACGATTCGGTTGCCGGGCGGCGGCTCGGAGTGGCCTTTATTATGGAATGATGATTTCGACAAAAAGCCAGCTTATTACGGCTTCATCAGTGCCTTGAAGGGGCTTGAGGAGCCGTTTAAGTACGCCTCTGTTTACGACGAAGGCGAACTGTCTGACGACTTGCCATTTGTGCGGGACTTCAAAGCAGACCTATTAAGTCAATTGGATATAGAAAAAAATGCCCTGATTGTTGTGCCTTCGCTAACGACGGCTGAAGACAGGTATTACGAAGAGGTTCAAAGAGAGATTTTAGCTAGCCCTAACCAATAAGCATAGCAAGCTAAATCTGCCTATGGTCGGTTCGGTCCATAGTGCCAAGATACGTCAGAAACTAAGGCCACCGGCGGCTACTCACATGCTTTCCGTTTGCTCAGCATGCTCGTGCAGAGGATCGCGGAATTGTGGGTGGGCTATCTCAGCTAGCGCATGGGCACGTTCTTTTGTTGTCAGACCAGCGACTTCCGCTGCGCCAAACTCGGTGACCACAATATCCAGTTGGTGCCGCGGTGTGGTGATAATACTGCCTGCGGTTAACTGCGCAGTGATGCGTGATGTGAGTTGTCCGTTCAGAGTGACAGTGGCGGGGAGGCAGATAATTGAGCGATCATCATCTCCCATACTGGCGCCGGACGTGAAGTCTTCATGGCCTCCGATCCCTGAGTACTGACGGCCGTCAATAGTGTCAGCGACGATTTGACCAGCAAGATCCAACATCAGTGCGCCGTTGATTGATCGCATGTTGATATTTTCAGCTATGATTGCCGGCGAATTAATGCATTTGGGCGGCATAAATCGCACCTGTTCATTTTCATGGAGCCATTCATAGAGTTCTGCACTACCCATCGCGAAAGCGCAGACCGATATGCCTGTGAATATGCCCTTATACTCATTGCTGACCTTCCCTGTTTTGCACAGGTGCATTAACCCGTTGGTGAACATCTCACTATGGATGCCGTAGTTCCCATTCGCGCCTTGCGACAGCGCTTTTACCACGGCACCAGGTATGCTGCCGAAGCCCGTTTGTAGCGTAGCTCTATCGGGAATAAACGGTCGAATATTGTGCGCTAATGCTGTTTCTAAGGCGCCTAAAGGCACATCATCCACCATGGGAGGACTGAAGTCCTCGTTTATTATGAAATCGACATCATCCAAGTGGATACGATGTGGATAATCCGGGAGATAACCCATCGTGCTGGGTAATTGGTTTGTGGTAATGAAAATGAGTAAGCGCTTTGGATCTTGGCTGCAGGCGACAATATTCTCATATTGTGTGGCATTGGCAGACAAGCTCACATAACCATCGTTATCGGGCGGAGAGACGGCGCATACAAATACCCGAGTTGGATTTTTTTTGGCAAACAAGGCCTGTCTGCGCAAATCTGCCGGTATATAGTGTATATCTGCGCCGATGGCTTGCATATGGCGTTCAACGGGCCCAAAGAAGAGCGAGCGTAATGTAATCTTGGGATGCGACAGCCCATCATAATAGGCCGGCAATATCGCTGCGTATATAGTCAGCTCTTGCCAATCGTCGCGATCACCTAATGCTTCCATGAATGGTATAGGGAAGGCTGGACCGAAACCCAAGGTAATAGTGTCGGTGGTATGCAGCAGTTGGATCGCTTTGGCAGCGCTTATAATTTGCATGTTTTTCCATATCAAAAGAACACCGAGTATAGCTTTTGACAGATATTGCCGTCTACCTGTCGAGAGGCTGCTATTGCCTCGAGCCGGTGGCGCCTTAACGATTCGATGCTGTGTTAATCAGTCCAAGACTGATAGCGCGATCCAGAGACTTGTCTCGCCATGTCATCTGTGCTCTTTAACGACAGAGCTGACGATTGTGGTGTCAGCGCGCGACAGCGCATTGACCACAGCAGGGGCAGTCAATGCAGCGTAAAAATTATCAAGGATCAAAAAACCCGTTCACTGGTTTTATTCTTAGACGGTATTAGATTAGACTGCAGATATACTATTCGCCGGTTACAAACCTATGTTTTGGCCGTAACTTCGTTCTAGTCAGTCATGCGGCCCGGCTTAACAAGACGTGAGGACATACTATGAATTCTCTGGAACGCACTAATACAGACACAGACGCCATTACTGAAAGCCTTATGGCGGTGCTAAACAAACAGCGTGAAGACTACCTCAAAGAAGGCCACGTCAGTGCCGACGTCCGTATTGATCGACTACGTCGTGGCATGTCCTCTGTACACCGATTTCAGGACAAGTTGGTCGATGCACTCAATGCTGACTTCAGCTGCCGTCCGCGCGAGTTGTCCATGATGACTGACGTCGCCGGTAGCATTGGGCCTTTCAAAAGTGCTATCAAGCAAGTGCGCGGCTGGATGCGGCCGGAGAAACGGAAAACTATGTTTCCGCTAGGGCTATTTGGCGGTCGTTCCCGTATTGAGTATCAGCCCTTAGGTGTAGTGGGTGTCATCAGTCCGTGGAATTTCCCTGTTAACTTAACGTTTGGCCCGCTAGCGGACATTCTTGGTGCTGGAAATCGCTGCATGATTAAGCCCTCTGAATTCACGCCGGCGGTATCTGAAGTGATGGCAGAGCTAGTGAGAGATGCTTGGGAAGAACAAGAAGTCGCCATCTTCACGGGCGGCCCAGAAGTTGGGGCAGCTTTTAGTGGCCTGCCTTTTGACCATCTGCTATTCACGGGTGCGACCTCTGTTGCTCGCCATATTATGGCTGCAGCCGCTAAGAATTTGGTGCCTGTTACGCTTGAGCTGGGTGGCAAGTCGCCGGTGCTCATCAGCCGCAGTGCCGATATCAAGACATCGGTCAGTCGTATCATGTTGGGGAAGACTATGAACGCGGGGCAGATCTGTCTAGCACCAGATTACATGATGGTGCCTGAGGAAAAACTTGATGAAGTCATTAGTGAAATTAAGTTAGCTGTAGCTGCAATGTATCCAACGATGCTAAAAAATCCCGAATATACGTCTGTTATTAACGACCGTCATTTTAAGCGGCTGCAGGAAAATTTAGCTGATGCCGCGGAAAAAGGTGGTGAAGTGATTTCCTTGGCGCCAGCTGGTGAAGATTTCAGCAAGCAAGAAGATACTCGGAAAATTGCGCCCACCGTGGTTAAAAATGCCACCGACGATATGCGTATACTGCAAGAGGAAATCTTTGGCCCGCTATTAGCGATCAAAACCTACAAGGAATTCGGCGAAACTATCCGCTACGTTAATAGCCAGCCTCGGCCATTGGCGCTCTATTATTTTGGCACTGATGTCAACGAGGAGCGTGACGTGCTGGACCGCACAACGTCGGGCGGAGCCTGCCTGAATGACGTCATCATGCACATTATGCAAGAGGATCTTCCTTTCGGCGGTGTCGGCCCCGCCGGCATGGGGGCCTATCACGGTCACGATGGGTTCAAAACCTTTAGTCACGCCAAGGCTATCTATAAGCAGGCAAAAATAGATGTAGCCGGCATGGCTGGCATGCGGCCGCCGTACGGTCCAAAAACTCAAAACACGATCAAGTCACAAACCAAGATCTGATAGAAACAGAACATCGTCTCCGGCCGCGTTGTGGTGTGCGAGTGTCATCTTCAGTATCAATACGTTTTAAAAACACATCGGAGGTCGCATGGGCGATTTGAAACTGGGTCTTGCTCAGGGTTACTGGGGAGCAGCACCGAACCCCAATTTTGTCGAAATGGCGCAGGAAGCGGAGCGTTTAGGTTATGATTCAGTGTGGTCAGCGGAGGCATGGGGCAATGATGCGTTTACGCCTTTATGCTGGATTGGTGCACAAACCAAGAAGATTAAACTAGGCACCGCAGTGGTTCAGCTGTCGGGACGCACGCCGACGTCCTGCGCAATGCATGCTCTGAGCCTAGATTTGCTATCGGAGGGACGCTTTTCGTTAGGCCTCGGTGTCTCTGGCCCGCAAGTAGTAGAGGGCTGGTATGGCCGGCCATTTCCTAAGCCTTTGGCGCGTACTCGCGAGTATATTGATATTATACGACAGGTCTTCGCAAGAGAGGGTCCTGTCACCAATGCCGGCCCTCATTACCCGCTTCCCTATCTCGAGGCAGATGCTACTGGCTTGGGAAAACCTCTAAAACCTATCACGCACCCGCTTCGCAATAAGATTCCGATTTTTATGGGTGCCGAGGGCCCTAAGAATGTTGCACTGGCAGTGGAGATTGCCGATGGTTGGATTCCGTTGTTTTATAACCCTTACGATGAGAGCGTTTACGAAGCATCGCTGACGAATATGCGCCCTGATTTTGAGATTAATCAAATGGTCAGCGTTAATATCACCGATGATATTCCCGCCGGCTTACTCGCAGTTAAGTACTACCTTAGTTTTTACGTCGGCGGTATGGGCGCTAAAACTGCCAATTTTCATAATGACTTGTTTTGCCGTATGGGTTATGAAGAGGAAGCCAGTAGAATTCAGCAACTGTTCTTGGAGGGTAAGCGCGATGAAGCGGCACAGGTCATTCCCGATGAACTGGCCGATGCCTTGGCCCTGATTGGCCCTAAGGATCGTATTAAGGAGCGCCTGCAAATCTGGCGTGATTCAAAAGTAACCACGCTATTGGTGGCCACAACGGACAAGCAGCAGTTGCGGGATATGGCTGAGTTGATCCTGTGATCGTGCCGGAAGAGGTTCTGTCAGATTCCACCCCCATTTTGGTCGGTGCTGGTCAGGTAGTTGTAAGAGAGGCAAATGACTTGTCGCCTATGGCTATCGCTTCGCAGGCTGTGGCAAACGCTATTGAGGATTGTCAGGCCGGCGGCGGTGCGGCAGCGGTTGCGCAGGCGATCGATACCATCTGTGTTACGAAGCTATTCTCTGATATGGGGCGCTTGTGGGCCGGTAAGTGGGGCCGCAGTGATAATCCTCCCGAGTCTATTGCGACCTCTATCGGTGCTAATCCTCAGCACCGCATCTATACACAAACCGGCGGCAATCAGCCGCAGTCGCTGTTGATTGAGTTCGCACGCGATATTGCTCGCGGCGAACGCTCGTTAGCTCTGATTGCGGGCGCCGAGGCGATTAAGAATCAGCGTCATGCGGAACGTAATAAACGCGAACTCGACTGGAGTGAGCATTTTGATGAAGCGCTGGAGGATCGAGGCTTTGGTAAGGTCTCTGCAACCTCGCAGGAAATCAAAAATGGGCTTAATAATGTTCTATACTATTACTCTCTAATTGAGCAGGCCCAGTGTCATACAGCGGGGCGCAGCATACAAGAGCATCAACATGCGATGGCGCAACTGCTCGAATCGTTCAGCGCTGTAGCCGCAGGCAATCCCTACGCTCAGTTTCCTGGGAGTCAAACTGCCGCAGATATACTGGCAGCGCCCTCGATGACTCATCTCTACACTAAGCGGATGATCGCTCAGGATGGTGTCAATCAGGGTGCAGCGTTGCTGCTCTGCAGCATTGGCAAGGCAAAGCAGCTCGGTATCCCAAAAGCACGCTGGATTTATCTGCACGGACTTGCTGAGGGCAGTGAGGTAGAAGTCACACGTCGGCCCGACCCCGGCGTCTCGGTGATGGCGGGCATGGTCGTCGACAAGGCTCTGGCAATCGCCAAGTTGACCATAGCGGATATCGACCTAATCGATATTTATAGCTGCTTTCCTTGCGCTGTCACCGCAGTAGCAACGCATCTCGGATTACCCGTTGACGGCAGTTGCCAGCTTACTCTAACCGGCGGCCTCCCTTACTTCGGTGGACCAGGCAACAACTACAGTATGCATGCTCTTGCAGAGGCTGTTTGGCAGGCCCGAAACGCGCCTGATAGTTTTGCAATGGTGACCGCGAACGGTGGCATGTTGTCTAAGCACGCCAGCGGTATCTATTCACGCAGGCCCAGCAATATTGATTGGGCAAATATCGACACGCACATCAGTAGTAATGAACTGTCAGCTTGTCAGGTATGCGCAGATCCCAAAAGTGGGTCTATTGTTTCTTATACTGCTTTTCATGATAAAGACGGCGGTGCGCATGCAATGATTATTGGAGAGACGATCGGCGGCGAGCGTTTTGTTTCCCGTACGGCTAAAGAGGATGAGGAAACAGCCCTCGCCATGTTGGCACAAGATCCAACGGGGAAAAAGGTAAAGGTTACGCGGCCCAACGACGAGCGCATATACTTCCAACTTGAATGAGTGGTTGACTAGATGGTTTGGAATATAAGTGAAGCGATCTATCAGATCGCTATTAGCGATATCGGTCAGCGACCGGCATTAATTTACGGCGATCAGAGAATTAGTTATAAAGAGCTAGTTCGGCGTGCCAGCGGCTTTGGAAGCTGGTTGCAATCACTCGAATTGCCAGCCGGCGCCCATGTTGGTCACTACATGCGAAATTCAAATGCTTATATGGAGACTTTTACGGCTGCCGGTTTAGTCGGTATGACACACGTCAATGTTAATTACCGCTATCTCGATAAGGAGTTGATTGATCTGTGTAATGGGCTGGATATCCGCGTGCTGGTTTACGACGCTGAATTCGCCGATTGCGTTGCGGCGATTAAGGATCAGCTCGACGTTACAGTCGGGTTTGTCGAGACTGGGGCGGCGCCGGCAGTTAATAGTTTCGCGCGAACGCTGACAGATTTATATGACTGGGATGCAAGTCACTTTCAGCGCAGTACTTCCAGCGACGATCTCATTATACTTGCTACCGGAGGCACTACCGGCTTGCCTAAAGGGACTCAATGGCGTCACGAGGACCTTTGGCGCAAACAGAAAATATCTAGGGGTAGCGCAATGCTCGCGCTTAGATTGGAGGAACATCCGGCAACGATTGAGGAACATATTGGCAATGTGCTTAAGTTGCCAGTCCCAACACCTTTTATGCCACTCAGTCCACTTATGCATGGGGCTGCTAGCCTCATGGCTATTCTGATGTTGGCTCAGGGCACGCCCGTGTTGACTGTACCTGGAATAAAGTTTAACGCCGACTTGGTGCTCGATCTGATCATGCAGTATCAGGTGGCGGGTGTTGCGCTAGTAGGTGACGCGTTTGCGATTCCTCTGTTGGAAGCACTCGATCGTCGCTATGGGGAAAGACCACTGGCGTCTTTGACAATGATGATTTCCACCGGTGCGTCGCTTAGTGAAGCCAATAGACGTAGTCTCTTGCGTCACCAACCTAACCTAGTTTTGTTCGACACCCTGGGGTCATCGGAGGCAGCCGCTTTTGCCGTATCCACGCCTGAAGCGGGTGTGTTTAAGCCCATGGCAAGCACGAGAGTTTTTGACGATGAGCTTAATATTGTAGAGCCGGGCAGTGGCGTCATTGGTATTGCCTATTCTGGCGGCTATAGCCCAGTTGGTTATTATAAGCAGCCAAAGAAAAGTGCAGATACTTTTTTGGAGATAGCAGGAGTTCGCTACGTAAAGACCGGTGACCGATGTATTGTCCGTGAAGACGGCATGCTTATTTTGCTGGGTCGTGATAGCACTGTGATCAATACTGGCGGCGAGAAGGTGTATACGGTGGAGATTGAGCGAGTGCTGATTGATCATCCGGATATCACTGATGCACTTGTCGTGGGTTTAGCGGATGAGCGCTTTGGTAACATCGTTATCGCGGTTGTCGAAGGTCCGCATCTCACAGAGGAAAATTTAGACATAGCGGGCATTCAACATTATGTCAGTAAGCGATTGGCGGACTACAAGGTGCCCCGAAAGATTTTTGCTATCAAATCGCTGCAGCGCGGACCCAATGGCAAGCCTGACTATCCTTTCATACAGGCGTATGCCGCCGCTCAAGCCAGCGGAGATGGCCTGCACTGAGTAGGCTGATAGGCAGACATCTGCTGAGCCGCAACAATTCGCGGACCATACTGTCAGGGCGGTATGCGACTGCTCTTTTCGATAGCGACAACATCATCAGCCTTTCGCAGATATTTGATTGTAATTTTTGCTGTAACGTTCATACTGCCCGCAGCATTTTTCAATGCAACCTCAAAACTCAGGGCTTTCAAGATGATCCAGTATTGAGGGCCGCGGCTATCCAGTAACTGCGGCGGACCAGACCGAGAATAATGGGTCGTCATTGCGGCTTACCCGTCAAATAGTGACAGCATGTACGTTGTCTGCAGGATATAGATAAACCAAAATGTCAAAATTACCCATCGAACATCGATTTTTGGATTTGTCTGATTATGGCAGGCCGATAGCGCGCCAGATCGCTAACGCACTTAAAAATACACGCGTGACGCCTGTACAAGTCACGTTACTTTTTATTGTTACTGGTTTGGCCGCGATACTTTGCATCATTGCGGCCCAATACTGGGCGGCACTTTTTTTTCTAGTCGTAAAATCAATTCTAGATGCTGCTGATGGTGAGTTAGCCAGAGTTAAAAATACACCATCTTATACTGGACGTTACCTAGACTCAGTTGCCGATATTATTCTGAATTTTTTCTTTCTGCTAAGCATTTGGTATATAACGGATGGGCCCCTGTTACTAATGTTGGTGGCTTTCTTTGGTCTGCAGCTTCAGGGAACGCTCTATAATTATTATTACGTTATTCTCCGAAACAAGGTTAATGGCGACAAAACCAGCCGTGTGTTCGAGCATGCTTCTCCGGTCGCTATGGCTGGAGAACAGCAGCGCCATGTCGATATTTTGTTTAGTGCCTACTATATTTTGTACGGCGGATTCGACAAGATTATTTTTTGGCTAGATAAAAAAGCCCCAGCTTGCGATCACATGCCGAAATTGTTGATGACTGCTGTCTCCTCGTTTGGACTAGGATTTCAGTTACTGCTTATGGGTGTGATGTTGTGCCTAGGCTGGGCAAGCTACATCATTCCTTTCTTCATTTTTTATACTGTTTTCATACTCGTGTTCATAATGATACGCAGGATCGCCAATAGCTGAATGTTAAGGAATAGCCACGCCAAACCACTATAATCAACAATGTAGCGACGTTGCCTAAAGTGCTCGCTGTGCGCAAGGCGTAAGCACAGTATTAAATGCGGGAATCTATACGTGGGAACCGTCCCTGTGAATCTCAATACTATCAGTCGTACTATTCTGGATGAAAGCAGTTCGCCTCAAGCGCTACGAGATGCGCTGGACGCTTTTGTTTTGTTGTGTAGTGAGATTACTAATATTCGGCCCGACCGCAGCTTTGATGCCTGGGCGGAGGACTCATTACTGGAAAACGGCGTCGCCATAAACCCACAGGCAGCGGCCCAGTGCGCGCTGGATTATGAGCGCAGCGTAGTTTTTCTCCGTGGTATATATGCTGCGATAAACACACTAAAATTACGTTTTTCTGACACGCCACTTGAAATTTTGTATGCGGGTTGTGGCCCTTTTGCTACTTTGCTGTTGCCACTGCTTGGGTTATTTTCTCCCGGGGAAATCAAGCTTTATTTGATGGATTTTCATCAGCGCTCACTGGACAGTGTAGAGCTTCTCCTGGCTGATTTCGGGTTTTGTAAGTATGCCACTCGGACCATAAAGGCGGATGCCTGCAGCTATACGCACCCGGGAAAACTGCACCTGGTAATCGCCGAAGTAATGCAAAAGTCACTAGAACAGGAGCCGCAGTTCGCGGTGACCGCCAATCTGGCGCCGCAGCTGTGTTCTGCCGGTGTATTCATTCCACAGTTTATTGATGTGTCCATGTATTTGAGTAATCTAGACCAAGAAAAAGAGTTGCTAGGTCAAGCACAGGACATAGACAGCGATGCATTGGAAAAGAACGCCAGGCGTTATCGACTAAAGACGGTCTGTACGTTAATTCCTGATCAGGCTGCCGGCCAGATGCAGCGAGCCAAGTCTAGTTCGGACGAACTAACTTTTGAGCTGGAGCCAATAACGGTGAGGTTGCCCAAAATATCCGACATTGGAAGATTCGACGCCGTGCTATTTACCCGCATCTGCGTATTTGGACGCTATTGGCTCAAAGACTACGAGTCGCAAATCACGCTGCCATTGAAATGCCACGAGCTCTCTCCGCTGGCCGGCGGAGAGCGCTACAGAGTGTGCTATCAACTAGGGACCTACCCTAGGTTTGTGTTTGAGCACCTGAACAGAAAATAGGCATATGTTTCAGATTAAAAGGCACTCGTTGGCAGCCTTAACCTGTTAATCGCAGTGCACGTTATCCCGTCTTTGCGACGTACTGCCGCATCGATGTGTGGTTAAATGGGCGAGATGCAGTGTTAGTGGTCAATGGATACGTATCCATCCCTAATTTGTCTCAGCATCGACAGTTGCCTGGACAGACTCGTAGAATGCCTGTCGCTGCGCACCTACCGTCTCGTAGTCGGTAGCCTTAGTCCAATTACTGTTTGAAGCGATAACGAGTTTGCGTTTTGGGTCGATAAAAATCCCTTGCCCAAAGATGCCTTGAGCCGCGAAACTTCCGTCATCGTCGGTCCACCACTGGTATCCATAACCTTTACCTACAAGCCCAATATCTGCTTGCCGTGTCGTAGCCGCCGCAATCCAGTCTTCGGGTAGCACCGGCTTGCCGTCAATTTGCGCACCTCCAAGAATGAACAGACCGAAGCGTGCAAAATCTCGAGTTGACGCCTGAATGCAGCAGCCGCTGATTTCATGTCCTGTAGCGCCCAACAGCCAACTTCCATTTTGCTCCATGCCAAACGGCGTCCAAATCTTTTCTGAAAGATACTCTGACAGCGTCTTGCCCGTCGCCGAACTGACTAACACGCCAATTAGATTCGTTTCACCCGTTTTATAGGCCCACTTTTCACCTGCAGGTGCCTCTCGTGGCAATGCACGCATATAGCTGACGGTCGCATCCAGCCCTGGCTCTGCTTTATGTTCATTAAAAAGTGCGACGTCGCTATTTTTGTCTTCATAATCTTCATTCCAACGAACACCCGATGTCATGGTGAGCAACTGTTGGATCGAAACATCGTCATAGGCTGATCCTTTTAAGCCTGGAATATAGTCCGAAACTTTATCTTCTATACTGGAGATAAAGCCGTCCTTGATTGCGGCGCCTACCAAGGTTGACGTGAAGGATTTAGCGACAGAGAAGCTGGTCCATTGACCCCGAGCATCGAAGCCGAGACCGTATTTTTCCATCCGAATTTTGCCGTCTTGAATAATGACTAGTGCCGCAGTCCGTTGCTCGCGCATGTACGTTGTGACATCCATGGGGACGATAATAGGTTCGCCCTTGGGTATCGGAAAAGCTGTGTCCCCGGCCTCAATGACATTTGCTTTAGCTAATACAGCTAGCGAGTCGATAGCGCGAAACGCAGCATCTCTTTGTGGTATCGTCCAAAATAGCACGTTACGATCTGTTGGTAAGTTGGCAAGAAGATTACGCACGTTCTTATCCGCACTGAAATAAGTAACCCCCAGTCCTGCGACGATGATGACCAGCAGTCCGACTACCCGTTTCCACATATATCCTCCCAAATCATTATGACATTGTCCTGAGGGCAGCATGTATATTCATGCTATCGAACATTTTCACTGAGCGTTTAATGCGGTGCCGTCATTGGGTTTTTGGTGCTCCTTTCGGGACGGCGATGCAACCTTGTTAGGACCAGCATCATAGCTTCACAGCGGCAGCTCTGTATAGCACCTTTGATTAACTCATCACGATTACACGTATCTGTAGCTAGCTGATAGCTTTATGGGCGCTGCTATTGGCAGCGCTTGCTACTAGAGCTTAAACCCTGCTTTGTATCATGGTTGAAAGTTGTTTACTGTAGCGCTATGAAAAAATCCTATACCGTCTATAAATCTGACATCTCCTATTTCAGCGGCAAGCTAGAGGCGTATTTGCGTTATAAAGGCATCAGTTATGAAGCGATAGAGTGTGGCCGGCGCGAAATGGATAAAATTGGACAGGCTACCGGGGTAAAAAAAATGCCTGCCATTGAAATGGATAATGGACAGTGGTTGTTCGATAGCACCCCTATGTTGGAGTGGCTTGAGCAACAGCACCCCGAGCCTTGCACGGTGCCGAACGACCCTGCGCTGGCGTTTTTGGCGTTGTTGATAGAGGACTATGGTGACGAATGGCTGTGGCGGTCAGCTATGTGGTGGCGTTGGATCCCTCAGAGGTCTCGTTGGGCTGTGGGCTACGTTATTGGAAAAGCCTTCGCGCCATCGTTGTTAGCCCGGCCGTTGGGCTGGCTCTTTGGCCACCGTCAGCGACGCGAATGGCTTTGGACAGACGGCGTCACCCGAGATAATGAGGCGTCTGTGCGTGATATGGTATTTAGGGAGTTTGAATTTCTTGAGCCATTGCTAGTCAAGCAGCCGTTTCTCTTGGGTAGTCACCCCAGCGCGGCAGACTTTGGGTATTTCGCTTCGATGTTCCGCCACTTTGGCAATGACCCGGACTCGGCAGAGGTGATGCGGCGACAAGCTCCTAATACTTATGAGTGGTTGGCGCGATTATGGAATGCTTCAGCGGATAAGCTGCCTAAAGTGATCGAGTGGCAGTGGCCAGAGACATCGGAGTGGGAGCCATTTCTTACACGCATCGCCGCAGATTATTTGCCTTATCTGCATCAGAATGCGCTCGCCTTCCAGCAGGGTCAAAAATGTTTTGACTTCGTGGGCCACAGCCTGTCATTTAAACGTACCAAAACCACTGTATACCGTGTGTACTGTCGTGAGCGTTTGCAGCAGCAGTATCAGCAGTTGTCGGCATCGGATCAAGGTAGACTGGAGCAGTTATTTAAAGCCGTTGGCGGCTTGGGAAGCCTGCAGGCCGATGGCGTAATTTTTTCTGGGCTCGCAGAGAGCCTGATGCTGCCTTGCGAGGCCAAGGGTGAAACGGCCACATTCGTGCGGATTCGAAGTCAGCCACGAAATTAATCGGCAGGCTGCACTGGGCTCGATTGCGGTTATCCCTCGTTTCTATACTCCGCCCCTCGTGACTTTCTCGCGCAGACAGGCTCAGACGATTACCTAAGTATGATCAGACACGCGTGATTTAGTGCAGCAGTGCGATATTTATCGCATTCAGAGTCCCATTAATCGGCTGCCATGGGGGAAGGGTAGTTAGCCTGTGGGGGGGGTATACCTGTTGGTCTGCAATCTCTATAATCTCGGAGCAGTTCGTTGCTGATGCTCAGTGTCAAACAGAGTGGATGCAAAAAAAGCAAAGCTTCAGCATTGTTGCAGGTTTACTGCGCGCCCTTAGCTCAGCTGGATAGAGCAACGCCCTTCTAAGGCGTGGGTCAAAGGTTCGAATCCTTTAGGGCGCGCCATTTAACTACTGATTTATATTGATTTTATTTTAGACTGCTTTTTTTGCCAACCAGCGAGCTGCACATGCACTTTCCCCCCGACGTACTAGATTACAAGCTCGGTTAGCCGCATGAATTTTATAACATCAGCTACGCATACTTCCAGACCGGGTGCCCTAGCCGGTATATTCATTTGCTCTATCTTCCTCCTCACACAATTTAATGTCAGTGTGCTAAGTCCGGTTATTCCGGCTATTGGAGACAGCTTTTCCCTCAGCGGAAAATCGGCTCGTCTGATACTGTCATACGGTTTTGCAGGTTACATGGTGGGTCAGCTGTTTTGGGGGCCGGTATCTGACCGAATCAACCGCTCGAGTATTATTATCGTCAATCTTGCACTCTACATGCTGGTTTCTCTATCGGCGATGGTGATGACAACGGAAGCAGCGCTCTTGGGTGCCTATATTTGTATGGGCTTTTTGTCATCAACATTTACCAGTGTCGGCAATGCCATGTTGAAAGACCGCTACGAGGGCGATGACTATATCCGCATAGTAGCAACTGTGGGGGTGGTGATGGCAGCCGGCCCGGCTATTGGCCCGGGACTCTCAGGTGCAATAGTGATGTATTCAAAGGGCGGCTGGCAGGTGGCATTCCTGTTGCTTGGGCTTGTTAGCCTTATCAGTTTGCTAGGGTTTTCGTTTTTTTGCCGTTATCCGTCTCACAAGGCCCCAGTTGCAACCCGGAGCGATCACTCCACCAGTTTATTGCGCAATGGACGTTACTTTGCCGCTCTTTTCTCTTTCAGTCTGCCTTTTGGAATTGTGATGTCCTACCTTGCGGTGGGCCCTTATATTTTGCAGGAGTATTACGCGCTTCCGATAGACATGGCCCATATCGGGTTTGGCATGACTACGGTTGTCTACCTGCTCGGCGCGTTTTTTTTTCGCGCTCGTAGTGCATCGATGACGCCCATCACTGCGCTTTACGTGGGGACGATAATTGCACTGGGTGGCGCAGCTACGCTGCTTCTATGTGCGACGATTTGGCCACATGAAGCCTGGCTCGGTGTTCTTGCATTGTGTCTGTTGTTGGGTGGGGCAGGTATCATAGTGCCCGCAGGTAAGGCGGCCACGATGGGGCAGGTTGATAGTGCCTTTGGCACGGCAGCGTCGACGATGAAGTTTGTCCAAAGCGCCTGCGCGTTGATGGTCTCCGTTTGCGCCGCAGTGCTGTTTTCTACCCAGAGTATCTTACCCCTATTGGTATTGTACCTAGGTGTTGCACTGCTGGCATGTTTGAGTGCAGTCCTACTGAGACGAGCGTCGCTGGCGAATTGAGTTGAAGAGATGCAAGTACTGTTGTCGAATACCCTGATAGCGAATATGCAGTTACCCCCGGCGTCAGTGCCCACTTGAGTCATCGTAATAGGCAGAACCAGTCGATGAATACCAATAAACAACTGATGTCCTCGCGGCACCATGCCCGATAACGTCTCGCTCAATAGCAAAAAGCAGGGCTCTACTAAACACTAATTGTGTCATGATTTGAAAACCCACATGAGGCCTGCGGCGATCAGGCTACCATCGCCTTTACCCCGGGCGCTAACAATGGCTCGCCGATTACCAGATTCAAAGCCACCTGCGGCGGTGTCGGAATCTTTTTCGAAATAGGCACTACGTCACCTATTACCGTCACCTCGCTTTACAATGACGAGAGTTACCAGTGTGTCGTAGAAGCGACGAACGGTCTGGGAACTAGTCCGCAATCTGCGGCTAGTTAACCATTCGTTATCGGGGCCCCAGATTCCTTCGTGCCGCCGCCGTCTGCGGGCACGCTGCCGTCTAGCGCCACGCCCGTCCCAACAAGCCCGCTGTGGCTATTGGGCATGATGGCAGGATTGATATCGTTAGTGGCTGTCAGGAAGCGTCACAGAGCCTGAGCCTTCTCAAGCCCGCCTAGTGCGGGGTTTTTGTTGGCGAGGGAGACCAGAAGACACAAGAGCTAGTAGGGTTAAGCTCCAAAAAATATTGCCGCGGTCAGTTCAAGCGAGCAACGGATTATCCCTCACATGCTTATTTTTTTAAATTTTAAGAAGCCCCTAATCTGGGATCGAGTCTTTAGATTTGCGCTTTTGCAACAATTGTTTAGGTACATCGACCATTAGAAAAATCAAAAGTGATCCAATAACCACAACGCCACTCCAGAGTGTATGTGCGACCCAAGCCAAGAATAGAAGCAGATATGGTACTAGCGCCATCAGGGCCACGACCGCAGCGCTAATCAGGCTAATGACCATGCCCGCGAAGGCAATGATTGCCCCAGTACTGCCTCTTAACTGTATGCCAGCTACCGTGGCCGAAGAAGACTTAGGTCTTGTGAAGTTAAATGTTCCTAGAGCATTCTTGTTCGAAAGTGAAAGTCCTGATTTTGAGAGATTAATGTTGTTACTGCCTACACTCCATCTCCCTCTAACGACACTATTGAAGTTCTGAAAGCCAAGAGTAAGGCCTTTATAAGTCTTTGAGACCCTGGCTCCATGCGTAGTATTGAGAGTGATGCCTTTTGCCGGTGCAGTGGAAAGGTTGACTCCGCCTGTCCTCGATGCTCGAAGCCTAACGTTCGCGGCCTCCTCATTAAGTTCAATTCGTTTCTTACCCGGGATGCCAGACATTTTTCACCGTTATGCATAGTTTGATGCATTTGAGCAGGCCGCATGGCACTGCTACACAACTTGTTTATTCTTAAGCCCTAATGCTTTACTTTCCGCCTTAAATCTTAGCAGAAATTTGGGGGGTGGGTCAGATGAAGTCCTAGCCCGACAATTCAACCTCCTGACGCAGATGGTCATCGGACAGATGGGCATAGACCTGCGTCATTTCGGCGGTTGAATGCGTCATCAATTTCTGCAACGTGAACAGCGATTTGCCGTCCATCATCAGCCAGCTTGCGAACGTGTGGCGCAGACAGAGAGATAAATAAATATTACTGTTTCTAATTTGGATAACTGCTGCGTAAATAACCTAAGTGCTAGTGCAAGCTAGCATGGTGGCAATAGCTATTTTCACCGAGAGGTCAGGGGGGACCTAATGCGGTAGAAACAGAACAAGTGTCGGCAATATTAATAAAGTGGTCCCCACGCGAGCCAAGCCGACTGTCAAGCCGGCCAATAATCCAAGGATAACGAAGGGGATGATAAACCCAATAAGCATCATGCCAATGCGGAGCAATTTCTCCTCTTCAGTATGAATTTTTTTTGGCAGATGCTTTTCTACCGATGTGCGGCTGACTAGCTTCTGTTTTCAGCACACGGGTTGCGCACATGCAGTTGCATAAATGTGAGTGGCTAGCTTTCAATGATCCCGGACTGCTAACTTACCGCTACCGTAAATTGATGGGCGAGGCCCACTTGCTCCTATAGACCCCGCGTGCGCTATTCATGTTGCTCGCTTAGTCCTGGAAGGCTCTGAGCATCCACGATGTTTTTTCATGGATTCTCATGCGGTCTGAAACTAACGCTGCCGTTGACTCATCACCGGCTGATTGTGCAAGCTTTAAGACCACTCTGGCTGTTTTAACAACTTGCTCATGTCCCTTCGTCAATAAGTCGACCATCTCCTCAGAACTCGGCACACCTTCAACTTCATGGATAGAACTCAGCCTTGAGAATTCCTTATAAGTTCCCGGAGCGGCAAAGTCCAACGTTCGTATACGCTCTGCTATTTCGTCAACAGCCAGTGCCAGCTCATTGTAATGCTCTTCAAACATGAGGTGGAGCTCTCTAAACCGCGGGCCGGTGACATTCCAGTGGAAATTGTGTGTTTGGAGATAAAGCGTGTATGAGTCTGCTACCAGGCGCTTCAGTCCTTCCGCCACCTTCTCCCTATCACCTGCATCTAGTCCTATATCAATATTACTCATTGCCAAATTCCTCTATTTATATGCCAGTTGGTCAACTCATTATACCAATTTTATCCAGTATACGGCATATAAACACATCAGTGTTACGAGTCCCTATCGCGAAGTCTGCGGTCAATAATTAGAAAACTTTCAAAAGTATAAGTTATCAAGCTCAAACATAACTCGCAGTAATGGGTCAGTCAACTCATGCGATTTTACTGCTCGACTTAGCGTTGGAGCGCTGATCAAAGGCTTCGCGATTGTGCTTACATGGGATGAAAACGCCGGTATTAAAATAATGCCTAGCGTACTGGCTGCCAGAATGCATGAAATAACGGCATACCCAATGATGTCGCGGCTGACTGCGCTGGCAGCATTTGCAAAGATCAGTGGCTACACCGCCAATATGAAGGAAGATCCAGTCATAAAAACTCTACGCAAAAGGACCATACCAGCGACTCCGCCGCTACGGTCGGATGCTGTGGACGTTTTAAAAGACCGGCGCGCGCAAAGCAGCGGGGCAGGGCCAGTGTGTCTGTCGCCGGTTACTGGCAAAAAAAGCTCGGTGCAAACGACCTAATGCAATTTAATGGCTGCGGCAGGTAGTCAGGATCTACGATTTTATGATCTGCGTCGTGCGGTTGATTTGCCCGGCAAGGGCTTGACGCGCCCTAGTTTCCGCCCTCGCTCCTTGTTCAGATTCCAGCTTTACCTCATCAGAGCAATCGCTATTCCTTGATGACATTTTAGCTTTGCGTCAATTTATCAGCGCCTGAATCACCCCTTTTTCTTACTGCTTCTGATGAGCAAATGAAATAGAGCGATAAGCACGATTGCGAAAAAACTGATCGCAGCACCCCAGTAAAAATACACAGGGTAATAGTAAAAAGTCACCTCTCGATCTCCCGGGAATATCTTGACGCCGCGAAAGAGATAGTTAACTGGGACAACCTCAGATTCCTTTCCATCTACAGCTGCCCTCCAATTTTTATCATAGTTATCGGTCAACACAAGTAAACCTTCGCGCTCAATGCGCGGTAATTCAATAACGACATTTTCAGGTTCATAGCTTGTGATCGTTGCGCTTTGAATCGCTTCACTTTCAGCACTTCGGTGTCTGACAAAGCCATCATCTATTGTAACGTCCGAATAGGGATCAAAAGAATTTTTCGACAAATACTTCAACGCTTCGTCATCTGGAAGCCCAACAATATTGTATGAAACATAGCTTCTTGGTACAGTCTGAGGGAACTCGTAAATCTGATAGTGCTCATCAGCATAAACTTGTAAAAGATCTTTCGGAATTTTCCTCGCAGGATTTTTTTCCCGCCAATTCTGACTGACCAATAGCCATTTTGTGCTAAAGAGCGCCATCATATCCATATTTTTCGGCAACGCCAGATGAAAGAGAACAGCACTACCCATTTCATCTGCAAAATTGAGTTTTCTAGCAGACGTTAATGGTTCGTAGTCTTCTATGGAGTATTGCTTTTCACGCATTCCCCATTTCACGGGCAAATCTGACGTTGTTTCGGGGTTAATAACCAGCAAAGAAAAAACTCGATGATTCTCATTCTGGTCACGTAAAAAATTCAGTGCCTCTTGAGCTTCAAGATGAGGTTCCTCTGCGTACATCTGAAATTTTGCGGGGTTATCAAGTAAATGTTTGACGCTCCTCAATAGCCTCGATACTTGATAGGGTGGAAAGTCTCGCCCAAAAGCCTGCCAACGCATATCCTGAATTTGGATTTGAACCGCTGCAACGGAGTAGCGTGAAAGAAATGCGATGGAAATAATGGAAAAGCAATAAAACCAAAAGGCGTAATGAGCCGGACGATTTTTAGACTGTGATAGAAATTGATGGCACTGATGAAGTCCAAGTGCAACCAGAATGCTGACGGTTAAATTTGATATCAGTAAGAATTTCTCCGGCCATCGGAACCAGTTGCCGGTGGGGAAATGGTGATAATAAAGTTGATAAAGCCATGTGTCGGGTCCGCAAGCTAAATTCAAGAAAAAAAACGATGTGGCGGAATAAAAGATAACCAGGGAGCGTTTCTTTTTATAAAAAAGCAAGCCGCCAGCGACTAGACACCAGAAGAAAATATTGCCAGGAACCTGAGAAATTGGAACAACAGAATCTGTAAGGTTATCGAAAAAAGAAGGCGTTACTAAAGTTGAGGTATTTTTCAGTTGTAATGCATCCATTCCACTTTGCAAATTGTGCGTGCCTGATTGGATGGACATCTCAAGTGTTGGCAGAAGCTGAACTGATGAAAGCATTAGAGTTATCAGAGCCATACACCCAAACCGCATCAGCACGGGCACTAATGCATAATAACGCTGGCCGTCAAAATAGCGCTGTCCCATCCGAAAAGGAATATAGAGACAAAGAAAATAACCTGTAAATACGACCGCCTGAATGTAGCCGGAAAAAACTTGCAACGTCATAACAAGCACAAAAACGAGAGACCATCGATTCGCCACCTCATCCGTAGGTCGTGATGTGGTTCGCAATATCTTTTCAATTGCACCCAGTAATATCCCGACAGTGGCTAGAGGATATGCGCCGATGCCAAATACAGTAAAGGCCAGGTAAAAATTTCCTGTCATATAGAATAAGCCACCGCAAATTGCTGCGAGTGGATGCAGGTTTATTACTCTTAAGTAGAAATAGATCGAGAAACCACTCAGCACCAAATGGAGATACTTGGTGAACATATAAGTCGTTTCGGCGGAAAACACTGCCGCTAGCCATGTTGGGGGATAAAGCACCATTGCTTGCAAGGCGGCGAAGAAAGGCACGCCCCCTCCTTGGTATGGATTCCAGTGGGGGAAATCGCCTTCAGCTAGACGGTTGATACCATATTCTATCATTTCCAAAAAATAGTTTTGATTGTCGACAACCAGCCAGAGACGAGATTGGGTCCAAGGTTCCAATATGCTCCAGATAATATAAGCAACCCCCATATATATGAGAGCCACTAGTGCGAATTCTTTAGGGGAGCTGAGATTGCGCATATTTATTTAGGCATTAAACCTTGAGTTGGGAAGTTAACGCGGTAACTCTCTGTATCGATTGTATCGGAAAATACCTGCGATGATATCCTTCCACTTGGAAAGTGAAAATATAATTGCTGAATTAAGAAGCTAACAGTGCCTAGGAAACGCCATCGAACTAGCTACAAACACGTTTAATACTATTGCGGTTTCCGTCAGAATGACCACTATAACGGCATGAACACCCTATGCTGCCAATCCGGCAATTGCAAAACGAGATATTTGACCAATTAATGGGGCAGCTCAGACCCGCATTTTACATTCAGAAGATAAAAACGTTTAGTTCAACATTTGCTGGCACAAATCACTTCCATGATTGATGCTGCCGATTTGTGTTTAAGCTCTGGTAATCGTAATGATAATCTGGAAAATATTTAAAGTATAGAGCAAATAAGGGGCCCGCCGTGAGTAGATTTCCTTACTGATACTTTCGGTTAAACTATAGAACTTTTCAAATATAGATAACGATTGCCCAGAAAAGTTGTTCTCTGAGGTGATCGTGTAATTCACATCCGTTTCTTGTTAAACGAGAGTATGCAAAAATCTGTGCCACATCTGAGATTTTCGCACTGTTAGCGGCGCCTGCATCACCGGTTAACCCTAGGCGCCACTTAACTGCAGCTACTGCAGTTGGGCGAGATAATTATCCAGACGATCTTGATTCGTAATGAAGCTCGACTTTTTCTCTTCTGCAGCAGCTTTGACCGCGGCTAAATTTTCCGCGCTCTGGCCGACGTTGATAACGCCTACCATTGCCATCATTGCATGTGGAGTGCATTGGTACGCATATACACCGGGTGTATTGAAGGTCACCGTGATATTTTGATTAAGCTCGCCATTCCATGCAGTCGCACCGTCTGGAATCATTCCAGGCATAGACGCCGAATTATGCGCCATGTCTGTGGCTACAAAAGTAACGGCGTCGCCGACCTCGACGGATAAAACCGCCGGTTCAAATACCATAAAGCCTTCGGCACCGCTGTTCAGCATTTTCACTTCATAGTTGGCTGTCCAAGCGAGTCCAGGGAACAATGAAATGCCGATTATTAATAATGTGCTGATTGTTTTTTTCATGATGCTACACCTCTATGATGAAATACGTAAACATCATACGCCGAGACGACTAAACCGGATTAATCAGTGGTCCTAGACTGGTCAGACATTACAGATATCAAACTACGTGAGTTTGCCACCGCCGTACAAAGTCAGTCACAAGGCAGTCAAGATTTTGTCGTGCGGACTGATGCATGCTTAACTTGGGGCCAAAACGGATATCAATTGTGAAATCACCGCCAAAGGCTGATTTTCAGCTATGCGATTAATACGTCGCGCAGCTTCCCAAAGGCCATTCGTTACTGGCTTGGTAGGGGTGAGGGGATTCATACCCTGATCGACAAAAAAATCCAGCTGCGAGGCACGCTTTGAAATCAGGCGTACGAACTGCTGTCGATTGCTAGTCAATCCTGAGTGCGCCAATCTTGTTTGTCCCCAACCACGAAGTATTTGCCAGTACCCGCTGCAATGCCGCTTGCCGATCCATCACTTAGTCTACGGGATGACAGCGACTGGCATCCAGTGCCGCCTGCTGCGCTGCGCGATTGCCAATAGCTGAGGCTCGCAACAAAGCAATACCACGGTCGGTAGGTGACTGAATAACTGTGCCACCGTAGGTGGTAGGATCATCATCGCGACTAATGAGCGTCATTTTCATGGTACTACCCACCCTATGTTTTTCTGCACGCTGGTTAGTGACCCCCGCGTAGTTATCCGTATTCATTTGATAGAACTGTAATGACCAGTAGCGCTCAGCAATAGGCGTTTCAATGGCCAGCGGACCATCTTTCAGATCGTAGAGACAAACGGCATACAGAAGGTCTGGACTAGGGCGGACTATACTGCGCGATGCTTCATCTGGAATCCGGTTTACCACGAATTGGTTATAACCGATCGATTTTCCGCCCAAGGCATAGACGGTTTCCATTACTAGGTTAGGGAGCACCAGCGCCAGTGCATACTGTCCTGCCCATGCGCAGACCCCAATTACTATTAGCCATCGCACCAATTTCATTGGCAAGATTCCTGCGTAACAATGGGTAGCGGCGCAGACTGCGGTCTTTGGATATAGGCAACACCGGGCGTATACAGGCGTAACAGCAAATCAAAATCCTGGTGACTGAATTGACGCCAGCGCGAGGCGCCTGACGAGCCTACCGGTAGCCAGTTACCCGGCTGTTCAGTAGCAGCGACGGTAATAATCCAACTGCCATCAGCATTGCGAATGAGGTTTTCATTATTGAAGGAATACCGCTTCTGAGCGTTCGGAATTAGGTAGTTGTCCCAGCCATACGCGGTAATGCTCCACCAGTCGGCGTTGTAATCTTTGCCCTCAATTTTGTAGCGGCAGTTGAGACGCAGAGGCTCTCCAGCAACAGTACTAAGGCGATAATACATTGAGTTTTCCTGTGTTGAAGCTAACAGGCCTCCAAGCGCTACTGCTGCCTTTAACATAACACCCGCATCCTGCGAACCGGTGCTAATGTTAGTCTCCCAGTCTCCGTTTCTCTCGGCCATGGTGCCAAAACCACTAGTGATATTACGCGCCAGAAAAAGCCCCGATAACAAGATAATAGCTATCGCTGCGGCCGTTAACTTAATAAACGCTTTAAGCATAAATAGCCCAGGCTGCTATGACAGTTTGCTTGTTTGATGAGATGCTGGTGAGTCTCAACGCTCTGCCAATCGTTTTAAGCGGCTGAGGTCTTCTATTGCGCCGTCGGTAAGTCCAGCATTAACACGACTGGCTGGCAAACTGCCGCCTAATTCAGTGTGCATAACGTAAGTAAACTCTATCTGCTGGTCGCTAACTGCGTGAATCACCATTCGTCCAATGGTTTGTGCGCGCACATAGCCCGAGGAATCTTCATAGCTTGAATATCGCATAGAATCAGACTGCAGGTAAACCGTCGCTGTTTTGGTTCCAGTATCAATCTCTGCTTTGGTATGTAATACCATGTCGCGGTCACTCGCGGGCCAAGGCAAGTCAAGCACCGTGTAAACATAACGCTCATGCGCCGATGCATTTTCGATAACTTCGGAGAATTCACACATAGCACGCCATTCGGGGCAGCCGTCACCATCGCCAATAAGCTTTGACAGACGCTCGGGGGAGGCCTCTATTAGCATAGTCGCTTTGACCGCGTTATAGGATGAACCCTCGACGGAGCGAGCGTATACGAATATTTCATCGGACTCCTTTTGCAATTGCCATGGCGCCTCTTCTGCGATAGAGAATGCCGGAGATAGCAGCAATGCGGTGGCGACTAGAATTGAGATTTGCGCTAAAAACATAGATGTTGTGTTGCAATCATTTTGCTTGCCCTGAGTATTAATTTGTTATTAAAGTCCACGCAGTGAGTAAAGTTCAGAGACAATTATCGTGGTACCCACAATGATTGCTTGGCTTATTGGCCTAGCTGGCTCAGTTCCCGATAAGCATTCTCGCCAAAATTTGACGCAGGATCCAGCTGCAGTGCTCCCTCCAGATACTCTATTGCCGCTTCGGAGCGACCTGCCATCCTGCTGAGAACACCAAGATAGTAAAGGGTATATAGTCGATACACTGTTGTAAGAACTTTTTGTAGGTCCTCGATGTTTGGCACATTCGGATATAGTTCTTCATTGTCTATTTGAGCGAGCAAATCTTCTAACGCATTGATGGCATAGAAATTGCTGTTAGCAAAGTCAGGGAATGCAATGTTGGCTCTGGCTAACAGTAAGATTGTCTCCGGATGCGCGCCTGTTAAATCCGATGATGATTCCAGAAACAGCTCAGCGGCGCTTTTCATCAGCTCGTTGGAATCTGCTACGCCGCCCTGCTGTGCTGCTTTGAGTAGCAAAGCTGCCAAGCGAGCTTGCAGAACGATGGGATGACGAGACTCGCTAGCTTCCAGCGGTCGGGCTGCCCTGAAAGCTTTATTGGCGTTGCCTTGCATTCCTTCGGCAAGCGCGATGCACGCTTGGGCAACGCTATCATTTTTGTCTACCTTTAAAGCTGAGCCTGCTAATTGCATTATCAGGTCATAGTCTCTCAGCAGCAGGCTAATTAAACGTACCTCATCACAAGCGCACAGCGATCCGGGATCCTTTTGCGCTAATTGAGCCAGTTGAGTCAATAAGTGCGCCGTTTTATGACGCTTTTGAAATGCAGAACTTGGCTTGTAAACGGTGTCAAGCAAGGTGGACAGTGCCCGCTCGGAATTATCGATGACGCGTTGAAATTGGGTACGCATACGGCGACTTTTTTCTGCCACCATCCAGCGGTTGATAATACGGTCAACCTCCGTGATATTTTGGACAAATTCGTTAAAGTTCAGCTGAGGCCTTTTTATTGCGATCAGGGTTTTGACTTCTTGGTCGGCTAATTCAGCAACTTTTTCTCTCACGTTCTGCAGGAAGTCTAAGGGCACGCCCACACTGTGTGCGGCCCACAAAAGCCCTTTAATCATCTGCTCGTCTTCATCAGGGTGCGCGGCATTATCGAGCAGATCAAATCGAGCCAACTGGCCCTCAAACTCGGCAGGGATGTCAAGATCCCCAATGTCGTGTTGATACCCGTATAACGGGATTATGTTATCTCTCGCCTCATTATCAACTCTGTATTTGTCTGACAGTAGTTCGAGTTCAATTGTACCCGTCTCATAGTTTGCAGCCTGGAAAATTTTGGCGATGTCAGGTAGAGATAGTCTCGTTTGTTCTTGGCATTTGCGAACTAGCGCAATCAGTTGCAGATGTGTGTCGGAGTAGAGCGAGAGATTAGCTCTAGGCTTAACAGCGGGCGGCAACAAACCCGCCCGCAGGTAGTATTTTACCATATCCCGAGATACGCCTGCGGCCTCAACCAGTGCCGACATGCGGTAAGTGTTACCCGCTTCACTGTTAGTCGTTGCGTCGGTCACTGCCATCTTCCTTTAACATTCTGCTTTTCGTTGCTCTTAAGCGATTTGCAATGCAGCGATTTCTGGATGGTTTTCGTGCCAGCTTTCTAGCAGGTGGTTCTGGTCAATGTCGCTAGGATGGAAACCGTTGTGTAAATACTTGTCGAGTTCTGGCCTGGCCCAACGCCTCATGCCATTTTGTCCCCACATAAATTGCCAGGCTTCACGAACATGCTGAAGCGACGGTAGACTGCGATCCCTCCACAACAATACGCATTGCGCTCTGGCCATCTGAATCCAAAACATGCGAAAAACAATTTTTGCCCATCTTATCCGCAGCGCTTCATCATTTACCGTTTGGCGGAAGACGTCAAAAGCAACAGCCTTATGTTCAATTTCTTCCATAGCATGCCAAAGGAGCATTTCTCTCAATGGCGAACTGTCGCCGCGAGTGAGTTCGGACTCTGAATTTTCCAGCGTCCATTGGGCTACGGTTGCGGTAATGTGTTCGATTGCCGAGGTGATTGCCAATTGATCTGCGGGACTTAGCCTTTTCTGTACCATCGTTATCCTCTTTTTAAAAATCCCCTGAATCTCAGTCATCGCCATGCCCAATATTTCGGCGCGCTCATTAAAGTGATCATGAATATGCGCATGATGCGCCTCTTGCCCAATAAAACCGCGGACCTGAGAGATTAGCAGGGGGTCCTTCAAGTCTTTTTGATAGTAACGCACCGCGTCAATAAAAAAGCGTTCACCATCGGGGAAGGACGCTGACAGTGCATAGAGAAACGTGCTCAGAATGGGGTTTTCACGAAAAAAATATTTTTCTTTGAGTTCTGACATGTCAAACGCCATTCTTCTCGGCTTGATAGATGGTGGCTCATCTGAGTGACTTTGCGGTCTAAGTAAAGCGCTGTTCATCTTTAAAAACTCCTGTCAGTAATGATTACCTACTAAGCAGATAATGATATTATCTGCTTAGTAGGTAAAATATAACTCCGCATTTTGACCCTGTCAAGCCGTCACTTCGATACTGAAGCGTGCGATTACTGCCGTCACGTTTACGGCCCGTCACTGAGGTATGGCCAATTTAACTTGCCACAAAGGATAAAATCGAGCCATGACTTCGAATAAGTGCTACCGGTGCGTGCTAATGATCACAGGATGAGGGGGTTTGGTCAGTGGGCAGAGGTAGTCGCGTGAGCTCCCGTCTAGATGCCTCTGATCTCAAAAAGCTAAATTGCCGCGGAAATAGCGCTCACTCCCAGCGTATAGTCGTATACGCGAGTGACGCTCCGGCGTTTGCAGAGATCAACTTAACAAGCACTTCACCCGTCGTCGCCACATAGTAGCTGGGGACGGTCGCTTGCCGCACTGCATTGCTTGATGCGAGTGCCTGTAAGCTAAAGGGTGTGGCCACATTGTTTTCTACATTCGTTCCTGTCAGTGCTAATCCGGCGTAAGCACCGATGTCGTCGATAGCGATCAAGGCTTCCTGTCCAGCGGCTAAACAATCGCTAAGCTCTAGATTAATTTTTTTAATTGCAAATGCAGCGTCGTAGCTAAGTTGGTATACAAATTCTGTGCCATCCGCAGCATTGGTCATAATGACCGGTTGTTGGTGGCCGTCTCCGACTTTGTAATGGTTTTCGAAAAAAATATCCACGGAGTTACCCGAGACATCGATGCGCGTAACATCGAGATCAGGTTGATTACCCTGACCGGAACCATACAAGACTCTAAGATGTCCGTACTGGCGATCTGTATAGTAGGTATACGCAGAATCTGCATACGCATACTCAATCTGATCGGCCCCGACCATCATCATCGGGTGATTGGTAATAACCGTTTTACCGATACCAACCATAGAGCCGTCTCGGTCGTAGATCGTGGTTCCCCAGCGTCGAGGATTACCTTCAAATTGTGCAAACAGTAAATCAGCACCTGTCGGTGGCGGTACGCTGGCATAGTCTTTAAATATCTGCCTAGGTAGATCACCCGATAGACCTTCTAGTTCCCAGTTCACATTTTTTCTAGCGCCCCCGATAGGATTGCTCAGGCTAGTCCGTGGATTCGCCATTGAGCTATAGCCAATTAAGTTGCTTCGCTGAATTTTTGCAGCACCATCATACAAAACGAGTGCGGAACGCGGCACATTAAGATTCGTCATTTCCTTAAATGTTTCGGCGATAAACACGGAGTCTCTTATGAGTTCGTGGGAGGCGAGCATAGTGGCGTCTCGGTTGTCAGCAAAAATACTATCGATCACTTCGAGCGTATTATTCTGGCTGATAACACCGTTGACAGAATTTGTGCCTGTGTAAAGGCCGGTATTGTTACCATAAGCGGTATAGCGACGAATGACGTTCGACTGCCCATTGACCTTAGACCAACCGCGGTTCTTCTGGAGATCATCGAAGCAGCCTTCGCACTTGATTGCATCGAACGCGTCAATGCCGTTCATCAGATGATGAGCGACGTTATCTTCAAACAGTGTTAATTTTTTCTCATTCCCATAGATCCCAGTGCCTCTAAATTCATGTGCGTTGGCTCGTAATGCAAACCAATAACCTGTACCCGGGGAGCCTGTTGCTACGTTACCCACAAAAACGTTCGCTGGGTTGGTTATCCAGAAGGCGGCAGGTGATCGATTCTGTGGTTCATCAAACAGGAAATCGGAGGCGAGTAAGGCATCAGCAGGCGCGGGGCGATAAATGTTAATGGCTAAATTGCGGATGAATTGGTTGCGCTCTTCATTGCCGTTTTCAAGAAAGTAAGCGTGTCCGGGAATGTCATAAGCGACGGTACCCTCGATGCGCACGTCACTCGTACCATGGACGGTAACAGCGCGATTAAAGCTCTTGTGGATACTGGAATTTTCGATGTATTGGCCGCTGGTCTCACCATTTAAATGCCAGTGAATCGGGTAGCGTGCCACAATTCCACGTTGGCCCAGTTGATAGAGTTCCACATTGCTAAGATGTGCATTGGCGCCAGGCATCACCATAATATGCCCACCGAAGCCGTTGGTATTCGAACTCGCATCGCCCATTACTTTAACGTTACGGCTAAGCAAGCCAATTTCAGCGCGTTGGTCCAAGTTAAGCGTAGGACCGCCCGCATAGGCTTCATACTCTACAGAATCCCCACCGTAGTGCGCATGGGCAAGGCCTTGGGCTAAGATAATTGTCGATGCTGACACTTGCGTGATTTTCACTTCTTCATAAGCATCAGGCGAGATAGAAGGAGCAATGATGGCTTTGTCGCCCACCTGCCAATCTACGTTTTCTGCCAGTGTCAGCGTTGTGTCGCCTTGGTTGTACATTTTGTTGCCGGCGAGCTTGGTCCAACTGATACGCTCCTCGCCATGCATGGCGATGGTGCCCCCCATCATTGCCATCAGGAATTTGCGGTTCTGGGAACCTGCAGACCTCATCATCGGTTCGTTAGCTGCGCCGTTGCCGATGAGTTCCAAAGTAAACTTCTTGGTAAATGGTGCATGCTCGCTGCCCACACTGAGGCGGGCGCCACTTCCCATTACATGTACGTAGTGAGTTGTGAGTGAGTAGGACGATTTGGTCTCTTGTATAAATAGCTCTCCGAAAACGTCAACGGTCCGCGCAGCCATGTTGCCATTAATGCAGACGCTAGCATTCACCGGTATCTCTACCGTATCCCTAGGGCCGGGGAAGTATCCATTAGATTCACCGGTTGCCTTATCGATCCAGGTGCTTCTATCGCTCCAAAGATTCGAGCCCGCTTCGACTTTCGCTTGATACTCCACCGGTGTTGGTGCGTATGCCGGCTTACTTGTGTTGTTAAGTGGATCTAAAAAGCAAGTTTCCTCTGGGGCAAATGTTGGCTCCAGATAAAATACTTTGTCAGGGTTTGCGAGTAATGCCATCAACGCGTTGTTGTTCTCAAAGCCTGTCGTTGCCAATTTGCAGGGCTCTGTACTGCCAGCACAAAGCCCTCGCTTCCAGCCAATAAATACATATCCGTCTTGAGGAGCAGCGACAAAGGTTTCATTAAAGTTTGTATTGGAGACATCAATAGTACAGCTTGCGCCAGCATGGCAACTGATCGCTCCTGACTTGGTGAAAACGCCGCCTTGGATTGGGGAGGTAACATGTATTTTACAGGCGGCCAGGGATGAAACTGCAATCACGAGCAACAACTTAATGACATTCATAGCTCTGCACACTACCGTATTTTTATCCATAACTAGGCTTTGTCTTTGGTGTCTTATACCTCGTCCCTGTGTGGCACTCGCGCAAGACAACTGCACATTAACCATGTGAGGTAAAAACACCTGAACAAAACACAAACAGTCACAAAAGTTGCGATGGTGTTGGAGAAGTAAATGTGCAGGCTTGCTCCAAAATAACGAGATTACTCTCAGTCAAAAGTAATCTAATTCAGCGCCACATTTTTAGTATATTCAACGCTGTCGATTTCTCAAGAAATTAAAAAATGATATTTTTTAATAATATGAAATAATCTAAAGTTATGTCAGGTGCTGCAGGGTGCAGGTTTGAGGTATCGATGCTTTAAATGGCATATTACGAAGGCATCTGCTCGTCCACGCCAGACCTTTGATCCGATGATGGCGCTCAATCATGCTTAATCTTCGCAAAAAAGTGTGGCGTTATCGATTCCGTTAGTGCCGCTCAATAGGGTTACTTTAGAACTCGTCTGCGCTCGAGACGATCATTCGCGCCATCTCTCGACGCTGCGGATAGTGATCGGCAGCCGCGAAATGCCAAGTGGCCCGTTCGTCCCAAAGTCCAACGTCGCCCTCTGTCCAGCGATGGCGAAGCTGTAAGTTCGGATTCTCAATGTGACGATAGAGAGTCTCTAGAAGGTCATTACTGTCAGTGGGGTCGAGCCCCACGATACGCCGCGTGAACTGGCGATTTACGTAGAGATGCCGTCGCCCCGTTACGGGATGACGCTGGACGATTTCGTGTTCCGTTCCAGGATAGGCTTCCCGGAGTTGTTCCGTTAACTCACGGCCGATCTTCTCTATAAACGCCTCGCCGGCGCCGGAATCATGGATGGCACGCATCCCGTTGATTCGTTCACGAAGTGCGCTGGGTAGCGCATCATAGGCGTCTCGGGTACTCGCCCAAAGCGTATCGCCCCCAACAGCTGGAATCTCTATCGCGCGCAGTGTGCCTATTGCCGGCGGCGAGGTGTCGAAACTCACGTCCGTATGCCACCTGTCTTGGAATGGCCGACTCTCGCTCGAATCTACTATTCGTTCTACGCGAGCCTCGGTCATACCCATCAACCGGGCGAGCGGGTGAATATAAGGGTCGCCAAAAAGACTCACGAATCGATACTGGTCCGCATCCTCGATCTTCTGATCAGAAAAAAACAGCACAAGATGCTCAAAGAACTCCCGCTTCAGCGCTTCGACAAGCGACGGTGCGAGTTGCTGCGAAAGATCGACACCCGTAACGACGGCACCGAGGGTGCCCGTGAGGCGCTTGATGTGATACTCAGACATTACAAGACCGTAACGTGCTTTTAAATAGATCACAAACACACTTGCCATCGCAAGCTGCGTTTCTCATGGATACGACTCCCAAGCAGCGAGTGTATTAATGTTGACACTTTTGCAACGGAGCTTCTACTCCAACGACTTTGGAGCCAAAAATGTCTCCTATCTGGATCGCGTTGCAAAAATAGGGACCCTATTCCTAGGTTTTAGTACAGTTGAGTCAAAACCACTATCCACTATAGCTCAATTACACTGCTATTAATTGTGGGAGTGAATTCTGCGAGCTAATAAGTGAGGCAAAACAGCATCATAGACCCATTATCATGCGAACAACCTGCACCGGGAGGGTTCAAAACTAAGCAACAGACTTATTGGATTTCAATAATCTCAAAGCCCTGTTCAGGAGTTCGCCACTTCATCTTTAAGTTGTAAGCCCGCTGACCAATTGTAGCATCGTTGATTATGATCTCATCGCCTAAAGTGCTAACAGTTGAGTCCGTCAGGTTAATCACCTCATTGCTAAAAATGAAGGGCTGGTCAAAGACAACAACATTAAATGTGGATGAACGCTCTATTGAGTTGCCGAGCAAATCGTAAGCCACGGCTCGAACAGTATGCTGCCCTGACCCTAAATCAGCGTATCCGACCGCTAGAGAATAGCCTGATAATAAAGAGCCGCCAACATCCGGAAACGCTGCCTCAACATCGTCCCTTCTGCCACCGTAAGGCGCGTTATACTCGTAGGCCCCATTGATAAAGATTTCCACTCTATCGATCCCATTTGCAGCAGTTGCGAATCCACGAAGATTTCCGACACCGCTGTAAATTGAGCCATTCACAGGCTCTTCTAGCGATAGACTGATAAGCGTAACTTCGGTAGCGGTTACACGTATGTCTGGAGAACTGGAAGTCTGAAAGGTTTGCGTCCATCCGGCAGTTCCCTGCAAGTAGGTGATGCTCGACAGGTTCGGATTGCTATCAAACATGTCGAGTTCAAACGCCCCAAAATCTCCCAAAAAGGCGGCGCTGGTGAGGGCAGTACCCATACGGGCAAAAACATTGTTCCCAATGGCCACAACGCTGGCTGGAATCGTCACGCTAGTGAGGTCGTTGTTTCTAAAAGCCTCCTCCTCAATGGTCGTAACGCTATCTGGAATAACCACGCTAGTTAGGCTATTAAAGGCAAAAGCCTGATTCCCGATAGCCGTAACATTGTTTCCGATGGTCACACTGTCGACGGAGTTGCCGACGAAAGCAAAATCCCTAATAGCCGTAACCCTGTATGAAATAAGCTCCCCGGTAGCAGGATTCCGCCCGCCAGGGGTGACAGTATCAGGAATCCTGACGTCAGCGGGACAGATGCCGCCACACGAAAATACTGCAACTTCAGTTGCATTGACAACTTCATATCTCAGGCCCTCGAACTGAAAGGCTGCAGCATGAGCCGACAAAACCATCGAACTAAGCAAGAGTGCAAAAGAAGTGAATACGTTGCGCTGTGCTGTTGTCGAGATCAAAATGTCTCGTGCCGTCTTCCTTATAATCGTATGTTGCATTTATCTCTCCAAGCGCTGACCAAATATTGTATGCTAATCTCCATTCATTTTAGCTGTAATATTAGATGAAGAGCAATCACACGGCACGAAGTAAATATGAAGTTTAATTTCCCACCCCCCATAATCTATCTTAGTATCGCGATGCTTGTCGGTTGTTCGGGAGGCTCAGACAAAATAGCGGCACCAGCGCTGCCGCAAACATTGACTATACTTGTCACAAATGATGATGGCATCGGTGCGCCAGGTATAGACGCATTAGTGACAGGACTCCTGCAACTTGACGATGTAAACGTGGAGCTTGTAGCGCCGGCAGAAAATCAAAGTGGCTCCTCGGACAAAACAACGATAGGACACTTGATATCAGAAGATTCAACTACCGTCAGCGGTTACAAAGGTATCGCTGTTTATGGCTATCCTGCTGATGCAGTAAATGTCGCTCTTGAGGATGTCGGTATCATTCCCCACCTCGTCGTTTCGGGGGTTAACGCGGGGCAGAATGTAGGACCTTTTGCCGCATTATCGGGCACGGTCGGGGCGGCTCGCACTGCCGCGATAGCGGGGTATCCTGCTGTTGCAGTTAGCGCGAGCCCTTTTACCGAATATGTCGACTATAATGCAGCAGTGGGACTGGTTACTGACTGGGTTAAGGACAACCGAGACGTGCTGCTTGGGGGTTCAGCCAACGTTGATACAGTGACAAGTTTTAACATTCCAGGGTGCACGCAGGGGGTTGCTCGTAGGCTCGTTAACGTACCGCTTGCTGAATCCATACCTGAAGGTCACGGCAGCAGATTATTCAAAACTAATTGCTCGTTGCAACCAGAGGGCCCGCCGACAACTGACGTTGATGCAATGGTAAAGGGGCATGCTGCGGTCACAGATGTACCGCTGCAGTTATAATCAAGCAATTCTGCGTGCAATCGAGCTATCGCCGCCGGTATAGCTGCGTCTCCCCGAATGAAGATTTTTCTCAGAATAATTTGCCTACGTCGCCAGTATTTTAATGTTTGCGCTTCTTCGTTTAATTTGTTCCCCGTAGGCTTTTATGCAAAACTTGAGAGGCTGGAAGAAGATTTTTAACCATAGCCCTTTTCTTTGCTCTATACTTTTAACATGGTAGTAGGGCCGCAAGAAAAAAATCGAAAGATTTGCATAGCCTATCATTTTTTGTTGAGAAAATTAGGGCGGACATCGTTATGACAACCATAAAGAAGCAACTGGAAAAAATGGGCGGATGGCGTTTGGGTTTCTTGTCGCAGGCAGAATCGCAGTCGATCGATGCGCTGGAAGTTGTAGGGCAAGTGCCGGAATGGCTGCACGGCGCTTTCATTTCAACAGGACCCGCTGTATTTGAATTGGATGGACAGTATGTGGATCATTGGTTTCAAGGCTTAGGTATGCTGAAGGGTTTCTATTTTAATGCAGGTCAGGTTGGCTTCAAAAACAAGATGTTGCAATCAGATACGTATAAGCATTACGTTTTGGGTGAACCGGAAGGACCAGAGTACGATGATGGCAACGTCACAGTATTTCCATTCGGCGACAAAGGCAGTGCCATGACAGAGTCTTTAGGAGATTGCTCTTTTGATCCAAAGTCTCTCGAAACTATTGGGCATATAGTCTATCAGGGCGAGTTGGATGTACATTTGACCTTGGCGCACTTAGTGGTCGATCCAGTGAGCGGGCATTATATCAATGTTGGTATTCAATTCGGTCCGACGACGCGTTATTTGATTTATACGATTGATACGGTTAGCAGTAAACAAGAGGTGATTGCAGCTTA
The DNA here is from genome assembly GCA_029246385.1 of Halioglobus sp. Classification (GTDB taxonomy): domain Bacteria; phylum Pseudomonadota; class Gammaproteobacteria; order Pseudomonadales; family Halieaceae; genus Marimicrobium. The sequence continues at coordinate 65,209 of JAQWNG010000026.1, forward strand.
CGAGTCATCACTGCCTTTTTACATGCACAGTTTTTCGGTGACGAACCGTTATATTGTTTTGTTTCAGTCGCCACTGATCTTTGATGTTGAGGCACTGATGAGCGGTGGTGGATTTACTGAAATGTTGACGAAGGCTGAGGGTGCGCCGACGCAGTTTATTGTCATTGATCGAGAAACGGGTACGTCAACTGCGATTTTCCATGAGGAAAGCATGTGTTTTCATCAAGTAAATGCAATTGAAAGTGCCGATGTCATTGTAGTGGACTCTTGCGACGTCGATCGGATTGATGGCTTCGCGGATGGCCTATTTGAATTACTGTGTAATCCTGATTATCAAGTTATTCCTGCATACTTAAAGCGGCACACAATAGACTTGCAGTCGAATTCCGTATCAACCGTGCAGTTAACGGCTGCCGCCTTAGAGTTTCCGCGCATCAATGACGCCTATGCTGCTTTAGATTATCAATATGTCTATGCAGCATTGACTGAGAGAAGTCATAACTTCTTCGACGGTTTGATTAAGGTCGACGTTGAGCAGAAAAAAGATGTCAAATACTATCGCGACAACTGTTATTTTGGTGAGCCTATTTTTGTCGCGCATCCCGATACACCTACGGAGGATGATGGGGTAGTAATGAGTCTCGCTTTTGATGCTGTAAAGAACCAATCCTTGCTTGTGGTGCTTGATGCACAATCATTCACTGAATTGGCGCATGCCTATATTCCTATTCCAATTCCATTTGGTTTGCACGGCCACTGGTTTGCGACATGAATTATCTGATGGCGGCAGCTTATCATTCAGATTGGCTTTGAAATTGATACTCGCGGCGTGTCGCAGGTCAAGAGTGCTTTGCAAAGGCTCAGCATATATGGCGTCACAGGGTTTGGATCAGTGAAAGCAAGTGGAGCGGGTAGCTCTTCGGATGCGTGGTGGGGCTGACACAGTAAAATCGCTGGGGGCCGATGCAGGGGGCCGCGGTTGGGTGTTGTGGTCGATAAGCTACCGTGACATTGGTCAACGGCTAAGCCGTCTGACCTTCTACATGCTCGAAAATGAGTAAGATAAAGGAGAACGTTTATGTTCAAGTTCCTAAGCTCTCTAGAAGTAGGCTCAAGCGTCTTAGATATTGATTTTCGTCATTATTTTTAACGCACAACTTTGGCCGCGAATGTGCGAATCTCGTCTATAAATTCTGCGGGACGTTCCATGGCTGCGAAATGGCCACCTTTCTCGTACGTGTTCCACTGCACGATATCGCTGTATACGTTGTCGCACCAAAGCCGCGGATATAGCATTAACTCCTTCGGAAAGCGCGCCACTCCGGTGGGCACAGCAACGGGTGCTTCAAGAAACTTTAGTCTCGGGTTTTGCGTTACTTCATAATACAAGCGCGTTGACGAGCAAATGCTTTGCGTAAACCAGTACACGGAAATATTGGTGAGCAGGTCATCCTTATCGAGAACCGATTCTATGTCGCCATCGCAGTCCATCCAGCTATGAAATTTTTCTGTGATCCAGGCGCAGAGCCCGGCCGGTGAATCATTGAGACCTACACCCAGCGTTTGTGGTTTTGTCCCCTGAATTTTCTGGTAGCCGGTTTCCATCTGCTCAAAGTGTGCCATGGTTGCCAGATCAGTAATCTCCGAAGCGGACAAACCCTCGTTGGGATCAGCGGTCGTGGGGAATCCAAAAGGCATATTGAGATGAATGCCGTAAAGGTGCTCCGCATCGATGCAGCCGATAGTGGAGGTGATGAGCGCCCCCCAGTCGCCACCTTGCGCTATGTACTTTGAGTACCCCAGACGCGCCATGAGTTCGGCGAACGTTTCGCCGATTGCTAGTGTATCGACCTGTTGTGTTGTTGTAGTGTCAGAAAAGCCGTAGCCTGGCAGTGACGGGCATACAACATGAAAAGCATTATCGATCGTTCCACCATGCGCTTCAGGGTTCACAAGAGGGTCAATGACGTGCAGAAATTCTACAAAGCTTCCCGGCCAACCGTGACTAATCAGCAGTGGCGTCGCGGCTGCATGTTTTGACTTAACATGCACGAAGTGAATATTGGTCCCAGCAATTTTCGTCTTAAACTGAGGAAAGCAATTGAGTCGTGCCTCGTGTTTTCGCCAATCGTATTCGTTACACCAATAGTCACAGAGAGACCGAACATACTCGGTCTTTGCGCCGTAGCGCCAATCAGTTTCTGGTATTTGATCGGGCCAGCGAGTGAGCGCCAAGCGCCGCTTTAGGTCCTCGATCTCGGCGTCGGGGATGTGGATGGTGAATTCTGTCATAGGTGCAATTATTGGCGTCATACATGCAGTGTAACATTATGCCTGAGGGTAGACCAAAAACGAGTTAGATAACGGGGCTTAGGTGCTGTCGATGGCGGGCTTCCTTTGCTCGCTCAGGATATATCGATGCCGCCGCCATTTTCAGCATCGGCGCTTACTTGGGTACTTCTTCGGGCCGTCTGGGTATTATGTGTGTCATAGCAACACTAGTAATTACCGTAGTTAGTCAATTTTGAGTAGTTGTTTGCCAAGATTTTGCCCGGTATATAGTCGCTGTAGAGTGGCCGGAATATTGTCAAAGCCTTCTTGTAGGTCGACTTGGTAAACTAGGTCCCCGGACGAAACCCATGCCATTAAATCTTGGATGGCTTCCATTGCTCGTGGCATGTAATCCAAAATAACGAAGCCTTCCATTCGCGCTCGGTTAATGGTCAGGTTTGACAAGTTCGATGGACCGGGCAGTGGCGTGGCCGCGTTATAAGCAGAGATACTCCCACACATAACAGCCCGAGCGCGCAGATTCATGTGATCTAAAGCGGCTTCGAGAATAGGGCCACCTACATTATCGAAGAATACGTCCCATTTGTCGGGGCAGTGGTGCGAAATTTGCGCATTAACATCTTCATTTTTATAGTCGATCACGGCGTCGAATCCGACGGTTTCTGTTAACCACTTACACTTGTCTGGACCGCCAGCAATGCCTACCACACGGCAGCCTTTTATTTTGGCTATTTGGCCAACAATCGAGCCCGTAGAGCCTGCCGCGCCAGACACAAGCACGGTTTCACCTGCTTTAGGCTGACCAATCTCCAGTAAGCCAAAATATGCTGTGAGCCCGGTAATGCCGAGCACAGACAACATCATCTCAGGCGACACTCCAGATGGCAGTTTAATCAGACCCATTGGGCCTTCACCTGGAGCTGCAACGACATAATCTTGCCAATACCCGGTGGTTTGTACTAGATCGCCCACCACATATTCAGGGTGTTGCGAATCCATTACCTGACCAACAGACCCTGCTCTCATAGGCTCGCCGATGGCCACTGGGGGCAAATAAGCCTTACGGTCAACCATCCAGTTTCGCTGTGCGGGGTCAAACGATAAAAACAGATTCTTTACCAGCACTTCACCGCTGCTGAGTACCGGTATCGGGGTTTCGGCGTAATTAAAATTATGTGGGCCAACCATTCCTACAGGTCGGTTAGCTAATAGCCACTGGCGGTTTATGGTCATCATCATTCTCCCGGTGCTTTATCAGTGTTTATATCTCATTTCATCTTTCTCTATGAATACTCGCGATTATTAAGCAGTAATTTTTCTGCTCATCCGCTTTGGCGGAGTAACTCAAAATCAATGCTAGGGACTTGCGTTTAGGCCCAAGCGCGAAGCGTGCGCTAAAATACTCAAATCTTAAATTTAAATTGCGCCAAGAATTTTACTTATATTTTTTCGAAACTTGTCGCCAAAGGGCGGACGCGCGCCAATGATAGGCAAAACATCTATCATAGTTTGACTGTAAATCGCCCGCGCATGACTCATGTTTCTGAACCCTTCTGGCCCGTGATAGGCACCTATGCCAGAAGCACCAATGCCACCAAACGGCAGATCCTCTTGCACATAGTGAAGCGTGATATCATTGATACAAACACCGCCGCTTTGCACGTGACTCAGTAGATACTCCTGCTCAATTTGATCTTTGCCGAAGTAGTACATGGCGAGGGGGTTCCGGCGAGGTTCAATCTTGTCCGGAACTTCAGTGAATTCACTGTAAGTCATGATTGGGAGGATGGGGCCAAAAATTTCCTCATGCATGACCTGCATATCTTCATTGACGTTTTGTAGGATGTGTAGAGGCATGCGACGATTATTTTTGGACGCGCGAGTCTTTTCAGCGCCTACAATCGTCAGCGTAGCACCCTTGGCGACTGCGTCGTCAATGTAGCTCTGCAACCTAGCGAAATGCTTTTCGTCGAAAACGCCTGTGTAATCGGTGTTTTCGCTTATGTCTGGATACATTGATTGCGCCTCGTGCGATATCCGCGCGATGAGTTGCTCTTCCAACTCCTCTGGCACAAGTACGTAATCTGGCGATAGGCACAGTTGCCCGCCATTGAGAAGCTTGCCAAATGTCAGGCGTGTTCCGGCAATATCAAGCTTTGCACTGCGACCAATAACGACAGGTGACTTACCGCCAAGTTCTAGCGTAACGGGAACCAGATTTTTTGAGGCGGCCTGCATGACTTGCGCACCGACGCGAGTGGAACCAGTGAACAGGAGGTGATCAAAAGGCAATTCCGAAAATTTTTGACTGATATCGATACCACCACTTACAACCGCTACCTCATTTTCTGAGAAATACTTTGGCACCACTTCAGCAAATAGCGCCACTGTTTCAGGCACGTACTCTGAAGGCTTCAGCAATGCTCGGTTACCAGCAGCTAGCGCGCTTGTTAATGGTGAAACAGTTAAGCCAAAGGGTAGGTTCCAGGGAGAAATAATGCCAACGACACCCTTTGGGGAATATCTGACTTGGCTCTTTCCCCCCAAAAGATTCATCGGTTTGTTGGTTTTTCGTTTTTCTGGTTTCATCCACGCTTTTAAATGTCTCATTGTGTATTCGATTGCTTCAACCTTTGACGCATACTCCGAGAACAAACTAAACTCATAAGAGCGAGCATCATTAAATTCGCGTTTAGTTGTTGTCGCAAACTCAATTTTGTTTTCCACAATCAGTGCTTTAAGCCTTTTTAAGCGGTCAATGCGTGTTGTATAGGTGACCTCGCCTTCGGCACGGAACGCGCTTCTTTGTCGTTCGAGTAATACGTTTAAATTTTGGAACTCCAATTCAGTAATACGTTCGGTTTCTGCTATGCCCATAATTTTTCTCCTAGATAGCGCCACATAGCTGCGACGTGATAGCTTGCATGAGAGTTGGTTGAATTAAAGATTTGATGCCACTTCTGCGCGTATGCCCTCTATGATGCGAACGGCATTCTTAACGAAGAGCGGTTCAGACGAGAAGCTTGTAATAAGTGCTTGAACATCATCGGGCAGCACCTCGTTATCTAATAATGGCGCTTGGTCAGCTTGCGTCGCACCAATCAGAAGGACGCCCATTGTTTTTACCACCTCTATGGCTTGCATCGCACCCAATTTCAGTGAGGTTGACGTGGCTCCCGCAAGAATTTCTATCTGCCTCATGAACTCCCATTTGGATTCGATTAGCCTCGGGATCGCAACATTGTGTTCAATTACATGTTCAAGTCTAATTAATAAAGGTAAAAAAGTGCGATCCGCGATGGCAGTGAGATATAGCGCCTGTGCATATGCCTTGCTTGTCATAGACTCGGATAATGCACTGATAAAAACTTGGCTCCAGCGAGTCAAGCTTTGCTCATAAAGGGTTAAAAACAGCTCTTCTCGAGTTTCGAAGTAGAGGTAAAGTGTTCCCTTGGCTACGCCTATGTTCTTGGCCAGTTGAGCCATAGAAAATGCCTCATACCCAACGTCATGGAAGTATGTTTCGGCGGCCTCTAGCAATGCGAGGCGTCGCACTGCCTTTTGCTCTAGGGTTCGGGCTCGCTGATTAATTGCAATCACTGAACTCATGGTTATCTCCACACTCCTCTTTGGTTTGTTGCTCGACGCCGGCAGGTAAACAGCCCTGAACTATAACTGACAGCCGGTCAATCATATAGCTGACCGGTGGTCATTACAAACCTTTTCGCTCATTCACGAAGCTACCTACATTTGCATTGTCTCTGACAAGTCGGTTCTCTTAGGTCAGGGTGGACTAGCTTTGATTGTCAATAAATAGCCCTCGTCTAATTATTGACTGTGTTCGACGCAAAACGCTTGCAACACAAGGCGCGAGAGCTTCAGACTGGGCCTAGACGAGTGGTAGGGGGACTAACCTGATGTCTGCACCCAGTGCATCGGTCACTGTCATCGGACCGCCAACAGGCGGCTGGACGCATGATGGTGGCGGTGCTGCACTCCAATAGCGCTGCGCTTCCCTCAGACTTTCAGGCGGTGGTCAACGGCGGAGATGTTCCGGGGCTGGGGACTACCACTGCCAGGAACGGTGTTACCCTGTATCAGCGCGCTGTTCTACCATCATGAAACGGTTTTTGTTGGCCCGAAGGAAGGGCCACAGCCGCCGCTGCCACCGGTTTGTTAGCAAGTTGCTTGTGTATTTCACCTCATAAAATTGCTGGTGCTTCGTGGCGAAGTGGGGATGATCATTACGAACGGTCGGATACCGGCCAATTCTTGGGAGGGGATCTATTTAAAAAACCGACTTGCACTGCAGAAGACGTGCAGATGATTTTTTTCAATGCTTTGCGTCATTTAAAATAGTCAAAAAAGATATGGCACTGTATCGACTGTTTAGGTGACCCGGCCGTCAATTCTGTGTATTACGGAAAATTAGCAGTGGTTTGACATTCATGACTAGCGTCGTTTTAGGATGGGTTCCTCAATATACTTATACATTAGCCAAGTTAGGATAAAGGTGACAGGAAGTACAATAACGAGGATTGCTAACTTGGAAAGATCCGTATAACCCAGCAGTAACCATATAAGAGGCCAATGCCACAAATAGAGGCCATAACATCTGACCCCTAATGCAGTGAGGTGCCTGTGGCTGAAAAATCGCTGCAATACTCCATTTCCATTATGAGTTAACAAGACTATTACAGCGGACGAAAGCAGCAATACAACAGGTTGCTGCCAGGCAAAATAGACTGATGCCTTCGTGTCCCAGAAGATTACCGCAGCAGACAGTGCAACGATACTTGACTGAAATACCAGCAGATTGAACCGATTTTTCTTTACGAAGTTAACCAGATCGTCCCAGTGAAATGCTAAGAGTCCACCGGCTACGAATGCATCGATGCGCGTTTCTGAGCCATAATACAAGCGGGACCACTCAGCTCCTGACACATACAAGTAGTAACGCCATGTCGCACTAAAAAAAATAATAGCAAACATTAAAAATGTTCGATGCTTCCATAGAGTATCAATTTTCAATATGCACACTAGGAAAATTGGCCAAGCCAGATAAAATTGTTCTTCAATGCCTAACGACCAGGTGTGGCCAAAAAAGTGCGGAAAGTTATAATTATGGAGCTTGGTGAAATTTGATATGTATAACAGGCTATGCAAGCCGTCCTTGACGAGAGGCCACATGTTATTAACTATGAGGCTGGCTAGCAGTAGGTAGCTAACCACTACAGTGATCAGAGCCGGATAGAGGCGCAACAAGCGTCGCTTCCAAAAATTAAGTAAAGGAATGGTTTGACGTTTTTCTATTCCCCGTTTAAGACTAAATGTGATTAGAAATGCCGAGATGACAAAAAAAACATCCATCATAATGTGTGCACCTGGAAACCACTCCAGATTCACATGCGCCACAATCACCCCTATCGCCATTAAGCCCCGCAGTCCATCAAGCGCATTAAAATGCACACGTGTACCGGCGGGTTCAGTTTTTGTCGTGGCTTCCGTCTGCCCGTTTAAGCTCATACGAGTTAGTCTTCTTGTTCTCAACTTCTTACATCCAAACCCTTGCTCGCCAGCTTTGGTCCAGAACGCACGGTGTATTTAAAATTCGAAATAGTTCTAAGCGAAACTTTTCTGACGGCATGATGCTATCTCCGTGCAGACTCACTAAAGCTCTTACAGTCTAAAGCAAATATGACCGGGGTGCATGAGTTGCATCTCTAATGTGATTTGGTTCAACAGGGCTAAGAGTAGCTAGTCAATCCTGATAACGTTACCCTCGCTCCTAGGATGAAAATTCCCGGTGTTCCCTGTAAGTGCTCCGACTTCTGGCGAGCGTTATAATCCGATTGGCTCTATCGGAGGTCGCTCAAGGCAGAAAGCCACCAGTGGATACTGACAAGTTAACCTGAGGCCATGGGGTAAGCCGACATAAGTCGGTCCTTGGCACCGGAAATTAAGTAGTCAGCGCCCACTTTAGGTTTGTCTACTGGGTGCAATGAATTCTAAAACGCCACTTTTTGAGGAAAAATACGGCAATTCGTCAGTATCACAGTAAGGTATGTACTAATACCAACTCGGTCACTTAATGCAATAGCGACTCCCTCTTGGCGTATTTTTCGTGTACCCTAACGCCCTTATTTTTTCGACTCATCGCAAACTGACTGAGAACGCCCATGTCTGATCTATCGCTGTACCGAAATATCGGCATTTTTGCCCACGTAGACGCCGGTAAAACCACCACTACCGAGCGTATTTTGAAGCTGACCGGAAAGATCCATAAAACCGGTGAGGTGCATGATGGCGCCGCAACGACTGATTTCATGGAGCAGGAGCAGGAGCGTGGTATTACAATTCAGTCGGCTGCCACGACTTGTTTCTGGAAAGACCATCGTCTGAATATCATCGATACGCCCGGACACGTGGATTTTACGGTAGAGGTATATCGCTCGTTGAAAGTACTCGATGGCGGCGTTGGCGTATTCTGCGGCTCTGGCGGCGTTGAGCCGCAGTCTGAGACAAACTGGCGTTACGCTAACGAGTCGGAAGTATCGCGCATTATCTTCGTCAACAAGCTGGACCGTATTGGCGCTGATTTTCTGCGCGTGGTTGATCAGGTTGAAAACGTACTGGGTGCAAATCCGCTGGTGATGGTGTTGCCTATTGGGCGTGAAGAAGACTTCATTGGCGTGGTTGATCTTCTGTCTCGGGAAGCGCACACCTGGCCTGACCCAGGTAACCCCGAAAAATTTGAAATCGGCGAAATCCCCGCCGATATGGTCGATCAAGTAGAAGAGTGGCGTGAAAAGCTCATCGAAATGGCTGTGGAACAAGACGACGAACTGATGGAGGCGTATCTGGACGGCAATGAGCCCTCCATGGACGACATCAAGCACTGCATCCGCGAGGGTACGCGTAAACTTGATTTCTTTCCCACTTATTGCGGCTCTGCATTCAAGGATAAAGGAATTCAACTGATTCTCGATGCCGTTGTTGATTATCTGCCTACGCCCACTGAAGTTGATCCACAGCCTCTGACAGACGAAGAGGGCGAGCCTACCGGTGAAGTAGCTACGGTTTCTACCGAAGAGCCGCTGCGTGCACTCGCGTTTAAAATTATGGATGACCGCTTTGGTGCACTGACCTTCATTCGCGTGTATTCCGGTATATTGAATCGTGGCGACACGATATTGAACTCATTTACCGGCAAGACAGAGCGCGTGGGTCGTATGGTGGAGATGCATGCCAACGATCGCAATGAATTGGAAGGAGCGCAGGCAGGTGACATTATCGCCATTGTCGGCATGAAGAACGTACAAACCGGCCACACCTTGTGTGATCCAAAGCATCCCTGCACATTGGAAGCAATGGTTTTTCCCGATCCTGTGATCTCGATTGCTGTTGCGCCAAAAGACAAAGGCGGCGCCGAGAAAATGGGTATCGCAATTGGGAAGATGATTGCAGAAGACCCTTCTTTCCATGTTGAAACCGACGAAGATTCAGGCGAAACCATACTTAAAGGCATGGGCGAACTTCACCTGGATGTAAAGGTCGACATTCTTAAGCGTACCTATGGCGTGGAGTTGGCCGTGGGCGAGCCACAGGTGGCTTACCGCGAAACGATTACCGAAGCAGTTGAAGACTCTTACACGCACAAGAAGCAGTCTGGTGGTTCTGGTCAGTTTGGTAAGATCGATTACCGTATCAAACCCGGTGAGCCAGGCACTGGCTTTGCCTTCACTTCTTCTGTTGTAGGCGGTAACGTGCCTAAGGAGTTCTTCCCTGCTATTGAGAAAGGTTTTGGTAGCATGATGAACGAGGGTGTGGTTGCTGGCTTCCCCGTACTCGATGTTGAGGTTGAGCTATATGACGGTGGTTTTCACGCGGTTGACTCCTCTGCGATCGCTTTTGAGCTTGCGGCGAAGGGTGCATTCCGCCAGTCGATGCCAAAAGCCGGAGCGCAGCTGATCGAGCCTATCATGAAAGTCGATGTATTCACGCCAGACGATCACGTAGGTGACGTCATTGGTGACCTGAACCGTCGTCGTGGCATGATCAAAGATCAGGATGCGGGCGCCACTGGCGTGCGTATCAAGGCTGACGTGCCACTGTCGGAGATGTTCGGTTACATTGGCCATCTGCGTACGATGACCTCTGGTCGTGGCCAGTTCTCGATGGAGTTTTCGCACTATTTGCCATGTCCGTCTTCGGTTGCCGATACGGTGATTGAGCAAGTGAAGGAGCGCAAAGCTAAGGGCTAAATATTCTTGGTATAAAAAAGCCGGCCACGCGCCGGCTTTTTTGTGTGAGTTAAGCTGGTCTTTTAGAGAGCCGCATGATGGGCAGCACTCGCTCGGTCATAGTTTGATACTGGGCATATTGCGGGTTAAATGCGACGAGCGCGTCCCAGACATCGGCTCTTTGATCAGCAGAGAGTTCGTGGGCAGTTACCGATCCCTTATAGCCTCGATAGATTATGCTGACCTGCGGGTTGGCCCGCAGATTGTGCACCCAGGCGGGATCTTTGTGGGTGCCCCAGTTTGATCCGACCAGCAGTAGATCCCCGCCGGGTTTAGAGCCAATCGGCATGCAGAGCGTCACGATTTCTCGCAGCTTTCCTGATTTCGCGCCTCGTGTCTCCAGCAATACAATGGATTGCATGCCGGTGTTCAGCCAGCCTCGACTGACACGCATCAGAAACTTATCCGTAGGCGGAACCGTCGCTTTCAATACCGCAATAACGCGGGGCGCGTTGAGTGATCGTTTTGCTAGTTCTGTATTGAGTAAACCCATCTCTAGAGTTTATGCCAGTTAGATAACAAATGTGAGCTTAAGATTAAGCACTATTTTATGGCTGTATTTCGCCGACCGCCATCACCAGATAACCAAGCCCCTCAAGCTTATCGAAATACTCGAAGTTGGAGGTAAGGGAAACAGTGTCTCCACTATCCATCATTTGGACAACATTTGAAACGAAGCCATTGATAACGCCCGAGTGGCCCCATCCGATGCCCTCTCTATCGACTTCAAAACGACACAAGCCAAGACTATAGCCAGTCCAGCGCAAGGATCCGTGATGTTCATCAGAGGCTAGGTTGCCTGAAAGTGCTTGAACTGATTGTTGTGTTGGGGTGGTTAAAAGCTGCCTGTGCTCAACATCGAGAATGTCACCAGATACGAGTGAGCGCATCCAGCGAGCAAGATCGGTGGGCGTGGAGACAATTGCTCCCGCCGCCCACGAAGCTTTCCAGTCGAAGCCATCTGTTACGGCAAGCAGTTTAAGACTAGACTCCGGTGGGTCGCATTCTGGTTCTGCATTTCCACTGCATGCCATGCGTGATCCGTTAACGGTTGGCCCAACTGGCTCGCCGTTCCAAACATAGGTGTCGGTCAAGCCCAGTGGCTGAATAAAACGAGTCTCAATCTGCTCCTGCCAAGTCAGCCCCGTCACCTTCTCAGAGATTACCCCTAATATAATATAATTTGTATTGCTGTACTCCCAGGCCAATCCTGGGGAAAAACTTGGCTTGAGTGACTTTGAAAGTTCAATAAGATCTTTCGGTGAATCTTCAGGAGTTCGACCTTCAGCGGAAAAAAAGTTAGGAATTCCGCTGGTGTGACCAAGTAGCATTTTGATTGTAATATTCTTAGCATTCTCATAGTTGATCCAAGTGCTGATCGCGTCATCCAGTGATAGCTTGCCTTCTTGATCAAGCTGCATTATCAGGGCAGCAGTGAAAGTTTTAGTTGGACTTCCAATGTGAAATCGAGATGCTTCTCGCAGCGGTCGGTGGGCAGGAGGATCGACTGCTCCAGAGAAAGCTGCAGCCACAATCCCATGTGATTTTTCATCAATAATCGCCGCGGCAGCCAGACCTGGGACTACGGTCCCCCACATCTCGCCTCCTGTGATTCGCAGTGCGCTGAGAGTGCGACCCAGTTCAGTTCTTAACGCGAACTCTGTATCGCGCTCGACGCCTGTAGAGCGATCACTGCAGGCGCAAGCCAGCAATACAGAGAGGGTCAGTGGGCAAATATTTATTAAATGACGTAACACTATCGTCGTCCTCTGAGCGTCTTGGAAAGGTTCGAGTCATATCGGATGTCTTGATCGAGATTTTGCGTCACAGTCAAATATAAGTCACAAAGTCTTTCTTACAAGCGGTTTTATTTGATCGGTTAAATATAAAGATTAGGAAAAACGGCTTCTATTTCACTGCACCCAGTAGTTAGCAGACGGTTCGATTCAGGTGTCAGAACGAAATACTCAAGGAAGAGAATATCACATAACCCTTTTATTCGCTGCAGGCTTGCAAGCAAGTTGCCATGAAAACCTCCAAACGAGGCCGTTCGGCCCTTCGACGTAGTCAGTAAAATAATCCTCTGGCGATCCTTGACGTTGATGTCACTCGAGTTTCTTGTCTACACATTGCAATAGCTACAGCTATGATATTGGCTATCCATTTTTTAATGCTTGACTGTGACATGTATGCAGATAACACTGTTATTGTACTGCTATTGGACACTGACAGTCTGAGACCTGCTGTGATAACCGCAGGAAAGGCGTGTTTATTACTCTTAATTATAATTCTGGATGCATGCTATTTAAGTGAAATGACTTATGTGTAAATACCTCGCGCAGCTATCCCTTCTTTCCGTCTCAGCACTGATTTTGAGCGCTTGTGGTGGGAGCTCTGACAATGTCAATTTTACTGGCGATTACACCGTTGGCGGTACTGTAACCGGTGCAAATAGCGCCATTCTCGTTATTAACGATACCGGGGGGAATCCCGATAGCGTTTCGACGGATGCGAGCTTTTCTTTTAGTGGCCAACCTCAGAGTGGAGCCTGCTATAAAGCGGGATGTACCTATGCTGTGGAGATAGTGAATCAACCTATTGATC
>JAQWNG010000035.1 GCA_029246385.1 Halioglobus sp.
ATGCGCTATCATAGTAGAAGTCTGAATCTGGATTCGGATAATATCGCCGTCTGGGGCCGCTCTGCGGGTGCCGGCACCTCTCTATGGCTGGGCACCCACGATGATTTAGCTGATCCTGATAGCAGTGACCCCGTGCTTCGAGAGTCGACACGGGTAAAAGCCGTCGGCGCTCTTGCCACGCAGGCCACCTACAATATTCTGGACTGGGGCGAAGTGCTCGGGCCATTGATAGCGTCCTTTGTACCATCGGTTTTTCCCAGTACCGATGTTCAGGAAGTTGCGGAGTCCTTGGGCTCTTCGGGTTACCTGCTTAGGGCTGCTGGTGCCGCGAACTTCGAACAGTTATATAGTGATGACTACGTAGCGTACGCCGACAATGTGGATATGCTGAAGCTGATGGACGCTGGAGACGCGCCGATCTTTGTGTCTAACAGCGCTGTAAACCCGGGTAGTCTTCTAGGTCTCATTCTTCACCACGGATGCCATGCGCTGGCAGTTAAGACGCGAGCAGATGAGGTAGGTCTGGCAAGTGTCGGATATGCTGCTGACCCTGTTTGCTCGCTGTCGGATCCTTCGGGTGAAGAACTGACGAGCTTTATGTTACGGCACATTCGTTAACTAGCATCCGTGAGAACGCCCTGTCGCTAGGAATACCGTTTTCACTGTTGGGTTTAAAAGCGCAGTTGATCTGCTGATTTAGGGGAAGACTCTAGTGTGGTTAAAAATCGGGACAGTGTCCTGTCTTTTCTTGCACTAGAACACGACTTTTTGAGGATTATTCAATGGGATATATGGACCTATCTTGCTCAGTATTGAGCGTTGAAATTAATGAGCATGTGGCGACTCTTTGGCTGGACCGTCCCGACAAGCGTAACGCAATGTCGCAGGATATGTGGCGTAATTTTCCAGTGGCTATGCAGGCAATAGCCAATGAACCTGAGGTTAGGGCGCTGGTGATTGCCGGACGGGGCAAAAGCTTCTGCGTGGGGATAGACCTTGCTGAACTCGGTGGCAAACCTGCGGTCGCGGCGAGTAAAGAACAACATTCGGCTGCTATAGACAGTCTCAGGCAGTTGGAGGTGACGCGGGCATTTCAAGCCGCAATAAGTTCCATTGCAGAGTGTCCAGTGCCCGTCATTGCGGCTATCCATTCTCACTGTATCGGCGCTGGCATGGACCTCGTGACCGCCTGTGACATCCGATTAGCGTCCGAGGACGCGATATTCGGGGTTAGGGAGACGAAGATCGGCATTGTGGCAGACGTAGGCACCTTGCAGCGATTGCCGGGCATTGTCGCTGCCGGGCAAGTGGCCGAACTCGCGTATACCGGAAGAGATATCGACGCCGCAAGGGCTGAAAAAATTGGCCTGGTGAACGATGTTTACTGCGATGCAGAAGCGGTTCAGCAGGCCGCTGTGGGGCTAGCGCAGGAAATTGCTAGCAATGCGCCGTTGGCGGTAAGAGGCACCAAGTTCATTCTGCAGCAAGGTGAAGATCTCACGACAGAGCAAAGCCTATTGCTTAATGGATTGTGGACGATGACGACCACACTGAATTCGAATGACCTTACAGAGGCTATGCAGGCGTTTATGGAAAAACGACCCGCTTCTTTCACTGGTCGCTAAAGTTAGACTGTTTGATCAAACAATGCATGATGCGTCGCTTAACGAGTCGCATTAGGTGGCCCCAGGTGTAACAGGCACTTGTCTGCCTTCGAATTCGCCAGTCGCGCCTGCGCATAGCAGAAGCCTTCGTTTTCCTGAATCAGTGTTCACCTTGTTATCGTCGCGCGAAGGTGCCGAATTGCGTTTCGGCTACCCCCAGAGATATGTGCTGGTATAGCCAGACTCGACCGGCTGTGTAATGGCATGTTGTTGGTGCTGGGAGAACATGTGTTGAGCGTATAACTGGAACGTCGCCAAATATTCTTGCATAATAACTGTCATTATGCTGTTGTTATAAAAGTTAAGGCGACATCTTTATGCCAAAAAATCATGATGCGGAAGCTGCAGACGGGCGCCGCCGCCGCAGTGAACGCAGTCGGCTTGCTATCATCAAAGCCGCATTGTCTTTGCAGGAGGGGGGTGTGCTGGTCCCCACAGCGCAGCAGATATCCGATCGTGCGGGTGTCGGTATTCGTTCTTTTTTTCGCCATTTCGAGGATATGGAATCCCTGTTTGAAGCTGCCGACGATCATATTCGCGACTCCTATGAATCGCTTTTTTTGGGCGGAGACCGTACCGGAACAATTGCTGAGCGGTTGGATCATGCGGTGGAGCGTCGCGCCGGTGCCTACGAAAGCCTAAGCAATATAGTTTTGGGCACTCAAGCTCAGCTCTGGCGTTACGAGATATTACGCAAGAATTATGCTCGTAACCAGCGCGGCTTGCGCAAGGATTTGGATGATTGGTTGCCCGAACTCAAATCCGTATCCCGTGAAGTCCGTGAAACCATAGAGGCTATAAGCTCCTTTGAAATGTGGCACAGGTTGCGTTCCCACCAAGGACTAAGCAAAACGAGCAGTATCTTGATCGTTAAAAACTTGCTGACGACGCTGATTAAGGCTGACGATATAGGTCACTTATAATGCAGCCGATCAACTGGCATGGAGTGGCAGACAGTGACTGATTCCCATAGGCTCTATGCCATAGGCTCTATGCCATAACCCACCCTCTATAGTCGGGCCGTGCGCGTTCTTATCTAATTAAGCAGGGTATTCCTTTTCAGGAGTTGTCCACCGGTCAAGTGAGTTTTAAGGCTGAAGTGCTCCCCAAAGCCAAACTGGCTATAATTCCCACCCTGGTTGCGCCGACAGGGGAGGTCATTCGCGACGGAGCGGCAATCATCGAACATTTCGAGACGGCTATCGGTCGTCCATGCCAGTTGGCGGGTCCGAGGCAGCAGTGATCAACGCCTGGCTGGCCCAGAACCAACCCGAGGCCGGCGCACCCGCGCTAGGGCGCCTTGCTCGGGCGATGGGAAGCGCCGAGTTTGCAGTGCGCAGCGAGACAATTACGGCGCTGGCGCAGCCCTGCCGTTTCTTCTTGCTGCAGGGGGTACAGGCCCTTTATGCGACTCTGAATAACGCGGACCGTGCCGCGGTGGATGAAATGCTCCGCGCCGGCGGGATGTGGGATATCCTTACGACTACTTTGCATCGACGCATTACCCGCGCCGGGAATCTAGAGCTCCGGGAGTGACGGGATAGGAAAAAACTATGAGGATGCTTCTGGAACTGGCAGCCCGAATCCGTAGATACCTGTTGGCGTTGTCCTAGGACTCGCGATACCGCTGATGGTTCTAGTGCTCAACCTACTCGGTGAGGGCTGACATGGTTAAAATAATATGTCATAGTGAATGCCATTAATTCAGCACTGCCCTGCAATCATCGTTCTCAGGTATGGCGACTAGGGTTTATTGGCCACGAAATCTAGGAAATAGCGCATGTTTAAGAAGTCTTTAATCGTTCTCCTACTCGTTGTCATTGCGATGGCGGGTCTAGCCTGGTTAAAGAGAGTCGATATTCTGTTGGGACTGGTTAAGTTCAGATCAGACAGGGAGTTTGTAGTCGCGCCGAACGAGGCGCTGCCCTGGAATAGGGGGCCACAGATGGCGCAGTCCCAGCCGAAACAGCGTCTTCCCAATATTATCCTCATCGTTGCCGATGACTTGGGCTACAACGATATCTCTACGTTCGGCGGTGGTGTTGCCGGTGGCCTGCTGCAGACGCCGCACATTGATCAGTTGGCCGAGCAGGGCGCCGTTTTTAATCAATCCTACGCGGGCAATGCGACGTGCGCACCGTCGCGAGCCATGATTATGACGGGTCGTTACCCGACCCGTACTGGCTTTGAATTCACCCCTACGCCATCGGGCATGGGTCCCATGGTTTCAATGGTCAGTGCGGCCATGAATAATGGTTTGCCGCCGGGCGTCTTTAGTGAAGCGGGTAGCGAGGTTGCGGTATCTTACGAAGAACAGGGCTTGCCTGCGGCCGAAGTGACGATCGCTGAGGTATTGCGCGATAGGGGTTATTACACCGCACATATTGGCAAGTGGCATCTTGGCAGAGCAGCGGGTTCTACCCCTAATGCCCAAGGTTTTGATGACAGTTTGCTGATGGCCAGCGGTCTTTATTTACCGGAAGACGATCCCGATGTGGTGAATGCCAAACTGGATTTCGATCCCATTGATCAGTTTCTGTGGGCTCGCCTGAATTATGCCGCCAGTTTTAACAACGGAGGCGATCAGCGTTTCGAGCCCGGCGGTTATCTCACTGATTATTGGACAGACGAATCGCTTGCGATCATTAAGGCGAATAAAAATCGTCCTTTCTTTTTGTACCTCGCGCATTGGGGCACGCACACCCCGCTGCAGGCCACGCGAGAGGATTACGAGGCTGTCGGCGATATTACGCCGCATCGACTTCGTGTCTATGCAGCCATGGTACGCGCATTGGACCGCAGTGTTGGCCGCATTATGGCCACGCTTGAACAAGAGGGGCTGGCGGAAAACACCCTGGTGATGTTCACCAGTGATAATGGGGGTCCCGGTTATCTTGGCCTTCCAAATGTCAATGCGCCTTATCGTGGATGGAAGTTGACGAATTTCGAGGGTGGTTTGAGGGTGCCTTTATTTATCAAGTGGCCGTCGCGCATAGTGCCCAACACCGATATAGATGTGCCTGTCGCCCACATCGACATTATGCCGACATTGGCTGCAGCTGCAGGCGCGGCCACGCCTCCCGGTGTTGACATTGATGGTCTTAATTTGCTGCCTCTTGCCACCGGAGAGGATGCTGAGCAATGGCCACGGACAACCTTGTTCTGGCAAAGCGGTTACTACCGCGCGGTGCGCCATGGAGACTGGAAGCTGCAGATATCCGAGCGGCCAAAAAAGAACTGGCTTTATAATCTTGCTGAAGACCCGACCGAGCGTCACAACCTAGCGGCAACGCGTGTCGATAAGTTGCATGAGTTGCAGACACTGCTGGATAAGCACGATGCATCCGCTCGTCCGCCTCTGTATCCCTTTGTGGTCGAAATGCCGGTGGCGGTTGATAAAACACTGGTCGACTATTTTGAATCTGGCGACGAATATATTTACTGGCCCAATTAGTGCTCGCGAGTTGCTGAGTCTATGAACGGCAACGATGCGCTATTTTAGGCGGACCGGATAACTTATCAGTTCGAGTAAGTCATTATGAATGTTGCAGAAAAATCGCTAGACGTAATGATGCGCAATGCCGTTCACGACGGTGGCTACTTGGTATCTGGGGGCCGCGGACTGTTCATGGAGGTGATGGAAAAAGCAACACAGCGGGTGTGGATGAGTGCTTCGCCTGTATCGCTATTAGATTTCGAGAGATTGGAGTTGGATGAGTCGCTGGTGAAGGTCGGTGTGGCAATGGCGCCCATGGATCGGGCGGCGTTTCAATGGTCACCCGGTGCGCCCGACGAGCCGGTGCTAGAACGTATCATAAATGATCGGTTGTATATCAACGTTGCGACACCGGCCCCACCGCACGCGTGGCTTGCGTCTGCCGAGGAGGGTGGCCCTGTACAAATTACGGTGACTAAGACTCATATCATTGGTTTTGAGGCAGGCCGATCTGTTGTTGTAATGAGCATGCCAGAAGGCGATTTTGTCGAGGTTGTCGGTGAGCCTGAAGGCGATGAGGCACTCGTTTTACCTGCAGGTGGTGTCTTACGGCAGGTGTTACTGCAGCAGCCCTGGCTAATAGAATTGCCTTCACCGACGCAGACTTTTTTCTGGTTTGGCGACTCTATGCGCAGCTTTCAGGGGCCTGTAACGGTTCCCTGATTGGACGCAGCGATGACGGGCGATATTACGATAAAATTAGGAGTGCCTTAGTATTAGCGGTGCTCGAGTATATTGGTTTAGTGGGAATGAGAACGTTATGAAATACAAGCGAACACCCGATGCACGCTTCGAAAACCTGAAAGACTATTCTTTCGAGCCGAACTATTTTTCAGTGGACGACACCGAAGGTGGTGAACTGCGACTGCATTACCTAGATGAGGGCCCCGCCGATGCTCCGGTGGTGTTGTTGATGCATGGCCAGCCGGTGTGGTCCTACCTTTATCGGCATATGATTCCGTTGCTGCTGGCTGAAGGTTTTCGTGTGGTTGTGCCTGACCTGATCGGCTTTGGTCGTTCAGATAAGCCCACTAGGATCGAGGATTACACCTACGCTAGACACGTCACATGGATGACGGAATGGCTCACCAGGCTCGACCTGAACAACATCACGGTTTTCTTTCAGGATTGGGGTAGCATGATAGGCTTGCGCCTGGTTGCGGCCTTCCCAGAACGATTTTCTCACGTGGTACTTGCCAATGGTGCGCTGGTGGCGGGGCCTGTTCGTGTCGAACATGCAGAGCTCCTAAAGGATGCGTATAAAACCTTGCCCGTTGTGAGCGCTGCTGAGTTAGAGCCGTTTTTTTTAAATCAAGAAGGTGTGCCAGGCATTTTGTATTGGCGTAAGCACTGCGCAGAGTACACTGATTTTAGCGTGGGTGCGGTTATGAAGTCATTTTCGTCTGGGAAAAACCTTACTCAGCGTGAAATTGATGCGTTTGATGCGCCATTCCCTGATGAGAGCTACCTAGCAGGCGCACGCCGCTTCCCGTCATTGATTCCTCTGTTTGCGGATGATCCAGAGGTGGCAGAGAACAAGGCTGCATGGGAGGTGCTTGCACAGTTTGATAAGCCCTTTATGTGCGCCTTTGCCGACCAGGATCCTGTTACGGCAGGCGGCGATAAACCTTTTCTAGAACGCGTCGCTGGCTGCCGAGGCGTCAGTCATCGCACCATAAGTCCCGCTGCTCACTTCCTGCAGCAGGACCAACCACAGCAGTGTGTGCAGGCAATTCTGGATGTAAGGAGTGGTGCCTGATCTAGGTTTGCCCTACATCAGCTGCTCACTGATAATCTCATCTGTTCCCGCTGGGAGAAGGAAGGTAGTGCCGTCCTGACCCACCGTATAATCGACGAAGATATCGTCCGCACCATTGAGAAATAGCGCTTCTTGTCCTGGAAAAATCAGTGGAGGCACAATGTGATAGTAGAGCAGGTGGCCTACGCCTGCATCCCGCGCGGTCTCGGCTGCCTCAACCGGGCTGGTATGGTAATCCAGCACATCGTGGGTAATCTTGGCCATCGGTTTGTTGCCTGCTTTTTGGGCGGCTTCGTTCATCATGATGAGCAAATTCGGGGCCAGAGCCTCATGCACCAGTAGGTCAACGCCTTTAGCAAACAGCTCGATATTAGGCAGTTTTACCGTGTCTCCCGTGATCAGCAGCGAGCGCCCCTTGTAAGAGAATTTATAACCTACGGCTGCATCTATTGGCGAGTGATCAACGGTCAGCGCCTGAATTTTTAGATCGCCGTCATCGACCAATGTTTCCAGTTCTCCCATCTTAGGGACGGGGAAGGGTCTTGCCTGCATGCCGGCTCCGCTTAAAGGCGCGACACTATCACCGTGGTGAGCTTGGCGGTAGCCGAAATCTTGTTCATAGGCCGCATTGAGGCCATTCGCCACCTTGCTCACGCCCTCCGGGCCGAAGACTGGCAGCGGCTCATCGTTGCTCGCGCTAACCCAGCGTATGGTTGCAAGTTCACCAAGGCCGTCAATGTGGTCTGAGTGGAAATGCGTAATAAATACAGCTTCAATGGACCCAATTGGAAAGCCCATCCGGCCTAGATTGCGCACGCCGTCAGTGCCGGCATCGACAATGAACAGTCGTTCGCCCGCGACGACGGCGACACAAGGGCCAGAGGCATTGGGCGCAGGCATAGGGCCGCCGGCGCCGCACAGGGTGAGATGCAGGCCATCTTCAAAGGTGTCGATGATGTTGCTGCCCATGCGGGCTTCTAAGCCAACGACCATGACACGCTCGGCAATGCGGGCGCGCTGGCTATAAACTACGACGCCCAGCAGGGTGATGACGATCAATGCAATAATTAATTTTTTCATGGCGTCTCCCGTGATACTGCGCAGGTGATTATAGTGCGGTCGTTATATGCAAGACCGAGGCCAATAGCGCGATGCCCAGTGCGACCACAATTCTAGGCCCGCCAAACATAAACCAGGGTGAGGCTGGGAAGGCGAGGGTCTTCTCCTGTGACTCCAGCTTTAGCCCGTGATGCTCGCTACCAATGGTCGCAGGCAATATGTCCATCAGGTCACGTCGGCTGCGGTAACGGATCATGCCGGCGGCGCTCCAGTCATCGGCGTGATCGCAGGCGACGTTTTCAACATTTCCGCTGGCCGCTCGGGCGATCATCACAGGATGTCCTGCTCTTCGCAACAGTGAGCCGAGAAAAATTTTCTGATACGTATTCAGTTTCTCGAGGGATTCTTTTTTCGGTGATTTGAGATGCAACAGATTGACCATGACGAAGTCTTTGCCATCGTCAGCGAGTAGGAATTTGCGTAGGTGTTCCTTCTGAGTGGCCGTCCAGGTTTCGTCGTGTTCAAATATGCACATCATTGCGGCTACCTCTTGCGGGGTTACCTTTTTTTGGAAGCCTACATACCAGAACCAGAATGCGACATAGGCTGATACGGCAATTATCCAGATCACTACTGCACTCATGTGCTCATCCTCTCGTAGATTGCATCTATTTCTCTGCGACTCATCGGCAGCCTCCTGCCATGGAGACTCGCATTCGAAACGCTAAATGGATAGTTCCAATTGACTTAGAGCGTGACATAGTGGCATCATATATGTCAATATATTCGGGGCGTTCTCGTGACAAAGCCGAGAGCTCTAATCAATTTGTGGAGAAACTACCGTGTCCCCAATGAAGCCCCTGCGACTGGTCGGTGGAACCGCCTCGCCGTATACGCAAAAAATGCTCGGGCTGCTACGCTATCGTCATATACCTTATGCGGTGACGTGGGGAGACCCCGCTGGGACTCTGGACGCGCTCGGGATCGAAAAACCCCGACCGATCTTTCACCCGACTTTTCTGTTCGACAACGATGACGGCAAGCCGCAGGGTGTGTGCGACTCCACGCCGATTATTCGACGCCTGGAAGCCTTGTATTCGGGACGGTCTGTGCTGCCGACTGACCCAGCACTCGCGTTTATCGACTATCTGATCGAAGATTTTGCCGATGAGTGGTGCACTAAGTATATGTTTCACTATCGCTGGCACCCTAAGGCGGATGCGGATAACGCCGGCGCGCTGCTGCCTCTTGGTATGGACGTCAGTATGCCCGCTGAGGCGTATCTGCAGTTCCAGGACTTTATAATCGAGCGGCAGGTTAGCCGGCTCTATGTGGTCGGCTCTAACGACATCACGGCCCCAGTTATCGATGCCAGTTATCGGCGCTTTTTGACTGCCATGGAAGGCCATCTTATAAATCAAAAATTCATGCTGGGAGGACGGCCTGCAGCGGGCGACTTTGGTCTCTATGGCCAGCTGACCCAGTTAGTCGGTTTTGATCCGACTCCGCGTGATATTGCTCATGCGATATCACCGCGCACGGTTGCTTGGGTTGATCTTATGCGCGATCAGACAGGTCTAGAACCGCGGGACAGTGACTGGATAGCGATAGAGGAGCAACCCGAGAGTTTGCGTGAGTTGCTGGCTGAGATCGGGCGGGTCTATGCGCCTGCGCAGCTGGCCAATGCAAAAGCGGTGCGGGCGGGCGAGAAAACCTGGCAGCACAAAATTGATGGTGCAGTGTGGACACAACAGAGCTTCCCCTATCAGGCCAAGTGCCTGCAGTGGACCAATGATTGTTACCACGCATTGGGAGCGCATGACCGCGCACGTGTTGATGCGCTGATCGCCGGTACCGGCGTTGAAAGTATGTTGCGTCAAGACTAAAGAGACATTAGGTTATCAGGGTATTTGACCCACCAATAACCGCATAAGGAACAACGCGATGGGATTTCAAGCGAGTGAACGTGTAGTGGCGCTGAATGCGCAGCTGGAAGCGTTTATGCAGGAACATATTTATCCGCGAGAACACGAATGGGAGATGTTTACGCTGGATCAGAACAATCGTTGGCAGGTGCCTGACTGGTTTGACGTGCTTAGGGAAAAAGCCAAGGCAGAGGGCCTATGGAATCTTTTTCTGCCTGAAGAATATGGTGACTGGGGGCCTGGTCTGAAAAATGTGGAGATCGCCAAAATCTTTGAAACGATGAGCAAGGTGAATTGGGCCCAGCCTATCTTTAACTGTAATGCGCCAGATCGCGGTAACATGGAAGTCCTTGCTAAATATGGGACAGCCGAACAACAAGAACAGTGGTTGAAACCTCTACTGGCCGGTGATATTCGCAGTGCCTATGCCATGACTGAGCCGCAGGTGGCGTCATCTGATGCCACCAATATGGAATTGTCAATGACGCGCGATGGTGACGAGTACGTGCTGAACGGTCGCAAGTGGTGGACCACCGGCGCGATTAACCCGCGCTGTAAGTTGATGTTAGTGATGGGAAAGTCTAATCCGGAAAACGATCGCCACCGCCAGCATTCAACGATCCTTGTGCCTCGAGATACGCCCGGCGTCAGTCTGGTACGCGAGCTCAGGGTGTTCGACAACCTGCATTCGCCGGGCGGTGAAGCGGAGTTACTGTTCGATAACGTGCGGGTGCCGAGCAGCAACCTGATCAAGGGCGAGGGCTGCGGCTTTGAGATTGCGCAGGGTCGTTTAGGGCCTGGCCGGTTTCAGTATGCTATGACGTTTGTTGGACAAGCCCAGCGTTGTATGGAGCTGATGTGCAAGCGTGCTAATCAGCGCGTAGCCTTCGGTGAAAAGTTGATTAAGAAAACCAGCGTGCAACATGAGATTGCCCGCTGTCGCTGCGAGATAGAGCAGTGTCGATTGCTGACATTGCAGGCGGCGGAAATCATGGACAGCGAAGGTGTAGAGGCCGCTATGCCGTATATTTCGATGCTGAAGATTGTCGGTCCTAATATGGCACAAAATGTCGCAGATCGGGCCATGCAAGTGTTTGGTGGTATGGGCGTTTGTCAGGACACTCTTATTCCTTCGGTATTTACGCAGGCGCGCTTTTGTCGCATTGCCGATGGTCCGGATGAAGTACATATGTCGAAGCTGGCCAAGCTGACGATGCGATCTTTAGGGCACTAACAGGAAAACTAATATTATGTCGACTATTGTTCACGATGAAACTATACACGCCAGCACGATGGAAGTGCGTAGGGACAATTGGAGCGAAACGCGGATCGTAAAGGATGCAATAGCCGGCGGGCTCGGGCAGGATGAGGTCCTGCTGCAGGTTGATCGACTGGCGCTTACCGCGAATAATATTTCCTACGCTGCCTCAGGTGATGCCTTGGGCTATTGGCGTTTTTTCCCGGCGGCTGACGGCTGGGGGAGGGTGCCTGCTATGGGTTGGGCAGATGTCGTCGCATCCAATCACGCGGATATTGGTGTTGGCGAAAGGGTCTGGGGATTTTTCCCTTTCTCAACGCATCTGAAAATTCTTGCCGGCAAAGTCAGCCAGCAAAGTTTTAGTGATGTCTCTGCTCATCGCGACGGCTTAGCGCCGGTCTACGCGCAATTTGATCGTGCATCGGCGTATGCAATTTACGAGCAGGCGCGGGAAGATCAAGACAGCCTGCTTCGAGGACTATACATGACGTCATGGCTGGTGGCAGATTTCATGGAGATAAATAAGTTTTTTGGTGCTAGCAGTTGTCTTATAACCAGTGCCTCTAGCAAGACTAGTATTGCGCTTGGTCACTGTGTGCAACGGCAGGATGGCGCTAGCAGTATTGCATTGACCTCTGCGGGCAACGTGGCTTTCTGCGAGAGCCTAGACTGCTATGACGGTGTTTTGTCCTACGATCAGATAAGCTCGCTCGATGCAAAAGAGTCTGTGGTACTCGTCGATATGGCAGGCAGTGCATCGATTCTGTCTGAACTGCATCACCACTACACCGAGAATATGAAATACTCCTGCAGGATTGGAGCGACTCATGTTGATAGTGCTGGAGCTGTGCATGACTTGCCAGGCGCAAAACCGGAGTTCTTTTTTGCGCCAGGCCACATTCAGACCCGTAGCAAGGAACTGGGCCCAGCAGCATTGATGATGCGTCTGGGTGGTGCTTATGTCGCGTTTCGGCAGTTTTGTGATATGTGGCTACAGGTGGAAGATAGCCTTGGTCCGGAGGCTGTGGCCGCTGTGTATCAGCGCGTCCTAGCCGGCAAAGCAGATCCAGCCACAGGCCAAATCATTTCTCTACGCGAAGCGTCATAAGTGTCAGACCGATATCAGGCGAAGTGTCATAGGTGTGCAGCGACATCCACCATTGCCGCGGTCAGTGTCGCCACATCTGCACTGGCCATGATATACGGCGGCATCGCGTAAATTAGTTTGCCAAACGGCCTGACCCAGACCCCCCGGTCTACAAACATCGGTTGTACCGTGCGCATATCGACCGCTTCCTTCAATTCAATCACGCCAATCGCGCCCAACGTGCGAACCTCGGCAACATTGTCTAGCGTGCGAGCGGGGGCGAGCCCATGCGCAAGTTCAACTTGGAGGCGCTGCACCGTCCGCTGCCATGGTTGCGACAGCAGTAGTTGAATACTTGCAATGGCTGTCGCGCAGGCGAGTGGATTCGCCATAAAAGTCGGGCCATGCATAAAAGCACCGGCCTCGCTATTCGTGATACCGCTGCACATACGTTCACTGCATAACGTTGCAGCCAGTGTCATGTAGCCCCCCGTCAATGCTTTACCGAGGCAAAGAATATCCGGTACAACATCTGCATGTTCAAGCGCGAAAAGTTTACCGGTGCGACCAAAACCGGTGGCGATTTCATCGAAAATCAGCAGCACTTCATAGTGGTCACATAACGCGCGCAACTTGACCAAATACTCTGGCGAGTAAAAGCGCATCCCACCTGCACCTTGAACAACGGGCTCCACGATAACCGCAGCAATATCCTGATGCTGTTGGGATAACAACGCCGTTATTTCAACCATTTCATTGTCTGTGCAGAGGTCATCAAACGGGCACTCGGGTGCGGGTGCAAACAGCTGTTTTGACAGTGCATCACCAAAAAGATGATGCATGCCGGTCACAGGATCGCATAACGACATAGCGCCAAAGGTATCGCCGTGATAACCGTTGCGCAGTGCAACCAGTTTATGTTTTCTAGGTTGGCTCATGCCGTACCAGTATTGAATTGCCATTTTCATCGCAACTTCCACTGCAACCGAGCCAGAGTCACTAAAGAAAACCCTATCTAGGCCGGGTGGAGTCAGTTCTACCAGCATTTGCGCTAATGCCACCGCGGGTGGATGTGTCAGCCCGCCGAACATAAGATGTGAAACTGCGTCTAGCTGTGTTTCGACCGCCCGATTAAGCGTCGGGTGATTATAGCCATGGATGGCGCACCACCAAGAGGCCATCCCATCAATGAGTTGTCGTCCATCGGCCAAATCTAGACGCACGCCACTGGCGCTTACTATAGGAAAGATCTCTGGACCATTGACGGCCGGAGCATAGGGGTGCCAGATGACTGCGCTGTCTCCGCGTTGCAGATCATCCCATCTGGTGTCAGTCATGACCTGTCCAGTACGTGAGTTACCGTTGGCAATATATTATTCAATAGCATGGGTTGTGCTTCTACTGTTGGATGAATGCCGTCGGATTGCATTAGCGTTGGGTCGGTGGCGACGCCATCGAGTATAAATGGTGCCAAGGTACAGTTCGTTTCAAAGGCCACCTGACGAAAGGTGTCGCGAAATCCGGAGGTGTAGCGAGCGCCGTAATTCGGCGGGATCTCCATCGGAAGCAGGATGACTTGGGCCCCTGCTTGCTGTGCCAGTTCCACCAGCCGCTCAAGATGATCCTGCACGGTCTTCAAGGGGTAACCTCGTAGCCCGTCATTTGCGCCCAACTCTATCATGACAACATTAGGCTGATTTTCCTGCAGCAGCAGGGGTAGACGTCGCAGTCCTCCGGCGGTTGTCTCGCCACTGATACTGGCATTCACCACTTGGATTTGAGCATCTCGTTCTTTAAGATATATCGCAAGTTGCGCAACCCAGCCCTGTTCCAAAGACATGCCGTAAGCCGCACTGATACTATCACCCAGTATCAGAATTTTTGGTTCACTGGCAAGTACCTGACCCGCTAGCACCAGTAGCAGGCATCCAATTGCAAGTGAATTGCGTACACTGCGAAAAAGGACGAAGTTAATGATCAAATGCGACAATCTCCAAAAACGGGTGCCCATAGCGGGCGCTGAGTTGGAGATACTGAAAGGGATTACGTTGGAAATCAAGTCGGGCGAGTCGGTCGCTATCATCGGGGCCTCCGGTTCGGGTAAATCGACCCTGCTTGGTTTGCTTGCTGGGCTGGATGAGGCGTCGGGAGGGTCCGTTACAATTCACGGGACCGATCTCGGTACGCTTGATGAAGATGGGAAAGCCCGGTTTCGGGGAGAGCACATCGGATTTGTATTTCAATCATTTCAATTGTTACCGGCCCTAACTGCGCTAGAGAATGTCATGCTGCCGCTTGAGTTACAGGGGCAATATGACGTGGCTGAAAAGGCAGAACACTATTTAAAGCGGGTCGAATTGGATGACAGAATGCGGCATTACCCGCTACAACTTTCGGGTGGGGAGCAGCAGAGGGTCGCCTTGGCTCGGGCGTTTGCGTCTCGGCCGGCAATACTGTTTGCTGACGAGCCCACCGGTAACCTCGATAGTCGCACGGGTGACCGTATTATCAATCTTATGTTTGAGCTGAACCGAGAGGAGGGAACCACTCTAGTGCTGGTGACTCACGATTCAGCGCTGGCCGATCGCTGTGATCGACGCCTCCGCCTAGACGGCGGCGCCTTGGCTGAGGGGTAGACGCCCAATGTCGATGACGGCTACGAAAATGCTCGCGCGCGATTGGCGTGGCGGAGAGTTGGGTGTGCTCGTGATGGCGTTGGTGTTAGCCGTCGGAGTGGTATCGGGAATCAGCGCTTTTACAACTAAACTGCAGAACGCATTGGTGCAAGAGAGCCATCGTTTCCTTGCGGCGGATGCAGTTGTCAGCAGTGGCAGGCCGTTGCCAGAAGAATGGTTGCAGCAGGCTGAGGTAGACGGACTGCAGCGGGCACTGACACTGTCTTTTCCGTCTATGGTATACGCCGGTGACGAAAATATGTATCTGGCCTCAATCAAGGCGGTCAGCGACGCCTATCCGCTGCGGGGTGAACTAACGTACGGCGTGCAGCCTTTTGGCGAAATATTGCCGGCGAGCGCGGGGCCTGCGAGAGGGGAAGTATGGTTGGACTCGCGTCTGTTTTCTTTGCTCGACGTGGCCCTGCAAGACCAGGTGATGATCGGTGACCACGCGTTTTTAGTTGTTGCCGTAGCGCGGACCGAGCCGGATCAAGGCGCCTCTTTTTATGGTTTTGGACCGCGCGTGCTAATGCACTACGACGATATCCCTGCGACAGGGGTGGTTCAGCCCGGAAGTCGCGTCGAGTATCGCCAGCTTTACGCCGGGCCAGAAGCTAGCATGAAGTCGTTTAGTCGATGGCTGCAGCCGCAACTGCAAGACGGTCAAAAGGCACTGAGTGTGGAGGAAGGTCAGCCAAGTATTAGCAGCGCGCTTGCTCGTGCTGAAAGCTTTTTGCTGCTGGCGGGGAGTTTGGCGGTAGTGTTGGCAGGAGTTGCCGTTGCATTGGCTGCGCGGCGCTTCAGTGAGCGTCATTACGATTACGTGGCAATTATCAAAAGTTTGGGAGCCACGTCAGCGGCAGTGAATCGCCTTTACGCCAGCAGTTTACTGCTATTGGGCCTAATCGCTACGGCGCTGGGATGTGGCTTGGGATTCGCGATACAGGCAGTGTTTTTTAAATTATTCGCAGAACAGCTCCCAGTGCAGCCAGGGTCCAGTGGAGTAAGGCCTTACGCGATCGGCGCGGCGACTTCGATCACGTGCTTATTCTGTTTCGCTTGGCCACCGCTGCGCCGTCTGGGGCAGGCCAGTCCACTGCGTGTCCTGCGTCGGGATTTGCCGTTGGAGGATAGTCGAGCGATAAGTGATTATGTCTTAGGGCTATTGGCCGTTGTGTTGCTGATGTGGTGGTATAGCGGCGATTGGAAGCTGACTTTGGCGGTACTAGCGGGTCTTGGAGTAACCGTTGGGTTAGGGTTCGGTTTGGCGTTAACGCTGCTTAAGGGCGGCCGTTTGGTTGGAATGAGTGCGGGAAATATTTGGCGCCTTGCGTTGGCAGGTTTGCAGCGACGTGGGGTAGCAAATGCATTGCAGGTGGTGATCTTTTCGATGGCAATTATGATGTTGTTGGTCTTGCTGTTGGTGCGAACATCGTTGATTGATGAGTGGCAGACACAGCTGCCAGCCGATGCACCTAATCATTTTATTCTCAATATTGCCCCAGAGGATGTGCCTGCCGTGGAGCTGCTGTTGGTCGAAGAAGGGGTCTCCCGCGAGGCATTTTATCCGATGATTCGAGGCCGGATCATGTCGGTCAACAGCGAAGAATTAGTGAGTACCGATGATGTTGAAGAAGATAGGCGCCAGCGAGAAACTAATTTGACCTGGTCACAGGGGTTGCCCAAGGATAATACCCTCGTCACTGGGCGGTGGTGGCCCGCCGACAGTGATAAAGCACTGGTCTCGCTCGAAGAAGGTTTCGCCGAGAGGCTGGGTGTTAATGTCGGTGATTCAGTGGGATTCCTAGTGGGTTCGCAGCCACTAGAGGCACAGGTGATGAGTATTCGTGCGCTGGATTGGCAATCTATGCGCCCCAATTTTTACTTAGTATTCCCACCGAAGCTGTTAGCATCATATCCGTCAACATTCATGACGAGTTTTCATCTGGAAGCGGCTGATAAAGCATTTTTAAACCGCTTCATTCGCAGTTTCCCAGCAGTCACTGTGATCGAGATGGATGCTGTCGTCGAGCAGGTCCGCGGCATCATTGAGCAGGTGTCTGCGGCAATTAATTTGGTGCTGGTAGTAATATTAGCAGCAGGCGGATTAGTGTTAGTCGCTGGAGTGCAAGCCAGTGTCGATGCGCGGATGCACGAAAGTGCGATTTTGCGTGCCCTCGGTGCACCACGTCGCTTGATTCTTGGTAGTTTACTGATCGAGTTTGCTACATTAGGTTTTTTTGCAGGGTTTCTTGCAACGATGGCCGCTGAATTGTCGGTGTATATTTTACAAACACTGGCGATGGAGATGCGTTATACACCAACTTTTTGGATCTGGCCTGTGGGTATTCTGTCGGGGGCGTTAATTATTGGTAGTCTGGGCGTGTTCAGTTGTCGTAAGGTGGTGTCTGTTGCGCCTGTGATGGTGTTGCGAGATCTCTAATAGCGCCTGTTTAACAGCTGCGGCCGTTGTATTTTAATTGCCAAGACCATCCAAAAAAATTTGAACCCCAAGGTCTATCTGACGCTCGAGATCGATGTGGCGCTCAAATAATTCAGGAGCATCGACCAGCAGCGTGGACAAACCATAAATGCTCGACCATGCAGCGTTTGTCATGTACGCGACGCCATCAACCTCGCGGAAAATATTACGATCCAGTCCACGCTGAACGATATCCTGCACTAGTTGTAGAGTGTCTCGGCTCGCCCTGCGCAGTTCGGGGTGTTGCGCGGTCGGCTGTACCGCAGGGCCAAACATGAGTTTGAATAGCTGCGGATTGTTGGCGGCGTAATCGACATAGGCATGGGCGAAAGCGAATAGCTGTTCTTTGGGGCAATCACCGGCAGTATCGCCTGTCTCGCGCAAGGCGCGCAACAACTCGCGGTAGCCATTGGTCGCCATAGCCGCAAGCAATTTACTTTTGTCTTCGAAGTGTCTATACGGGGCTGCCTGAGATACGCCAACGGCCCGAGCCAGTGCGCGCAGGCTGAGATTTTCCATGCCTCCCTCGTGCAGCTGCTCTATAGCGGTATCGAGTAACGCCTCTCTTAGGTTGCCATGGTGGTAGCGCTTTGACGGCTCAGTTTTATGCATAGTACTTTTTATTCAAAAAGGGCCAGGCTGACTTGCTGTGGCCCTTGTAGTTTGCTTGGCGCGTCTCTACGATAATAGATGTTGCACCGCATCACGCTCCTCTGTGAGCTCCTGCTCTGTCGCTGACATCTTCGCGCGACTAAATTCTCCAACTTTGACGTTCTGCACGATTTCCCATTCCCCATTGGCGCAACGACACGGGAAGGAGTAAATCAGTCCTTCCGCAATGCCGTATGATCCATCCGACTGGACGCCCATGGATACCCAATCATCATCCTGTGTGCCAAGCGCCCAAGAACGCATATGTCCACTGGCGGCGTTGGCGGCTGAGGCGGCAGAAGAGGCACCCCGTGCTTTGATAATGGCGGCACCGCGCTGTTGCACTGTGGGAATGAAATCGTTTTCATACCACTGCTGGTCCACTAGGTCGACGGCGGGCTCCCCGTTTACTTTAGCATTGAATAAATCTGGGTATTGCGTGGCCGAGTGGTTGCCCCAAATAGTCATGTTGGTGACGTCGTTAACGGTCTTGCCAGTCTTCAAAGCAATTTGTGTTTTTGCTCGATTGTGATCAAGGCGCGTCATGGCAGTGAAGTTACGGGGGTCGATATCGGGCGCATTGCGTTGTGTGATCAATGCATTGGTGTTGGCGGGGTTGCCTACAACTAATACTTTGATGCTTTTGCTGGCGTGATCGTTGATGGCCTTGCCCTGTACCGAGAAGATCGCGGCATTGGC
Organism: Halioglobus sp.; assembly: GCA_029246385.1. Classification (GTDB taxonomy): domain Bacteria; phylum Pseudomonadota; class Gammaproteobacteria; order Pseudomonadales; family Halieaceae; genus Marimicrobium. Next base: position 18,756 of record JAQWNG010000035.1, read on the forward strand.
TTCAAGCAAATCCTTACGTTCCATGCCTGGGCCGCGCGGTCGGGCGCCGACTAGCAGTGCATAGTCCGTGCCCTTGAAGCCTATATTGGGGTCGTCAGTGCAGACTATGTCAGCTAGCAGTGGGAAAGCACAATCTTCCAGCTCCATTCTAACGCCGTCAAGCGCTTCCATGGCCGGAGCGATATCTAATAATTGCAGAATGACCGGCTGGTCATCACCGAGCATAGCACCGGAGGCAATGCGGAAGACTAAAGCGTAACCTATTTGGCCAGCGGCACCGGTTATAGTTACTCGAACAGGTTTTTTCATTGCAGCATAATCCTCGTTAAAAGTGGGACGAACGGTTTTTCGGAAAGCATTGTCGAGGCAAATCGTAGGAATTACAAGGTTGCCTTGGCACTAGACGGTCCTGACAACCGCTTCTGACTGGCGACGCGCAGTGGGTTTAGGCCGTTAGGGTCCGTTGGGCTGCGAGTATGCACAATAAATGCCCCTACCGGCCATGTATAGCAACTGTAAGCATATGACGCTCACCAACGCCGCGGCTGCAATATGAAATTGGCGACGTCAGTGCTGGACGCAAGCAACCTCAAGCACGTAAAATGCCCGTCAAATCAAGCACTAACGGCGATCAATGTGCAAGAACTTTCCCGCAAAGAAAAACTGGAATTTAATAAGTTGCAAAAGCGCCTGCGCCGCAATGCGGGCAAGGCTATTGCCGATTACGCTATGATCGAGCAGGGCGATCGGGTTATGGTGTGTGTGTCTGGCGGTAAAGATTCTTATGCCATGCTGGATGTGCTAATCAGTCTGCGGCAGAGTGCACCGGTAGACTTCGAACTGATTGCTGTGAACCTTGATCAAAAACAGCCAGGGTTTCCGGAGGAAGTTCTGCCAGCTTATTTGTCTGACGTAGGCGTGCCGTACTACATCTTGGAGAAGGACACTTACACTATCGTGAAAGAATTAGTCCCAGAGGGTAAAACTACCTGCGGGCTATGCTCACGGCTGCGCAGAGGCAGTCTTTACGGTTTTGCTCAACAGATCGGTGTCACAAAAATTGCCTTAGGGCATCACCGCGACGATATTGTTGAAACATTATTTCTGAATATGTTTTTCAATGGCAAGCTGAAGGCTATGCCGCCTAAGCTTCTTAGCGACGACAAGCAGAATATTGTGATTCGCCCGCTGGCTTATTGCAAAGAGAAGGATCTGCAACGTTATTGTGATTTCAAGGAGTTTCCCATTATCCCCTGTAACCTCTGCGGCTCGCAGACGCATTTGCAACGTGTGCAGGTTAAGCAGATGTTAGCGCAGTGGGAGACACAGTATCCGGGTCGCACTGAATCAATCTTTCGAAGTATTTGTAATGTGTCTCCGTCGCAGTTAGCCGATAGTAGTCTGTTCAATTTTAGTGATCTTCATGTTGAGCGCGATACCAGTTTACATGTGCCGGCAATTCAGGTGGTCAACCTCTAGTGTCAATCAGTGCCATAGGCGCGCCGCTGTTAGAGGCGCAGTCCCTCAGTCTTTTACGGGGCGGACGTGAACTGTTCTGCGACCTTTCGCTTGCAGTCCACGCTGGACAGCTATGGCAGATTGAAGGAGCCAATGGCGCAGGCAAGACTAGTCTGCTGCGGATTCTGTGTGGGCTGTCGCGTTACGGGTTTGAAGGCAAAGTCGTGCGTCCAGTCGCGCCGCTTTATCTGGGCCATCAGCCTGCGGTCAAGGCGCTGTTGAGTCCTCGGGAAAATCTTCGGTGGCATTTAAATGGAGAAGGCTTGTATTCGGCTGAACAAATCGACAGTGCACTCGCCCGAGTAGGTCTGTGCGGCTACGAGGACGTCACCAGTCACACGCTTTCGGCGGGGCAACACCGCCGCGTAAATCTCGCCCGCTTATTTTTGTCTGATGCGCGCTTGTGGTTACTAGACGAGCCGTTTACGGCGATCGATGCGCAGGGTGTGGATGAAACTCAGGCGTTATTAGCATCGCACGTTGCTGCTGGTGGCGCCGTCGTTATGACATCCCATCAGAAACTTCAGGTGACATGCGAAGTGCACACGCTTAAGCTCGTGCAGAGTTTGATCTCTTGAGCCCGCCGCATACTGGACAGTTCTTTGCGCGGGTATTGTGTCGGCAATTATTGTTGGTTATGCGCCGACCCATCGAAATGGGTAATCCCCTGTTGTTTTTCGCGATGGTTATTGTTTTGTTCCCGCTTGGTTTGGGCCCCGCCCCTGATAAATTGGCCAATTTTGCCCCCGGCCTCCTGTGGATCACCGCCTTGCTTTCGAATCTTTTGACCTCGGACGCGGTTTTTCGCAGTGATTTTGATGACGGTAGTTTGGAGCAGTTAATGCTGGCGCCACAGCCTCTATTTCTCTCATCGCTTTCGTATATTTTGGCCCACTGGCTGACCACTGGCTTTTTGCTGGCACTGGTGTCGCCGGTGTTCGCTCTAATGCTTAACCTTCCAATATCAGCATTAGGTACGCTCATCCTCAGCTTGCTGTTGGGTACCGCAGTACTAAGTTTGCTTGGCGGTATTGGTGCTGCGCTTACGGTGGGGCTTAAGCGAGGCGGCATGTTAATCTCTCTGTTGATTTTACCGTTCTACATGCCGGTACTGATTTTTGGCGCCGCTGCGGTGCAAGCAGCGGTTACAGGCACGCCACCTGGCCCCTATCTAGCAATCTTAGGAGCGATGTTAAGCTTGGCGATCGCACTGGCACCACTGGCGATTGCAACAGGATTGAGGATTAGCCTAGATGCTTAATATCGGATTCAAAACATACGGTCAGGCTTTGTATATTAGTTTGTTCCGTGCCGAGCGAACGGTATAATCTAAACTGATATGTGGACTTTCTTTCATAAACTCGGCTCGCCTCCCTGGTTGTACGCAATCGCTGGCGCTATTTTGCGCTGGCTTGTTCCGATTACCCTTATTGCATTAATCAGTGGAACGGTTTGGGGTCTGTTATTTACGTCGCCGGATTTCCGTCAGGGCAATAGCTATCGTATTATTTATATCCACGTGCCAGCAGCAGTTGTGGCATTGGCGGGCTACTATGTCATGGCAATCGCAGGCGCTATTAGTTTGATCTGGCGTATGAAGATGGCTGACGTGGTGATGAAGGCGGCTGCGCCGGTCGGAGCCGCCTTAACGTTCATTGCTTTATTGACCGGGGCGATCTGGGGTAAACCAACATGGGGCACCTGGTGGGTCTGGGACGCTCGCATCACTTCCATGCTGATTTTGCTATTTTTGTATTTGGGTGTTGTTGCGCTGTACGAGTCTTTCGACAATAAAGAGGCCGCCGGTAAAGCCTGTGCTGTGCTGAGCCTGGTAGGGATGGTAAATATTCCTATCGTCTACAAATCGGTTGACTGGTGGTATAGCCTGCATCAGCCAGCCTCTATTAAATTTACGGGTGAGTCTACGATAGACTCCAGTATGCTCTACCCGCTGTTACTAATGATCGCAGCGTTTTATGCGTTGTTCACTTGCTGCTTATTGATGAATATGCGCGCTGAGTTACTGCAGCGTGAGTCGCGCACCCAGTGGGTGAAAAGAATCGCCGATGAAAAGGGCAGGGGCTGATGTATTTCAACACTGTCCAAGCACTCCTCATGATGGATGGACACGGCGTCTATGTGTGGCCCGCATACCTGATTACTGCCGTGATAATCGTAATGTTGCTTGTTGCGCCGATGCGGCGCCGTAGTCGGTTGCTGCAGCGGCTAGCGGCAGAGGTGAGACGCGCTGAACGCAAAACCGTTGCCGGCGTGCGAGGTGGACAGTAATGCATTCAGTGCGAAAACAAAGACTGTATCTGGTGCTCTTTGTTGTGCTTTTTTCCAGTGTGGCGATCGGCCTGGTGACTTATGCTTTGCGCGGCAATATCAATTTGTTTTATCCGCCGGTACAGGTTGCTGAAGGCAAGGCCCCAATCGGCCAGTCTATTCGGGTCGGCGGGATGGTAGAGAGGAATAGTCTGCAGCGCGCTGCAGACAGCTTGCAGGTAAGCTTTATGCTGACGGACTATCAGGCATCGGTGCCCGTGGTTTACGTTGGGATTTTGCCGGATCTTTTTGGCGAAGAGCAGGGCGCAGTTGCGTCTGGCGTGTTAGACAGCGACGGTGTGCTGCAGGCGACTGAAATTTTAGCCAAGCACGATGAAAATTATATGCCCCCTGAGGTTGCGTATGCATTGGAAAATTCCGGATATGACAAGAAAGGCAACACAAAATGATCCCTGAAATTGGACACTTTGCCCTGATTATTGCGTTTTGTCTGACGTTAATGTTGGCTACTGTGCCAGCATGGGGGGCGTGGCGTGGCAACGCTACCGCTATGGCGCTGGCGCCGACACTCGCCGTTGGTATATTAGTTTTTGTAGGAATTAGCTTTGCTTGCTTGGCCAGCGCGTTTCTGCAGGATGACTTTTCGGTGTCGCTTGTTGCCTCTCACAGCAACAGTTTGTTGCCACCGATTTATAAGTTCGCCGCGGTGTGGGGCAATCATGAAGGCTCGTTGATGCTGTGGGCACTGATCCTCGCATTGTGGACTGCCGCGGTCGCGCTGTTCAGTCCGCAGTTGCCGCTGCTAGTATTGTCGCGAGTTTTGTCAGTGATGGGGGCTATCGGTGTTGGCTTCCTGTCCTTTTCTCTGGCGACGTCGAACCCGTTTGCTAGACTTCTCCCAGCTACCCCTGCCGATGGTGGCGACCTCAATCCCTTGTTACAGGATCCCGGGCTCATCATTCATCCGCCTTTGCTCTATATGGGCTACGTGGGCTTTTCTGTGTCTTTTGCCTTCGCCATTGCCGCGCTTCTGGGCGGTCGGCTGGATGCCTCTTGGGCACGCTGGTCGAGGCCGTGGACCAATATCGCTTGGGGTTTTCTCAGCCTGGGCATTATGCTGGGAAGTTGGTGGGCCTATTATGAACTAGGCTGGGGTGGTTGGTGGTTCTGGGATCCTGTAGAGAACGCGTCGTTTATGCCCTGGCTGGCAGGAACCGCGCTAATCCATTCACTTGCGGCAACGGATAAGCGCGGTCTGTTCAAAAGCTGGACCGTGTTGCTAGCAATTTTTGCTTTTTCTTTGAGCCTGCTCGGCACCTTTTTAGTTCGATCCGGTGTTTTGACCTCAGTGCATGCCTTTGCCACTGATCCCGCTAGGGGAATGTTTATTCTCGTGTTCCTTGCATTAGTAGTTGGCGGGTCTCTAACGCTATATGCATTTCGCGCACCGGCAGTAAGCAGTCGGGTGACCTTCGCCTGGGTTTCAAGAGAAAGCCTTTTGCTGTGCAATAATGTCGTGTTCTTAGTGGCGACCCTGACGGTCTTATTTGGCACGCTGTTCCCATTGATTGTTGATGCACTTGGCATGGGTAAAGTGTCTGTTGGCCCGCCCTATTTTAACGCTGTTTTCGTACCTTTGATGGTGCTGCTGGTGCCATTTATGGGGATCGGGCCTGTTTCGCGCTGGAAGCGTGATGATGTCGCGCGCTGGCGCAGTGAATTGATGATTCCTGCAGCGGTAGCTGTGGCGTGCGGATTTACCTTTCCACTGCTAAATGCGCCTTACAATATTTGGGTAGCATTGGCGGTGTTGTTATCGTCTTGGCTGTTGCTGGGACTGGCGCAGGATGTCCTGCGTAAGTTGCGCAATGCCTCCAGTGCCGCGCGCGGTTTACGTCGCTTGACGCCCGGCTACTGCGGCATGCTGATTGCGCACCTTGGATTTGCGGCCTGTGTTATAGGGGTTGTGGCTACCAGTCAGTATTCGCTTGAACGCGATCTTAGAATGAGTCCAGGTGATACCCAGGAACTTGCGGGCTATCAATTTCAGTTTGTCGAAGTAACGCAGGTGCGTGGGCCAAATTTCATCGCAGATGAGGCGCGGATAGTCGTGTCTCGTGATGGCGCCATTGTGGCTAGCTTGTTACCGCAAAAACGCCGTTACCTCGCCGGTGGTTCTGTGATGACAGAGGCCGCCATTGCCCCCGGTTTATTCCGAGACCTGTATGTCGCCATGGGAGAACCCATCGGAAGCGACGGTGCTTGGGCTATGCGTTTGCATTACAAGCCTTTGGTGCGTTGGATGTGGTTGGGCGCGATTTTCATGGCAGTGGGTGCTTTCACGTCGGTATTTGATAAGCGATACCGGCGCCAGCGGGATGTTGTGCCGTCGGTTAATAAGGCTGCTCTGCATGGTGTCTAGGCTAAAGCTATTTTTGCCACTGATTCTGTTTGCAATGCTGGCGATCACGTTATTTCGAGGTCTGAGTCTCGACCCTCGCGAGATGCCTTCAGCATTGATAGATCGACCGTTCCCCGCGTTTAGTCTGCCCCGTTTAAACGGGACTGGCTTGCTGTCTCAAGCAGACCTCAAAGGTCAGGTTTCGCTGTTAAATGTATGGGCTACTTGGTGCGTTGCGTGTCGCGTGGAACACCCGTATTTAAAGCAACTCGCGCAAAAGGGCATTCCTGTGTTTGGCCTTAACTACAAAGATAATGATGCCGATGCGCAGCGGTGGCTAGAGGAGCTGGGGGATCCCTATCGGTTTAATATTGCAGATCATGACGGAACCTTGGGGCTTGATTTGGGAGTCTATGGCGCGCCGGAGACCTACCTCGTCGATGCTGCAGGTGTGATTCGATATCGCCACGCGGGTGTGCTGGACCAGAGAGTATGGGATGCGGTTTTCCAGCCTCTCTATCAGACGCTGATGGCGGAGAGTGGTGACCAATGAAGAGTGCCTGCCTATGGTGTTTTGGGTTGCTGATGTTATGCCCGGGCCCGGTTCAGGCGTTAGTTGAAACCTATGACTTCAGCAATCCTGAGTTAGAGGTACGCTATCAAGATTTGACCGAGGAATTGCGCTGTCCAAAATGTCAGAACCAGAATATTGCCGATTCCAATGCGCCTATTGCGCAAGATTTACGCAGGCTATTACATCAGCAACTGGAGGACGGAAATTCGAATGCTGAAATCCTTGATCATATGGTGGCGCGTTATGGAGAGTTCGTACGCTACCGGCCGAGCTTTGGCGGCGTATCGATAATACTCTGGCTGGCACCAGCGCTGTTGCTACTGGCAGCCTTTGGCGTGCTGTTGCTTGCGCTGCGCTCTAAGTCGGTTGTGTCCAATGCCGGGGTCGCCTCATTGAGCACCGAGGAGCAGGCACGACTGCAGTCGCTGTTGAACAAAGCGGAGCAGGATTCTTGACAACATTTATTTTGGCCTGTGTCGGTTTGGTGCTGCTCAGTGGTCTTTTTTATTTATTTCCCCGTGTACGAACCGGAAGTACCGAGGCTGACTTAGATAGCGCCAACCTCGAGTGGTTCCGATTGCGACGGTTGGAGTTAGCGGCTGAGGGCAATGACGCGCTAGACGAGGATACGCGTCTGCGTCTGCTTGAAGATGAGCATTTTCGCGGCCCTAGTACGGTGACTTCGGTGCAGTCTTTTCCTGTCTGGATATTGCTGCCGGTAGTTGCACTACTAGCGAGTGTTTTATATTACATGCTCGGTGCAGTAAAGGATGTTGAGATTGCAGCGCAGCTGCAAAGTCTGCAGGACGATATTTCACCGGCGGAGAGGGCTAGCCTCATTGCGTCGGTTGAGGCGCGCTCGTTGCAGCGTCCAGAGAATCTTCATTATATTTCGCTGCTGGGTCGTTATTATATGGGCCAGGAAAAGTACGCGCGGGCGGCGGAATTTTATGCTGCGCTGGTGCAGGCAGTACCAGAGGATGCCCAGGCCCTGGCCTATGCTGCGCAGTCAGAATACCTTGCTGCGGGTCGCAAGCTGAGCGCGCTAGGTCGGCTGCGTGCAGAACAGGCGCTTGCTGCAGATCCGCAACAGCGCACTGCGCTGGGTCTGCTTGGTATGGCTGCCTACGATGAGCAGCAGTATGACGCTTCAATTGTGTACTGGACCCGCCTGTTGGCGCTGGAGTCATCGAACTCTGATAGCCGGCAGATGATCGAGCAGTTGCTGCAAGCCTCGCGCCAACAACTTGCTGCATCGGGGGCGGAGGGCAGTGCGGCTCCTGCTCAGGCTCCGGCAGCATCGACAATGGTCTCTAGTGCCGGCGTCACGATAAGCGTCTCTGCTCCGGCGGGCGCCACGATTGATCCTGCGGATACGGTGTTTATTTTGGCACGCAATGCCGACTCGCAAAGTCGCATGCCGATTGCTGTTCAGCGTTTGACGGCAGCACAGTTACCGGTGACGTTACGGCTCGATGATAGCAATTCTATGGCGGGTCAGAAGCTCTCTATTATCTCGTCGGTCATTGTCGCAGTGCAGGTATCTCAGGATGGCCGTCCCGGAGAGGCAAATGCGCGCTGGCTTGGAGAGGCGGGGCCGGTTTCTCCCTCCGTTGAGGGCACCCCAGTGTCTATCGTGCTGGTGCCGAATACGCCCTAAGTTGCGGTGCTTTTACGTAGGCATTTGGCTTCTTTGCCGGTGCCTAAAAGCGATTTTTATATTTCTCTCGCACAGGCATAGTGTTGTTCAATGAAAGTATATACACTACATGTTGTGGTGAGCCGCCGGGTAATTGCAATATGAATTCGGCATAAACCTATAATAAACAATGCGTTAACTGGGCTGCTTAAAGTGATATGAGACTAAAGTCTATCAAGCTTGCGGGGTTCAAGTCATTCGTCGACCCCACTACAGTGAATTTCCCCAGCAATATGTGTGCTGTCGTGGGTCCCAATGGCTGTGGCAAGTCTAATATTATCGACGCGGTGCGCTGGGTTATGGGTGAGAGTTCCGCGAAAAATCTGCGCGGAGAGTCTATGGCCGATGTCATCTTCAACGGCTCCGTTAATCGTCAACCAGTCGGTCAGGCAATGATTGAGCTGGTATTTGACAATAGTGAGGGTCGCGTCGGTGGTGAATACGCTAGTTACGCGGAGATATCGACTCGTCGCCTGGTCACCCGGGAGGGGCAGTCGGAATACTTCCTCAACGGCACCCGCTGTCGGCGGCGTGATATTACCGATATATTTTTAGGGACGGGGCTTGGGCCGAGAAGTTATGCCATTATCGAACAGGGCATGATCAGCCGCCTGATAGAATCTAAACCAGAAGAGTTACGTGTTTTTATTGAAGAAGCGGCCGGTATCTCAAAGTATAAAGAGCGACGCAAAGAGACAGAGAGCAGAATGCGTCGCACACATGAAAACCTTGAGCGCCTCACCGATATCCGCGATGAGTTAGAGCGGCAACTGCAGAATTTGCAGCGTCAGGCAGCGGCGGCAGAGAAGTACTCCGAGTACAAGGCAGAAGAGCGCACATTTAAAGCGCAGTTGCTCGGGCTGCAATGCCAAGCTCTGGATACTCAGATTAAAGCCGCTACTCAGTCGGTAGGTGAATTAGAGGTGAAGCTGGAGTCAGTGCACACGGAACACCAACACGTGGATACGGCGATAGAACAATATAGAGTCGACCACACAGATCGCACCGACGCTTTCAACGGGGTCCAAGCCACTTATTACCAGCTGGGGTCAGAAGTTGCGCGCATTGAGCAGACGATTAAGCATCAACAGGAGCGCGGTCAGCAACTCAGTGATGACTTGCAGCAGACTGTAGTCAACCTTTCGGAGTCAGAGAGCCACCTCGGTGATGACCGTGCCAAACTGGCTGAGTGGGACAGCGAGATGCTTGCTTTACGTCCAAACATGGAATCACTGCAGGCCCTCGAAGGGGCATCAGCACAAGCGCTTGTCGGCGCAGAAGAAGCGATGCTTGAGTGGCAGCAGCAATGGGATGAATTCAACCAGCATGCTTCAGGGCCGCGTCAGCAGGCGGAAGTCCAGCAGTCTCGCATCGTGCATGTAGAACAGGTGCTGCAGCGTTTGCAGGACAGAACCGAACAACTGCAGGATGAAAAAAAGGGCCTCGCAATAGGGCCGGCAGATGCAGAGGCACAAGGCTTGTCAAAGCAGTTGGCCGAGATCGAGTTGGCTATGGCTGTGCACGAGCAGCGCAGTGAGTCTCTGGTTAAGACACTGGCCGTCACTCGGGATAGGCGTACTCAGTTATCGTCTGAACTCAACGAGGTGCGGTCGGGGTTGCAGCAAATGCGTGGTCGCCGAGCGTCACTGGAAGCCCTCCATCAGGCTGCAATGGAAGACGGTAGCGAGGGTGTTGGGGACTGGTTGCAAGCGCAACAACTAACGGCTTCGTCACGATTACTGGAACTGATGCAGGTTGATGACGGCTGGCAGCTGGCGGTTGAAACGGTACTTGGCGATTATTTGCAGGCGGTCTGTGTTGAGGATGTCGGCAAACTCGGAATGTATTTGGGCCACTTGGAGCAAGGTAGATTAGTGTTGGTGGAGTCCGGTGTAGATGAAACCTCTGCAGTCGGATATTTGGCATCAAAAGTTCATAGTGAGGGCCGAGCGGATGCCTTATTGGCTGGCGTGCGTGCGGCGGATGATTTAGACCAGGCGATGCAGCAACGTGCATCGTTGGCTGCACATGAATCGATTATTACGCGTGACGGCATCTGGATCGGCAGTAACTGGCTGCGGGTTGCGCGGCTGTCCAGTGGCGATGGCGGTGTTATCCGTCGCCGTGAGGAGTTGGACGCTTTAATAGTGAAGCTGAAGGTCGAGCAGCAGCATGAGGCACAGTTAATGCGGCAATTGCATGACACCGAAGACGCGTTGAAGAAATGTGAGGAGGAGCGGCTGACAGAGCAGACTGCAATGCAGGCAACGACACGCCAGCAATCCGAGATTAGTGCCATAGTATCAGCTAATCAGGCGAAGGCTGAGCAGATCAAACTGCGCAGTGAGCGGGTTAATACGGAGATCGAAGACGCTAAAAAACAGTTTCTCATCGAGCAGGAAGCCGTTGCCGAGGCCAGGCGAATACTGGCGGAGGCCATTGAATGCATGGAGACGGATTCTCAGCAGCGCGAAGCGTTATTGTCTACCCGAGATCAGACGCGCTCAACTCTGGATAGTGCGCGAGAGAAAGCGCGTCGAGATAAAGATGGCGCCCATCAGCTAGCAATGCGCTATCACGCTTTGTCGACGCAGCTGAAGGCTATGCGTGAATCTATCGAACGGACGGACGGTCAGGTAGCGCAGTTGCATGAGCGGCAACACAGTCTCGCGCTCGCGTTAAGCGAGAATGAGAATCCATTAGAGGCGTTGCGCACTGATTTGGAGCAGCAACTAGAGATGAGACTGCTGGCCGAGACTGAGCTCACTGCTGCACGCCAGCTCGTCGCCGAAATGGAGCACCAGCTGCGTCAGGCGGAGCAACAGCGTGCGGCGATTGAGCAGCGTGCAGAAACGGTGCGCGGTGACCTAGAGCGACAGCGCATAACGAGCCAGACACTCCAGGTTGAACGAAACAGCATTAATAAGCAGTTGATAGAGGGTAAGCACGAAATCGAAGATGTCTTGCGCGCCATGCCTGATGGCGCGAATGAGCCGGAATGGCAGCGTTCTCTGGAGCGGGTAGCTAACCGTATTGCTCGTCTTGGTCCGATCAATCTCGCTGCCATTGATGAATATAATTTGCAGTTGGAACGCAAAAACTATCTGGATGCGCAAAATGAAGATTTGATGTCGGCATTGGACACGTTAGAGTCGGCCATTCGTAAGATTGATAAGGAAACACGCAACCGGTTCCGTGAAACATTCGAAAAAGTTAACGTTGGTTTACAGGAATTATTCCCGCGGGTGTTTGGCGGGGGGAGTGCTTACCTAGAAATGACGGGTGATGATTTGCTTGACACTGGAATTGCGATTATGGCTAGACCGCCGGGCAAAAAGAACGCAACGATTCATTTGCTATCTGGAGGCGAAAAGGCACTGACCGCCATCGCATTGGTATTTTCGATCTTTCAGTTGAACCCCGCGCCTTTCTGTATTCTGGATGAGGTCGATGCGCCGCTGGATGATGCCAACACCGGGCGTTATGCGCGTTTGGTAAAGGAAATGTCTGAGAAGGTGCAATTTATTTTTATTACTCACAATAAAATTTCCATGGAGTTTGCCGATCAATTGATGGGTGTGACGATGCATGAGCCGGGAGTTTCGAGGCTGGTATCGGTCGATGTGGAAGCAGCAGCGGCCCTAGCGGCCAGTTGATTAGGTAGTCAAATAGAGCGGAAATGGGCGCGATGGATTTAACAATACGTGACTGGATGGTTGTTGTTGGTGTTCTGTTAATAGTGGCTGTTTTGCTGGACGCCTGGCGACGAATTCGGCGCGAAAGGTCTGCCGAGGTTCGAATGAAGTTGGTAGACAGCGAATCGCTGTCGGTTGCGGCCGAACAGGATTTCTCAATGTTTGGAGAGCTCCCAAATGGCGGCGCTAGGGTGGTACAGCGGGGCGACATTCTGCGGGCGGCGGGCTATGGGACAGAGGCGGACGGGGCCTCGCCTGCGGAGGACGGTGAAGTGGTTGCTGGCATGACCTCTATGATAAACGACCGTGACACAGAAGATATTGACTGGTTAGATGGATTAGGGTCAAAAGGCGCCCCATCAGAGGTGGTTAAGGCGGAGGCTGCACCTAGCAGTCACGTTACTCCGTTGGCGCCTGATGTGTTTATGTTCAACGTGGTGGCACGCAGCAAGCAAGGCTTTCGCGGCGGTGATATTCTCCACATCCTGCTTGCCTGTGATCTGCGTTTTGGTGATATGGGGTTTTTTCATCGTCATGAACTAGAGGCAGGGCGCGGCGCGGTGCAGTTTAGCGTGGCTAATATGATGCAGCCCGGAGTGTTTGATATTGATAATATGGCTGAGATGGCGACGCCGGGATTGGTGTTTTTTCTGACGCTTCCGGGGCCGATAGACATGATGCAGGCTTTTGATTACATGCTGGAGACGGCAAAAACAGTTGCAAGAAATCTTGACGCTGATGTTCTGGACGAATCCCGCAGTGTGGTGAGCAAGCAAACAACGGAGCATAATCGACAAAAAATTCGCGACTTGGAACTGCGCTTACTGGCTAAGGGTCACTAAACCTCCTTATGTCAGTGGCGGACCCGTTACAGGAACTCGAATCCCTGCTAGAAAAGCTTGATACCTGGAATCACCAATATTACGTTTTGGATCAACCTACGGTGCCTGATTCCGAGTACGATCGAGCTATGCAGCGCTTGGTTGCGCTAGAAACGGAGCATCCGCAATGGTTGCGTGCCGACTCTCCATCTCAGCGGGTGGGGGGGCAACCTCTTATCCAATTCGGGCAGGTCACACACGATGTCCCTATGCTGTCACTGGACAATGCATTCAATGATCAAGATATGCAGAATTTTAATCGGCGGTTATTAGACCGACTCGCACAATTCGCCGCGCCTTTGGAGTTTGCATGTGAACCCAAACTCGATGGAATAGCGGTTAGTCTTCTTTATCGCGACGGTGTATTGCAGCGCGGTGCAACCCGCGGTGATGGCGCAACCGGCGAGGATATTACCCAGAATGTTCGCACCATTCGGTCTATTCCTCTGCGTTTACGCGGAAACGGTTATCCTGAGGTACTTGAAGTGCGTGGCGAGATCTATATGCCTAAAGCGGGCTTCGATTGGCTCAATAACAAAGCACGCCAGCGCGGCGAGAAGGTCTTTGTCAATCCGCGCAATGCGGCTGCCGGCAGTCTTCGGCAACTGGATCCTCGCGTTACGGCAGAGCGTCCGCTGGAAATGTGTTGCTATAGCGTTGGGCTTATGGAGGGGGAAAGTTTGCCAGACCGGCAAGCGCCGATGCTAGAGCGTTTACAGAGCTGGGGATTCAGGATCAATTCTGAGTCCGCTGTGGTGCAGGGGATTGACGCTTGCAACGATTATTATCAGTCGCTTTTCGAGCGGCGCGACAGTCTTCCTTATGACATTGACGGAATTGTATTCAAAGTCAATGAGTTTAAATTGCAGGAACAATTGGGGTTTGTATCGCGCGCGCCGCGCTGGGCTATCGCGCGTAAGTTTCCGGCACAGGAGGAAATGACGCGGTTGTTGGATGTGGAGTTTCAGGTGGGACGCACGGGAGTTATTACGCCGGTGGCAAGGTTGGAACCGGTATTTGTCGGCGGTGTTACCGTCAGCAATGCAACCTTACACAATCGCGATGAAGTTGATCGCCTTGATGTGAGGATAGGGGATACGGTAATAGTGCGGCGGGCCGGCGATGTTATTCCGCAGGTGGTTTCTGTGGTAACCGAGCAGCGTTTGCCTCGTTTTCCGCGCGTGACGTTTCCAAAGCATTGTCCTATATGTCAATCAGCGGTCGAGCGCGAGGAAGGTGAGGCGGCCTTGCGTTGCATGGGCGGCCTGATTTGTGCCGCGCAGCAGAAAGCAGCAATTAAGCATTTTGCATCTCGGCGCGCGCTCAATGTAGAAGGCCTTGGCGACAAGCTTGTTGAGCAGTTAGTAGAAGAGGGGTTAGTGGCTAGTGTCGCCGAACTCTATACACTGTCAGAGGAGCGCTTGCTGTCACTCGATCGTATGGGTCAAAAGTCAGCAGACAACTTGTTGGCGGCATTGCAAGACAGTAAGCAGACGACATTGCCACGTTTCATTTTTGCGTTAGGCATTCGTGAGGTGGGTGAAGCAACGGCCCTCAGTTTAGCGCGGCATTTTGGTAGTTGGGCAGCACTTGCGACTGCCTCGGATCGGCAGCTTCTTGAAGTCGATGACGTGGGTCCCATCGTGGCCGATCACTTGCGTCAGTTCTTTGATTCGTTGTCCAGTCTTGAGGTGGTCAAGTTGTTATGTGAGGCCGGGGTGAACTGGCCTGATATTGAATGCTTGCCACCGCAAAGTCAGCCACTGGCCGGTCAAACCTGGGTTGTCACGGGGAAACTTGAGATGTTGGGGCGTGATGATGCCAAGGCTCATTTACAGGCGCTGGGTGCAAAAGTGGCTGGCACTGTTTCCGTTAAAACGACATGCGTTGTTGCGGGTCCGGGGGCGGGTTCAAAATTAGCGAAAGCCGAGGCTTTGGGCACAGAGGTTATTGACGAGCAAGCGCTGCTTGCTCTTCTTCGGGCGGAGGGGATTAAAGTTTGAGTCGCGCGCTGCAATGGGTTTTCGTGTTAGCGCTGCTGGTGGGGGTCTGCGCGTGTTCAACCAGCCCTCCTCGCGACGTTGACAATATTTGTGCCATCTTTCATGAGAAAGACGACTGGTATGACGCTGCGGCAGATTCACGAGACGAGTGGGGCAGCCCGATTCCGGTAATGATGGCGATTATTTATCAGGAATCACGGTTTCAAGACGATGCGCGGCCTCCGCGTAAGAAAATCTTTGGCTTTATACCCGGATTCAGGCCATCCAGCGCTTATGGTTACAGTCAGGCAAAAACCGCGACATGGGATGACTATAAACGCGATGGTGGGGGTTTTGGTGCGGACCGCGATGATTTTTCTGACGCCATTGATTTTGTGGGTTGGTATAACAAAAAATCACTGCAGCGCAATGGCATCGCATTGAACAATACCTACGCACTCTATCTTGCTTACCATGAGGGTCATACTGGTTATCGGCGCGGAACTTATCTAAAAAAGCAGTGGCTCATGAATGTAGCGCGCAAGGTCGAAACCAAAGCGAACACCTATCAGTCGCAGTTGTTAGGTTGCGAAGACGAGTTAAACAGGGGCGGTGGCCTGTTCGGTTGGTTTTAGAAAAGTGCCGGTGAGACTAGTTCAATATGAAACACTACCGTAAGAAATAATCTCTAAGTGTTGGAAAAATAACATTATTTTTCGCTCCCCATTAATGAATCAGGACTTGACATGTGACACACTCCGGTGATGTAGGTCTGTTTCTGCGTAGCGTAGATGTTTAGACCTGTCACTATTATACGAATAATGAGTAGTTTCAGTGAAACCAACCGACATCAAGAATCCTGAATATTTTCATAAAGTGGTGGATTGCCAGCACGCCTGTCCTGCGCATACACCGGTGCCTGAGTACATTCGTTTGATCGCTGCCGAGCGCTATACCGATGCCTATATGGTCAATTGGCGCTCTAATGTGTTTCCTGGCATTTTGGGGCGCACCTGTGACCGTCCATGTGAGCCGGCTTGTCGCCGTGTTCGTGTGGAAGAGGAGCCTGTAGCGATCTGTCGTCTGAAGCGTGTCGCTGCAGATAATAAAGACGATATTACTGATCGCTTGCCGAAAATTCCCAGCAAGAGCAACGGTAAACGTATTGCGCTCATCGGTGCTGGCCCGGCATCGCTCACAGTAGCTCGTGATCTTGCGCCGCTTGGATATAGCATCGATATATACGATAACCAGTTTGCGGGTGGCGGGATGATGCGCAGTCAGATTCCTACTTTTCGCCTGCCGGTAGATGTATTGGACGAGGAGGTCAACTACATCCTTAATATGGGTGTGACCACAACATTTAATATTGAAGTGGACAGCCTTAAGGAAATATTGGATAAAAGTTACGATGCGGTATTCATAGGCACTGGAGCTCCAAGAGGCAAGGGGCTTAACCTGCCGGGGCTTGAGGACGCCATGTCAAATGTCTATTTGGGGATTGATTGGCTGTCTAGCGTTGCGTTTGAGCACACGCGGAGTATTGGTAAACGCGTACTTGTTCTTGGCGGCGGAAACACGGCAATGGACTGCTGCAGAACCTCCCGACGCATGGGTGGAGAGGACGTGAGAGTCGTCGTGCGTAGCCCGTTTGATGATATGAAGGCCTCTCCTTGGGAGAAAGCAGATGCAGCTCATGAGGGTATACCCATTTTCAACAATCATGTGCCTCGAGAGTTTGTGGTTGAGGGGGGCAAACTTAAGGGGATGAACTTTGAGAAAGTTGAAGCCAAATACGACGAAGACGGAAATCGAACGCTGATACCTATTGAGAATGGCATGGTGTTTATGGAAGCCGATGATGTATTGATGGCGATTGGACAGGAAAACGCTTTCCCGTGGATAGAGCGAGACCTCGGTATCGAGTTCGATAAATGGGATATGCCGGTTGTAGACAAGGTGACATTCCAATCCACCAACGGAAAGGTATTTTTCGGCGGCGATTCTGCCTTTGGTCCGGAGAATATTATTACGGCCGTCGCGCATGGACATCAGGCTGCGGTTAGCATTGATCTATTTTGTCGTGGTGAAGACGTTAACAAAAGACCACCTCCTCAGGTCACATTGGCTAGTCAGAAAATGGGTGTCCATGAATGGAGCTATGACAACGCGGTAGAAAATGATCAACGCTATATTGTGCCGCTTGCTCCTTTGCAAAAGACCTTGAAAGACCGCAAAGTCGAGGTCGAACTGGGGTTTGATATTGCCGTGGGTTTTAAGGAAGCAGAACGCTGCCTGAATTGTGATGTGCAGACGGTGTTTGATGAATTACGTTGCATTGAGTGCGATGCCTGTATCGACATCTGCCCAACCGACTGTATTAGCTTTACGACTAATGGTTCCGAAGACGACTTGCGCAGTCGCCTCGAAGCGCCAGCGCCTGAGCTGTCGCAGGATCTTTATATATCCGCCGACCTGCCGACTATGCGGGTGATGGTGAAGGACGAGAACGTGTGTTTGCACTGCGGTCTATGTGCAGAACGGTGCCCAACTACCGCCTGGGATATGCAAAAGTTTCTCTACAACGTCAGTCAGGCGGGTCAGTAGCAATGAGACGTATTGAATCGGTCAACGATTTTGTGATCAAGTTTGCCAATGTTAACGGCACAGGCTCTGCCAGCGCCAATAACCTGTTTGCTAAGGCCCTGTTTCGAATGGGCATCCCAGTGTCTCCAAAAAACATCTTTCCCTCAAATATTCAAGGCCTGCCTACATGGTATGAAGTGCGGGTAAACGATAAGGGCTATCTCGGTCGCAGAGGCGGTATTGATATTGCCCTTTCTGTGAACCCGCAGAGCATGGCGCAAGATATCCATGAGGTTCTACCGGGGGGATATTTTATCTATGATGACACCAAGCCGCTTGATCTGCGTCTTTGGCGCGACGACATTACGATTGTTGGCCTGCCTCTTAGCCGCCTCTGTAATGAGAATTATGAAGATCCGCGACAGCGACAACTGTTTAAGAACGTCATATATGTCGGTGCGCTCGCAGCGTTGCTTGATATCGACTTCAAGGTGCTAACCGGTCTTTTGGAAGATCAGTTTAAAGGTAAAAAGAACTTGGTACTGCCGAATACTCATGCGCTGGAGTTGGGGTACCACTATGCGCAGGCCAATGTGGCGTGCCCGCTTGGTATACGCGTGGAAAAGAGCGATAAAGTCGGAGACAAGATCCTCCTTGATGGTAATACAGCATTGGGACTTGGTGCATTGTATGGTGGCGCCACCGTGGCGGCCTGGTACCCAATAACGCCGTCGACCTCTGTTGTCGACGCGTTTGAGAAATACGCAAAGCGGGTACGGATTGACCCGGGTACTGGCAGGCGTAATTATGCAATCGTTCAGGCAGAGGATGAGTTGTCGGCTATTGGTATGGTCATTGGCGCAAGTTGGAATGGTGCCCGTTCTTTTACTGCGACCTCGGGCCCCGGCATTTCGCTAATGAGTGAGTTTCTCGGCTTAGCCTATTTTGCCGAAATACCGACAGTATTATTTAATGTACAGCGTGCTGGTCCGTCCACCGGCATGCCAACACGAACTCAGCAGTCAGATATTTTGGCTTGCGCCTATGCCTCGCATGGCGACACTAAGCAGGTCTTACTTTTTCCCTCAACCCCCAAGGAATGTTTTGATTTTGGGGCATTGTCGTTTGACCTGGCAGAGCGTCTGCAAACGCCTGTTATCCTGATGACGGATTTGGATCTTGGTATGAACGACAATATGACAGAACCTTTAGCATGGGATGATACAAGGAAATACGATCGTGGAAAGGTGATGACAGCGGAGCAGTTAGAGGAAGGTATGGAGTTTGGTCGATATCTTGATGTAGATGGGGATGCTATCTGCTATCGCACGTATCCTGCTACCCATCCTACAAAAGGCTCTTTTTTCACCCGAGGTACATCCCGCAACGAGTATGCGGTCTACACCGAAAATGGCGAAGAGTACGAGGCGAATATGTTACGTCTATTGCGCAAGTGGGATACGATCAATGAGCATGTACCCGCACCCATTGCCGTAGATTGCGGCAAGCAAACGGATACCGCGGTATTGTATTTTGGCACCAGTGAGGAGTCGACGCTGGAAGCGTTGGATAATTTGGCGGCAGAGGGAATTTATCTAAATGCCATGAGAGTAAGAGCTTTTCCATTCAATCACGAAGTGCGCGACTACATCGAACGGCATAAAGAAGTCTTTGTTGTTGAGCAAAATCGGGATGCACAGTTGCGCACGTTGCTGATGGCTGAATTCGAATTTGGGCCAGATCAACTAAAATCCGTGCTGTGCTTCGATGGCACTCCCATCAGTGCACGTAATATAGGCAAGCAAGTTAAAAACTACCTAAAGAGCGACAATGTTGTGCCCCTGCATCGCAACGTTAATTTAGTTCGATCGGGAGAATCTTTATGAGCTACCAGGTACCTAAGTTCCGTCATCCGGATTTGCCGCAAAATGATTTGGGTTACACTAAAGCTGATTATGAGGGCACTATTTCTACGCTTTGCGCCGGTTGCGGCCATGATTCTATTAGTGGGTCAATTGTGAGGGCTTGCCATGAGCTATCCATTGAGCCTCATAAAATAGCCAAATTATCTGGTATCGGCTGCTCATCTAAGACGCCAGCTTACTTTTTGGGACAATCACATGGTTTTAACTCCGTTCATGGTCGCATGCCGTCGGTGGTGACAGGAGCCGCTTTAGCTAACCGGGATCTTGTTTATTTGGGCGTGTCTGGTGATGGCGATACTGCCTCCATCGGCATGGGGCAATTTGCACACGTGGCGAGGCGCAATCTGAATATGGTTTACATTGTGATGAATAATGGTTGCTACGGCCTAACCAAAGGGCAGGATTCAGCGACGGCAGACAGAGGGTCTGCAAGCAAGAAAGGCGACCCTAACATATACAGTTCCATTGACCTATGCGGCACCGCGCTACAGATGGGTGCAACCTTTGTTGCACGCAGTTTTTCCGGAGACAAAGATCAGCTGTTACCATTAATTAAGGCTGCGATGTCTCATCGGGGGTTTGCTGTTATTGATGTGGTCTCACCCTGTGTGACGTTTAATAACAATCCGCAGTCAACAAAAAGCTATGAGTTCGTGCGTGAGCATTCAGAGGCTACCGGAACCATTGACTTTGTGCCGATGCACAAAGAGATTACTGCGAAATATCAGCCCGGTTCAAGTCATGAAGTCACCATGCATGATGGCTCGTCACTGCGTCTTTTTAAGGCCGATGAGTCACTCAATCCGTTTGATCGGCGTTCGGCGATCACAGCCTTAGAAGATCATCGCTATTCTGGCAGCATTTTAACTGGCCTCATCTATATTAATGAGGATTCTCGAGATTTGCATGAAGTTCTAGAGACGTCACAGAGGCCTTTAAATGAGTTGGACGAGACAGATTTGTGTCCAGGGAATAAGATGTTAATGAATATTAACGCTAGCCTGCGCTAGGCCTTATTTGCAGGCATACGGTTGCGTTCTGGCCAAAGTTTTGCGTATTTTTCCCTCACATCACGTATTGTCAACTAACTGTCACAATTACATCATTTAATTACGCTCAGGTTTGAGAGAGAGTATTTAAGCCGATGAGCACACAAACACTGCTAATTGTTGATGACGAGGCCGCTATTCGAGACATGTTGCGTATGGTGCTGGAAACAGCCGATTTCCGCTGTATCGAAGCAGAAAATATACAAGAAGCCTACAGGCTTATAGTAGATGAACGTCCCGCCTTAGTTCTTTTAGACTGGATGTTGCCAGGCGGTAGTGGTGTCGAATTAATGCACCGGCTCAAGCGAGAGGCTCTTACGCGGAGAATGCCGATCATCATGCTCACCGCTAAGACCGCAGAAGATAATGTTATTCAGGGGCTTGATGTTGGCGCTGACGACTATATCAGTAAGCCTTTTGCGCCGCGGGAATTAATAGCCCGAATCAGAGCGCTGTTACGGCGCTCAAGCGGCGGCGGCGAGGGAGAAAAAATTCAATTTTCTGGGTTGCTGCTGGACGTTGCGAGCAAACGGGTATTTATCAAGGGGCAGCCGTTGGTCATCGGGCCAACCGAGTTCAGGCTGTTACAATTCCTCATGTCGAATCCAGAGCGGGCCTATTCACGTGGCCAATTACTCGATCAGGTGTGGGGCGCCAACGTGTATGTGGAAGAGCGCACGGTTGATGTGCACATACGACGACTTCGCTTGGCTTTGCAGGTTCCACAGGGTGATAGCAGCAATATGATTCAGACTGTGCGGGGGGTCGGATATCGCTTTTCGGCAAGAGGTTATTAGTAGTAGAGGTTTTTGACACAGCATGACTTGGGTTGCAGTCACGAGCAGAGCTTTATTACTGATCACAGTCGTGGCCTTTGTGGGTGCTCTTTATGGCTATCCACAAGAGGCTGTCATTCTCGTTTTGTTGGGGATTTGCGGTTTTTCGTATCATCAGATGCGGCGCGTACAATTGTGGCTGCGGACACCTGAAAAGATGCCGCCAGATGCCTTTGGGCCATGGGGAGAAGTTCTTTCCCGTATGTACTTCCTGCAGCGGAATAGCCAAGAGGCACAGGCCCAATTACAGGTCACAGTGGACTACTTGCAGGATTCATTCGCAGCCATGAGAGACGGTGTTGTGATGGTAGACACCAATGGCTGTATCAAGTGGTTAAACCGTTCTTTAGAGCCCTTGCTGGGTTTGCATTGCCCAGAAGATACAGGACAAATGCTCACCAACTTAGTGCGAGCTCCTGAATTCAATCGTTATTTCCTAGCCATGGACTATTCAGCTCCCCTGCAGTATCTCGCCAGTGCGGGTGATAATCCACTATATCTGCGCGTAGAAATCACACCGTTCGGAGAAGGAGAGCGTATTCTGTTTGTTCGAGACGTAACTAAGGCCGTGCTTATGGAAAAGATGCGTCGCGAATTTGTTGCAAACGTGTCACATGAACTGCGTACTCCACTAACAGTAATCAGTGGCTACCTAGGAAGTATTTTAACTGATACTAAGGCATTTCCAGAGCATTATCTGAAAGCCCTTAAGCAAATGGGCCAACAAGCCGAGCGGATGGAGAATTTACTGAACGATCTGCTGTGGTTGTCTCGTATTGAAAGTGAGCAGCACATTAGTGTCCATGAGAGTATAGACGTGAGGGGCTTATTCAATGAGCTGCGGGATGACTTGGTAGAGTCTCACCCTAATTCTATTCTGGTGCTGAATATTGCAACCGATAAAACAATTTTTGGTGATTATCGACAGCTGTATAGTGCGGTGTCCAATTTGGTGATTAACGCCATCAAGTACAGCCCTGAGGGTACTCCCGTGACGCTAAGCTGGATCTTGCAGGGGCACAAGCTGTGTTTGCAGGTTAGTGACCACGGGCTTGGTATAGATGCGTCGCATATTCCCCGGCTAACTGAACGGTTTTACCGGGTAGATGACAGTCGAAGTTCCGCAACGGGTGGCACAGGCTTGGGGCTTGCGATTGTCAAGCATGTTGCAGCGGCGAACCATGGTCAGCTAAACATCGAGAGTATATTGGGTGAAGGCAGTACATTTACACTAGTATTTCGAGCAAGAGGCTAACGTTATGTTGAAACAAGAAGATTATGGGCAGCATATTTCTGGACAGTTTAATACTGAGTTGGAATCCCTTCGTAACCAACTGCTTGCAATGGGTGGACAGGTCGAGCAGCAGCTGACGACGGCTCTGGAGGCGCTGATGAAATTGGATAGTGGTGTAGCCGAGTCGATTATGCGCAACGATCGTGAGATCAATCAGATGGAAATGACAATAGACGATGAGTGCGCAACCATTATTGCGAGGCGGCAGCCGACGGCAAGTGACCTTCGGCTGGTTATTACAATTATTAAAGTAAACAGAGACTTAGAGCGTATTGGAGATGAGGCGGCGAAAGTGGCCAGGCAGGCGGTACAGCTGTCAGAGGGCGGAATGTCCCCAAGTGGTTTCGTCGAGATCCGGCACATCGGTGCTCTCGTTGGGGTCCTGTTGAGGCAATCGCTGGATGCTTTCGCGCGGCTAGATGTTACAAAAGCGATAGAAGTGGTTAGGGGAGACGCGGAAGTTGACAAGGAATACGGCAGCGCCCTGCGCAGTCTAGTCACCTTTATGGTGGAAGACCCTCGAAATGTTGGCGCCATCCTCAACGAGATGTGGGCATTGCGCAGTCTCGAACGTATAGGAGACCACGCCTGCAATATCGCCGAGCACGTGGTCTATTTGGTTAAAGGCCTCGATGTCAGGCACGGCCGCTTGAGTGAACTCGGAGAAGATGTGTTGGATTATTAACCACCACAATATTACCGCGGACAAGCCCTTGTTACAGAGAATCCCAATGACTGTCACACGACTGTAACATAGGCGACGTAGACTTATTTTCATGATTTAACGGCAAACATTTCGATATCACTTATTATGACGGAGCTTTAAGTCCATGAAAAATTTTCTGGTCGGAGCAATTGTGGCGCTCGCCACGTTCGGTAGCATTCATTCAGTGCAGGCGGCGAGTCATGAAAGCGTCAGTATTGTAGGGTCATCCACTGTCTATCCCTTTGCTACGGTGGTGGCTGAACGGTTTGGTCGTTCTACAGATTTCAAAACTCCCACAATCGAGTCAACCGGCACCGGAGGTGGTCTTAAGCTTTTTTGCAGTGGACTTGGCGCCAACACGCCTGATATCACGAATGCCTCTCGTCGTATTAAAATGAGCGAGTATGATGACTGCCAGACCAGTGGAGTGACTGACATTGTTGAAGTGTTAGTTGGTTACGATGGTATCGCTATCGCTAATTCGACTCAGTCTGCGGAGCTTGAAATTAGCCTCTACGATATCTACCTCGCTTTAGCCAAGGATGTGCCAGGCGCTGATGGTAAGCTTATCGCGAATCCGAATATTACCTGGGAAGATGTGAACCCTGTGTTGCCACCCGTTAAAATCGAAGTGCTAGGGCCACCGCCTACGTCCGGCACTAGAGATGCTTTTGTAGAACTCGCGATGGCCGGAGGCGCGAAAGCGGTGCCCGATCTAAAGGAACTGTCTGCAATGAGTGCTGATCAGGTTGATGAAATCAAGGCGATGATGGTAAAACTGGGTGTACCATTAGGCGTTTACAATGCATTGGCTGAGCGAAAAGGCAAGGCACCGAAAGGTAAAGATATATTTACTACCCTTGCGTATGCGATCCGTGAGGACGGGGCTTTTATTGAGGCGGGTGAAAACGATAATTTGATCGTACAAAAATTGCAGGCCAACCCGGATGCAGTAGGTATATTCGGCTTTAGTTTTCTTGACGAAAACCGGGACAAGGTGCAGGGCGCTAGTGTCGACGGTATTGTGCCGACCTTCGATACGATTGCTGGCAATGAATACCCCGTGTCGCGCCCACTGTATTTTTATATCAAAGGCGCCCACGTTGGCAAAATTTCTGGCATACAGGAGTACGCCATCGAGTTTACGTCGTTAAAGGCAATGGGAGAGGATGGCTATTTGACCGAGAGAGGGTTAATCCCCTTGAGCGGTGAAGAGCTCAAACAGATCCAGAACGATGTCAAAAATCTCAATCGCCTTGAATTAGAGTAGCGAAGCGTTCTCCATATTAATTCAATTAGATTGAGTCTGTCAGGATATGAGGCGCGGCTTTGTTATTAGAGCAACAATGCGTCTTGGTTCTCTGCGAAATCGTTGTTACACGAGCAAATAGCCAATAATGCAAACGACAACGATTTTTCTGGCGCTTGCCACCTTGTGCGTTATCAGCTTCTTTATGGGTCGGAATCGGTCTCGCGTGGTTGCTATGCGCTTGGGCAATGGCCTCACGGCGTTGCATTCTTTACCTTCACACTACGGTTATATGGCCGCTATATGGTCAGCGCTTCCAGCCTTATTTCTGCTTGCGCTGTGGAGCGGTTTCGAATCCACTATCTTGTACAAGCTGGTGATCGCGCAATTGCCGCAGAGCATTCAGGCTATGCCTGCCAATGAACTTGGCCTCTACTATAACCAGTTGCAGGGATTTGCGCAGGGTGGATTTGGGTCCACCGAACAGGATCAAATTCAGGTGGCGGCAAGCGAACACTATCGTGTGTTGACATCTTGGAGCAGTCAACTTAAGACAGCAATGGTGTTGGTCGTTGCAGTCGTTGGCGGACTGCTGGCGGTGCGCCGGGTCACACCTCTTTTGCGCGCGAGGAATCATGTAGAAAAAATATTGGAGTGGATACTTTTCGGCAGTTCATTAGTTGCCGTACTGACAACTCTAGGGATTATCCTGTCGATTCTGTTTGAAGCCATTCGTTTTTTTAAAGTAATCCCACTACAAGATTTCCTATTTGGTTTGCAATGGAGTCCGCAAATGGCAATCCGTACTGATCAGGTAGCCGCGTCGGGTTCTTTCGGCTTCCTGCCGTTGTTGGTTGGGACACTGCTTATCTCGACGGTAGCGTTATTGATCGCTGTTCCGGTAGGGTTGATGTCCGCTATATATCTCTCTGAGTATGCAAGTCGGCGATTTCGCACGGTTACCAAGCCAGTACTTGAGATTCTTGCCGGAGTCCCGACCGTTGTTTATGGTTTCTTCGCTGCTTTGACAGTCGCGCCATTCATACGCGAGCTTGGGGGGTCGGTGGGCCTGAGTGTAGCCTCTGAGAGCGCTCTGGCCGCGGGTCTTGTGATGGGAATCATGATAATTCCCTTTGTTATGTCCCTATCAGACGACATTATTACTGCCGTTCCTGACAGCTTGCGGGAAGCCTCTCTCGGGCTGGGCGCAACGATGAGCGAGACGATTCGCAAGGTGGTGATGCCCGCCGCGTTGCCCGGTATTGTTGGTGGCATATTGCTAGCCGCCTCTCGTGCTATTGGCGAAACCATGATCGTTGTGATGGCGGCCGGTCTGTCTGCTAAATTGACTATCAACCCGTTAGAGGCAGTGACGACTATTACTGTGCAGATTGTTAGTCTCCTTGTCGGCGACCAAGAGTTTGATAACCCCAAGACGTTGGCCGCTTTTGCTCTGGGCTTGGTCTTATTCGTTGTCACGCTGCTGCTCAATGTGGTCGCGCTGTATGTGGTGAGAAAATACCGTGAACAATATGAATAAAGAAAGTAATTACAAGACAACTGCCGCAATTCAGGCTTCTCTGAAGAAGCGGCATGCGGCTGAGCGTCGCTTCCAGTGGTATGGCCGCTCAGCAGTGCTTACAGGTTTTATTTTTCTGTGTATATTGATGGTTGATATTGTCGGCAAGGGAAGTCCGGCTTTTACTCAGCATTTTATTAAGGTGGATGTGATTTTTGATAGAGAGACGTTGGGTATTCATGCGTCTGCCACGCCTGCGGATATTGCACAAGCTGACTACAGTGCAGCCATAAAGAGCAGCCTGCGAACGATGTTTCCTGATGTCTCGACTAGAGTTGGAAAAAAGAGTTTATATCGATTGATAAGTGTCGGCGCCCAATATTCTTTGCGCGATATGGTGGTTGAAAATCCTGCATTGATTGGTACGACACGTGAGATCTGGCTTCTCGCCCACTCAGAGGCCGGGAGTTATCTGAAGAATCAGGTCTCGAAGGATTCACCTGAGTCAGAGCGTAAGATAAAAGATATCCAGATTAAGTGGCTTGAAACGCTGCGAGAAGAGGGCAGGACCGAGTCACGGTTCAACCGCAGTTTTTTTACCAGCGGGGATTCGCGGGAGCCAGAGATGGCAGGTATCAAGGCAGCTCTTTACGGGTCATTTTATACGCTGCTGGTAACATTTTTGCTGGCATTTCCTATCGGGGTGATGGCGGCTGTCTATCTAGAAGAATTCGCCCCACGTAATCGTCTTACGGACCTTATTGAGATCAATATTAATAATCTCGCTGCAGTCCCTTCTATTGTCTTTGGCTTGCTGGGGCTTGCGGTTTTTATCAATTTCTTTGAATTGCCGCGTTCCGCCCCTCTGGTCGGCGGCATAGTGCTCGCGCTGATAACACTGCCAACCATTATTATTACCTCTCGAGCCGCCATTGGAGCCGTCTCTCCGTCTATTTACCAGGCGGCGATGGGCGTGGGTGCGTCAAAGTTACAGACCGTCGTTCACCACGTTTTGCCGGTCGCCATGCCTGGCATTCTGACCGGTTCGATCATCGGTATGGCACAGGCACTCGGAGAAACAGCTCCGCTTCTAATGATAGGCATGGTGGCGTTTATCATGGATGTGCCAAGCGGCGTTACAGACCCTGCGACAGTCCTTCCTGTCCAGATATTCTTATGGGCGGATAGCCCTGAACGTGGCTTTACTGAAAAAACCTCAGCAGCAATAATGGTGTTGATGGGCTTTCTTATTATTATGAACGCCTTGGCCGTATTTTTGCGCAAAAGGTTTGAGCTTAAATAGAGCGGTGGGCTGATTATGCAGGGTCTGAAAAAAATGAATATTTTTGCCGCTGAAGCTAAACAAAAAAGCGTGCCTAACGAAGAGACTAATCCTTCTCATGTAGACGCACGGCTAGATATTCGTCATCATGGCGATGTGACAGATTATCAGACAATTGGTAGCCCCTTTGTTGATGACGCGAAAATGTCAGCCCGCAACGTGGATGTTTTTTATGCGGAAAAGCAGGCCATAATTGACGTATCTTTGGACATTGGCCGTAATGAAGTGCTCGCAATGATCGGTCCTTCGGGGTGCGGTAAGTCGACGTTCTTGCGTTCATTGAATCGCATGAACGATATTATTCCTATTTGTAAGGTGAGCGGCCAGATCACGCTGGACAACGTCAATATCTACGAAAACGATCAGGATACGGTGTTGCTGCGCGCCAGGGTAGGGATGGTTTTTCAGAAGCCGAATCCTTTTCCTAAGTCTATTTATGAGAATGTGGCTTACGGTCCCCGAATTCATGGCCTCGCTCATACAAAGGCAGAGATGGACGAAATTGTGGAGCACAGTCTAATCAGAGCTGGCTTGTTTGACGAGGTCAAAGATCAGTTAGATAAACCCGGGACTGGACTTTCAGGCGGCCAGCAGCAGAGGCTATGCATCGCGCGTGCAATCGCGGTCAGCCCTGAGGTTATTCTTATGGACGAGCCTTGCTCAGCGTTGGATCCAATTGCGTCGGCGAAGATTGAGGAACTTATTGACGAGCTTAAGGAAAAATTCACTATTGCAATGGTGACACATTCTATGCAGCAGGCGGCAAGAGTGTCTCAGCGCACTGCATATTTCCATTTGGGCAAACTAATTGAGGTAGGGGATACTAAGGACATCTTTACCATTCCCCGTCACCAGTTGACCGAAAACTATATTACGGGTCGATTCGGGTAACGGGCTATCTGAGCAGGCAATAATGCTGCTGACATTAATTCACCAGTGAATCGCTACAAATCCGACGCGGCCGTAGAAGACGTTTTACCGTGTTTACGCTAAAATGCCCGGAAACGTTTTTGTACGTGCTGTTGCCTTTTCGCTATTTGTTCTTTTCTCTGCTCCTGAGTTACAACTGCCGTTGACGTAGGCAGATGAGACCGAATATCTTTAAAAGGTACTTTTAGTGCCGTAATAATGGGCCACTGTTCTCGGTCCGGTGTTTCGCTGTAGGCCCAGCGAGGAGACATAAAGCCTTCACTATGGCCGTTAGTGTCGAGCCAGTTGGGGACCATAGGGTCGTCATGAGCGATGACAAGCCGGATGATGCCATCTGGATCTACGCTCACCTGGTGTCCATTTAAGCTTCCGACCTTGTTGGCATATTCCATCGACTCACCCCACAGGTTTCCTAGCTGGAAGCCAATATAATGCGGCTCCAGTTGTATCCTGTTTTCAATAATGAGGGCTTCGTCGGGTTTCAGGTCAAACACCCCTCCCGCATATAGGTTAGTACTCATGCCGCCACCGGTGGCGCCTGAGGCCGCATTTATTTGATTAAACGCGTTACGCTTGAAGCCTATTCCTGGAATTGTGCCTTTCCGCTCACCGTATGTACCCATAGGAATGGTCCAAAAGGCGTTCCAGAAAATCATCTGATTCCTCACAATCTCACCAAAATGTCGAATGTCGTTTGCAGCTTGTTGTGGCGAATAGGCAGGTGCATGCGTGCCGGCATTACCGATCTGCGTGATTTCAAGGTGAATGGCCTGCTCATTGTCCCAGTCATTGAACAATTGCCTGCCGCTGAGGTAATTGGCATAACGCTCCGGTTTCATACTGCTGTCGGTGGGATGCGCTCTATTGACTGTCTTTAGTGTACAAATAAAATTACCTTCGTAGTCGATCGGCCGCTCCGGCGCTAATAAGATATCGAAGCTGCCATCGGAGTTGGTCTCAATAAGCGAAGAGTCCAGCCGCCCGGTCTGAGTTTTCATGCCGGGGCGCAACTCTGATAAATCGCCAGAGTCCCCGGCTAGACAACCTGAGCTGGCCTCAAAAATAACGTAGTGGGGCGCTTTTCGCGCACCGTCAGCAGCGACTCCGCCTTGCCAGTGACTGGTATCTTCCACGCAACCTCTAATGCGATACTGCTCGCGTCCATCTATTGGTGTGTAAAAATAGA
This sequence comes from Halioglobus sp., assembly GCA_029246385.1. Lineage (GTDB taxonomy): Bacteria > Pseudomonadota > Gammaproteobacteria > Pseudomonadales > Halieaceae > Marimicrobium. The sequence goes on from JAQWNG010000035.1 coordinate 48,417, forward strand.
TGGCATCGGCATTATCAATTGTACCTCGAGTAATGACACTCAACGCGTTGCGGAACTGCGGTCGGGCGGGGTCATTGTGGAATGCGCGTTCCACAGCGGCGTGCATAAAACCCATCAAATATCGATAACCCTCAGCCAAATTACGATCATTCGCCGGCGGCGGCATCATACTAGGCTGGTCTATAGCGTTGCGTGCCTCCTCAAGCACCTTAATCATTTCGTCCCACGCCTCACGCAAACTCGCCTGTGTGTTGGCTAATCCAGTATCCATTTCTAGTATCCTTTCAAGCAGGTTGGTTAATCATACGCTGGCGTCCAAGTCAGCTGGCAGTAAAGCGCTGCCCAGTATAGTCTGCCCATCCAGTGACTTCACCGAAAGCCCCATACTGTGCACTAGCTGCCTGCTATAGCAAACCTGACCCAAAATACTACCGCTGCAGAGGGCCAGCGCTGCCTCCGCCATCATCTCTGCCGGTTCGGCCATGTCTGGGTTGCGTTTGGCGATGTCACGAACATACTCCGCACCCGAAGTCAGAACGATATTCTCTGGTGCTAGGGTGTTGACGTAAATACCGTGCTCGGCAACCTCATGCGCTAGGCCAGTAGAGTATCGATTGAGGGCGGCCTTGGTTGCCCCGTAAGCCGTAATAACATGAGCAGCAATGGCTGAGTCCCGATAAGGTACGATAGGCTGCACACTGCTGTGCGAGCTGATATTCAAAATCCAGCCAGCGCCTCGTTCGCGCATGCTGGGCATTGCCTGCTGCGCCAGTTCTATAGGGACGTTTAGGTTGAGGTCGTACATAAGGTTGCGCTGTGCCGTTGTTACTGCACTGGGTAAAGTCATATCAGCAGCAGCGGCATTGTTCACCAATATGTCGATTGGACCGAAACATTGGCTAGCCTGCGCCACTAAATCTGCTCTTGCGGCACTGTCTCTAAGGTCACAAGCGATAGCGGCAGATCGCCCCCCTTCCGCTTCGATAAGGACTGCGGCTTCCTGCAGTGTCCCCTGCAGTTTTCCGTGTGCACCAAGGCGAGAGGCACACAGTACAACCGAGGCACCCTCAGCAGCAAATCGACGCGCTATCGCCAGTCCTATTCCTCGACTTGCGCCGCTGACTAAAGCCGTTTTCCCCATTAATGCTTTCATGCTTGTGACTCCCGCTGCCAGTTATACCGGTCAAAAAAATCTGAAAGTTCGGCCTCGATACGTTGGCGTGACAGCTCATAGTCGTCGATACTGTATTCAAATCGCGTACTGTGATCTCGTTCACTATCTTCCTGCGCTAATAGCCAGCTATCGTAGGTTTCCGAGACGTTAAGACCCAAGCCATGGTAGATCTCCAACACAGTTTTTCTCGGCTGTGTAGTGAGCTTGCGGTAGTCAACGACGATATGCGAAGACGCTGGGTATCGTTTGAGTACCTCGTATGGGTGACGGAAAGTGTCAAAGGAAATATCGGTCAACATACGCAAGGACTCCCCAAAGTCCTGCTGCCGCCAGCCTTTCGCAGACCAGGTGACTTCCACCAGTTTGAGTACGCTTGGAATGCATTCGATAGGATTCCGCATGACTACGACGATACGTGCATCAGGAAAAGTTTCGATTAATGACTCAACCCAGCCACTCATGACCGGGTTTTTACTCAAGTGAACAGCTTTACCGCCGTTTAGCAGCAGTTGACGTTTGACACACTCGCGATAGTGATGCAGCCAGCGGCGTTTCTTTGTCTGGGGCATCTGGTCAACATGGAATAGGTCGATGATATCCATCATGGGCACATCTAGGGCCCATTGTTGCGTAACAAATGCTGCCCGCATTACAAATTGATCTTCTTCGGAGTTCCACAAGCTCATGTTATGGATATGACGATATTTGCCGAACATTTTCTCGTCCCACACTTCCAGTCTTTTTTTAATGGGACCACCGAGTAGGTGCTTATCTGCCCAACCTAGACCGCGAATAATTTTTTTTTGCAGTAGTGAAGGGAAAAAAGTCTCCCAATATAAGAAATAGCTAAAGGATTCTTCATCTGAGGCTAGCAGTCGATGGGTTAGCGTGGATCCGCTTCGTGCATGACCGACGATAAAAACCGGCTGCCGCACTTGTTGCCGCCATAAGCGAGGAAAGAACAGATAATCCAGTACGAAGCATAATGCGTGAAAACTTGTGCTAAGCGGCACGAGGATTATTAGGCGAAACAGCATGCGGGTGCGGCCGGACCATTCTTTAAGTGTCCAGACGTGGCGCAGAACTCGCCAATAGTAATCGAAGTCAAAATACATTTGCTGTATCGAATCCTGTTCTCTAGCGGCTCACGCGACTTTTTTGACCGCCAGTGTGGTTGACCTGCTAGGTTTCATAAGCGTGTTATCTGTGTCAGCGTTTTATGGGGTTTTCAACCAAGCTTTATAATCATATCGCTATAACGGTCTTTGGACACCTCAGTTTGCTGGCGAAATCCCGATAGATTGCTAATCGAGTATGACATATTGGCATTATCGTGCATTAGATCGCATTCGTTTGATCCGTCGCCTTTTTTATGCGTTTAATCGTGTTTTTTTAATGGAATGAGCGCTGAGATATGTTTGAGGTATTTGCCTCCACTCCGGAAAGTATGGGGCCGGCAGAGATTGGAGCCCATGCGGCCCGCGCCGAGGCTATGGGTTTTAACGGCTTGCAGGTGCCAGATGCAGTGCATGACGGTCTTTTACTCTCCGCTCTGGCGCTTAATGCCACCAAAGAACTAGTGGTTACGACCTCTGTGCTAGTAGCATTTGCTCGTAGTCCGATGATTACTGCGATTGCGGCCTGGGACCTGCAAAAACTGTCAAAGGGTAGATTTGAGGTCGGTTTAGGGACTCAGGTCCAAGCGAACATTGAAAAGCGTTATTCTGCTCGCTGGGATTCTCCGGTGCCTCAGCTGCGAGAGTATGTTCAGGCGATGAAGGCGATTTTTAACAGTTTTCAGACAGGCGATCGGCTAGCCTTTGAGGGTGAGCACTATACGCTGACAAAATTACAGCCCTTTTTTAACCCTGGTCCGATTGAGCACCCCAACATTCCCATCCTCTGCGGCGCAGTTGGTCCGGCGATGACTGCGATGGTGGGTCGCATCGCTGATGGTATGATTACCCACCCTACGAATACGCCTCCTGAATATATTCGTCAGGTTTGTCTGCCGCGGCTGCAGGCGGGCTTCGATCGCGCTCCGCGGTCTGCGGACGACTTCAAATTTGTACTCGGACCTTTAACGGCCACAGGAAAGGATGAGCAACAGGTCGCGGTGGAATGGGAAAAAATGCGAACTTTATTGGGCTTTCTTTATTCCACGCCTGCTTATTGGCCCAGCTTGGAGCTGTTTGGCTGGCAGGAAAAGGGCCAGCAACTGTTGGATATGACCCGACAGGGTAACTGGGAGGAAATGCCGAATATTATCACTGACGACATGCTCAGTAAGTTTGTGCCGCGCGGAACCTATACCGATATTGCGGCGATATTTCACAACCGTTTTAGCGGCCTTGCACACCGTATTACCTTTCCGATGCCGGAAAATTCCACAGATGATGAAGTGTGTGGTGTTGCCGTTAGGCAACTGCAGGAGTCTGTTACGGCGTAACAGAGTTCTACTGCACGCTGCAACTGGCTGATGTTTTCGTCACAAAGCCTTGATATTTTTTGTAATTTTGGAAGTACATTGTCAGCTTTTGTCATAAAGCTGTCATGTTTAATTTGTAATCTCCCCGCAGTAGGAGTGATATACGTTTATTTCAACTGTCTATTTAGTGGGAGACGAAGATGAAGAGGTTGATTTTTGTAATTCTAGGCATCGGCGTGGTCAGCGCTTCGGGAGCTATTGCGCAAGTGCCTGAGGCGGAGTGGAAGCAGTTTAAGGCGCAATTTGCGTTAATGACTGAGCGGGTTGCCGCACTCGAAATCGAGAATCAGCAGTTGCGGGCGATAACGAGTACCACGCTCATTGAAGAGGATCTAGAGGCGACCAACGCCGAGGTGGCCGCTTTACAGAAGTCGACGAGTAAGATGTCGTGGTCGGAGAGAATAAAGTGGAAAGGCGATTATCGCTTTCGTTATGAGGCTATTGACGAGGAGGGCAAAGATGAT